>NZ_JBHXHX010000020.1:0-158241 GCF_042723915.1 Streptomyces sp. NPDC058335 | reverse complement strand
TCGGTGGTGGGCCGCGCCCCCCCGGGGGGCCTCGAGCCCCGCGGCGTGGGCGTGGTATTGGCCCGCGGCGGGCGGGCCGGGCCCCCCGGGCGGCCCCCCGGCCCCCCCTCTTCCGCGTTCGCGCCCGGTACGGCCTCAGCGTCCCTGCGGCTCCGGCCGTCGCCTGGACCACCACAACCCCGCGACGCCCGCCGTGAGCAGGGCCGCGCCGGCGGCGCCGAGCGGCAGGACGTCGCGTCCGGGAGCGCCGGTGCGGGGCAGTTCGCCGCCGTCCGGCGCCACGGGGGTGTTGTCGGTGCCGAGCAGCAGCGGGGTGGCGGGCGCGTTCGGCGACGGGTTCGTCGTACCGAAGGGCACCGGCCCCTGCTGCCAGAACGTCCTGGACCCGTCCGAGGTCTGGACGGGCAGACAGATCTTCCCGGTCCTGCCGAGATCGAAGGTCGCGTCGGCGGCGTACGACTTCGATGCCCCGGCCGCGAGATTGTCGATGGGGCAGGAGAAACCGCTGTTGGCACCCTCCGGGAGATCTCCTTCCGCGATCTGTGAACAACCCGGAACGTTTTTGACCGTCAGTCCGTCGAAACCGACGACCAAAAGCCGAATGCCGCCGGTTTCCTTGGTCCCGTCATTTTTCACGGTGGCGGTGATCGTCGTTTTCCGCGACCCGTTGTCGACCGAGATCTCCTCGGGCAGCAGCGTGGTCGGTTTCACGCCCGCGGGCGCCTGGTCGACGGCCTTTCCCCCTTTGTCGCTACCGGGTCCCGGGCCGTTCGCCACGGCAGGCACGGCAACGATCATCACCGCCGAGAAAGATGCCGTGACCAGCGATCCGGCGATGGTCGTCATGCGACGAGAACTCATGTTCGTCCCCCTTGGGTGCGTCTGAATTCGCACTACTCGAAGAGGTACCACAAGATTTCTCCGCACTATGCTGGCACGGCATCAAGTGTGACCATTGTGTGCCGGTGGAAGGGCAATGGAGGGGGTGCGGGGCGTTGCCGGGAAACAGGGGAGGAGCGGGAAATGCGGGAGACCCGGGAAATGGGGGAGACCCGAGGACCGCGGGGGCAATGGGAGTTCCGGGAACTCCGGGGTCCGGGGGAGATTCGGGCGGCGTGAGAGGTGGCGAAGGCATCCCCGGGCTGTTGGTGGCCGGGCGCTACCGGCTGGTCGAGAGCATCGGCCAGGGAGGCATGGGGCGGGTGTGGCGGGCCGTCGACGAGATGCTCGACCGGCTCGTCGCCGTGAAGGAGATGCGCATGGACGGCATCGACGCGGAGGACTCCCGCACCCGCCGCGAACGCACCCTGCGCGAGGCCCGTGCGACGGCCCGCATCGACCACCCGCACGTGGTACGCGTCTACGACGTCGTGGACGAGGGCGAACGCCTGTGGATCGTCATGGAGTTGGTGGCCGGCCGAAGCCTGGAGCGGATCACGGCCGAGACAGGCCCCCTCGGCCCGCGCGAGACGGCCCGGATCGGCCTCGGACTGATCGCGGCCCTGCGGCAGGTGCATGCCCGAGGTGTCCTGCACCGCGACATCAAACCGGGCAACGTCCTGGTGGAGGACGCCGGACAGCGCGTCGTCCTCACCGACTTCGGCATCGCCGCCATCCAGGACGCGAAGGCGCTGACGATGGTCGGCATGCTGGTCGGCTCCCCCGACTACATGGCCCCCGAGCGCATCGCCGGCCGCCCCCAGGGCCCGCCCTCCGACATCTGGTCCCTGGGCGCCACCCTCTGCGCGGCTCTGGCCGGCCACTCCCCCTTCTCCCGCGCGACGACCCTGGCGACCCTGCACGCCGTCCTCTACGAGGAGCCGCAACTCCCGGCGCGGGCAGGACCGCTGCGGGAGATCCTGGCCGCCGCCCTGGAGAAGGAGCCCGCGCTCCGGGCCGGCCTGACGGACCTGGAATCGGCCCTGCACCCGGTGGCGGACGCGCCACGGGCAGTGGCTCACCGGGAGGAATCACCGCCCCCGACCCTGATACGCGCCGCGGCCACCCCCGCCGTCCCGTCCCGCGCCGGCCTCCGCCGCCGTACGACCCTGATGGCGGCCGGGGGCGTGGTGGCCGTGGCCGCGGTCGTCGGGATCGTGCTGGCGTCGGCGCCGGGCGGAGGCGACGGGAACCGGGCGGGCTCATCACCCGCCACCTCCACGATCGCCTCGCCCCGGAAATCCGTCAGCCCCTCCGCCTCTTCGACGGTCGAGGGCACGGTCCGGCCGCCGAGTCTGCCGCCGGGGGCGCACCAGGAGGCGGGAGGGTACGCCTGGGCGACACCGAAGGGCTGGCAGCGGGACGTGCAGACCGGTGCAGAGGTGCACTACACCTCGCCCGACGGGCGGCAGGAACTCGCCGCCAAGTCCTCGCTGTCCGGCGGCGACCTGATGGAGACCTGGCGGACCTCCGAGCAGAACGCGCACCAGGGCGAGGACTACCGCAAGATCCGCCTGGAGGAGACCACGTTCGACGGCCGCCCGGCGGTGGTCTGGGAGTACACCTTCACCCTCCGGGGCGCCCCCTGGCGCGCCCGCCTCCTCGGCTTCGACGAGGGCGGGAAGACGTACCAGATCAACACCTGGTACCGGCCGGACATCGAGACGTCGGCGGTACGGACGTACGAGAAGGTGAAGGACAGCTTCACGGTGCTGTGAGGGCACGGCGGCGAAGCACGCACGGAAGAACGGAAGAGGGGACCCGTGGGCACGGGCCCCCTCTGCGGAGTCGGGAACTACACGTCGGCCCGCACCTCGTTCGGTTCCTTCAGCCTCTGCTTGACGATGGCGATGGCGATGACGACCGCGGCCACGAGCAGCGACAGCAGCACGGTGGTCCGGCCGTCGTGCTCGGTGTCGGTCAGCATGTAGCCGAGGATGAACACGATGAGCCCGGCCGTGGCCCAGGTCAGGTACGGGTACAGCCACATCCGCACGACGAGCTTCTCCGGCGCCTCGGCCTGGATGATCTTCCGCATCCGCAGCTGCGAGAAGCAGATCACCAGCCACACGAACAGGGCGACGGCGCCACTGGAGTTGACGAGGAAGAGGAAGACGGAGTCCGGGAACTCGTAGTTGAAGAAGACGGCGACGAACCCGAACACCACGGAGGCGATGATCGCGTTCTTCGGCACACCCCGCGAGGTGGTCCGCGCGAAGGCCTTCGGCGCGTCCCCGCGCTCACCGAGCGAGAACGCCATGCGGGAGGCGGTGTAGAGCCCGGAGTTGAGACAGGACAGCACCGAGGTCAGCACGATGAACTTCATGATCTCACCGGCGTTCGCGATGCCGAGCGAGTCGAGTGCGGCGACGTAGGAACCCTGCTCCTTGAGGGAGGGGTCGTTCCACGGCAGCAGGGTGACCACGACGAAGATCGACCCGAGGTAGAAGACGCCGATACGCCAGATGATGCTGTTGGTGGACTTCGTGACGGCACGCTGCGGGTTCTCCGACTCACCGGCGGCCAGCGTCGCGATCTCGCTGCCCATGAAGGAGAAGACGACGAGCAGTACGCCGGTGAGGATGGCGCCGGGCCCGTGGGGCAGGAAGCCGCCGTGGTCGACGAGGTTGCCGACGCCGGCCTTGTCGCTGTCGACGCCGGGCAGCACGCCGAACACGGCGAGCCCGCCGACGACGATGAAGGCACCGATGGCGACGACCTTGATGCCGGCGAACCAGAACTCGAACTCGCCGTAGGAGCCGACGGAGACGAGGTTGGTGGCGGTCAGCACCACCATCACGATGAGCGCCCACCCCCACTGCGGCACGGCGGGGATCCACGACTCGAGGATGGCGGCACCGGCGGTGGCCTCGACGGCCAGCACGACGACCCAGAAGAACCAGTAGAGCCAGCCGATGGAGAACCCGGCCCAGGGGCCGAGCGCGCGGTCGGCGTGCGCGGAGAACGAACCCGAGGTCGGGTTGGCGGCGGACATCTCACCCAGCATCCGCATCACCAGCACCACGAGCGTGCCGACGAGGGCGTAGGAGAGAAGGATGCCGGGGCCTGCGGTGGCGATGCCGGAGCTTGATCCGACGAACAGCCCGGCTCCGATGACTCCGCCGATGGCGATCATCGAGAGGTGACGGTTCTTGAGGCCCGCGTGGAGACCGGAGTGGGGCTCTCCGGGATCTCCGGGGCCGTTTCCGGCCTTCGTCAGGGTCGGCTGCGAAGTCATGGGACGGATTTCCTTTGCGCCGCGTGAGGGGGATCTCCCGTACGAGCGGTGTACGGGCCGTACGGGAGGCGTACGAGCCGGACCAGTGAATCTGAGGTGAATGGATTCGGGAACCTTTGATTCCGGATCGTTACTTGAGGTTTTCCTGAGCTTCCACTGCGTTGCCCCTGCTTTTCGGCGCGATACCCGGCGCTGCTACCCGGCAACACGCGTGTCACACTCATCCCATGCGCGTGTATCTCGGCTCGGACCATGCCGGCTTCGAACTCAAGAACCACCTCGTCGAATGGCTGAAGGAGGCGGGTCACGACCCGGTCGACTGCGGCCCGCACATCTACGACGCCCAGGACGACTACCCGCCCTTCTGCCTCCGCGCGGCCGAGCGGACCGCCGCCGACCCCGACGCCCTCGGCATCGTCATCGGCGGCTCCGGAAACGGCGAGCAGATCGCCGCGAACAAGGTGAAGGGCGTCCGGGCCGCCCTCGCGTGGAGCGAGGAGACGGCCTCCCTCGGCCGCCAGCACAACAACGCCAACGTCATCGCGGTGGGCGCCCGCATGCACACCCAGGACGAGGCGACGAAGTTCGTCGAGACCTTCCTGGCCACCCCGTTCTCCGGCGACGAACGCCACATCCGCCGCATCGACATGCTGACGGCCTACGAGACGACGGCGGAACTCCCCCCGATCCCGGCACACCACCCCCAGGGCTGAGCCGACCACGACGGACCGACTCGGCCGGGTCGGCGGCGCTACGCGCGTGACCGGCGGCACGCGTGGGAGGCCCCAGCCTCCGTCGCCGCGCCGAGCGCCGCCCAGCCCTCCGGGCGGAGCCGCCCCCGGGCCGGACAGGGCAAGGCCCCCGTCCGAGCGAGCCGGCGATGGGCCGGACACCAGGGCCCGGGGGTGCAGGGGGCGGAGCACCCGCCGGTGTCCGGGGCGGAGCCCGGAGACAACGCTCGCGTCTCACCCACCGAGTGAGGTGGGTCGGGTGGGCAAAGTTCCGGGGGTGCGGGGGCGGTGCCCCCGCCGGGTCGCGGGGCGGCGCCCCGGGCCGAGGGCCACCTCTCGTCCGACCGAGTCGGGCGGGTGGGCAGAAGGAACGACCGAAGGGACCTCCACCGTGCCGGAAGGGCACACCATCCACCGCCTCGCCCAGGACTACGCCCGTTTCACCGCGAGCGCACCGCGGGTGACCAGCCCCCAGGGCAAGTTCTCCGACGCCGCCGCCCTGCTCACCGGCACGGAACTCACCCACACCGAGGCCCACGGCAAGCACCTCTTCCTCGGCTTCGCCGGAGACACCTGGATCCACATCCACCTGGGCCTCTTCGGCAAGGTCACCTTCGGTGAGTCGACCCCGGACACCCCCGCACCCCCACCCACGGACACCGTCCGCCTCCGCCTCGCCGGCCCCACCGGCTACGTGGACCTCCGCGGCCCCACGACCTGCGCCCTGATCACGGACGCCGAGAAGCAGGCGATACACGACCGCCTCGGTCCCGACCCCCTCCGTGAGGACGCCGACCCGGAGCGGGCGTACCGCCGTGTCTCCCGCAGCCGTACGACGATCGCCGCCCTCCTCATGGACCAGAAGGTCGTCGCGGGCGTCGGCAACGTCTACCGCGCCGAGGTCCTCTTCCGGCACGGCATCGACCCGTACCGCGCGGGCAGGGACCTCACCCGCGCCGAGTGGACCGCGATCTGGTCGGACCTGGTGGCACTGATGCGCGAGGGCGTCCGCAACAACCGCATCGACACGGTCCGCCCGGAGCACACCCCGGAGGCGATGGGCCGCCCGCCCCGCGTCGACGACCACGGCGGCGAGGTGTACGTCTACCGCCGCACCCACCAGCCGTGCCACCTGTGCGGCGACATGGTCCGCACCGCGCCCCTGGCGGCCCGCAACCTCTTCTGGTGCCCCACCTGCCAAAAACCCTGACCTACCCCTCGGGAACTCAGAACCCGTGCGGCAGCCAGGGCTCCCCGCTCGCCGCCCCGAACCCCACCGAGACCTCCGCCAACGCCCCCGGCCGCAACTCCTGCACCCGCCCGGCCCGAGCCAGCGAGCCCAGCGAGACACCCCCGAGATACGCGGCCCCCAACTCCCGCACGGACAAGCGCAGATCGGCCGCATCCGTCGTACGCGAGCAGACGGCCCCCTTCGCGTCCCCCGACAGCCGCCAACGCCCGGCGTTCCAGGGGCAGAAGGAGTCCTCGACGTCCAGCACCACGTCCACCGGCGCCTGGTAGGTCCGCGCCTCCAGCGCGGCCCCGACGTCCACCAGCCGCACGTACAGGGAGTCCCGCACCCGCAGTTCGCACCGCCGGATGTCGGAGACGAGATGCTGCCAGGCATCGTCCAGCGGCCGCCCCCGCACCTTCAGCGAGGTCGTGAGGTCGATGCCGAACAGGAACCGCCACAACGCCGCCTCGGACACCGCGTCGACAGTGGCGAGGTCGATCAGCAGCACCTCACCGTTGTGCCCCGAGTCCGTCCACTTCGGCTTCACCCGGAACCGGGCGTACCCGGTGACCTCGCCGTCCCGCTCGGCCAGCACGCACTGCAACGGCGACGCCCCGCCCCGCTCGCTCTCCGGGTCGAGCACCCCGAGCCGCTCCCAGCCGGGCCGCCGCGCCAACATCCCGGCCCGCAGGGGCACGGTTCGCGCGTACACCGCCTCGCACACGTCGAGGACGGCCCCGGTCTCGGCGTACCGCAGCCGTACGTCGTCGGTGCCGGCCGGGACGGACAGCCGTACCCGGCCGGTGTCGATCTCGGCGTGCACTCCGAAGGTCGCCGCGCCGTACCCGAACCGTCCGTAGATGGCGGGCTCGGAGGCGGTGAGGACGGCGAGCGGCTCGCCCCACTTCCGTACGTCGTCCAGCTGTCGCCGCATCATCGAGGTCAGCACCCCGCGCCGGCGATGCGTCGCGGCCACGGCGACCATGGTCACCCCGGCCGTCGGCACGGAGGCCCCGCCGGGTACCGTCAGCCGGAAGTCGAAGGCCCCGGCCGTCCCGACCGGTTCGGTTCCGTCCCAGGCGCCGAAGGAGCGTTCGTACGGCGTGAGGTCGCGCCACAGCGCGCGTTCCTCGGCCGATTCGTCGACCCCGCCGAAGGCGCGCATCAGGGTGTCGTACCAATTGTCCCAGTCGTCCCGCCGTAAGGGCCGCAGGTCGGTTGCAGGGAGGCCCGAACGGCCCGTCGCCTCAGTCGTCATGGATCCATGCCTACCAGTGCAATGCGGGACGAGCCAGGGAATTTCTCCCTCCTGGCGGCGCGAGCGCTTTCCGTGGCGTTCACTGTGAAGTCGAGCCTCGGACGGGGGACAAGTGGGACCTCCCGTGCCAAGCGGTGGGTTGGATGGATAGGGTCCCGAACTAATGGCAGCAGGACGACAGCGGCGCGCGGAAGCCGAGACGTTGACGGCCCGGTTGAAGCACCTGGTGCACCGGGTCCGCACCGGCCTGCGCAGAAGTGCCGTGGACTACTTCCGCGGGGACGGTTCGGACTGGATCGCGCTGGCCGGTCTGCTGCTCACCGTCCCGGTGATCGCGGCCGTCACGCTCGCCGATCCGGTGTGGTGCTCACCGGCCGCCCTGGTCCTGCCGATCGTCGCCGGCGGCCTCGTGCTGCGCCCGGCGAGCCTGCTCGGTCTGTACGCGGCGGCGGCCACCGCGCTGATCGTGGAGTCGGTGCAGCTCGGCCCGTACACGGAGGGCGCGGCGCGGGTCACGCCGGGCGTGGTGCTGGTCGTCGCGGCCTGCGGTTTCATCGGTCTGCTCATCGCCCAGTTCCGCAGCCGGGTCGGCGTGCCCTGGCGGCGCGGCGGCACCATGCTGTTCGACCTGCGCGAACGCATCCGGGTGCAGAGCAAGCTGCCGACGCTGCCGCGGGGCTGGCACCGCGAGATGGCGTTGCGTCCCGCAGGCGGCCAGTCGTTCTCCGGTGACTTCGTCGTCGCGGCCCGCACCAACGGCGGCCGCACCATGGAGGTCGTCCTCACGGACGTCTCCGGCAAGGGCATGGACGCGGGCTCGCGGGCCCTGCTCCTGTCCGGCGCCTTCGGCGGCCTGCTCGGCTCCCTGCCCCCGCACGCCTTCCTCCCGGCCGCCAACGGCTACCTCCTCCGCCAGGACTGGGACGAGGGCTTCGCCACCTCCATCCACCTCGTCCTCGACCTCGACTCCGGGGACTACGAGCTGTACTCCGCGGGCCACCCGCCGGGCCTCCAGCTCAGCGCGGGCAGCGGCCGCTGGGAGGAGAAGGCCGCGGAGGGCCCGCTGCTCGGCGTGTACGAGGGCGCCCAGTTCGACCCGGTGAAGGGCTCGCTGCGCCCCGGCGACGTGCTGATGCTCTTCACCGACGGCCTGGTGGAGACCTCCGACCGCGACATCGTCGAGGGCATCGACCGCCTCACCGGCGAGGCCGACCGCTATGTCGCGGGCGGCTTCCAGGGCGCGGCCTGGCACCTGATCGAGGCGGTCGCCAAGGACGTCAACGACGACCGCGCCCTGCTCCTGATCTGCCGGGAGGGCCCGACGGCCCAGGCGGCCTCCCTGCTGTAGACCCGGGCGGTCCGGCTCCTGTAGAAGGACACCCATGCTGACCCTCACCGAGGTCGAGACCCTCGCCCGCACGGCCCACGAGGGCCAGACCGACAAGGCGGGCCGCCCCTACGCCGAGCACCTCCAGGCCGTCGCGGAGGGCGTACGGTCCCGGGGCGGCGACCCCGACCAGATCGCGGCGGCCTGGCTGCACGACGCCGTCGAGGACGACGCGCTCTCCGAGGCCTGGCTGCGCGGGGCGGCCCTGAGCGACCGCACGAAGGACGTCGTCAGGGCGGTCACCAAGCGGGCGGGAGAGACGCCTCAGGCATACGCGGGGCGCATCCTCGCCACTCCGGGCGCGCTGCTGGTGAAGGAGGCCGACCTGGCACACAACGCCGACCCGGCCCGGCTGGCCGTCCTGGACGAACCGACCCGAACCCGCCTGACCGAGAAGTACGCCCGCATGCGCGCACTCCTCGGCCTCACGGCTCCCTGACCGGGCGCCCCGGCTAGGCGTCGGCCTTCGCGCGCTCCTGCGCCGGCTCCCGCTTCAGCACGCGGACCGGCTCGGCGGTGACGTCCCGCTTCTTGAACGCCCAGTCCATCTTCGGCTCCATCACGCCCCGGAACACCCACCGGACGGGCTTGGTGCACAACAGGGTGACGGCGAGGGCGACGGCCACGGTGACGGCGATCTCACCGAGCGGGCGGTGCAGCCACTCGGGCTCGAACAAGCCGCGGTAGTCGGCACCCTTGATCAGGAAGCCGTGCAGCAGATAGCCGTAGAGGGTGCCCGCGCCGAGCGTCGTGAACCACATCGTGCGGCCCGGCACCCAGGAGAAGAAGCAGGCGGTCAGCAGCAGCGAGCAGCCGAACAGCGCCAGCTGCATGACCGGCCCCACCCACCACGGGACGCCCAGCTCCTGCGCGGAGGAGCGGTGGTAGAGCCAGCCGGTGTCCATCCGCGGCACCGCCCACCAGGAGAAGCCCAGCGCGAACACGAACACCGGCACGGCCGCGATCCGCACCGGCCACCGGCGCACCATCCGGAAGTGCTCGGGCCGCAGGCACAGGCCCAGCACGAAGTACGGCAGGAACTGAAGGACACGCGGAAGGTCCAGGTCACCGGTGATGCCCGGCGCGGCGGACGCCAGCATGGCGATGCCCAGCGCGACCGGCAGCGGATGGCGGATCGTCTTCCAGATCGGGGTGGTCAGCCGCCAGATGAACAGCGCGCACAGGAACCAGGTCAGGTAGTACGGGTCGAGGAGCGTGACGGCGGCCTGGGGATCGTGGTCGACGACCTGCTTGAACAGCGGGTAGGCCGTCTCGAAGACGACGTACGGCACGACGACACCGGTCACCAGGCGCTTCAGCCGGGCCGGACTGCCGTCGAAACTCCGCGAGAAGTAGCCGGAGATGAGGATGAAGGCCGGCATGTGGAAGGCGTACACGAACTGGTACGCGGCCTGAAGCACCCGGCTGTCGCCCTTCAGGGGCTCCCAGGAGTGACCGATGGCGACCAGCACGATCGCCAGGTACTTGGCGTTGTCGAAGAACGCGTCACGCTGCTTCGGCCGTCTGT
This sequence comes from Streptomyces sp. NPDC058335, assembly GCF_042723915.1. Taxonomy (NCBI): domain Bacteria; kingdom Bacillati; phylum Actinomycetota; class Actinomycetes; order Kitasatosporales; family Streptomycetaceae; genus Streptomyces; species Streptomyces sp. NPDC058335. The sequence continues at coordinate 147,926 of NZ_JBHXHX010000020.1, read as the reverse complement.
CGGGGGACGGTCGGTGCTGATCTTTGTCGCTCTGGGATGAGCTGGGACTCGACAGGAGAGACGAAGCGGCGTGGAACATCTGAGGCACCCTAGCGTTGTCCGTGGCGGTCCGTAAAACGTTCCTCGTCAACGCGATCTCATTCCTCGCGATTTCCAACTGGTCTCCCCGTCCGGCGCCTTGGATGTCACGATTCATCCCGACTAAAAGGTGCATAACGGCGGTTGTGGCGGTGTCGGCGAAGGCTCTGTGCCCACAATTCGAATTACCTGCGCGCCAGTTGTGAATTTGTATGCGGAGTTCGTCCGTCAATTGCGGCGCGGCAGGCTTTCGCGGGCGCCGCGACCCGGTCGGACACGGACAGTTGCCGTCGAGGATGCGTCAGCGGCCGCATAGGGAGGCCGCGTTGGTGGCACGATGGTCTCTGGCGGGGTGCGCGGGGTCGCGTCCCCGGGCCGGGAGAGCGGACCGACCGAGGGTGTGTGATCAGTTGTGGCCATTTCACTGTCAGTGGTGCTGCTGTTGGCGATCGTCCTGGTCGTACTGATCAGAGGCGGGTCGATCAAGGCGGGCCCAGCCATAGTCGCGATCCTGTTCGGCTTCTTCCTCGCCTCGACGGGCATGGCCCCGTCGATCAACCGCTTCCTCAACTCCCTCGCCGAAACGATCAACTCGATCAGCTTCTAGACGACGCCGGGCCGGACGGCCCTACAGCTTCTCGTCCCGCTCCAGGATCAGGCTGATCGAGCCGTCCTCCAGGCTGACGCCGCTCTCAAGCTGCTCGTGGTAGCCGTCCCGGAGTTCGGGAGCGGCGAACGCGACGAGTCGCTCGGCCGGCTCCCGCGGCCCCGCGGCGTTGGCCGCGACAATGATCTCGGTGGCCGAGCCCTGCACCTTGATCCGGGATCCAGCCATCCGGCCACGCTACAGCGACGCCTCGCGCCCTCACCGGTCTCCGCCGGCCCGAAAACGCTCAGGGCCGGGTCGGAGGATTGATCCTCCGACCCGGCCCTGAGCCGTACAGAGCGGGCGACGGGAATCGAACCCGCGTAGCTAGTTTGGAAGACTAGGGCTCTACCATTGAGCTACGCCCGCACTCGCGCGCCGCAGGTCAGCCGACCCCGGCACTCCAGGCATCCTAGCGGGTCGACCGCCTTCGTCGCACACCCCGTTTCCGCGCCGCGCCCGGAGCCCCGGCGGACCCTCGGTGAATGCGGCGGCCGGGCGGCCTGCGGGCATGTACCCTACGTGTCGCACCAGACGGGGTGTGGCGCAGCTTGGTAGCGCGTCCGCTTTGGGAGCGGAAGGCCGTGGGTTCAAATCCCGCCACCCCGACCATCTGCGTCATCTGCGCGCCATCTGCGCGATCATGCCGGGCGCCGCACCGGAGATCGTCTTTTGGGCGGCTCAGCTGCTGCGGCTACTATGCAGACTGCGCGCCCGTGTGTCCCCGGCCCACCGGCCTCGAACTCCCCCGGGCGCTGAATCGCCGGACCTGTCAGGTTCCGGCGAAACCCAAGAAGTCAGCCACAAGGAGACCGAACCGTGAAGAGCGCCGTGGAGACCCTGAACCCGACTCGGGTTCGGCTCACTGTCGAGGTGCCCTTCGAGGAGCTCAAGGACAGCCTCGACGCGGCGTACAAGAAGATCAACCAGCAGGTCACGGTGAAGGGCTTCCGTAAGGGCAAGATCCCGGCCCGCATCATCGACCAGCGGTTCGGCCGCGGAGCCGTGCTGGAGGAGGCCGTCAACGACGCGCTTCCGAAGTTCTACACGGAGGCGGTCAACGGCGCCGAGCTGGACGTCCTGGGCCAGCCGGAGGTCGACATCACGGAGCTGAAGGACGGCGAGACGCTGAACTTCACCGCCGAGGTCGACATCCGCCCCGTCCTCGAACTCCCGGAGGACTTCTCCTCCATCGAGGTCGAGGTCGACGCCGTCGAGGTCAGCGACGAGGACATCGAGAAGTCGGTGGAGCAGCTCCGTGAGCGCTTCGCCTCGACCTCCCCGGTCGAGCGTCCGGCCGAGGACGGCGACGTCGTCACGGTCGACCTGGAGGCCAAGGTCGACGGCGAGGTCCTGGAGGACGGCGTCGCCGACGGCGTCTCCTACACGATCGGCTCCGGCGAGCTGCTCGAGGGCATCGACGACGCCGTGAAGGGCCTGGAGGCCGGTGGCGAGGCCACCTTCACCTCCGAGCTGAAGGGCGGCTCGGCTGCCGGGCAGCAGGCCGAGGTCACCGTCAAGGTCACCCAGGTCGCCGCCCGCGAACTGCCCGAGCTGGACGACGAGTTCGCGCAGCTCGCCTCCGAGTTCGACACCCTGGAGGAGCTGAAGGCCGACAGCCGCAAGCGCCTCGCCAACATGAAGCAGTACGACCAGGCCACCCAGGCCCAGGAGCGCGTCCTGGAGAAGCTCCTGGAGCTGGTCGAGGTGCCCGTCCCCGAGAAGCTGCTCGCGGACGAGATCAACACCCGCAAGCACAACCTGGAGCACCACCAGCTCGACCAGATGGGTCTGACCCTCGACAAGTACCTGGAGCTCCAGGGCAAGACCGCCGAGGAGTTCGAGACCGAGACCCGCGAGGCCGCGGTCAAGGGCATCAAGACCCAGTTCGTCCTGGACGAGCTGGTCAAGCGCGAGAAGCTGAACGTGAACCAGGAGGAGCTGACCGAGCACCTCATGCGCCGCGCCGCCTCCTCGGGCATGTCCCCCGACCAGTTCGCGCAGGCGGTCGTCGAGGGCGGTCAGGTTCCGCTCCTCGTCGGCGAGGTCGCCCGCGGCAAGGCCCTGGCCGTGGTCGTCGAGTCCGCCACGGTCAAGGACACCAACGGCGAGATCATCGACCTGGACGACGAGGAGGAGGACACCGAGGAGGCCGCCGAGGCCACCACGGAGGACACCACCGAGTCCGCCGAGGACAAGCCCGAGGCCTGAGCCTCGCGCCACTCCTGAAGCGATCGAGAGGGCCCCGGAGCACCATGCTCCGGGGCCCTCTCGGCATACGGCGGCGCAGCCCGCCCCAGGGACGCCCGGCCGTGCCGGTCTGCGGCTCCGCCCCGTGGCCCCGGCTACGCCCCCGGCGAACACCCACCTCTCCGGGATTCTCCGAAGGGACCCGCGCGTTAGGGTCCATGAATACGAGGGCAGGGGAGTCCCCGTTGCCCCCGGCAGTACACGTGAGACGGCCCGGACGCCGTCGATAAGACGAGCAGGTGGATACGTGACGAATCTGATGCCCTCCGCCGCCGGCGACCCTTCCATCGGTGGTGGCCTCGGCGACCAGGTCTACAACCGGCTGCTCGGCGAGCGGATCATCTTCCTCGGCCAGGCGGTCGACGACGACATCGCCAACAAGATCACCGCGCAGCTGCTGCTCCTTGCCGCCGACCCGGACAAGGACATCTTCCTTTACATCAACAGCCCCGGCGGCTCGATCACGGCCGGCATGGCGATCTACGACACCATGCAGTTCATCAAGAACGACGTGGTGACCATCGCGATGGGCCTCGCGGCCTCGATGGGCCAGTTCCTGCTCAGCGCCGGTACGCCCGGCAAGCGCTTCGCGCTGCCGAACGCCGAGATCCTGATCCACCAGCCCTCCGCCGGCCTGGCCGGCTCGGCCTCGGACATCAAGATCCACGCCGAGCGGCTGCTGCACACCAAGAAGCGCATGGCCGAGCTCACGGCCCAGCACACGGGCCAGACCATCGAGCAGATCACCCGGGACTCGGACCGCGACCGCTGGTTCGACGCCTTCGAGGCCAAGGCCTACGGCCTCATCGACGACGTCATCCCCACGGCCGCCGGCATGCCGGGCGGCGGCGGTACCGGGGCGGCCTAGTACGGGCTCGTCACGGCCCAGGGGGTCCCGCCGGACATCCGGCGCCCCCGAGGCCGTCAGCGTCCCTCTCAGCCCCCTTCACCCACCGCCCCAGCCTTCTCTCCAGGAGACACCGTGAACGACTTCCCCGGCAGCGGCCTCTACGCCCGCACCGAGGCCGAATACACCGGCCCCCGAGCCGAGTCCCGCTACGTCATCCCGCGCTTCGTCGAGCGCACCTCCCAGGGCGTCCGCGAGTACGACCCGTACGCGAAGCTCTTCGAGGAGCGGGTGATCTTCCTCGGCGTGCAGATCGACGACGCCTCCGCCAACGACGTCATGGCGCAGCTGCTGTGCCTGGAGTCGATGGACCCCGACCGGGACATCTCGGTCTACATCAACAGCCCCGGCGGCTCCTTCACGGCGCTGACGGCGATCTACGACACGATGCAGTTCGTGAAGCCCGACGTCCAGACGGTCTGCATGGGCCAGGCGGCCTCCGCCGCCGCGATCCTGCTCGCCGCCGGTACGCCCGGCAAGCGCATGGCGCTGCCGAACGCCCGTGTGCTGATCCACCAGCCGTACAGCGAGACCGGCCGCGGTCAGGTCTCCGACCTGGAGATCGCCGCGAACGAGATCCTGCGGATGCGTGCCCAGCTGGAGGACATGCTGGCCAAGCACTCCACCACGCCGATCGAGAAGATCCGCGAGGACATCGAGCGCGACAAGATCCTCACGGCCGAGGACGCGCTGTCGTACGGGCTGATCGACCAGATCATCTCGACCCGCAAGATGAACAACGCCGACCTGCGCTGACGCGGGTGGGGGAGTATCGTCTGCCGCCCCTTGGCATGGTGTGACACGGTCCACGTGGAAGCGAACCGTGCCAAGGGGGGCCCGAACGGGGGGCCCGGCAAGGTACCGTCGACATAAGGCAGCACCAGGAGACGCTGGACTCGAAAGATGTTCCAGTCGTTTCCCAGGCGAAGGGGAAGCACACCGTGGCACGCATCGGTGACGGCGGCGATCTGCTCAAGTGCTCGTTCTGCGGCAAGAGCCAGAAGCAGGTCAAGAAGCTCATCGCAGGGCCCGGTGTGTACATCTGCGACGAGTGCATCGACCTCTGCAACGAGATCATCGAGGAAGAACTCGCGGAGACGAGCGAGGTCCGCTGGGAGGAACTCCCGAAGCCGCGCGAGATCTACGAGTTCCTCGAGGGCTACGTGGTCGGCCAGGAGCCGGCCAAGAAGGCCCTGTCGGTCGCGGTGTACAACCACTACAAGCGGGTCCAGGCCGGTGAGCACGGCGGCGGTCAAGGCCGTGAGGACGCCATCGAGTTGGCGAAGTCCAACATCCTCCTGCTGGGCCCCACGGGCTCCGGCAAGACCCTCCTCGCGCAGACCCTGGCGCGCATGCTGAACGTCCCGTTCGCGATCGCCGACGCCACGGCGCTCACCGAGGCGGGGTATGTGGGCGAGGACGTCGAGAACATCCTGCTGAAGCTGATCCAGGCCGCCGACTACGACGTCAAGAAGGCCGAGACCGGGATCATCTACATCGACGAGATCGACAAGGTCGCGAGGAAGAGTGAAAACCCCTCGATCACCCGTGACGTCTCGGGTGAGGGCGTCCAGCAGGCCCTGCTGAAGATTCTCGAGGGCACCACGGCCTCGGTCCCGCCGCAGGGCGGACGCAAGCACCCGCACCAGGAGTTCATCCAGATCGACACGACGAACGTCCTGTTCATCGTGGGCGGTGCCTTCTCGGGCCTCGAGAAGATCATCGAGTCGCGGGCCGGCGCCAAGGGCATCGGCTTCGGGGCGACGATCCGCTCGAAGCGGGAGCTGGAGGCCAAGGACCAGTTCGAGGACGTCATGCCCGAGGACCTGGTCAAGTTCGGCATGATCCCCGAGTTCATCGGCCGCCTCCCCGTGATCACCTCGGTCCACAACCTGGACCGCGAGGCCCTGCTCCAGATCCTCATCGAGCCGCGCAACGCGCTGGTGAAGCAGTACCAGCGCCTCTTCGAACTCGACGGCGTGGAGCTGGACTTCGAGCGCGAGGCCCTGGAGGCCATCGCCGACCAGGCCATCCTCCGCCAGACCGGCGCGCGCGGCCTGCGCGCCATCATGGAGGAAGTCCTCCAGGCGGTCATGTACGAGGTCCCGTCCCGCAAGGACGTGGCCCGCGTGGTCATCACCGCGGACGTCGTCCGCTCCAACGTCAACCCCACCCTGATCCCCCGCGACGCCCGCAACGGCCGGGGACCGGGGGAGCAGAAGACGGCGTAACCGCCACCACACGCGACGAGGGGCCCCGGTCGGTCGACCGGGGCCCCTCGTCGCGTGCGGAGTGTCAGGCCTTGACGCGGATTTCCTCGCGGAGCTTGGTGGTGAGGTCGACGGCGGTGTCCTTGCCGACACCCGTGCCGTTGTTGTCACCCGGCGAGACCATGGCGACCGTGCTGTAGTCGGCCCAGGCGCAGAACCAGTCGGTGGACTCCTTCTTGGTGAGCGCGTTGGTGCTCTTCGTCGACTGGCACTTGGCCACCGCGCCGTCGATCTCGACCTCCTCCGGCTCACCGACCAGCTCGGCGTTCTGCATGGTGCCGGTGTCGCTGGTGGAGCTGTCCTTGACCTGCTTCTGGATGGAGGCGAAGAACTTGTCCAGGGTCACCTGCGGGTCGGCGATCGTTCCGTAACCGCCCACCATCGTCATGCCCTTGGCGGTCAGCAGCTCGGACTGGTCGGGCAACGAGGAGGGGTCCTCAGGGTCGTAGTTGCTGAAGTCCGCGGTCGACCACTGGCCGACGACCGCCGTACCGCCCTTGACGCCGCTCTTCTCCATGTCCTTGGCGGTGTCGGAACCGCTGACCTGATTGCCCTCGCCGACTCGCTGGTACTCACTGACCACCGTCTCCGGCGTCGTCAGCTTGTGCGCTCCGTCGTCCTCCAGGCCGCCCGCGCCCCCGCTCCCGCCGAGCACGAAGTACGCGCCCACACCGATCGCCGCGACCACCGCGACCGCGCCGATGATGATGCCCGCCTTCTTCTTGCCGCCGCCCGGGGCCGGGGGCTGGGGGACGCCGTAGGGGGGCTGGCCGTACGGGGGCTGCTGGCCGTAGGGCGGGGCGGGCGGCTGCTGGCCGTAGGGGGGCTGGGCGCCGTACGGCGGGGTCTGGGGCGGGACGGACTGCGGCGGCTGCTGGGGGTAGCCGTAGCCGGGCTGGGGGGCCTGCGGCGGCTGGCCGTACGGGCCCTGCTGGCCGTACGGTCCGGGCTGCTGCGGCTGCTGCCCGCCGTACGGGCCCGGCTGGTTGTAGCTCATGACTGGGTTCCCCTCCAGACGCTTATGTGATTTTCACATCCTGGCTCAATGTCGTTGCGGGCACGGTGGCGGGGCCCCCACCGTTACAGAACAAAGGCGTTTCGGGACGGCGTGGTGACACCCCTAAACTGGCCCCGTGACCGAGAACGCTCAGCAGCAGCCCCCAGCGCCCACGACCGAACTGCCGACCCAGTACGCGCCGGCCGACGTAGAGGCGCCGCTGTACGAGCGCTGGGTCGAGCGGGGCTACTTCGAGGCCGACGCCAAGAGCGACAAGCCGCCGTACACCGTGGTCATCCCGCCGCCGAACGTCACGGGCAGCCTGCACCTCGGGCACGCCTTCGAGCACACCCTCATCGACGCCCTCACCCGCCGCAAGCGCATGCAGGGCTTCGAGACGCTGTGGCAGCCCGGCATGGACCACGCCGGCATCGCCACGCAGAACGTCGTCGAGCGCGAGCTGGGCAAGGAGGGCAAGTCGCGGCACGACCTCGGCCGCGAGGCCTTCGTCGAGCGCGTCTGGCAGTGGAAGGGCGAGTCCGGCGGGCAGATCAGCGGCCAGATGCGGCGCCTCGGTGACGGCGTCGCGTGGTCGCGCGAGCGGTTCACCATGGACGAGGGCCTCTCGCAGGCCGTCCAGACCATCTTCAAGCGGCTCTACGACGACGAGCTGATCTACCGCGCCGAGCGCATCATCAACTGGTGTCCCCGCTGCCTCACGGCCATCTCGGACATCGAGGTCGAGTACCAGGACGACGACGGCGAACTCGTCTCCATGAAGTACGGCGAGGGGGACGACACCATCGTCGTCGCCACCACCCGCGCCGAGACGATGCTCGGTGACACGGCCGTCGCCGTCCACCCCGGGGACGAGCGGTACAAGCACCTGGTCGGCAAGCTGATCAGGCTGCCGCTGACCGACCGCTCCATCCCGGTCGTCGCCGACGAGCACGTCGACCCCGAGTTCGGCACGGGCGCCGTCAAGGTCACCCCGGCCCACGACCCGAACGACTTCGAGATCGGCCAGCGTCACGACCTGCCGTCCCTCACGATCATGGACGAGCACGCCGTCATCACGGCCCACGGCCCCTTCCAGGGCCTGGACCGGCTGGAGGCCCGCTCCGCCATCGTCGCCGCGCTGCGCGCCGAGGGCCGGATCGTCGCCGAGAAGCGGCCGTACGCCCACAGCGTCGGCCACTGCTCGCGCTGCAAGACGACCATCGAACCCCGCCTGTCCATGCAGTGGTGGGTCAAGGTCGCCCCGCTGGCGAAGGCCGCCGGTGACGCCGTCCGCGACGGCCGCGTCAAGATCCACCCGCAGGAGATGGAGAAGCGGTACTTCGACTGGGTCGACAACCTCCACGACTGGTGTATTTCACGCCAGTTGTGGTGGGGACACCGGATCCCGGTCTGGTACGGGCCGAACGGCGAGGTCGTCTGCGTCGGCCCCGACGACGAGGCCCCGGCCGGCGAGGGCTGGCACCAGGACACCGACGTCCTCGACACCTGGTTCTCCTCCGGCCTGTGGCCGTTCTCCACGCTCGGCTGGCCCGAACAGACCGAGTCGCTCGCGAAGTTCTACCCGAACTCCGTCCTGGTCACCGGCTACGACATCCTCTTCTTCTGGGTCGCCCGGATGATGATGTTCGGCCTGTACGCGATGGACGGCACCCCGCCGTTCCACACCATCGCCCTGCACGGCATGGTCCGCGACCAGTTCGGCAAGAAGATGTCCAAGTCCTTCGGAAACGCGGTCAACCCGCTGGACTGGATGGACAAGTACGGCTCCGACGCGCTGCGGTTCACCCTCGCCCGCGGCGCCAACCCGGGCGTCGACGTGCCGATCGGCGAGGACTGGGTCCAGGGCTCCCGCAACTTCGCCAACAAGATCTGGAACGCCACCCGCTTCGCGCTGATGAACGGCGCGACGGTCGAGGGCCCGCTGCCGGACGCCTCGAAGATGTCGGCGACCGACCGCTGGATCCTGTCCCGCCTCAACTCGGTGGTCTCCGAAGTCGACGCGTTCTACGACGACTTCCAGTTCGCCAAGCTCACCGACGCCCTCTTCCACTTCGCGTGGGACGAGGTGTTCGACTGGTACGTCGAGCTGTCCAAGACGACGTTCCTGGCGGGCGGCGAGCCGGCCGAGGTCAGCAAGCGCGTCCTCGGCGAGGTCCTCGACGTCACCCTGAGGCTGCTGCACCCGGTCGTCCCGTTCGTCACGGAGACCCTCTGGACGACGCTCACCGGCGGTGGGTCCGTCGTCATCGCCGACTGGCCGACCGCCGTGTCCGTTCCCGGTGCTGACGCACCGGGCGGCTTCCGGGACGCCGACGCCGAGCGCGAGATCGAGACGCTCCAGTCGGTCATCACCGAGGTCCGCCGCTTCCGCGCCGACCAGGGCCTCCAGCCCGGCCAGCGGGTCCCGGCCCGCCTGGACCTGGACGGCACCGCCCTCGCCCCGCACGAGGCCGCCATCCGCCAGCTGCTGCGGCTCCAGCCGGAGGGCGAGGACTTCTCGGCGACGGCGACCCTGCCGGTCTCGGGCGCCACGGTCGCGCTGGACCTGTCCGGCACGATCGACGTGGCCGCGGAGCGCAAGCGGCTGGCGAAGGACCTGGCCGCCGCGGAGAAGGAGAAGGCCCAGGCGCAGGGCAAGCTCGGCAACGAGGCCTTCCTGTCCAAGGCACCGGACAAGGTGGTCGACGGGATCCGCGCCCGGCTGGCCAGGGCGGACGAGGACATCGCCCGCATCAAGACGCAGCTGGACCGGTTGCCGGAGGCGTAGGCGCCCGTATGCCGTATGTGGGTGAAGGCCCCCGGAACGTACAGTTCCGGGGGCCTTCGCCGCTGTCTGTCGGTGGCCGTCCGTAGACTGGCCCCGTGAGCGAGCTCCCCCCCAACGGCAACGACGACGACCAGCCCGATGCCCTCGACCCGTTCGAGGAGATCATCGCGGCCGAGACCGACCGCGACCCCGACCTCGCGGTGATCGAGGCCGGCAGCCGCACCCTGCGCACCCTGGGCGGTCCGCCGGAGTCCGGTGTGCCCACCCGGCCGGCCGACCCCGAGGTCGACAAGGCCCTGCGCGAGGTCGAGGCGGAGCTGGCCACCCGCTGGGGCGAGACCAAGCTGGAGCCGTCCGTCAGCCGGATCGCCGCGCTGATGGACCTCCTGGGCGAGCCGCAGCGGGCGTACCCCTCGATCCACATCACGGGGACGAACGGCAAGACCACCACCGCCCGCATGGTCGAGGCCCTCCTCGGCGCCTTCGACCTGCGCACCGGGCGGTACACCTCCCCACACGTGCAGTCGATCACCGAGCGCATCAGCCTCGACGGCGCGCCCGTCCCGGCCGAGCGGTTCATCGAGACCTACCACGACGTCAAGCCGTACGTGGAGATGGTCGACGCCGCCCAGGAGTACCGGCTGTCCTTCTTCGAGGTGCTCACCGGCATGGCGTACGCCGCCTTCGCCGACGCCCCCGTGGACGTGGCCGTCGTCGAGGTGGGCATGGGCGGCTCGTGGGACGCCACCAACGTGATCGACGGGGACGTCGCCGTCGTCACCCCCATCGACCTCGACCACACCGACCGGCTCGGTGAGACGCCCGCCGCGATCGCCGTGGAGAAGGGCGGGATCATCAAGCGGGGCGCGACCGTGATCCTCGCCCAGCAGCCCGTCGACGCGGCGCAGGTCCTGCTGAAGAAGGCCGTCGAGGTGGACGCCACGGTGGCGCGCGAGGGACTGGAGTTCGGGGTCGTCGCCCGGCAGGTCGCCGTCGGCGGACAGCTGGTCACCCTGCGCGGCGTCGGCGGTGAGTACCCCGAGGTGTACCTCCCGCTGCACGGCCCCTACCAGGCGCACAACGCTGCCGTCGCGCTCGCCGCCGTCGAGGCGTTCTTCGGCGTGGGTGCCCAGCGGCCCGAGCCGCTGGACATCGACACCGTCCGCAAGGCCTTCGCGTCCGTGACGGCGCCGGGCCGCATGGAGGTCGTCCGGCGCTCCCCGACCGTCGTGCTCGACGCGGCCCACAATCCGGCCGGTGCCCGCGCCACCGCCGACGCGGTCGGCGAGGCCTTCGACTTCAGCCGTCTGATCGGCGTGGTCGGGGCCAGCGGCGACAAGAACGTGCGGGGGCTGCTCGAGGCCTTCGAGCCGATCTTCGCCGAGGTCGTCATCACCCAGAACACCAGCCACCGCGCCATGGGCGCGGACGAGCTGGCCGCGATCGCCGTCGAGGTGTTCGGCGAGGAGCGCGTCCAGGTCGAGCCGCGGCTGCCCGACGCCCTGGAGGCGGCGATCACGCTCGCCGAGGAGGAGGGCGAGTTCGCCGGCGGCGGCGTCCTGGTCACCGGTTCCGTCATCACGGTCGGGGAAGCCCGGCTGCTCCTGGGGAAGGGCTGAGTCCTCACACCATGCGTACGCTCTGTTCCTCCACCCTCATCGGCGAGTTCTTCATCATCGGCTTCGCCGGTCTGGTGGCCATGAAGGACGCCGACCTCACCACGTCCACGGTGTGGACGGTGTGCGGCATCGCGATGTTCCTCAGCCTGCTGCTGTGCGGTGTGGTCACCCGGCCCGGGGGCGTCGCCCTCGGCTGGGCGCTCCAGATCGCCCTCGTCCTCAGCGGCTTCATCGTGCCGATGATGTTCATCCTCGGCCTGCTCTTCGGCGCCCTGTGGTGGGCGTCCGTGCACTACGGCCGGGAGATCGACGAGGCCAAGGCGCGCTTCGCCGCGCAGGCCGCCGCCTCCCCCTCGGATACTGCTGACGCTGCGTAACAAGGGCTCGGACACGCCCTGTAATCTCGTCCCACCGCACACCGGCAGTAGAAGGAGTCACCCAGTGAGCCAGCGCACCCTCGTCCTCCTCAAGCCCGACGCCGTCCGTCGTGGCCTGACCGGCGAGATCATCAGCCGTATCGAGCGCAAGGCCGGCTGGCAGATCACCGCGCTGGAACTGCGCACGCTCGACCAGGACACCCTGGAGCAGCACTACGGCGAGCACAAGGGCAAGCCCTTCTACGAGCCGCTGGTGGAGTTCATGGCCTCCGGCCCGGTCGTCGCCCTGATCGTCGAGGGCGAGCGGGTCATCGAGGGCGTGCGCGCCCTGGCCGGTCCGACCGACCCGATCGCCGCCGCACCCGGCTCCATCCGCGGCGACTTCGGTGTGATCGTCCGCGAGAACCTGATCCACGCCTCCGACTCCGAGGAGTCCGCCGAGCGCGAGGTGAAGATCTTCTTCCCCGGGCGTGCCTGAGCCACGGAACGGCACCCCCGGCCTCGTCGGCCGCGGAGGTTTCGGGAATTTTTCTGAGGGGCCGTCACCTCGCCTCTTCGCCTGACCAGGGACGGCCGTACGATTTCGGCCGTCCCTCGGCATATGCGTGCCGATCGGGGGAACGCGTGCCCCCGATGGACCGTCTCCACAAGCGAGGCGCTGCGGCATCTGCTGACAATGGCGAAGACCCTCGCGCAGTGTTCGTGCAGGCGCGTTTACGATGTAAGCCTTCACGTCACAGCACCCACCTCGCCGACCTGAAAAGCCCTCACAAGCTCATGGGAAGGCCAGTCGAATCCTGATGGGGAACTCAATGTCGTTCATCGGCCGTGACATGGCTGTCGACCTCGGGACCGCCAACACGCTGGTGTACGTCAGGGGTCGCGGGATCGTACTCAACGAGCCGTCCGTCGTCGCGATCAACACCAACACCGGTGGCATCCTCGCGGTCGGCTCCGAAGCGAAGAAGATGATCGGGCGGACCCCCGGCAACATCGTGGCCGTGCGTCCGCTGAAGGACGGTGTCATCGCCGACTTCGAGATCACCGAGCGGATGCTCCGCTACTTCATTCTGAAGATCCACAAGCGGCGGTATCTGGCCAGGCCGCGGGTCGTCGTCTGTGTGCCCTCGGGCATCACGGGCGTCGAGCGCCGTGCCGTCATCGAGGCGTCGACCCAGGCCGGCGCCCGGCAGGTGCACATCATCGAGGAGCCCATGGCCGCGGCCATCGGCTCCGGCCTGCCGGTCCACGAGGCCACGGGCAACATGGTGGTGGACATCGGCGGCGGCACCACGGAGGTCGCGGTCATCTCGCTCGGCGGCATCGTCACCGCCCAGTCCATCCGCGTCGCGGGCGACGAGCTGGACAGCGCGATCATCCAGCACATCAAGAAGGAGTACAGCCTCCTTCTCGGTGAGCGGACGGCCGAGCAGATCAAGATCACGATCGGTTCGGCGTACGACCTCGACTCCGACGAGCACACCGAAATCCGCGGCCGGGACCTGGTGTCCGGGCTGCCCAAGACCGTCGTCATCTCGGCCGCCGAAGTGCGCAAGGCGATCGAGGAACCCGTCAACGCGATCATCGACGCCGTGAAGACCACCCTCGACAAGTGTCCGCCGGAGCTGTCCGGCGACATCATGGACCGAGGGATCGTTCTGACCGGCGGCGGAGCCCTGCTGCGCGGTCTGGACGAGCGGCTGCGCCGGGAGACCGGCATGCCCATCCACATCGCCGAGGACCCGCTGGACAGCGTGGCGCTCGGATCCGGCAAGTGCGTCGAGGAGTTCGAGGCGCTCCAGCAGGTTCTGGACGCGGCGCCGCGCAGATGACGTAACGCTTCGATTCCGCCGTACGAGATGATCGCCTCTCGTACGGCGGATCGTTGATATCGAGGCATAAGATCCCCAAGAACCCCCAAGCACCCCGTACCGCGCCCTCGGAATTTCCCGGGGGCTACCCGAATTCCCGTATTCCTATGAGGAAGGGCACGGCCGCCGCACGTGAGGGACACACGAGAGAGCCGGCTGCTCCTGGTGCTGCTGGTCGCCGTCGCGTTCGCGCTGATCACGGTGGACATCCGCGGCGGAGAGGACTCCCCGGTCGACGGTGCCCGGCAGGCCGCGTCCGCGGTCTTCGGCCCGATCGAGAACGGGGTGGCGTCGGCGGTGGATCCCGTCGGCAACGCGGTCTCCGCCGTACGCGACTCAGGTGAGCGCCATGACCGGCTCGCCGCGCTGGAGAAGGAGAACGCGGCGCTCGAGGCGAAACTCGGCAGCGACGACCGCAACCGCAGCCGGCTGGCGCAGCTCGACAAGATGCTGAAGACCGCCGGCGCCGGCCAGTACGGCATCAAGGGCGCCCAGGTCATCGCGATCGGAGCGGCCCAGGGCTTCTCCTGGACCGTCACCATCGACGTCGGCGCCAACGACGGCATCACCCGCGACATGACCGTCCTGAACGGGGACGGCCTGGTCGGCCGCGTGACCACCGTCGGCCCCGACACCGCCACCGTCCTGCTCGCCAGCGACCCCGACTTCACCGTCGGCACCCGCATGGAGGCCTCCGACGAACTGGGCTTCGCCTCCGGACAGGGCGACCGCCCGCTGCGCGTCGAACTCCTCAACGGCAAGGCCGAGGTGCGCAAGGGCGACCGCCTGGTCACCTTCGGCTCGCAGGCCGACAAGCCGTTCGTACCCGGCGTGCCGGTCGGCGTGGTCTCCCGCGTCGACCCGTCCGGCGGCGACCTCACCCGCACCCTCTACGTCACGCCGTACGTCAGCTTCACCAAGCTCGACATCGTCGGCGTCGTCGTCGAGGCCCCGAAGAAGGACCCGCGCGACACCGTGCTGCCCACCAAGCCCAAGCCGGTCCCCGCGCCGACGGTGACCGTCACGGTCACCCCGAACGCGAACGCACCCGTCGAAGGCCAGGAAGAGCAGTAGGAGCTGACTACCCCCATGCGCGTCAACCGGATCCTGCTCTCCGTCCCGCTGATCGTCGTCGCCCTGGTGATCCAGGTGAGCGTTCTCGCCCGCCTGCACCTCCCCGGCGCCGTCCCCGACCTGCTCCTCCTCACCGTCCTGGGCCTCGCCCTGATCTACGGCCATGTCGGCGGCGCCCTCATCGGCTTCGGCGCCGGACTGCTCGCCGACCTCGCCCCGCCCGCCGACCACGCCGCCGGCCGCTACGCGCTCGTGCTGTGCGTCATCGGCTACCTCGCCGGGCTCGTCAAACCGGAGACCGGCCGCATCAAGTCGGCCACCGGCCCGATGGTCGTGGTGGCCGCCGCCGCGATCGGCTCCACCCTGCTGTACGCCGGTGTCGGCGCCCTCGTCGGCGACACCGCCGCCCGCCACGTCGGCCTCACCGGCCTGCTGTTCTCGGCGGCCCTGTACGACCTGCTGCTCGCCCCCTTCGTCGTGCCGGGCGTGATGTTCCTGGCCCGGCGCGCCGACAACGACCCGCTCGCCGAAACGAACTCCGGCGGCAAGGCGTCCGACATCTCCTCCGGGTGGCTCTCCTCCGGCACCGGCCTGCGGATCGGCGGCCAGCGCGGCGGCCTCAAGATGAAGGCGGCCCGCTCCCGAGTGGCCCGCGCGGGGCGCATCAAGGGGGTCAAGCGGCTGTGAACACGGGGGAGTTGACATGGGGTGAGACCGGCGGCCGTGCCGGGCGCGTCCCCGGCGAAGGCGGCGCCCGAAGGTTCACTCGAACGGGGTCGCCGGGGCGGAACGAGGCCTCACGGGCCGGTCGTTCATCATTCGTACGCACAGCCACAGCCACACGCACAAGCGTCCGGGCATACACGTCCGCGCCCTGAGAGGGGGAGACAGCCGCAGTGACCAACATTCCCGAGACCGGGCGGACCCCACGGGTCCAGATCCGGCTCGTCGTGATCCAGATCCTCGTCCTCTCCCTCCTCGGCACCCTCGGCGGCCGGCTGTGGTACCTCCAGATCCGTGAGGGCGCGGAGTACGCCAAGGAGGCCTCCGGCAACCACGTCCAGCAGGTCGTCGAGCCCGCAGTGCGCGGCTCCATCCTGGACGCGCGGGGCGTCCCCCTCGCGGACAACGAGACACGGCTCGTCGTCTCCGCCTCCCGCACCGACCTGCTGAAGCAGAAGGACGACGGCAAGGCCGTCCTGGCCAAGCTCGCCGCCGTCCTCGGCATGACCGCCGAGGAGGTCGCGCAGAAGGTCCGGCTGTGCGACGCCAAGACCCCCCAGCCCTGCTGGAACGGCTCGCCCTACCAGCCGATCCCCATCACCGACGAGGCCACGCCCAAGCAGGCCCTGCAGATCCGCGAGCGCGCCGAGGACTTCCCCGGCATCACCGCCGAGCCCGAGGCGATGCGCCGCTACCCGAGCCCCGGCGCGGCCAACACCGCCCAGGTCCTCGGCTACCTCTCCCCGGTCACCGACGAGGAGATCACCAAGGCCCAGGACACCGACTCGCCCTTCCTGCGCTCCGACCAGGTCGGCCGGTCCGGCCTGGAGCGCCAGTACGACAAGGAACTGCGCGGCAAGGCCGGCGTCACCCGCTACGAGGTCGACAACCTCGGCCGGGTCATCGGCGAGGCCGAGGCCGACCCGGCACAGCCCGGCTCCAACCTCGTCACCAGCATCGACGCCCGCGTCCAGCGAGTCGCCGAGTACGAGCTGAACGAGGCGATGAAGGAAGCCCGCAAGCAGCACGACAGGAACACCAACGAGAACTACAAGGCCGACGCCGGCGCGGTCGTCGTGATGGAGTCCAGGACCGGCCGCGTGGTCGCCATGGCGTCCAACCCGAACTACGACCCGAACGCCTGGGTCGGCGGGATCTCCGCCAAGGACTACAAGAAGCTCACCGGGAAGTCCTCCAACTACCCGCTGCTCAACAGGGCCATACAGGGTCAGGCGGCACCCGGCTCCATCTTCAAGGTGGTCTCCACGGCCGCCGCGGTCCAGGCGGGCTACGACTTCGACGGGCGCTACAACTGCTCCAGCTCGTACTCGGTCGGCGGCCAGGTCTTCAAGAACTTCGAGTCCCAGAACCACGGCCCGATCAACCTGGGCCGCGCCCTGGAGGTCTCCTGCGACACCGTCTTCTACTCCCTCGCCCACCGCGAGTGGCAGAAGGACGGCGGCATCGACCCCAAGGGCAAGCCGAAGGACTACTTCTACAAGACCGCCCACCAGTTCGGCCTCGGCAAGGAGACCGGCATCGACCTCCCCAACGAGGTCACCGGCCGCGTCCCCGACCGCGAGTGGAAGCAGTCCTACTGGGACGCCAACAAGGTCGGCTGGTGCAAGACGGGCAAGAAGGACGGCAGCTACGTCGAGAAGATCGCGTACGAGAACTGCCTCGAGGGCAACAAGATGCGCGCCGGTGACGAGATCAACTACTCCATCGGCCAGGGCGACACCCTCGTGACCCCGATCCAGATGGCCACCATCTACGCGGCCATCGCCAACGGCGGCACGCTGTACGACCCGACGGTCGGCAAGGCCATCGTCAGCCCCGACGGCAAGACGGTCCAGGAGATCGCGCCGCAGGCGCACGGCAAGCTGCCCGTCACCAAGCAGACCCTGGCCCAGATGGACGACGCCCTCGCCGGCGTGGCCACCCGCGGTACGGCGGCCTGGCGCTTCGGCGGCTGGCCGCAGGACAAGATCGAGATGCACGCCAAGACCGGTACCGCCGAGGTCTACGGCAAGCAGACGACGTCCTGGTTCGCCACGTACACCAAGGACTACTCGATCGTGATGACGATCTCCCAGGGTGGTACGGGTTCCGGAGCCTCCGGTCCGGCCGTGCGGAACATATACGACGCTCTCTACGGCGTCTCGGACGACGGCGTGATCAACAAGAAGAACGCGCTGCTGCCCACCCCTCAGAAGGACCTGCCGAAGATCAAGACGGACGGCACGATCGCCTCCCCGAAGATCTCCAAGGACCCGGCGAAGGAGCAGCAGACCTACCAGAAGGCCACCGAGGAGGGCACGCCCGTCCCCGACGGGACACAACCGGCGGCGACCACCGCCTCGCCCGAGTCCACCAACCGTGACACGCGGCGGCGCGGGCGCCGGCGGGGAAGCCGGAGGAAGCGCACATGACCGGGGCGAACGGCTTCTCCGTCTCCGGGTACGGGCCCGACCGGGCCGGCTGGACGCGGCTCTTCGCCCGCGACTCGCTGGCCCGCCGGCTGGACTGGCCGATACTGCTGGCGGCCGTCGCGCTGTCACTGATCGGCGCCCTGCTGGTGTACTCGGCGACCCGCAACCGTACCGAGATCAACCAGGGCGACCCGTACTTCTTCCTGTTCCGGCACCTCGTGAACACCGGTATCGGGCTCGCCCTGATGATGGGCACGGTCTGGCTCGGCCACCGCACCCTGCGCAACGCCGTCCCGATCCTGTACGGCCTGTCGGTGCTGCTGATCCTGCTGGTGCTCACCCCGCTGGGCTCCACCGTCAACGGCGCGCACTCCTGGATCCAGCTCGGCGGCGGATTCTCGCTCCAGCCCTCGGAGTTCGTGAAGATCACGATCATCCTGGGCATGGCGATGCTGCTGGCGGCCCGGGTCGACGCGGGCGACAAGCTCTACCCCGATCAGCGCACGGTGCTCCAGTCCCTCGGTCTGGCCGCCGTACCGATGCTGATCGTCATGCTGATGCCGGACCTCGGGTCCGTCATGGTCATGGTGATCATCGTGCTGGGCGTGCTGCTGGCCTCCGGCGCCTCCAACCGGTGGGTCTTCGGGCTCCTCGGCGCGGGCGCGGCCGGTGCGATCGCCGTCTGGCAGCTGCACATCCTGGACGACTACCAGATCGCCCGCTTCGCCGCCTTCGCCAACCCCAGCCTCGACCCCGCGGGCGTCGGCTACAACACCAACCAGGCGCGCATCGCGATCGGTTCGGGCGGGCTCACCGGGTCCGGACTGTTCGAGGGCTCGCAGACGACCGGCCAGTTCGTCCCCGAACAGCAGACGGACTTCGTGTTCACGGTGGCCGGCGAGGAGCTGGGCTTCGTCGGCGGCGGCGTCATCATCGTGCTGATCGGCATCGTCCTGTGGCGGGCCTGCCGCATCGCCCGCGAGACGACCGAGCTGTACGGCACGATCGTCGCCGCCGGGATAGTCGCCTGGTTCGCCTTCCAGTCCTTCGAGAACATCGGCATGACCCTCGGCATCATGCCGGTCACCGGCCTGCCCCTGCCGTTCGTGTCCTACGGCGGCACATCGATGTTCGCGGTGTGGGTGGCGGTGGGGCTGTTGCAGTCGATCCGGGTGCAGCGGCCCATGTCGGCCTAGACCCAAGTGGTCCGAGCATCACGTCACTTGCCGTTCTCCTCGCGTTCGGCGGGAAGTCGAGCCCGGTCGGCCCTGCCGTCCCGGCTCGGCTGCCACTAGATTCGGTTCATGGCGGAGACGAAGCGCGAGATCGAGCGCAAGTACGAATCCGATGACAGCGGGCTGCCCGACCTCACGGGCGTCGCCGGGGTCGCGGCCGTCCTCGACAAGGGCGTCGCCGAACTGGACGCCACCTACTACGACACCGCCGACGCGCGGCTCTCCGCCGCCTCCGTCACCCTCCGGCGCCGCACCGGCGGCTCCGACGCGGGCTGGCACCTCAAGTTCCCGGTCGCCCCCGGAGTCCGCGACGAGCTACGGGCCCCGCTGTCCGACACGCTCCCGCGCGCCCTCGCCGGGCTGATCCGCTCCCACGTACGGGACGCCGAGGTGGCACCGGTGGTCCGGCTCCGCTCCGCCCGTGACGTACGCGATCTGGTCGACGCCGAGGGCCGGCTGCTCGCCGAGGTCAGCGTGGACGCGGTACGCGCCGACCGGCTGACCGGCGACGGAGGCTCCGCCCAGTGGACCGAGATCGAGGTGGAACTCGCCGACGGCGGCGACCCGGACTTCCTCGACAAGGTCGAGAAGCGGCTCCGCAAGGCGGGCGTACGGCCGTCCGGGTCGGCGTCGAAGCTGGCACGGGCACTCGCGGAGACCGAACCGAAGCCGAAGAAGAGGGCGAAGCCGAAGGCCCGGCAGGACGGGAAGCCGGCCGCCGAGGCGAGCGCCCCCGTCACCCCGGTGACCGCCGGGGACCACGTCCTGGCGTATCTGCGCGCCCAGCGGGACACGATCGTCGAGCTGGATCCGGCCGTCCGCCGGGACCTCCCCGACTCCGTGCACGGCATGCGCGTCGCCACCCGCCGGATGCGCAGCGCGTTCCGGTCCTACGCCAGGGTTCTCGACCGCACCGTCACCGACCCGATCGGCGAGGAGCTGAAGTGGCTCGCCGGCGAACTCGGCGTGGACCGGGACCAGGAGGTGCTCACCGACCGGCTGACGGCCGCCCTGGACGCCCTTCCGCGCCCGCTGGTCATCGGCCCCGTCCGCAACCGGCTGCGCACCTGGGCAGGGGCGCGCAGCGGCGGCTCACGCCGGCGCCTCATCGCCGTACTGGACGGCAAGCGGTATCTGGCGCTGCTCGACACGCTGGACCGGCTGGTCGGCGAACCGCCGCTGCTGACGGCCGCCGCGGGTGCTCCGGAGAAGGTGCTCGCCAAGGCCGTACGCAAGGACTTCGGGCAGGTCGCCGCGCTGGTCGAGGAGGCGCTCGCGCAGCCGTCGGGCGCCGACCGGGACCTGGCCCTGCACAATGCCCGCAAGAAGGCCAAGCGGACCCGCTACTCCGCCGAGACGGCCGCACCCGCGCTCGGCGGGCCCGCCGCCGACCTGGTCCGTCTGATGAAGTCCCTCCAGGGACTGCTCGGCGACCACCAGGACAGCGTGATGACCCGCGAGGCCCTGCGCGACCTCGCCGCCCAGGCGCACGCGGCGGGGGAGAGCGCCTTCACCTACGGCGTGCTGTACGCGAGGGAGGAGCGGCGGGCGGAGCTGGCGGAGGCGGCGCTGCCGGAGGCCTGGGAGACGATCGGCGCGGCGACGGCGGTCTGAGCCGCCGGGCACTTTCGGCGTTCGGGGACGACTCATGAGCGGGTTAGGCTAGATGGTCACCCCTGTCAGCTCACGAAGGTAACCCCGCGATGTCTGTCGAGTCGGTCTTCCCGCAGCTCGAAGCTCTGCTCCCGCACGTGCAGAAGCCGATCCAGTACGTCGGCGGTGAGCTCAACTCCACGGTCAAGCCCTGGGAGTCCTGCGACGTCCGCTGGGCGCTGATGTACCCGGACGCGTACGAGGTCGGGCTGCCCAACCAGGGCGTCATGATCCTGTACGAGGTCCTCAACGAGCAGGAGGGCGTCCTCGCCGAGCGCACGTACAGCGTGTGGCCGGACCTGGAGGCCCTGATGCGCGAGCAGCACGTCCCGCAGTTCACCGTGGACAGCCACCGCCCGGTGAAGGCCTTCGACGTGTTCGGCCTGTCCTTCTCCACCGAGCTGGGCTACACGAACATGCTGACCGCGCTGGACCTGGCGGGCATTCCGCTGGAGTCCGAAAACCGCGGGCTGGACGACCCGATCGTGCTGGCCGGCGGCCACGCGGCCTTCAACCCCGAGCCGATCGCCGACTTCATCGACGCGGCGGTCATCGGCGACGGCGAGCAGGCCGTGCTCGACATGACGAAGATCATCCGGGAGTGGAAGGCCGAGGGCCGGCCGGGCGGCCGCGAGGAGGTCCTCCTCCGCCTGGCGAAGACCGGCGGCGTGTACATCCCGCGCTTCTACGACGTCGAGTACCTGCCGGACGGCCGCATCGCCCGAGTCGTGCCGAACAGGTCGGGCGTCCCGTGGCGCGTGTCGAAGCACACGGTCATGGACCTCGACGAGTGGCCGTACCCCAAGCAGCCCCTCGTGCCGCTGGCCGAGACGGTGCACGAGCGGATGTCGGTGGAGATCTTCCGCGGCTGCACCCGCGGCTGCCGCTTCTGCCAGGCCGGCATGATCACCCGCCCGGTGCGCGAGCGCTCCATCACCGGCATCGGCGACATGGTGGAGAAGGGCCTCAAGGCGACCGGCTTCGAGGAGGTCGGCCTGCTGTCGCTGTCCTCCGCGGACCACAGCGAGATCGGCGAGGTCGCCAAGGGCCTCGCGGACCGCTACACGGAGGACAAGATCGGCCTCTCCCTGCCCTCGACCCGGGTCGACGCCTTCAACGTCGACCTGGCCAACGAGCTGACGCGCAACGGCCGCCGGTCCGGCCTCACCTTCGCCCCCGAGGGCGGCTCCGAGCGCCTGCGCAAGGTCATCAACAAGATGGTCTCGGAAGAGGACCTGATCAGGACCGTCGCCACCGCGTACGGCAACGGCTGGCGGCAGGTGAAGCTGTACTTCATGTGCGGTCTGCCGACGGAGACCGACGAGGACGTCCTCCAGATCGCCGACATGGCGACCCGCGTGATCCAGAAGGGCCGCGAGGTCTCCGGCGCCAACGACATCCGCTGCACGGTCTCCATCGGCGGCTTCGTGCCGAAGCCCCACACCCCGTTCCAGTGGGCGCCGCAGCTCTCCGCCGAGGAGACGGACGCCCGCCTGGAGAAGCTCCGCGACAAGATCCGCGGCGACAAGAAGTACGGCCGCTCGATCGGCTTCCGCTACCACGACGGCAAGCCCGGCATCGTGGAAGGCCTGCTGTCCAGGGGCGACCGCCGCATCGGCGCCGTCATCCGCGCGGTCTACGAGGACGGCGGCCGCTTCGACGGCTGGCGCGAACACTTCTCCTACGACCGCTGGATGAGCAGCGCCGACAAGGCGCTGGCCCCCTTCGGCGTGGACGTCGACTGGTACACCACCCGTGAGCGCGGCTATGAGGAGGTCCTGCCCTGGGACCACCTGGACTCCGGCCTCGACAAGGACTGGCTCTGGGAGGACTGGCAGGACTCCCTCGACGAGACAGAGGTCGAGGACTGCCGCTGGACGCCGTGCTTCGACTGCGGCGTGTGCCCGGCGATGGACACTTCCATCCAGATCGGCCCCACGGGCAAGAAGCTGCTGCCGCTGACCGTCGTGAAGTAGGGCGAGCGGAACCCGCGTGCGGGAGGGCCCGGTCGCACCGTTCGGTGCGGCCGGGCCCTCGTGCGTCAGCACAGCCTGGACGCGCTCGTCGTCGAGGACCACGCCGACGGCGGCTGCCGCGCCGACGAGTCCGCCCGCGACGCCCGTCTGCCGCGGGCCGAACTCGCCCGCGATCCGGGCAACCGCGCACCGTCTTCTACCCCGCCACCACCGAACGCGACCGCCGGGCACGCGCGCGAGGCGATCGACCTCTACGAGCGGCGTGCGGCGATGGGCGGCCGGGCGGAGGAGGCCGACTGCTCCCTGCCGGAGACCGGGTCCCTGCTCGCCGGACGGATCGAGAACCGGCCGGGCGCCGTGGACGCGTTCACGCGCGGGGGAGAGCCGCCCGCAACCCCTCGAAGCGGACCACGAGTTGTCCTCCGGGCTCCGCCTGAAGGACCGTCACCGCACCGCGTACGCCCTGCTCGCCGTTGTCGTCGGCCGCCCCGAGCCCGACGACCCGCCGTTCACCCGGTCCTGGGTCTACCGGTGGGGGCTGCTGTTCGCGTTCTCCCTCACGGGCGTCCGCTCCCGGCCGCCGCCCCCGAAGGCGGGGCGGGGCACGATGCCGGGCAGGCGGAAGTGAGAACCGCGGGTGTGGCGGGATCCGGACGGGCCGCTCCGGCGTCCTCTCAGGTATGGACCTCGACAAGCCGCCCGTCCGGCAGCCTCCGCAGCCGCAGCCCGAAGGATGTCTCGTCGTCGCGATCCGGCTGCCCGTGCGGATCGTCGCGCTCGTACTGGTCCTGCCGGCGCGGATGGCATGGGACGCGCTCGTCGTCGCCTGCCGCTTCCTGAACGACATCCTGCTGCGCCCGCTCGGCCGGGCCCTGCTGTGGCTGGGCAGGGTCCTCGTCGTCCTGCCCCTGGCGGCCGTGTGGCGGTACGTCGTCGTTCCCGTCGCCAAGGCCCTGGCCTGGCTCGGGAAGGTGCTGGTCGTCGCCCCGCTGGTCTGGTGCTACCGCTACCTCCTCACCCCCGTGGGCCACGCCCTGGCCTGGCTGTACGCGCATGTGCTGACGCCCGCCGTGATCGGCCTGGGCGCCGCCCTCGCCTGGCTGGCGCGGTACCTGGTCGTCGTACCCGCCCGTTGGCTGTACGACTGGTTCCTCGCCCCCGTCGGACGGGCGATCGCCTGGTGCGTGCTGGGCGTGGGGCGGCTGCTCGCCCTGCTGGTCACCGGGATCGGCCGGGTCCTGTACTGGATCACCCGTGTCCTCTTCGTGCTGCCCGCCCTCGCGCTGTGGCGCTGGGTCCTGGCGCCCGTCGGCCGGGTCCTCGCCCTCGTCGGACGGGAGGTGTGGGACGCGCTGCGGCACGCCTGGCGGATCGCGGGGCACATCTCGCTGGCCGTCGGACGATTCCTCGGGACCCTCTTGCGGTGGATCTTCGTGGAGCCGGTGCGCTGGGTGTACCGGAGCGTGCTGACACCGGTCGGGCACGTCGTCCGGGACGTCGTGCTGCGGCCCGCCGCCGCGGCCGCGCGCGCCGTGGGCCGTACCGTCCGGCAGTCCCTGTCCGCCGCCCGCGCATCCGTGCGGCAGGCCCGCGCCGACATGCGGCGCCTTCTGTTCGGCGGTCCCCGGCAGCCGCAGCTCGTGGCCCGGAGGGAACCTTCCGGGCGCGGGACACGTACTCTTGATAGCAGTACGACCCCTCTCACGAAGGACTGAACGACACTGGGCAAGCGACAGCCCGAAGGCCCGCCGCCCGCACCCGCGGTGCAGCGCATCCGACTGCGTTACACCAAGCGCGGCCGCCTCCGGTTCACCAGCCACCGTGACTTCCAGCGTGCCTTCGAGCGCGCGTTGCGCCGTGCCGAGGTGCCGATGGCGTACTCGGCGGGGTTCACACCGCACCCGAAGGTGTCGTACGCCAATGCCGCACCCACCGGCACGGGCAGCGAGGCGGAGTACCTGGAGATCGCGCTCACCGAGGCGCGGGACCCGCAGAAACTGCGTGAGCTGCTCGACGAGTCGTTGCCCACCGGGCTCGACATCGTCGACGCGGTGGAGGCCCGTACGTCGGGGCTCGCCGACCGGCTCACGGCCTCCGTGTGGGAGATGCGCCTGGCCGGCGTGGACCCCGCAGAGGCCGACCGCGCGGTGGCCGCGTTCAATGCGGCCGACACCGTCGAGGTCCAGCGACTGATGAAGAACGGCGTCCGCACCTTCGACGCCCGCTCCGCCGTCGTGCACCTTGAAACACAGAATCCACAGGCTGATAGGCCGACGGACCAGCCCTGTGCGATACTGCGGCTGGTTGTTCGGCACGTGACGCCTGCCGTTCGACCCGACGACGTCCTGTCCGGTCTTCGCGCCGTGGCCGACCTGGCGCCGCCGGTCCCCGCAGGGGTGACCAGGCTGGCGCAGGGGCTGTTCGATGAAGAGACCGGCGTGGTGACCGACCCGCTCGCGCCCGACCGCGAGGCAGCCGAGGCCCTTTCCACGGCCGATGTGACTGCCGCCGCGAAGACGCCGGCGTAGGGAAGGTTCCGCACAGGGACGCACGTCGTAGCGCCGCCCTCGCACTCGGGAGCCACCTGGGTCGGGCAGCGCACCGACCACAAGACTTTCGCCAGGCCGTGCACATTCGGTGTACGGAACCGGCGAGACAGGACACTAGAGAGCTCCCGTGCGGCGCCCGCGCCCCGGACGGCGGCACCGCGCACAGCGCGAGCCGCGGACGTCAACGGCGACCGATCCACCGTGATCGGCACCGGACCAGCGCGGCGCCCGGGAGCCTGACGGGAGATACGCCCGCATGCTCGAACCGACCGAATCCACAGAGTCCGTACCGGACTCCGCAACGAACAGCCCGAGCGACACCCTGCCGCCGCGTCGTCGGCGCCGTGCCGCTTCCCGACCGGCGGGTCCGCCGGTCGGTGCCGCCGAGACCCCGGCCGAGACCGTCGCGCCGGCCATACCGGCCGCCGAATCCGTCGCCGACCTGGCCGCGGAGGACATCGAGGACACCGAGAACATCGGGGAAGAGACGACGGTGGACACCGCCGTCGAGGCCGCCGCGGAGGCCGCACCCGCCGCGCGTCCGCGCCGTCGGGCCACCCGCCGGGCGTCCGCGCCCGCCGGTGCTCCGGCCGGTACGCCCGCCGCGGCCGAGGCCGCCGAGACCGTGGTGCCCGCGCCAGCCGCCGAGCCGGCCGCGGCCGTCGCCGCCGAGGAGCAGACCCCCGCCGAGGAGGCCGCTCCGCGCCGCACCCGCCGCCGGGCCACCCGCACCGTGACGGCACCCGCCGCCCCGGAGCAGACCGAGACCACGCAGACCGTCGCGGAGACCACGCAGACCGTGGCCCCCGCGGCAGCCGAGGCCGCCGTGACGGCAGAGCCCGCCGAGGCCCCGCCCGCCGAGGCCGCGCCCGCCGGGCGGACCCGCCGCAGGGCCACGCGCCGGGCGACCGCGCCCACCGGTGCGCCGCTGGCCGCCGAGACCACCGAGGTCACCGAGACCGTCGCCGAGGTCACCGAGGCGCCCGCCGTCGCCGAGCAGGCCGAGCCCGCCGAGACGCCCGCCGTCGAGGAGACCCCGCGGCGTACGCGCCGTCGGGCTGCCCGTGCCGCCGCCGCGCCCGCCGTGGCGCCGGAGGAGGCCGAGGCTCCCGTCGAGCCCGCCGTCGTGGAGGAGGAGGCGCCCGAGGCGCCCGCTCCGCAGGCCGAGGAGGAGGCCGGCACCCGCCGTGGGCGTCGGCGCGTCACCCGCAAGGCCGCCGTCGGCTTCGCCGCGCCCCCGCGCCCGGCCGGCGAGGAGGAGGACACCCCGCGTCGTCCCACCCGTCCCGCGGTCGCCGTGTTCCAGGCGCCCGTGTTCACCGAGCCGCGCTTCCAGACGCCGGAACGCGCCGCCGCCGAGGCCGCGGCCGCCGAGGTCGAGGTCGAGGAGCCCGTCGAGGAGCCCACGGCGCCGGTCGAGGTCACCGAGGAGCTTCCGGAGGAGCAGACCGGGTCACGGCGCCGCCGCAGGCGCCGCGGTGCCCACGCCGAGGAGCCTGCGGAGCCGACCAGGACCGTCGAGCCCGCCGCCGAGGACGAGGCGGAGCCGGAGGAGGCCGAGGAGGCCGCCGACGAGGCCGCCGAGGGTGACGACGACACCGACGAGGGCGCTTCGCGCCGCCGTCGCCGCCGGGGCGGCCGTCGCCGTCGTCGCGGTGACAGCGCGGACGGCGACTCCGGTGACGTCGACGCCGACGAGCTGGCCGCCGAGCAGGCCGCTCAGGACGCCGAGGACACCGCCGAGCAGGAGGACGAGGACGCCGAGGAGGGCCACGCCGACGACGAGGGAGGCTCCACCGCGGGCAGCCGTCGTCGCCGCCGCCGTCGCCGTCGCGCCGGGGACGGCGCGACCGACGCCGAGCCGGTCGACAGCGACCCGGAGCGCACCGTCGTCAAGGTCCGCGAGCCGCGCAAGGCCAGCGAGCCGTCCGACGAGGTCCAGTCCATCAAGGGATCGACCCGTCTGGAGGCGAAGAAGCAGCGCCGCCGGGAAGGCCGTGAGCAGGGCCGTCGTCGTGTCCCGATCATCACCGAGGCCGAGTTCCTGGCCCGCCGTGAGGCTGTCGAGCGCGTGATGGTCGTCCGCCAGCACGGCGACCGTACGCAGATCGGCGTCCTGGAGGACGGGGTGCTCGTCGAGCACTACGTCAACAAGGAGCAGTCGACCTCGTACGTCGGCAACGTCTACCTGGGCAAGGTCCAGAACGTGCTGCCGTCGATGGAGGCCGCCTTCATCGACATCGGCAAGGGCCGCAACGCCGTCCTGTACGCCGGTGAGGTCAACTTCGAGGCGCTCGGCATGGCCAACGGGCCGCGCCGCATCGAGTCCGCCCTGAAGTCGGGCCAGCCGGTCCTCGCGCAGGTCACCAAGGACCCGATCGGGCACAAGGGCGCCCGACTGACCAGCCAGGTCTCCCTGCCGGGCCGCTACCTCGTGTACGTCCCCGAGGGCTCGATGACCGGCATCAGCCGCAAGCTGCCCGACACCGAGCGGGCCCGGCTGAAGAGCATCCTCAAGAAGATCGTCCCCGAGGACGCGGGCGTCATCGTGCGCACCGCCGCCGAGGGAGCGAGCGAGGACGAGCTGCGCCGCGACGTCGAGCGGCTCCAGTCGCAGTGGGAGGACATCCAGAAGAAGGCCAAGAGCGGCAACGCGCCCACGCTGCTCTACGGCGAGCCGGACATGACCGTCCGGGTGGTCCGCGACATCTTCAACGAGGACTTCACCAAGGTCGTCGTCAGCGGTGACGAGGCCTGGTCGACCATCCACGGCTACGTCTCGCACGTCGCCCCGGACCTGGCCGACCGGCTGTCACGGTGGACCTCCGAGGTCGACGTCTTCGCCACCTACCGGATCGACGAGCAGCTCGCCAAGGCACTGGACCGCAAGGTCTGGCTGCCCAGCGGCGGTTCGCTGGTGATCGACCGGACCGAGGCGATGGTCGTCGTCGACGTCAACACCGGCAAGTTCACCGGCCAGGGCGGCAACCTCGAGGAGACGGTCACCAGGAACAACCTGGAGGCGGCCGAGGAGATCGTGCGTCAGCTCAGGCTGCGCGACCTCGGCGGCATCATCGTGATCGACTTCATCGACATGGTGCTGGAGCAGAACCGGGACCTGGTGCTGCGACGCCTGCTGGAGTGCCTGGGCCGGGACCGTACGAAGCACCAGGTCGCCGAGGTGACCTCGCTGGGTCTCGTGCAGATGACCCGCAAGCGTGTCGGCCAGGGCCTGCTGGAGTCGTTCTCCGAGACCTGCGTCCACTGCAACGGCCGCGGTGTCATCGTCCATCTCGACCAGCCGACGGCCCTCGGTGGCGGCGGCAAGCGCAAGAAGCGCGGCCGGGGCGGCGACGTCCAGGAGCACGACCATGAGCACGAGACGGTCGCCGCCGAGACCGTGGTGAGCGCGGGCGAGGAGGCCGAGACCGCGGCCGAGGTCGCCGCCGAGGTGGCCGAGCCGGTCGCCCTCGAGGTGCCCGAGTTCCAGCCCGACGAGGAGCTGTACAGCAGCGTCGCCGAGGCGGAGGCCGCGGCGGGCCGCGGTCGTGGCCGACGCCGGTCGAGCCGCCGGGCCTCGGCCCCCGCGGGTGCGCCGAGGAGCGGTGCGCCGAGGCGGGAGGCCGTGTCCGAGCCGGTCGCGGAGGTGCCCACGGCGCAGGACGTGTCCGCCGAGGCGGAGGTCGAACGGCCGGTGCAGCCGGCCGAGGCCGCCGTCGCGCACGCCGAGCCGGTCGCCGTGGAGGACCCGGTCGTCGAGGCCCCCGTCGCCGAGGAGGCCGCACCCCAGGGCCGTACGCGCCGCCGGGCCACCCGCAAGGTGTCCGCGCCGGCCGGTTCGCCCGCCGGAGCGGAGGCCGCCGTCGTGACGGTCGCCGAGTCCGCGCCCGCGCAGGCTCCGGCGGAGCAGCCCGAGCCGGTCGCCGAGCCGGTGGCCGAGAGCGCGGCCCCGGCCCGTCCGCGGCGCCGTGCCGTCCGCAAGGCCACCGCGCCCACCGCGGCCGAGGAGACGGCCGTCGTGGTCGTCCCGTCGGCCACGGCGGAGGCCCCGGCCCCGGCTGAGGCGGAGACCGCCGAGGCGGAGGTCGCCGAGGCGTCGGAGGAAGACGCCCCGGTCAAGAAGACGGCCGCCCGCAAGACGGCGAAGAAGGCCACGGCGAAGAAGGCAGCCACCAAGAAGACCGCGGCGAAGAAGACGGCCGCGAAGAAGACGGTGGCCAAGAAGACGACGGCCAAGAAGGCGGCGTCGAAGACGACGGCGGCGGCGCAGCAGAGCGTCTCTTCCGTCTCGGCCAACACGGAGGACTGACCTCCCGCGGGCTGTCCCGCCGGCCCTCGGGTCGGCGGGACAGTGCCGGCGTGTGACGCCCGGTCTCCATCGGGTGTCGCACGCCGCCGCTCGTGTCGTGCCGCGTCGCCCGGCGTTCACGCGAGAGTTACTCTGTCTCTTGCTTGTGATGGAGCGCACCTCAAGGCCAGGTTTCTCTGTGGTAACCCTAGGGAAAATTGCCGTCTCCGTGCTGGTAACGTGAACCGTGGTCTCGGCGGCGACAGCCATGCCCGCCGTGACCGCAGCCGACCAGCACATCCGGCCCTCCGGCTCGGATACGGCTGTATTCCCGCAAGGAACCCTCGGGGGGCGGGTCCTGTGTACAAGCCGTTCGCCCGCCCGAAGGCAGCGGTGAACACCCAGGGATGCGGCCGTGCTGAGATCGACGCGGCCCCTTCCCGAAGAAGCACGACGCGCCTTTGAGGTCGCCGTAGAGGAGGGGATGTCGATGACCGACGCCCATGAGTTCATACCGGCCGCCAAGCCTGTGATCGGCGAGGACGAGATCGAGGCCGCGGTCCGCGTGCTGCGGAGCGGCCGGGTCGTCCAGGGGCCCGAGGTAGCCGCCTTCGAGGAGGAGTTCTCGGAGCTGGTCGACGGGCGCCACTGTGTCGCGGTCAACTCCGGCACCTCGGCGCTGCACCTGACGCTGCTCGCGCTGGGCATCGGTCCGGGCGACGAGGTCGTCGTCCCCTCGTTCTCGTTCGCCGCCTCCGCCAACGCGGTGCGTCTGGTGGGCGCGGACGTGGTCTTCGCCGACATCGAGGCCGACAGCTTCGGTCTGGACCCGGCCGCCTTCGAGGCCGCGATCTCCCCGCGCACCGCCGCCGTCATGCCCGTCCACCTCTACGGCCACCCGGCCGCGATGGACCGGATCATGACGATCGCGCAGCAGCACGGGCTCGCCGTCGTCGAGGACGCCTGCCAGGCCCACTCGGCAGCGCTGCACGGCACGCCGGTCGGCGCGTTCGGCGCAGCGGGCACCTTCAGCTTCTACCCGACGAAGAACATGCACAGCCTCGAGGGCGGCATGATCTCCACGGGTGACGCGGAGACCGCGCGGACCCTGCGCCTGCTGCGCAACCAGGGCATGGAGCAGCGGTACGCCAACGAGATCGTCGGCGCCAACGTGCGGATGACGGACGTGTCCGCCGCGATCGGCCGGGTGCAGCGCGCCAAGCTCGGCGGCTGGACCGAGCAGCGCATCGCCAACGCCACCTACCTCACCGACAACATCACCGCGCCGAACGTGGTGACGCCGAAGGTCGCCGAGGGCGCGCGCCATGTGTACCACCAGTACACCGTGCGTATCCAGGGTGACCGTGACGCCGCCATGGCCAAGCTGACCGAGGCCGGCATCGGCAACGCGGTGTACTACCCGACCCCGATCCACCGGCTCAAGCCGTACTGGGAGCCGGACCAGAAGGCGGGCCGCTCCTGGGACCTGCCCGAGACGGAGCGGGCGGCCTCCGAGGTCGTCTCGCTGCCCGTGCACCCCGCGCTGTCGGCGCAGGACCTGGAGCGCATCGTGACCGCCGTGAACGCGCTGGGAGAGCAGCTGTGAGCAAGCCTCTGCGGGCCGGACTCGTCGGCCTCGGCTCGATGGGGCGTCACCACGCCCGTGTCCTGGCGGGCCTGGACGGCGTCGACTTCGTCGGCGTCGTCGACCCGATGGGCGACAAGTTCGGTGCCGCGCAGGGTGTGCCGGTCCTGAACACGGTCGAAGAACTGATCGCGCTGGGCGTGGACTACACGGTCGTGGCCTGCCCCACTCATCTGCACGAGGAGGTCGGTCTGGCGCTCGCCGCGGCCGGCGTCTGCGCGCTGATCGAGAAGCCGGTCGCCGACACCGTCGACGGTGCCCGCCGGCTCGTCGAGGCCTTCGAGTCGCGCGGCCTGGTGGCCGGCGTGGGTCACATCGAGCGGTGCAACCCGGCACTGCGCTCGCTGCGCGCCCGCCTGGAGGCCGGCGAGCTGGGTGACGTCTACCAGGTCGTCACCCGTCGCCAGGGGCCGTTCCCGCACCGCATCGCGGATGTCGGCGTGGTCAAGGACCTGGCCACGCACGACATCGACCTCACCGGCTGGGTGACGGGCCGGGAATACGTGTCCATCGCCGCGCACACCGTCTCCAAGAGCGGCCGTGAGCACGAGGACATGGTCTCCGCGGTCGGCCGCCTGGACGACGGCACCATGGTCAACCACCTGGTCAACTGGCTGAGCCCGCTCAAGGAGCGGTTCACCTCGGTCACCGGTGAGCGCGGCTGCTTCATCGCCGACACCCTCACCGCCGACCTGACCTTCCACTCCAACGCGGCGGTGACCACCGAGTGGGAGGCCCTCCAGGCCTTCCGCGGTGTCTCCGAGGGCGACATGATCCGCTACGCCATCCCGAAGCGCGAGCCGCTCCAGGTGGAGCACGAGCTGTTCCGGGACGCGGTGCTCGGCGAGCCCGCCGACATCTGCACCCTGCGGCAGGGCATGCGTACGGTGGAGGTCGCGGCGGCGGTTCTGCGTTCCGCGTCGGAGAACGTCAGCGTTTCCCTTCAGCCGGAGGACCTGGCCCTCCATGGCAGCTGAGCGTCACTCATCGGGGGAACGGTGTGTGCTCGGCGGGACTCCTATGTTCTGTGAGACCTTCCCCGCAGGACCCAGCCGGCCATCGGCTGTCGGAGACCAGGAGCCGGAGCATGAGTACTGCGCCTGACGTCAGCGTCATTGTCGCGGTCTATAACACGATGCCCTACCTGACGGAGTGCCTGAACTCGCTCCTCGGACAGAGCATCGGACGGAACCGGCTGGAGATCGTCGCCGTCGACGACGGCTCCACCGACGACAGTGGCCGCGAACTCGACCGGTTCGCGGCGCTGCACCCGGACACCGTCAAGGTGCTCCACCAGCCGAACTCAGGTGGCCCGGCCGCGCCCAGCAACAGGGCGCTGGAGGTGGCCACCGGCCGGTACGTGTACTTCATAGGCTCCGACGACTACCTCGGTGAGGAAGCCCTGGAGCGCATGGTGGAGTGCGCCGACCAGAACGACTCGGACGTCGTGGTGGGCAAGATGGTCGGCACCAACGGCCGGTACGTCCATCAGGCGCTGTACAAGGAGAACGACCCGGACGTCAGCCTGTACGACTCCGAACTGCCGTTCACCCTGGCCAACACCAAACTGTTCCGGCGGGAACTGGTCGAGAAGCACAAGCTGCGCTTCCCCGAGCACCTTCCGGTGGGCAGCGACCAGCCGTTCACCATCGAGGCGTGTGTGCGCGCCCGGAAGATCTCGGTGGTGGCCGACTACATCTGCTACTTCGCGGTCAAGCGGGGCGACGCCAGCAACATCACCTACCGCGCCGATCATCTGGCGCGGCTGCGGGCCACGGCGGAGATCATGGACTTCACCGCCGAGCTCATCGAGGCCGGTCCGAAGCGTGACGCCGTGCTGCGCCGGCACTTCACCTGGGAGCTGGCCAAGCTCGTCCAGGACGACTTCCCCGGCCTGGACCGAGAGGTGCAGCGGCAGGTCTGTGCGGGCATCGCGCGGCTCGCCGACGTCTACTTCACCGACGGCATCCGTGACGCCATGGACGTCAAGCGCCGGGTGCGCATCGCCCTGGCGCACGCGGGGGCGATCGACGAGCTGTGCGACGCGATCACCTCCGAGCAGGAGCGCGGCGCGACGTACCTCCTAGAGGGCGGTCGGGCCTTCGCCCGCTATCCCGGCTTCCGCGACCCGCGCATCGGCCTGTCCGACCGCACCTACGAGCTGCTCGGGGAGTCCGTCCCCGGTCCGCTGGCACAGGGCACCGAGCTGCTCGGCTCCGACTGGGAACAGCAGGGAGACGGCCTCACCTACACCGCGTCCGTGCGGGTGCCCGTCGTCGGTGACGTCGGCGGGGCCGTGCTGCGGTTGGTCAAGGGGGCCATGCCCAAGTCGGCGGACAAGCCAGGGGCACGCCGGCTGAAGGAGGGTCACAGCCTTCCGGCGCCGGTGGGCGACATGACGCTCAAGCCCGCCGAGAACGGCTCCGGCACCGTGCTGCACGCCCGGGTCCCGCTCGAGCAGGTCACGGCCAAGCTGGGGGTCCGGGTCTACCTGGACCTCGCGGGGCGGACGTACGAGATCCCCGTGCGCGGCAAGGGACTGCCCATGCCGCTGGCCCGTCGGTGGGGCCGGGACGCGGATCCGTACCGTGCGTCGGCCCTGGTGAACGACAAGGGCCGTGTGGTGATCGACACGGCCCGGATGTACCCACCGAAGAGGGACTTGGCCCGCGAGGCGCTGCTGCGTTTCGCCCGGAGGCTGAAGTCCCGTGCCGTCGGCTTGAAGTCGATCGGTTCCAAGAAGCCGAACGGTTCCAGAAGGAAGTAGCCACCGTCCATGAACATCTGTGTAGTAGCGCTCGGCAAGATCGGGCTTCCGCTGGCCGTGCAGTTCGCGTCCAAGGGCCACCGGGTCATCGGTGCGGACGTCAACGAGAAGGTCGTCGAGCTGGTCAACGCCGGTGTCGAGCCCTTCCCGGGTGAGTACGACCTCGACGTCAAGCTCAAGCAGGCCGTCGACGCCGGCCTGCTGAGCGCGACGACGGACACCGCGTCCGCGGTCGCCGAGTCCGAGGCCGTCGTCGTGGTCGTGCCGCTGTTCGTCGACGCCGACGGTGTGCCGGACTTCGGCTGGATGGACTCCGCGACGAAGGCGATCGCCCAGGGTCTGAAGCCGGGCACGCTCGTCTCGTACGAGACCACGCTGCCGGTCGGCACCACGCGCACCCGCTGGGCGCCGATGCTGGCCGAGGGTTCGGGTCTGACCGCCGGTGAGGACTTCCACCTGGTGTTCTCCCCGGAGCGGGTCCTGACCGGCCGGGTCTTCGCCGACCTGCGCCGCTACCCGAAGTTGGTCGGCGGCGTCGACGAGGCGTCGACGGCCCGCGGTGTGGAGTTCTACGAGCAGGTCCTCGACTTCGACGAGCGCGCCGATCTGCCGCAGGCCAACGGTGTGTGGGACCTGGGCACCGCGGAGGCCTCCGAGCTGGCCAAGCTCGCCGAGACCACCTACCGGGACGTCAACATCGGCCTGGCGAACCAGTTCGCGCGCTTCGCCGACAGCAACGGCATCGACGTCAAGAAGGTCATCGAGGCCTGCAACTCGCAGCCGTACAGCCACATCCACCAGCCCGGCATCGCCGTCGGTGGGCACTGCATCCCGATCTACCCGCGGATGTACCTGTGGAACGACCCGGCCGCGACCGTCGTGCGCTCCGCGCGTGAGGCGAACGCCGCGATGCCGGAGTACGCCGTCGACCTGCTGGCCGCCGCCTACGGCGACCTGAGCGGGGTGAACGTGCTCGTGCTGGGCGCCGCCTACCGCGGTGGCGTCAAGGAGACCGCGTTCTCGGGCGTCTTCCCGACCGTCGAGGCGCTCAGGGCGCGCGGCGCGGTCCCGTTCGTGTCGGACCCGATGTACACGGACGAGGAGCTGGCGGCGCACGGTCTGACCCCGCACGCCGGCGAGAAGGTCACGGCCGCGATCCTCCAGGCCGACCACGCCGAGTACCGCTCTCTGACCCCGGCCGACCTGCCGGACGTCACGGTCCTCGTCGACGGTCGCCGTACGACCGACCCGGAGGCCTGGAAGGGCGTCCGGCGGGTTGTCATCGGCGGCTGAACAAGCCCCGTGGGGCCACGCCTCCGGCCCCTGCCCCGTATTCGTACGGGGCAGGGGCCGGAGGCGTTTCAGTGAGCGTTCACGGGCGCGGGGGTCTCAGGCCGCCGGGTGCGGTGGACGGCGGGGCCGATCCGGCGCAGCCATCGCTCGGCGGGGTGTTCCACCCACTGGTAGGCGGCGCCGGCGGTGGCCAGGCTGGCCAGGAGGACGCCCGCCCAGAAGACGAGGGTGGCGCCGCCGGGGGCGGGCTTGCCCCAGTGGAAGACGGCGGCGCGGATCACGATCTCGTGGATGAGGTACCAGGCGAACGACCAGTGGCCCAGCCGGATCATCCACGGCCCGCCGAGGCCGGTGCGGCGGCCGTCGAGGTCGGCATGGGCGGCGGCGCAGATCAGGGCCGCGAAGATCGGCGCCGAGAGCCACTGCGAGGCGGTGTAGGGGCTGTACCAGAGGGCGTCGGGAACGGCGTGGTGCCAGGGGATCAGGGCCAGATGCCAGGCGACGACGAGCCCGACGGCCACCGGCAGGGAGACGGGGGGACGCCAGCCGCGTTTGAGGGCCAGTCCCGCCACCACGCCCAGCACGAACTGGAGCGAGCGGGTCAGTGGCAGGTAGTCCAGAGCCCAGCTACGGGTGGTGGGCTGCAGGCCGGACAGTGCGGGCCACAGGACGAGGGCGGCGCAGGTGACGGCGAGCGCGGTCCACGCCCAGGTCCTGGCGCGCCGCCCTGCCAGCAGGGCCAGCAGGGCGGGGAAGACCAGGTAGAAGAAGGCTTCGTCGGTGAGTGACCAGGCGGCCGGGTTGCCGCCGGTGAACATGACCGGCTCGGGGAACCAGGCGTGCACCAACAGCAGTGTCGCGGCCACGGCCTTGAGGGACACGGCCCGGTCCATGACGGCCCAAACGGCGACCGAAAGGGCGGTGCTGACGGCGAGGAGCGGCCAGATCCGGGCGAAGCGGCGCCACAGGAAGACCTTGGAGGGCACGTGTGCACCGTCGTAGGTCCAGGCGAGCACGAGGCCGGACAGAACGAAGAAAAACGTTACGCCACTACGGCCGTACCAGACCGCTTCGCTGAGCCCCGGGACGGTGCCGACCTGCCGTGACAGGTGGTACAGGACGACGAGGAGCGCCGCCCAGAATCGGAGCCCGGTCAGCGACGGCAGTCGGTCGCGACCGGGCGCCGGTATCGAGGTCACGGAGCGGTCCTTCAGTGGTCGGGGAGCAGTAGACGGTCGAACTCCGCGCGCACGACCGGCCAGTCCCAGGATTCCAGGGCGTACGCGGAAGCCGCCTGGGCGGCCTTTCGCCAGCCCTCGGCGGTCGAGGTGACCTCGAGGATCCGGTCGGCGGCCTCCTGAGCCGAGCCCACCACCCAGTCGGCGGGGAACAGCGTGCGGGCACCGTTGGCCTTGCCCGCGAAGAACGGCCAGTCCCGGCCCACCGGCACGGCCCCGCTCGCGGCACCCTCGACGAACCCGCAGTGGAAGCTCTCCCGCACGGAGGAGCTGAGGATCACGCCGACCTCGGTCAGCGCGGCGGGCACGTCGTCCAGCTGGCCGAGCCTGCGCAGGGCGCCCGAGGGTTCCAGTTCGGCCACGTCCCGGCGGTAGTGCCGGGCGTAGGCGCGGGACGCGGCGCTGAGCTTGGCGTCCACGTCCTCGCCGAGCAGGAACAGCCGGTAGCGAGTGTCCTGGGCGCGCAGGATCCGCAGCACCTGGATCGCCCACCGGGGATCCTTGGCCACCGACGAGATGCCGGTCAGACCGAGCGTGAACCGGGCGTCGTCCGCCTTCGGGCGGACATGGGACGCCAGGTCCATGGCGTTGGCGACGACGTGCAGCCGGGGCGCCCCGTCCGAGGACAGCTGCGGCACGGTCGCCACGGTCAGGTCCCGCAGATGGGCGCCGACGAACACCAGGTCGTCCACACGTGAGAAGTCGACCAGGTAAGGCCACGGACTGAAGGTCTCGGCGCTGTGCAGGCGTACGACGATCCGGGTGGTGCCGGGGTCCACGGAGGTGACCAGTGCCGCGGGACCGACGCACCAGTCGACGAAGACGGTGTCGGCCCAGTCCAGGTGGGGACGCAGCAGTTCCTCGGCCTGCCGGCCGAACTCCTCGTCGCCGCCCAGGCGGTGGGCCGCGATCCGGGTCAGGGAGGTGGCCAGCTTGTCGAGCGCCGGCTCGTCCCTCAGGTCCAGGGAGCGCACCTCGACATCGGGGTGGTCCTCGTAGTGGCCGCGGATCCGGTGGAGAAAGTTGTCGTTGCCGCGCGTGACGAAGAGCAGGCGCAGCGGCCGTCCGGCCGGCGCGGTGGACGGCGTGGCGCGGCCGGTCCCCTTCGTCAGCGCCCGGACGGTCGTACTGGCGCGCAGGGGAGCGGTGTACGCCCGCGGGTCGTCGGCGAGCGGCGAGCTGGTGCGGTCGAAATGCAGCACCCGGTGGAACGCGAGCTGGAGCGCCGTGACGGCGGAGGCGGCGGCCCCCCTGATGTCCGCGTCGGCCCACCGGGCGTCGGCCCAGGCGAGTTCGGCGGAGACGGCGGCGGCCAGTGCGCGCGGGGCCCGGCCACGGGCCAGTTCGACCCGCGCGGCCTCACCGAGCAGGTCGGCCCGGTGGCGCGCACCGGTCGTACGGCGGGCCGCGGAGCTGAGTGCGAGGACCGCGCCCTCGGGGCGGTTGGCCTGGTCGAGGCCGCCGCCCACCCGGCGGGCGAGCCGGGAACGCACCGCATCGGACAGTCCTGGCGCGGTCACCACGAGCCGCCAGGCGCGGGCCCCCGCATCCGTGCGCAGCACCCGTGGGTGCAGCGCCCCGCGGGCCACCGCGCGGATCCCCCGTCGGACCTTCGTCATGCCCCCGAGCCCCCGGCGAGGAGCGCCGGCCGCACAGCATGGGAGAGCTGCTCGGCGGCCGGGGCCATCAGCAGGCCACGGGTGAACCTCGCGGAGTGGGCGCGGGCCTCGGCCCGCTGCTCGGGGGTGGCCTCCACGGCCATCCTGGCCGCCTTCACGAACGAGTCCGCGATACCCTCCGCGTCCAGACCGACGGCGCCGGTCCACAGCGGGTGCCCCGCAAGCACGTGGGAAGCGTCGTGGTCCACCTCGTGGCAGGAGACCACGGGCAGCCCCGAGGCCATGAACTCGTACACCTTGCCCGAGGTGACGAACCGGCCGCCGACCAGCATCAGGACCAGCGCGTCCCAGCGGCCGTAGGTCGCCGCGACCTCCGCCTTGGCCACCGGGCCGCCGAACAGCACTCCGTCGGCCTCGGCCTGCCGGATCAGCGTCATATGGGCGTTGGCCTCACGGCTGGCGCCCGCGCCGATGTGGCCGCGGATCTCGAACCGGGAACGCGCCACGAGCGGATCGCGCTCGCGCGCGGCACGCCAGCCGTCCAGGACGGTGGCCAGGAACGCGGGCTTGAAGTTCACGGAACCCAGGTAACCGAAGGTCAGGCCCTCCTCGGCGGCAGGCTCGCCGTGCACCTCCGGAACGCTGTCCGGGTCGAAGCCGTTGCGCACGACGTGGACCCGCTCGGCCAGGTCCGGGTAGCGCTCCCGGTAGAAGTCCGCGATCGGGTCGTTGACGCACCAGATCGCGGTCGCGTCCGACAGGACGCGCTCCTCCCACTGACCGGCCTCCGAGTCCCGGGTGAAGGCCTCGCCGCCGCCGATGACGTCGACCGACCAGCCGTCCCGGAAGTCGATCGCGTAAGGGACCTTGTGGGTCTCCCACAGCTTCCAGGCGGCGGCCAGATTCACGTACGGGGCACAGCTCGCCAGCAGCATGTCGGCCGGGAACTCGCGGTGGATGTCCAGGACACCCTGCTCCAGCGCCGACCGCCAGCCGCCGAACACCGGCTCGGGGAAATGCTCCAGGTGCCGCTCCCGCTCCCGCTGCATCCACCGGATCGGGTTCAGCGCCCGGTCCTCGGTGAACAGCCGGATGTCGGTCTCCAGGTCCTCACGGGCCAGCGGGAGTTCGACGACCCGCACTCGCGGGTCC
The DNA here is from genome assembly GCF_042723915.1 of Streptomyces sp. NPDC058335. Lineage (NCBI taxonomy): Bacteria > Bacillati > Actinomycetota > Actinomycetes > Kitasatosporales > Streptomycetaceae > Streptomyces > Streptomyces sp. NPDC058335. The sequence goes on along the minus strand of NZ_JBHXHX010000020.1, from coordinate 108,479 downwards.
ACCGGGTCGGAGAGCGTGTGGTCCAGGCCGTACTCCCGCTCCCAGGACTCCTCCGCGATGGTGAGCACGGTGACGTCCCAGCCGAGTTCGACGAACTTGTTCGCCGTCTCGCGCATGCGGTACGCACAGCTCTTCGCCGCCGGCGGGAAGCCGATGGCGAGGTAGATCATGTGCGGTCGGACGCCGTCGGGCCGCGGCCCCGTGGTCCTGGTGCCGGACGGGACCGCGCCCGGAGCCGGCGGGCTGAGGCGCTTGATCACGTTTCGCAAGGGGGTGCTCCGAGAGACTGATGAACGGTGACGGGACGGGCGGCGGGATCAGCCCTCGACGATCGCCTGCACTGCGCGCACCGCGGCGTTCCCGTCACCGTACGGCGTGCCGCGCTCGGTGTCGGGAGCGGGGCGGGTGGCCAGCTCCGTGAAGTCCTGGGTCTCGTGCGGGTTCGGCACGAGCACGTTCCAGCCGCCCTCGAGGGTCTCGACCCACTCGGTCTCCGGACGGATGGTGGTGCAGGCGCGCTCCAGCAGGAAGGCCTCCTTCTGGAGACCGCCCGAGTCGGTGACGACACCGGCGGAGCCGAGGACGGCGCCCACGAGACCGGCGTAGGGGAGCGGACGGCCGACGTGCACCGCACCCTGGTTCAGCTTCAGGCCGTGCTCCTCGGCGCGGGCCACCAGGCGCGGGTGCGCCAGCAGAGCCACCGGGACGGGCAGCGCGGCCAGTGAGCCGATGATGGCGGCGAGGCGCTCGGGGTCGTCCGTGTTGTCCGGCCGGTGCAACGTCGCCACCAGGTACGGGGCGTCCGCGTCGATGCCCTCGGGCAGCGCCGGGCGCGGGTGCTCACCGGCGAGGACGGCGTCGCGGATGCGCAGGCAGACGTCCACCATGACGTCCCCGACGAGCGTGGAGCGCTGGGCCAGGCCCTCGTTCGCGAGGTGGCGCATGGCCTCCTCGGTCGGGGCGAGCAGCAGGTCGGCGGCGTGGTCGGTGAGGACTCGGTTGTGCTCCTCGGGCATCCGCCGGTTGAAGGAGCGAAGACCGGCCTCCAGGTGGGCGACCCGGTAGTGCAGCTTCACCGCCGAGAGCGCGCCGGCGACGGTCGAGTTGGTGTCGCCGTACACCAGCACCCAGTCGGGCTTCTCCGTCTCCAGCACCTTGTCCATGGCGGCGAGCACCGCACCGGTCTGTGCGCCGTGGCCGCCCGAACCGACACCCAGGTGGACGTCGGGGTCCGGGATGCCCAGGCCGGAGAAGAAGACATCGGAGAGGTCCGCGTCGTAGTGCTGGCCCGTGTGCACGATGACGTGCTCGTGGGGTGTGTCGGCGAAAGCGGCCGCGATGGGGGCGAGCTTGACCAGCTGGGGGCGTGCCCCCACGACACTGATGACCTTCACGTGTACTGCTCCTGCCGAATAAGCGACTGACGACCGAACCCCGATCATACGGGCGTGTCCGTGATTGACGGCGCGTGCCCGGGGGCGGTAGCGGGCTGGGCAGGGGCCTGGGGCTCACTGCCGGTATGCTTTGATGCGGGCCGGGTTATGTGGCCGTGCCGTCTGCGCGTAAGTGCGATGCACGAGACGCCCGCTTTGAACGGAACTGGTGTGCGAGCTCGATCCTCCGTGCGGGCTCCTGCAACGTGCCAGAAGCTTCAGATCACGAAAGGCACACGTATATATGGAGCTCGACAGCGCTGACGGGCAGCGCCGGCCCAAGGGATCCCGAGGCCGAATCGTGATGCTCGTGGACAACGGAGTCAGGAACGACTCCCGGGTCCAGAAGTCGGCCCGGTCCGCCGCGGAAGCGGGATGGGACGTCATCCTCTTCGGCATCTCCAACACCCGTGAGATCCAGACCTGGAACATCGGTGAAGCCGAGGTCCGGCTGGTGCCCAAGCCGAGTCCGCTGTCGCACCGCAGGCAGGAACTGAAGGGGCTGCGCTACCGCAGCCCGCTCGCGTACCGGTCGTCCGACGTCGCCTCGTTCCGCAAGCAGCAGGTGAAGGCCTGGCGCGCCGACCTCCGCTTCCGTGCGGCCGCGGCCAAGGCCGACGGACCCGGCAAGCCGAGCGCCGGCGGTTCGCCGGCCCGGCTGATGGTGCCGAAGGCCGCGGCCAAGGCCACCAGCAAGTGGGTCGGTCTGCGGTCCCGTGCCACGCGCCGGGCCAAGCGCAAGCGCACGAAGTTCGACACGCCGCTCGACAAGGCGATCATCAAGTTCTGGCAGGTGTCCAAGGGCGAGCGCGCCTGGCGCAAGCTGCTGCCCTACCTGTGGGATTACGAACTCGCCTTCGCCAAGCACATCGACGAGCTCGAGCCCGACCTGATCCACGCGCACGACTTCCGCATGCTCGGCGTCGGCGCCCGTGCCGCCGTCCGGCTCCGGGCCGCCGGACACCCGGTCAAGCTGGTCTGGGACGCGCACGAGTTCGTCCCCGGCCTGCACTCCCACCACGAGCGCTGGCTCCCGGGCCACGTGGCCTGGGAGAAGGAGCACGCGGTGTTCTCCGACGCCGTGATCACCGTCTCCCCCTCGCTCGCCGAGCTGCTGGTCAAGGGCCACAAGCTCAAGGAGACGCCGTACGTCGTCCTCAACGCCCCGGTGATGCAGCCGGCGCCGGACGAGGTGGCCGACGTCGAGCCCACGCCGAACCTGCGCGAACTGTGCGGGATCGACGAGGACACCCCGCTGCTGGCCTACTGCGGCGGCATCAACCCGGTGCGCGGCGTCGAGACCATGATCGAGGGTCTCGTCAAGATGCCCGACGTGCATGTCGCGCTGGTCTCCCTGCCGCCCTCGGGCAAGCCGTTCCCCGCCACCGCCAAGATCATCGAGTTGATCGAGGAGCTGGGCGTCGGCGACCGTGTGCACGTCCTGCCGTTCGTGCCGCACTGGCAGGTGCCCGAGTTCCTGTCCACGGCGGACGCTGCGGTCAGCCCGCTGCACCACCTGCCGAACCACGAACTGGCCCTGAGCAACAAGTTCTTCGAGTACTCCCAGGCCCGGCTGCCGCTGGTGGTCAGCGACATCCGCACCATGGCGGAGATGGTCGAGAGGACCGGCCAGGGCGAGGTCTTCAAGGCCCAGGACGTCGAGGACTACGTCCGCGCCGTCAAGGCCGTGCTCGCCAACCCGGGCCGCTACCGCAAGGCCTACGAGGACCCGGAGCTGCTGGCGAAGTGGACCTGGGAGGCGCAGGCCGTCGTCCTGGACGAGATCTACAGCCGGCTGCTGCCCGGCACCGAGGCGCCGGCCGCGCCGAAGGACCGGAGCAGGCCGGCCCCGACGGCGGAGCCGGAGGGCTCCGGGTACGAGAGCACCGTCTGACGGGACGGCTGTGACCGGCCCGTCGGCCCGGTGAGGAGTGGCAGCGGGGCTCGCCCCGCGCCTCCCCACCGGGCCGACGGTCCCACGGCACGTCCCCCGGAACGGAACGCAGAACAGGTGGAGGACCTCCTCGCATGACCCATGTACTCCTGATCGCCGGCACGGCGCCGACGCTCTCGATGCTCAAAGCCGCCGTCGAGCAGTTCCGGGCTGCGGGAGCGACCGTGCACCTCGCCGGACTCTTCGACCGGGAAGCGGTGGACGGCGTCCTCGACGCGGCCGACGTGTGCTCCCTGTCCGAGGTGACCGCCGAGCGGGGTAACGCGTTCGTCAAGCGCATCGCGAAGCTTCCGCCGTCCCGCAGGACCTGGGCGAGCGCGGAGCGCAGCCGTTGGGTGCGTGGCCACGCACGCAAGGCGCAGGTCCTCGTCGCCCTGGACGCCAACGCCGTCTACACCGTCTGGCGGCTCGCCGAGCGCAACCGGCGGGCCGACGCGGTCTTCGGCGTCGCTCCCGGGCTGCGGGCGCTCCAGGCGCGCGGCGAGCACCGGATGCACTACGCGCTGCGTGACGCCGTGCGCACCGTTCCGTCCCCGGCGGTGACGCTGCGTACCACGAAGCGTTCCGTGCGGCACGGTGCCGGTGCGGTGCTGCGCCGGGCCTCTTCGCCCGCCGTGATGCGCACCTCGATCGGCGCCAAGGCCTGGCGGACCGCGGTCGTCGCACCGAAGGTGCCGGACGGCATGCGCGCCAAGCTGGCCCGCCGGGTGAGCCTGAGCATGGCGAAGGGCGGCCGCAAGACCGGCGCCACGATCGTGCTCAACCAGGCCGCCGACCGCATCGCCAACCGAAAGCTCAGCGCCGCCCTGCTCGCCGACGCCGCACGCGCCGACCTGGCCCGTGGCCACGACAACCCCGGGGTCCGGGCGAAGGCCATCGAGGCCGCGCTGAACCTCGCGGACCAGCGGTACAAGAAGAAGGACTTCTCGGCGGCGGCCGACCAGCTCTCCACCGCCTTCTCCCTCGCCTTCAACCGCGGTCTGCACTTCGACGGCACGTCCTCGCCGATGGCGAAGGACCCGGAGGGCTACCTCGCGGTCTTCCGCAAGAGCGTCGCCTTCAAGGCGCTGTCCGCGCCGCGCGGGCGAGCCCTGGCCGCCGCCCCCGCGCCGACCGGCCGCCCGCTGCGGCTGCTGGTCACGACGTACGCGAACCCCAGCTTCCTGCGGGCCATCCGGGAGCGCTACGAGAATCATCCCGAGGTCGAGATCCGCTATCTCGACGTCAACGAGGACGACACGATCCGGCCGTTGGCCAAGGGCCTCAAGCGGATCACGGAGCACGCGCTGGGCGGTCAGCCCGCGTTCCACGACAAGGTCGAGGAGGCCCTGCGGCCCCATCTCGACTGGGCGGACACGGTCTTCGTCGACTGGTGCACCAACGCGGCCGGCCTCTTCACGGTCGTCGACCCCGGCACCACGCGCGTCATCGTCCGGCTGCACAGCTACGAGGTGTTCGCCTGGTGGCCGCACGTCGTGGACTTCACCCGGGTGGACGACCTGATCCTGGTCAGCGACCACCTGCGCGAGCTGACGGAGAAGGTGGTGCCGCAGTTGGCCGGGCCCGGCACGGCCACGACGCACGTGATAGCCAACGCGATGGACCTGGCGCCGTTCCAGCGGGAGAAGGCCGACGCCGACGTCCGCTTCGTCCTCGGGCTGGTCGGCGTGAGCGCGGTGGCCAAGGACCCGCGCTGGACGCTCCAGGTGCTGAGGCTGCTGCGCGAGAAGGACGAGCGCTACCGCCTGGTCATCATCGGCGAGGGCCTCAACCGCAAGGCGAGCGCCGCCGTCCGGGCCTACGACGACCTGCTCCAGCCCGAGTTGGAGGAGCTGGAGGCGGCCGGCGCCGTGCATCGGGTCGGACAGACCGACGACGTGCCCGCGGCGCTCACCGGCGTCGGCGTCATTCTCAGCAGCTCGGTGCGCGAGAGCTTCCACTGCGGTCTGGTCGAGGGCGTGGTCAGCGGGGCACTCCCGGTGGTCCGTGACTGGCCGTTCTTCGCGTCGCTGGAGAGCGGACCGCGGACCCTCTTCCCGGCCGACTGGGTCGTCTCGACGCCGGAGGAGGCCGCGCAGCGGATCCTGGCGCTGACCCAGACCGAGGAGAACTGGCGCGCCGCCACGGAGCCCGCCGCCAAGCACGCGCTGGCGACGTGGGACTGGTCCGTGGTGGGCCTGGAGTTCGACCGGCTGCTGCTGGGGAACAAGGCGTAACAGCCCCGGACACGCGAAGGGGGCCGGCAGCGTACTCGGTACGCCGCCGGCCCCCTTTCACGTCCGCGTGTGTCAGACCGCCCGCTCGACGAGGACGCCGTCCGTCTCGTCGTACAGCTCCCCGGTCTGCGGGCACTCCCAGACGCCGTTCTCCCCGGCGCGCTCGGCCAGCCGGACACCCGCCCGGCCGACCCAGCCGACCTGGCGGGCGGGGACGCCCACGACCAGGGCGAAGTCCGGCACGTCCTTGGTGACGACGGCTCCGGCCGCGACCATGGACCAGCGGCCGATGGTGAGCGGCGCGACGCAGACGGAACGCGCCCCGATCGACGCGCCGTCGGCGATCTTCACACCCACGGCCTCCCAGTCGCCGCCCCGTTTCTGCTTGCCCTCGGGGTCCACGGAACGCGGGTTGTGGTCGTTGGTGAGGACCACGGCGGGGCCGATGAAGACACCGTCGCCCAGCTCGGCCGGCTCGTACACCAGCGCGTAGTTCTGGAGCTTGCAGTTGTCACCCATGCGCACGCCCGTGCCGACGTAGGCGCCACGGCCGATCACACAGCCCTCGCCGAGGCGGGCGCCCTCGCGGACCTGCGCGAGGTCCCAGACGCTGCTGCCGGCGCCGATCTCGGCGGTGTCGTCGACCTGAGCGCTGGGCTGGACCCTGTAGTTCACTTCGTTCTCTCGCTTCCGGGGTGGCTGCTACGCCCGGTGAGCATACGCGGCCGGACGGGCGTGGGGGACTAGTGGCCGTCGGTGAGGACCGGTCCGGCGGGTGCCCAGTAGCCGGTCAGCCCGCCCGCGGTGATGTGGACCATGGGCCGGCCGTTGACGATGGCACGCCGTGACCACTTGGTGGTGATCATGTCGGACATGTATGCCTGGTGAAAGGTGAGGGAGCGGTAAAGGGTCCGTCATGGTCGATCGACTGTGCGGGGATGGAGACTTCTGGTGTCCGGGCTGGGGCAGGGCGGCGGCGCAGGAACGTTGCCGTCGCTGCGCTGACGCTTCTCGTGTCAGGGCTGGGCCGGAATCGTTTCGGGACACGCCGAGCGTCTCCGACGCTGCTGAGGCGGGCGATCGGTTCGGCTTCTCGTCCGCTGTGTATGACGCGAACCTGGATGGTGGCAGCGGCATTGCCGTCGGGATGCCCTGATGAGGGCGTCCGCGGAGTGAAGGACGCGGGCTTGGAGCATCTCGTCTGTGGATCGGCAGTTGGTATCAGTCAGGGAACGCCGAGCCTCGGCTCCCGGCAGGGGGTCGACGGCAACATGACCGATGCCCCTGAGGGGGAGCATTGTGCCGGTTCACTCCGTGGCGGGCAGCGTCTCGGCGACCGGGAGAGGGCAGTTCGGGTTTCGCCGACATGGGGTTCGCCGCGTACGCGTACGGCTTCACGCTGGCCAACGTAGCGACGAGCTTCGCTTCGCCGGTGGATTGGTCGGCAAGCTGGCGACGAAGTGTGGGGCGCCGTGGGAGTGGAGCAAGGCGGTCGCCCTCGCCAAGGGGATCTGGGGCTTGGTCAACTGGACTGAGGAGAGGTGAAGTTCCGCCGGCGATCAGGCGTGTCCCGCAACGACCTGATGTGCCCCCTCGATGAACTCACCGGGCGCTTCTGGTACTCGACGACCTTCGGGACGGAGGCCTGGGGCACCGTGCCGGCCGCTGGTCATGCCGAGCCGGGCGGGGCTCTCCCGGCGCGGGTGGGGGGGGTGAGGTGTTCCCCGTAGCGGAGGCAAGCGCACGGCCGCCGCGGGCCCAACTGGGGTACCCCTTGGCATAGGTGACACTCGTGAAGCCAATGTGTGATTCCTGTGATTCTTGTCATGTTCTGGTGACCAAGGGAACTCTTGCATGGGCACATCACGCGCAGCGATGATCCGGTGACTTCTCTTTAGGATCTCTTTATCTGCGGGGGCAGAGCTGTGTTTACCGTGGGCAGAACATGGCGGCACAGCGCCGCCGCAGTGGTGACAGGGACGCTGCTGGCCTGGGGCCTCGGAGCCGGTGGCACACCGGCCGTCGCCGCGGTCGCGTGTCCGTCCGGGGTCGACTCGGACTTCAACGGGGATGGCATCCGGGACACGGCGATCGCCGACCCGGAGGCGACCGTCGACGGCGTGTCGAAGGCGGGTGTCGTCCACGTCGTCTACGGCGGGGGCAAGGGCGTCCTGACGGTCTCTCAGGCGCCCGACAACGTCCCCGGCGCACCCGAGCCGGGCGACCGGTACGGCTACGCGCTGGCCGTCTACGACGCCGACCTCGACGGATGCAGCGACCTCGTGATCGGCTCGCCGTACGAGGACCTGGGCACCGCGGCCGACGCCGGGTTCGTGCACCTCCTGTACGGCTCCACGAGCGGGCTGAACGCCGGCAGCAAGCCGGTGAAGGAGTTCTACCAGGGCGCCGACAAGCCCCTGGGCGGCGGAACCGAGACCGACGACTGGGTCGGCTACTCGCTCGCCGCGGGCAAGACCTCCGCCGGCGCGCCGTACCTGCTGATCGGCAACCCCGGCGAGTCCATCGGCACCGTCGAGGACGCGGGCGGCTTCTACTACGTCGGCGGCACCGCGCAGACCATCGCCTTCGTCCACCAGGACACCGAGACGGCGGGCGCCGTGCCCGGCACGGCCGAGCAGGACGACCGCTACGGCTCCACGCTCGCCGCGACCCCGACCCACTTCGCGGTCGGCACCCCCGGCGAAGCCCTCGGCGACGTTCCCTTCGCCGGCGGCGTCGGCTTCTTCAGCCACGCGCTCACCTCCAACTCGCCCAAGCCGCTCGGCGGGCTCGGCCAGGACCAGGACGTGATCGGCGGCGCCCCCGAGGTGGGCGACCAGTTCGGTGCCGCGCTCGCCATGATCCCGTACCGGGCCTCCGGTGCCACCTCCACCACCGAGTCGCTGCTCGCGGTCGGCGTGCCCGGCGAGGACCTGTTGACCACCGTCGACGCGGGCGCCGTCCAGGTGTTCAAGCTCGCCGCCAACGGCACGTTCACCCAGACCGTCTGGATCGACCAGAACACCGCCGACGTGGACCAGGAGGCCGAGGCCGGCGACTTCTTCGGCAAGCGGCTCGCCGCCGTCAACACCTCCCCGAACGCCACCTCCACGGCCACCACCACCCGCCTCGCCATCGGCGTACCGGGCGAGGAGTCGTCCGAGGAGCACGCGGAGAAGGGCGGCGTCCAGATCGTCCCGCTGGTCGGCGCGCCCGGTGCCTCCGACCAGTGGATCGACCCCGGCTACGGCGTCCCGGGCATCCCCGCCCCGCGGCAGCTCGCCGGCCTCTCCCTGGCCGCCACTCCCTCGGTGCTGTACGTCGGCATGCCCTACGGCCCCGCCGAGGCCCGCGGGGTCCACGGCTTCCCGTGGAACGTGGCCTCTGGCGGCGCACCGACGGTGACGATCAAGCCCGGCGAGGGCGGCCTCCCGGCGACGGGTGTGGCCTTCGGGGCGACCGTCCGCTGACGGCGTTCCAGACGGACAAGAAGTGATGGGGGAGGACACCCGTGTCCACAGACGGACATGAGAAGGCGGGGCACTACGCCGTGAACGACACCGCGCACCCGCCGAGAAGGAACAACGGCTGTCGGCGGGGTGCCGTCGGCGCGATCGTGGTGGCACTGATGGGGTTCGGAGTCACGGCCGGGGTCACCCCGGCCGCGGCCGCCGGGACCTGCGCCGGCGCACAGTCCGACTTCAACGGCGACGGCATACGCGATATGGCCATCGCCGACCCCGATGCCGCCGTGTCGGGTCAGGCGCGGGCAGGCCTGGTCCACGTGGTGCTCGGCGGCGGCAAGGGCGTCGTCGAGATCTCCCAGGACACGCCCAACGTGGCTGACGGCCCCGAGGCCGGGGACCGGTTCGGTTTCTCCCTGGCGGTGTACGACGCGAACAAGGACGGCTGCTCCGACCTCGCCGTCGGCATCCCGTACGAGGACGTCGGCACCGTCAAGGACGCGGGATACGTGCAGGTGATCTACGGCTCGACCACCGCGGTCGGGTCGGAGTTCAACAGCAGGGGCTTCGTCCAGGGCGAGACCCAGCCGCTGGGCGGCGGTCCAGAGCCCGAGGACTGGCTCGGCTACGCGGTCGCGGCGGGCACCTCGCCGACCGGCTTCCCGTTCCTGGTCATGGGCGTGCCGGGCGAGGACGGCGCGGCCGGGGCGGACATCGGCCTGTTCGGTTATGTCTACGGAACCGACTACCAGGCGGCGTCCGTGGGGCAGGACACGACCGGCGTATGGGAGGAAGCCGAGCCCTACGACCGGTTCGGCGCCTCGATCACCGCCACGGACCGGCACTTCGTGGTCGGTGCCCCCGGCGAGAGCATCGGCAGCGTCGCCTTCGCCGGCGGCGTCGCGGCCTTCCGGCCGTCGATCAACGCCGACGGCATTCCCGAGCCGCTCTTCGGCATGGGACAGGGCCGCACTCCGGGCCCGGACGCCGCCGCCCAGACCGACGATCGCTACGGCAGCGCGCTCGCCATGGCTCCCTACCGGCCCGCGGGCGCGGCCACGATCACCGACGCGGTGCTCGCCGTGGGCGTCCCGGGCGAGGATCTCGGCACCACCGTCGACGCCGGGGCGGTGCACGTCTACCACCTCAAGGCGGACGGCACGGTCGCCCTCCTCAACTGGATCGACCAGAACATCGACGGGGTCGAGGGCGATGCGGAGGCCGGCGACTTCTTCGGCCAGCGGGTCGCGGCGGTCAACACCACGACCAACGTGGTGAGTACGGCGGCCACGATGCGCCTCGCCGTCGGCGCGCCCGGTGAGGAGTCGACGGAGGCAGCCCCGGAGGCCGGCGGCGTCCAGATCCTCCCGGCCATCGGGGCGCCCGGCGCCTCGGACGCGTGGCTGGAGCCGGGCGCCGGCATTCCTTCCGGACCGGTGTCGCGTACGTACGCGGGCATCAGCGTCGGCAGCAGTCCGGCGCTGCTGTACGTGGGCGTCCCCTACGGCCCTGCCGACGGACGCGCCGTACACGGCTTCCCGTGGAACGCCACCACGGGCAGCGCACCGACACAGACCTGGAAGCCCGGAGAGGGCGGCATCCCCGCAGGCAGCGGTGCATTCGGAGCGACCGTCCGATGACGGCCTCCCGACCGAGCGACGCGGCCGACGGCCGCACCAGTGAGACAGACATGAACCGACGGGAGAGTGGACGCGTGTCCGCAGACAGACCCACACCGATACGGCGCGGCCTCGCGCTGCGCGCCGCCCTCGCGGCAGCCGTCACCGGCGCCGTGGTGGCCGGCGCCGCGGCGCTCCCGAACGGTGCCGGGGGACCGGACCAGGGCCCCGCCCCGGTCGCGGCCGACCAGCCGCTGGTCACCGAGCAGCAGGCCATGGCCTCCGCGAAGGACAGCGGCAAGCGGGCCGAGGTCGTCGGACTGCGCACCGAGCGCAGGGAGATCTTCGCCGAGCCCGACGGCACCTTCACGGCCCGCGAGTACACCGAGCCCGTCCGCACCGTCCAGGGCGGCAAGTGGGTCTCCGTCGACCCGGCGCTCGTCAAGCGCGCCGACGGCACCTGGGGGCCGAAGGCCGCCACCGTCGACCTGGCCTTCTCCGCCGGACAGGCGGGCAAGCCCTTCGTCACGATGCGGCGCGCGGGCCGCGAAATCGCCCTGACCTGGCCGTACGGCAAGCTGCCCGCGCCCAGCGTCGACGGCGACACCGCCACCTACGCCGAGGTCCTGCCCGGCGTCGACCTGACCGTACGGGCGGAGGCGGACGGCTTCGGCCACCTGATCGTCGTCAAGACGCCCGAGGCCGCGGCCGACCCCCGGCTGGCCCGGCTCGACCTCGGCATGACCACCGACGGCCTGAAGGTCGCCGAGGACGCCACCGGCGCGATCCTCGCGGAGGACGCCGTCGTCGGCGGCACCGTCTTCCAGGCCGGCAAGCCCACCATGTGGGACTCGGCCGCGGTCGAGGAGAGCGCCGCGCGCAAGCAGGGGCCGAAGGCGGTCGCGAAGGCGCTGAAGTCGGCGACGGCGGGCGCGGCCGACACGAGCGCCGCCACCCCCGGACCGGAGGCGGCCCCCGAGCCCGCCCTCGACGGTCCCGGCGGCGGTGGCCGCGTGGCCCCGCTGGGCGTCGAGGTCGGCAAGGACAAGCTGAGCCTCGTCCCGGACCAGAAGCTCCTCAAGGGCGAGGACACCGTCTTCCCCGTCGTCATCGACCCGATCCAGCGCACCACCTCGCGCACCGCCTGGACCGGCGTCATGTCCGGCATGCCCGGCGAGCAGGACTGGAAGTACTCGGGCAGCGCGGGCGTCGGCAAGTGTCCGACCGACTACAACCCGGTCTCCTGCAACGGGGTCGGCACCCGGCGCGTGATGTTCACGATGCCGGTGTCCTTCTACAAGGGGAAGCAGATCCTCGGCGCGACCTTCTCCGCGCGCGTCGAGCACATCTACAGCGCCTCCCCGACCGCCGAGCCCATCCAGCTCTACCGGATCGGCGGCGCGAACTACAGCCTCACCTCGTCCAGCAGCTGGTCCAACACCTCGGACGACTGGGACGACTATCTCCAGACCGTCGACAAGGCGATCTCCCCGACCTCCTGCTCCAGCCAGGCCAACCTGCACTTCGAGAGCGGTGCGACCGGCGAGCTGACCAGCGAGATCAAGACGGCCGCCGCGGGCGGCTGGAACGCGATGACGCTGGGCCTGCGCGCGGCCGACGAGTCCCGCTTCGCGGAGTGGAAGCGGATCTGCGGCAACGCGTACCTGTCGATCAAGTACAACAACCTGCCCCGGCAGATCAAGATCTCGGACATGTCCACGGACCCGGGCGGGGTGTGCAAGTGGGGCACGGGCCGTGCCACCACCGACGTGCCGCCGAAGCTCCAGGCCATCGCGAGCGACCCGGACCACGGCAACGGCCAGACCGACAAGGTGAAGGTCCAGTTCAAGGTGGAGTGGGGCGGAACCACGCCCGGCTCGTACACGTACACCACCCCGGACTGGCTCTCCCCGACGACCGGCACCAAGTTCGTGCACACCGTGAAGTCGTCGATCCCGCAGAACACCCCCATCTACTGGAGCGCGCGGGCCTACGACGGTGACGGCTACGGCCCGTGGAGCTCGGAGGGCGACACCCCGCAGCGCTGCGAGTTCACCTACGACAAGACCTGGCCCGGCAAGCCGCTCGTGCTGTCCAAGCAGTACCCCTCCGACACCGTCTACCACGACGGCGTCGGCACCTACGGCACCTTCACCTTCTCGCCGAACCCGAACGACGCCATCCCGGACAACGACGTCGTCAAGTACCAGTACTCCTTCAACGGCGCGGCGATGACCACCCTCACCCCGGCCTCGCCGGGCGGTTCGGTCTCCGTCCAGTGGCTGCCGACCCGTTCCGGGCGCCAGGTGCTGGAAGTGGTCGCCATCGACAAGGCGGCGCACGCCAGCAGCACGCCGTACGACTTCCTGGTGAGCGAGGGCAGGCCGGTCGTCGCCCAGTGGAACCTGGCCGACCAGGCCGGTGACACCGAGGCCCACGACGAGAGCGGCGAGTTCTCGGCGACCGCCGGTACCGCCGTCACCTTCGGTGCGGACGGCCCCGGCGGCAAGGTCGACAAGGCGGCCCGCTTCGACGGCAGCGCCGAGTCCTACCTCGACGCCAGCGAGACCGTGCTGGACACCGCCAAGAGCTTCAGCGTCAGCGCCTGGGTGCGGCCCACCGCCCTGGACAAGGACATGACGGTCGTCAGCCAGGACGGCACCGGCGAACCCGGCTTCACCCTCGGCTACGACGCCACCGCGAAGACCTGGAAGTTCTCCGTCCCGGTCAACGACGTGGACTCGCTCGGCGAGTGGAAGGCCGTCTCCACCGGAATCTCCGTGGTCAAGGACCAGTGGGTCCTGCTGACCGGCGTGTACGACGCGCAGAAGACCGGCGGCCCGCAGCTCCAGCTCTACATCAACAAGGACCTGAAGGGTTCGGCCACCCGGCGCTCCGTCTGGAAGTCGTACGGTCCGCTGCAGATCGGCCGCTCGACGGCCAAGAGCGGCTACCGCGACAACTTCGTCGGTGACCTCGCCGAGATCCGCGTCTTCGACCGTCTCCTGCCGGCGGCCCAGGTCGCCGAACTGATGACCATCAAGCCGGAGCGCAAGGGCTACTGGCAGCTGGACCAGGCCACCAACGGCTCGGTGACCGAGACCGGCGGCGGCCAGGCGCTGACCCTCGCGGGCAACGCCTCCATCTACCGCCCGGCCGACCCCCTGTTCGACACCGCCGCCCTGGTCGGCGACGGCAACCTCGTCCTGGACGGCGACGGTGACTACGCGTCCACCGCCACCGCCCCGGTCACCGGCAACAGCAGCTTCACCGTGACCGCCCGCGCCCAGCTCACCTCGCTGGACCCGGAGAAGTCGCAGACGGTGCTGTCCCTGCCGGGCACCAACGCCAACCGGGTCCAGGTCCGCTACCAGGCGGCCACCGGCCAGTGGGAGCTGGCTGTGGCGAAGACCGACGTGACCGCCCCCTCGGTCGTCACCTTCACCGACGACCAGGAACTGCCCGACACCGGCGGCTCCGGCCAGCACCTGGCGGTCGTCTACGACGCCTTCGCCAACTCGATCCGCCTGTACGTCGAGGGCCAGCTCGTCGCCGGCGCCTACGGCACGGACAGCACCCTGTGGTCCGCCACCGGCGGTCTGCAGGTGGGCCGTTCGCTGCGCGGGGCGAGCGAGTACTTCGCCGGCGCCATCGACGAGGTCCGGGTGTACAGCGGCGCGGCCGACCCGATCGCGGTGCAGCAGATGGCCGCGCTGACGGCCGTGACCGACATGTGACGCATTACCAGTAACCAGGTGTGCCGGGCCCCCCAAGGCCCGGCACACCTGTCCTGTCCTCACCCCGTTCACGACTTTCTCCTCAGACCAGGGAGTTGTTCGCATGTTCTTCCGTGGCCGCTCACTGAGCCGCCGCATGCCCAGACAGACGGTCGTCGCCACAGTGATCGGGCTTTCGCTCGCGCTGTCCGCGTCGTCGGTCCAGGCAGTGGCGCTCGACGACGGCGACCGGGGCCGCACCAGCCGCCCCGGCGTCCAGGACGACGGTGATCCCGCCAAGGGGCGCGATGCCAAGTCCAAGACCCGCCCCTCCGACCCGGCGCGCAAGGCCGCGGTCAAGGGCCTCGACAAGGCGGTGTGGCCGAAGCAGGGCGGCGCCGAGATAGCCGTCGGCGCGTCCGGCGCGACCGAGGCCGGTGGCCTGCCGGTCAAGGTCGCCAAGGCGAAGGCCAAGGCGGCGACGGCGGCCGACAAGGTCCGCGTCGACGTCCTCGACCCCAAGCGGGCCGCCCAGCTCGGCGCCGGCGTCCTGCTGGGCGTGGAGCGTGCCGACGGCGCGGACAAGGCGGCCAAGGTCCGCCTGACCGTGGACTACTCCGAGTTCGCCGAGGGCTTCGGCGGCTCCTACGCCTCGCGTCTCCAGCTCGTCCAGCTTCCTTCCTGCGCCACGGTCGCCGTACCGGGCAGCAAGGAGTGCCCGGAGCAGCCCAAGGTGCTGCCGACGGTCAACGACCTGAAGACGGGCACGGTCTCCGCCGACGTGACCGCGGCTGCGGCCCCGGCCGAGGGCGTGTCCACGATGGCGGGGACCGCGACCTCCCTCGTGGCCGTCGCGGCGGGCCCGTCCAGCGCCCAGGGCACCTACAAGGCCACGGCCCTGGCCCCCTCGTCGAGCTGGAGCGTCGCCACCTCCTCCGGTGCCTTCAACTGGAACTATCCCTTCCGTTCGGTGCCGACCCCGGGCGGCCTGACCCCGACCGTCGGCCTCGGCTACTCCTCCCAGTCGGCGGACGGCCGCACCTCGGCGACGAACAACCAGGGCTCCTGGATCGGCGAGGGCTTCTCCTACGACCCCGGCTACATCGAGCGCCGTTACAAGCCGTGTGCCGACGACGGCCACGACAACTCCGGTGAGCAGTGCTGGGCGTTCGAGAACGCCACGGTCATGCTCAACGGCTCCGCCGGCGAGCTGGTCAAGGACGACACCACCGGCAAGTGGCACATGTCGTCCGACGACGGCAGCAAGGTCGAGAAGCTGACCGGCGCCACCAACGGCGACAACGACGGTGAGTACTGGCGCATCACCACCTCGGACGGCACCGAGTACTACTTCGGTCAGAACCGCCTTCCGGGCTGGGCCACGGGCAACGAGGAGACCAACTCCACCTGGACCGCCCCGGTCTTCGGCGACGACTCCGGTGAGCCCTGCTACAACGCCACGTTCACCAGTGCCCACTGCCAGCAGGCCTGGCGCTGGAGCCTGGACTACGTCAAGGACAGTCACGGCAACGTGATGTCCTACTTCTACGACCGCGAGACCAACTACTACGCGCTGAACGGCAAGACGGACGTCAACGGCACCGCGTACCACCGCGGCGGCTACCTCAAGCGCATCGACTACGGCCAGCGCGACGGCCAGGTCTACGCGGCGAAGGCCCCGGCCCGGATCGTCCTGAACACCGCGGAACGCTGCCTGCCCACCGCCGACTTCGACTGCGCGGAGAGCAAGCGCACCAAGGCGAACGCGGCCAACTGGCCGGACGTCCCGGTCGACCAGGAGTGCAAGGCCAGCACGAAGTGCACCTCGCCGGTCCAGACGTTCTTCACCACCAAGCGGCTGACCTCGGTCGTCACGCAGATGCGCAAGGACGCCACGACCTACCAGGACGTGGACGCCTGGACGCTGACGCACCTGTTCACCGACAACGGTGACGACTCCAAGACGCTGTGGCTGTCGAAGATCGAGCACGAGGGCCGCGCCGGTACGGCGATCAAGCTGCCCTCCGTCGATCTCTTCGGCGAGCAGCTCGCCAACCGCGTCGACGCGATCGGCGACAACATCGCGCCGTTCCACCGCTTCCGCCTCTCGATGGTCCTCAGCGAGACCGGTGCCCAGCTCGACGTGAACTACGCGCCGACCGACTGCACCAAGGCCACACTGCCCACACCGGGCGAGTCGACCAAGCGCTGCTACCCGGTGAAGTGGGCTCCGCCGGGCTATGTCGACCCGATCACGGACTGGTTCCACAAGTACGTCGTGTCGGCGGTCATCGAGACCGACCGCACCGGCGGCAGCGACGGCATGGTCACCCGCTACGACTACCAGGGCGACGCGGCCTGGCGTAAGGCGAAGCCGGACGGCATCACCGACGCCAAGTACCTCACTTGGGGCGGCTGGCAGGGCTACGGCAAGGTCAAGGTCACCAGCGGCACCGCCGACGTGCAGAAGACCCGCGTCGACTACACGTTCATGCAGGGAATGAACGGTGACAAGGACGCGGCGGGCAACGCGCGTTCGGTGACGGTGAAGGACTCCACCGGGGCGTCGTACTCCGACGACGAGGAGTTCACGGGTCACCAGCTCGAGGTCGCCACCTACGATGGCGCCAAGCTGATCTCCAAGTCCATCCAGACCCCGTGGAAGCACTACACCGCCACCCAGGCCCAGAGCTGGGGCACCACCCGCGCGGTGATCGTGCGCTCCCAGACCGGCCGCGGCTTCAACCTGAAGGCCGACGGCACCTGGGTGGAGACGAAGTCCACCACCACGTACGACACGTCGAACGGCACCGGCCGGGTGCTGACGGTCGACGACCAGGGTGACGTCTCCACCACGAAGGACGACACCTGCACCCGCACCACGTACGCGGACAACACGGCGAAGAACCTGCTCGCACTGCCCGCGCGGAGCGAGTCGGTGTCCGTGAAGTGCGCGACCACGCCCGACCGCAAGACGCAGGTCCTGGCCGACGAGCGCACCTCCTACGACGGCGGAGCGTTCGGCGCGGCGCCCACGAAGGGTGACGCCACCAAGACCGAGCGGATGACGTCGCACAACGGCACCACGGCCACGTACCAGGTCACCGGCACCACCACCTACGACGCCTTCGGCCGCCCGCTGTCCCAGAAGAACGCCAAACAGCAGGGGACGACGGAGGAGACGAAGACCGCCTACACCGAGACCAACGGTCTGCTGACGAAGGCCACCTTCACCAACGCCGCCGGACACGTCACCACCACCGACTACGTCCCCGCCTGGGGCATGTCCACGGGCCAGACGGACCCGAACGGCAAGCGGACGGACCTCTCCTACGACGCGCTCGGTCGGCTGACCTCGGTGTGGCTGGCGGACCGCACGACGGCGCAGACGCCGAGCATCAAGTACTCCTACAACGTCCGCAAGGACAAGGTCACCTCGATCAAGACCGAAAAGATCGAGAACGACGGTTCCTACGGCGCCGAGTACCAGCTCTACGACGCCTTCCTCAGGCCCCGCCAGATCCAGACCGAGGGACTGGACGGCACCCGCATGGTGGCCGACACCTGGTACGACGGCACGGGCAACGTCCGGAAGACGAACGCCACCTACAACGCGGCCGGCGCCGCCTCGGACGAGCTGCTGATCGTCGCCAACGGTGAGGTCGGCCAGCAGAGCCTGATGGAGTACGACGGTTTGGGCCGGCCGACCGCACAGATCCTCGCCGTCGGCGGGGGCGAGCAGTGGCGGACCACGACCACCTACAACGGCGAGCTGACCAGCGTCGACCCGCCGGCCGGCGGCGTGCCCACCACCACGGTCACCGACGGCCAGGGCAACGTCTCCGAGATCCGTCACCACCGTGGCGCCTCACCGGCCGCGGGTGTGCCGTACGACTCCACCAAGTACACGTACACCGCTTCGGGCAGCCTGGAGTCCGTCACGGACGCCAAGGGCAACGTGTGGCGGTACGAGTACGACCAGCTGGGCCGCAAGAAGACGTCGATCGACCCGGACGCGGGCACTGAGCGCACGGAGTATGACGAGCTGGACCGGCCGATCGCCACGTACGACGGCCGCAACAAGAAGACGTCCACGGTCTACGACAACCTGGGCCGCGTCCTGACTACCTGGCAGGGCGACGCCGGCACCGGCACCAAGCTCACCGAGACGAGGTACGACAAGGCAGGCTGGCTGGGCCAGGCCTACGGCTTCCTCAGCTACACCTCGCCGACCGAGTACTTCGCCACGGCCATCCAGTCGATGGACGAGTTCTACCGCCCGCTGAAGACCGCCTACCAGGTCCCCGCCTCCCAGGGCACCCTGGCCGGCACCTACGTCTACTCGGCCACCTACAACAGGGACGGAACGCTCCAGACTTCGGGCATGCCGGCCATCGGCGACCTGCCGGCCGAGGTGCTGACCTACACGTACGACAGCCTTCAGCGTCCGATGACGATGACGGGCACCACCTCGTACGTCACCAACACCGTCTACTCCGGCAAGAGTCTCGTCCAGCAGCTGGAGCTGAACACCGGCAGTGGAAAGAAGGTCTGGCAGACCTACGACTACGAGAAGGGCACCGACCGGCTCACCCGTTCGATCGTCGACGTCTACGGCGCGACCGCCCCGGCCAAGGACTCCCGGTACTCCTACGACCAGGCCGGCAACGTCCTGTCCATCGCGGACACCGCGAACTCCAGCGCCCCGGACGTCCAGTGCTTCGCCTACGACACCCGTCAGCGGCTGAAGGACGCCTGGACCCCGTCGGCCACCGCGACGAGCGCGGCCGGCACCGGCACCCGCGGCTCCGCCATCCCGGTGGAGGGCTCCGGCCCGACGGCCTGTGACTCAGCCGCCGGCACCGGTTCCCTCGGCGGCCCGGCTCCGTACTGGAAGTCCTACGAGACCGACGCCATCGGCAACCGCCTCACGGACACCGTTCACGACACCGGGCTCGACGCCGCGAAGAACATCACCCGCAGCTACGAGTACGGCACCGCGGGCACGCTGGGCGACGGCCCCCACCAGGTCACCAAGATCGTCGAAAACACGCCGACCGGCGAACGCCAGTCGACGTACGAGTACGACGACGCGGGCAACACCACCAAGCGGGTCCTCGGCGGCAACACGCAGTCCTTGCTCTGGAACGACCAGGGCAAGCTCGGCGAGGCCACCGAGGCGAACGGCTCGAAGACCAGCTACATCTACGACGGCTCCGGTAACCGCCTGGTGCGCAAGGCCCCGTCGGGCACGACGGTCTACCTGCCGGGCACCGAGCTGAACCTGTCGGCCGACGGCACCAAGAAGGAGGCCACCCGCTACTACGAGTACGGCGGCCAGGCCGTTGCCGTCCGTACGGCGGGCAAGCTGTCCTTCGTCGCCTCCGACCACCACGGCACGGGTGAGGTGGCGATCGACGCCGCGACCGGCGCGATCAGCCAGCGCCGCTTCGACCCGTTCGGCGTCGACCGCGGCCAGAAGACCGGGGTCTGGCCCGGTGAGAAGGGCTACGTCGGAGGCACGATCGACGCCTCGACCGGCCTGACGCACCTGGGCGCACGGGAGTACGACTCGGCGATCGGCAAATTCATCTCGGTCGACCCGATCATCGACTACACCCAGCCGCAGCAGATCAACGGCTACGCGTACGCCAACAACTCCCCGGTCACGCACGCCGACCCCAGCGGCATGATCATCCCGGAGTGCCGGGAAGGCCTGATCGAGTGCCGCGGCGGCCAGCCGTACTTCCCGAAGAGCGACGTGGAGAAGGCGGAGTCGGAAAAGGACAAGGCGTCCTGGAACGTTACGCAGGCCCAGGGCCAGCAGTCCGCGGCCAAGCAGCGCATCAAGTCCGCGGGCAAGGCCCTGGTCAAGATCGCGCGCGACATCCTCGGTGTCGACGCGGCCCTGGACTGCATCTCCACCGGTGACGTCGGCGCCTGCGGCGAGACCCTTCTCAACATCGCCGGCAGCTTCGCGGGCGGCCTCGCGGGCAAGATCCTCGCCAAGTACGGCGCCCCGTGGAACTGGGCCAAGGGCATCAAACTCGCCAAGCGGGTCACCGGCCTGGTCGGGGACCTGATCGGCGGGGCCAAGGACCTGTGGAAGGCCAACAAGGCGGTTGGCAAGGCCCAGGCAGGGCTGGCCAAGGCCGGGGACAAGCTCAAGGACGCCAGGAAGAAGGCGGCCGAGGCCCTCAAGAAACGGAAGAAGAACGAGGAGGGCGGCTCCTGCCCGGCCAAGGGCAAGCACAGCTTCCTGCCCGGCACGAAGGTGCTGCTCGCGGGCGGCAAGACCAAGCCGATCGAGAAGGTGCGGCTCGGCGACAAGATCACCGTCACCGACCCGAAGACGGGCGGCACGACGGTCCGTGAGGTCGTCGGCACGATCGTCACCGAGGACGACAAGCACTTCGTCGACCTGACGATCAAGGGCGAGCGGGGCACGTCCGAGACCCTGGTCTCCACCACGACCCACCCGTTCTGGTCGGACTCCGAGCAGGCGTGGATCGAGGCCGGCGATCTGAAGCCGGGCATGCGCCTGCACACTGCCGCCGGCACCCCGGTCGAGCTGGCGGCCATCCGCGCCTTCGACCAGCGCCAGCGCACGCACGACCTGACGGTTGCCGACCTCCACACGTACTACGTGCACGCGGGGGCGACCCCGCTGCTGGTGCACAACTGTGGTGACGTCCGGGACGACATAATCGAGGAGACCCAGGCGACGGCGGACGGCAACGTCGGCATCGTGCACCACAAGCGCAAGGCCAGCCTCATCAGCAAGCACACGATCACCATGGAGGACGCGATGGAGACCGGTCGCGCCTTCCTCGGCGAGGGCATGCGCGACGTGGCCAAGGGCAGGGGCATCTTCCGCAGCGCGGACGGTCGCCGGGGATTCCGGATCGACCCCGATTCGCTCGCGGGAGGCCACTGGCCGGACGTGCCACACGTGCACTTCGAGATCTTCGACGAGGCGGGCAAACCATTGGCCAACAACCACGTACCCCTAGCAGGGCCATAGAGTGACGCACATCGAACTGGAGAGGTACGGACGCATCCTTTCGGGGTTCTACGAGGGTTACTTCGTGAAACTCCATGACGATTCCGACGTCACGGGCGGCTTCTACATCTACCTCGTGAACGACCTGTCCGCACCGACGGACGGCGGCGATTACTGGGTGGAGGACAGGGCGGCACTCGAAGAGTTCGCCGAGTCGTCCCAGTGGCGGATCGAGTGGCTCGACTGACGTCGAGCCCCTGAGGACGGGGCCCGGTTTGACCCCTCAAGCCGGGCCCCGTAACCTTGACCGTCGGCGTGTCGAGTGGCGCGCCACATCCCCGTAAACCTCTTCCTTCCGGACGCCGGTCTCCGGTGGCCGGGAGAGGTCGCCCGTGTTTCCTGCCCGGGTGGCTGGCCTGCGGGGGTGCCGTTCTCCGAGCGAAAGAGAGACCCGCGTGTACGCCATCGTGCGCAGCGGTGGTCGCCAGCACAAGGTTGCTGTCGGCGACATCGTTGAGGTTGACAAGATTTCCACCGCCAAGGTTGGCGACACGGTCGAGCTCTCGACCCTGCTCGTGGTCGACGGCGACGCTGTGACCAGCGACCCGTGGGTGCTGGCCGGCATCAAGGTCCAGGCCGAGGTCGTGGACCACCACAAGGGCGTCAAGATCGACATCCTTCGCTACAAGAACAAGACCGGTTACCGCCGTCGTCAGGGCCACCGCCAGCAGTACACGGCGATCAAGGTCACTGAGATCCCCGCGGCTGCGAAGTAAGGGACTGAGGAGACATGGCACACAAGAAGGGCGCATCGTCCACCCGGAACGGTCGCGACTCCAATGCCCAGCGGCTCGGCGTGAAGCGCTTCGGCGGTCAGGTCGTCAACGCGGGTGAGATCCTGGTCCGCCAGCGCGGCACCCACTTCCACCCCGGCTCCGGCGTCGGCCGCGGCGGCGACGACACGCTGTTCGCGCTCCAGCCCGGTGCGGTGGAGTTCGGTACGTTCCGCGGCCGCAAGGTCGTGAACATCGTTCCGGTCGCCTGATCTCAGGCTTACCGGGAACGCTTCGCGAGGCGGACCTCACTTCCCTTTCGGGAAGGCGGGTCCGCCTTTCGCGTGTTAACACAGGAAACACCCGTACAGCACGCACGTACATCACCTGCATCACTGGAGGCACCCACCATGACCACCTTCGTGGACCGCGTCGAGCTGCACGTCGCCGCGGGTAGCGGAGGTCACGGCTGTGCCTCCGTCCACCGTGAGAAGTTCAAGCCGCTCGGCGGCCCGGACGGCGGCAACGGCGGCCGCGGCGGGGATGTCATCCTCACCGTGGACCAGTCAGTGACCACGCTGCTCGACTACCACCACTCCCCGCACCGCAAGGCCACCAGCGGCAAGCCCGGCGAGGGCGGCAACCGCTCCGGCAAGGACGGCCAGGACCTGGTCCTGCCCGTGCCGGACGGCACCGTCGTCCTCGACAGGGCGGGCAACGTCCTCGCCGACCTGGTCGGCCACGGCACCTCCTTCGTCGCCGCCCAGGGCGGCCGCGGCGGTCTCGGCAACGCGGCGCTGGCCTCGGCCCGCCGCAAGGCGCCCGGTTTCGCGCTGCTCGGTGTGCCCGGCGACGCGCACGAGATCGTGCTGGAGCTGAAGACCGTCGCCGACGTGGCGCTGGTCGGCTACCCGAGCGCCGGGAAGTCGTCGCTGATCTCGGTGCTCTCGGCCGCGAAGCCGAAGATCGCCGACTACCCGTTCACCACCCTGGTCCCGAACCTCGGTGTCGTCACCGCCGGCTCGACCGTCTACACCATCGCCGACGTGCCGGGCCTCATCCCCGGCGCCAGCCAGGGCAGGGGCCTCGGCCTGGAGTTCCTGCGCCACGTCGAGCGGTGCAGCGTCCTCGTACATGTCCTGGACACGGCAACGCTGGAGTCCGAGCGCGACCCCGTCACCGACCTCGACACCATCGAGGAGGAGCTGCGGCAGTACGGCGGGCTCGGCAACCGCCCGCGCGTCGTCGTCCTGAACAAGATCGACGTACCGGACGGCAAGGACCTCGCGGAGATGGTGCGGCCGGATCTGGAGGCGCGCGGCTACCGCGTCTTCGAGGTGTCCGCCGTGGCGCACATGGGGCTCAAGGAGCTGTCGTTCGCGCTCGCCGACATCATCGCCAAGGCACGCGCCGCCAAGCCCAAGGAAGAGGCCACGCGGATCGTGATCCGGCCCAAGGCCGTGGACGACGCGGGCTTCACCGTCACGCGGGAGGAGGACGGCCTCTTCCGGGTCCGCGGCGAGAAGCCCGAACGCTGGGTGCGACAGACCGACTTCAGCAACGACGAGGCCGTCGGCTACCTCGCCGACCGTCTCAACCGGCTCGGTGTCGAGCAGGAGTTGATGAAGGCGGGCGCCCGCAACGGTGACGGCGTCGCCATCGGCCCCGAGGACAACGCGGTCGTGTTCGACTGGGAGCCGACCGTGACGGCCGGCGCCGAGATGCTCGGCCGCCGTGGTGAGGACCACCGCTTCGAGGCCCCGCGGCCCGCCACCACGCGCCGCCGCGACCGCCAGGCCGAACGCGACGAGGCGGCCCAGGAGTTCGAGGGCTTCGAGCCCTTCTGAGCCACCGGCTCCCCAGGGACCTGATCAGAGACCCGTCGCGGCATCCGCCGCGGCGGGTCTCTCTTTGGTCCTCTGCTTGTCATGAACGCGAGATTCTCCGTTCAGTCCCCTGACCGGGTGCCCATGCCACCTTCCTTGTGTCGAAGTCTCCGGCGACGCAAGGGAGTTCACCGATGCCTGCTGGACGGATGCCTGCTGGACCGAACGGATACGCGTCCCCCGGCCGCCGCCGCTTCCTCACCGCCGGGGCCGCCGCCGTCGGTGCCGCCGCCTCCGGCCAGTTGTGGCTGCCAGGGGCCGCACGGGCCGCCGAAGCCCCGCTCCCGGCCGGGGTGTTCAGCCTCGGCGTCGCCTCCGGGGACCCCCTGCCCGACGGCGTCGTGCTGTGGACCCGGCTGGCGCCCGAGCCGCTGGCCGGCGGCGGGATGCCCGACCGGGTGGTCCAGGTCGAGTGGGAGATCGCGCAGGACGAGCGGTTCCGCACCTCCGTACGCCGGGGCACCGCCCAGGCCCGGCCCGAGTACGGGCACAGCGTTCACGTGGATGTACGGGGCCTGCGGCCGGGCCGCGTCTACTGGTACCGCTTCCGGGCCGGCGGCCGACTCTCCCGTGTCGGCCGCACCCGCACCGCACCCCAGCCGCTCAGCTCCAGCACCCCCCTGCGCCTCGCGCTCGCCTCCTGCCAGAACTGGCAGCAGGGCTACTTCACGCCGTACGCCGACATGTACGCGCAGGACCCCGACGTGGTCCTCTTCGTCGGGGACTACATCTACGAGTCGGCACCCTCGGCGACGGCGCTGCGCCGGCACGAGGGGAGCGGGGAGCCGTACAGCCTGGCGCAGTACCGCAACCGGTACGCGCAGTACCGCAGCGACCCCGATCTCCAGCGGATGCACGCCCATGTGCCCTGGGTGGTCAGCTTCGACGACCACGAGGTCGACAACGACTTCGCGGGCGAGATCCCGCAGGACCCCGACAAGCAGGCCCACGCCGCCTTCGTGAACCGGCTGACGGCCGCCTACCAGGCGTACTACGAGCACATGCCCGTCCGGGCCACCGCGATCCCGAACGGACCGCACATCCGCATGTACCGCCGTTTCCGGTTCGGCCGGCTGGCGCGGCTCAACGTGCTGGACACCCGGCAGTACCGCAGCGACCAGGCCACCGGCCAGGCCGGCGCCCAGGACCCGTCGCTCACCATGCTCGGGGCGGAGCAGAAGCGGTGGCTGCTCGACTCGCTGCACGGCTCGGACGCCCGCTGGAACCTCGTCGCCTCACAGATCATGATGGCCGAGACCGACCTGCTGCCCGGCGTCGGCAAGAAGTGGTACTACGACGCCTGGGACGGCTACCAGGCCGAACGCAACGCCCTGCTCGCCGAGTTCCGGCGGGTCCGCAACCCCGTCGTGCTCACCGGCGACCGGCACCTCACCATGATCAGCGACCTGCGCGAGGACTTCGCCGACCCGTCCTCCGCGGCCGTCGGCGCCGAGTTCGTCGGTACGTCCGTCTCCAGCGGCGGCGACCAGGACCAGGCCGCCTTCCACGCCCAGTGGGACCCGCTGAAGGCCGACAACCCGCACTGGAAGCTGATCGACGCCCACCGCGGCTACCACCTCTTCGACATCCGGCCCGACGCCGTCGAGGCGAGGGTGCGCGTCGTGGACACCGTGCGCAAGCCGAAGGCGACGGCCCGCACCCTGGCGACGCTGCGGGTGACCGACGGCAGGCCGGGCGTACGGCGCGTGTGACACGCGGGCCGGGGAGCGGGGGAGCCCGGGACCCTGGGACTCATCGCGGTCCCAGGCTCCTCTCAGCATCGCCTCAGGAAGCTCTCCTACCGTCCTCCGACCATGGAGACGCACTGTACGAGTGACGACGACCGCGCTGCCACGGCCCCGCTGCCGCGCGGCACCCGCCTGCTGCACATCGGGCCGCACAAGACCGGCACCACCTCGGTCCAGGGCGCCCTGTTCGCCGCCAAGGACGCGCTGCCGGCGTACGGCGTGGAGTTCCCGGCGACCAGCAGGCACCCCGTGCAGGCGGTGCTGGCCGCCTGTGCCCGGCCCGGCATGATCGGCGACAGCGCGCCCACCGAGCGGCACTGGAACCAGCTGGTCGAGCGGGTGCATGCCACCGGCCCGCGCACGTCCGTGATCAGCAGCGAGTTCTTCGCCGACGCCCCCGACGACGCGACGGCCCGGCGGATCGTCGCTCGGCTCGGCGCGGACCGGGTGCACGTCCTGGTCACCCTGCGCCCGCTGGCCCGGATCATGCCCTCGCAGTGGCAGCAGTACGTGCAGAACGGCCTGCGCATGGGTTACGAGGACTGGCTGGAGCACATGCTCCGCAAGGCCCCGTACGAGAAGCCCACCCCCAGTTTCTGGGGGCGGCACCGGCACGACCGGCTGGTCGAGCGGTGGGCGGGGGCGGTCGGGGCCGACCAGGTCACCGTCGTCGTGGTGGACGACCGCGACCGGGAGGGGCTGATGCGCGCCTTCGAGGGGCTGCTCGGACTGCCGGAGCGGCTGCTGAGGGCCGTACCCGACACGGCGAATCGTTCCCTCACTCTCGCCGAGACCGAGATGCTGCGGATTCTCAATAAGGAATTCCGTGGCCACGACCTCCCCGACGAGCTGTATTCCCAGCTGGTTCGCAACGGCGCGATCATGCATATGAAGAACACGTGCAACCCCACGGCGCGGGACGTGAAGATCTCCACACCGGCCTGGGCCGCGGAGGCGGCCGCCGGGATCGGCGCCTCGGCGACCGCCCGGATCGAGGCCATGGGCGTGCGGATCCTGGGCGATCCGGGCCTGCTCTCCGCGGTGCACCAGCCTGCGCAGGCGCCTTCGGGCCGGCCCGCGATGGCTCCGGAGGTGGCGGCTCAGGCGCTGTACGGGGCGCTCGCGGCGGTGGCCGAGGCAGCCGGCCGGCGTTCCGCGCGTCCGGTGCACCGGACGTCCTCGAAGGAACTCGTGAAAGTGCTCGGCCATCGATGCCTGAAGCGGCTGCGGCGTCGGTGAGCCGCAATCCCGTCACTCTCGGCAATCCGTTACCGTCTGTGCGGTTACTCACAGGATTTAACGAGAGGATCCGAGGAAGGTGCACCCGTCAGGCCAATCACCGACACCGTAAGGTTCACCCCGCATCGCAAGGTGAATGGCAGGTAGCGCGCACATATGCACCGAACGGCGCTCGCCTTGCATCGCGGTTACCGCAAGTGGGAGCATTTCCCCGTTCCCTGTCGCCCCGAGGTAGGTCACCCGTGTCCCAGCGCATAGCCAAGCCCCGTACCACCGCAGTGATCCTGGCCGGTGGCACCGGCCAGCGGGTGGGTCTGTCGATCCCGAAGCAGTTGCTGAAGATCGCCGGCAAGGCCGTCATCGAGCACACCCTGACCACTTTCGAGCAGGCCGACTCCGTCGACGACATCATCGTCCTGATGGCGCCGGGCTATGTGCCGGACATCGAGAAGATCGTGACCAAGGCCGGGTTCAAGAAGGTCTCCCGCATCATCGAGGGCGGCACCACCCGCAACGAGACCACCGAGCGGGCCATCACCGCCCTCGGCGAGGGCCTGGCCGAGGGCGAGGACCTCAACGTCCTCTTCCACGACGCCGTACGCCCCCTGCTCTCGCAGCGCGTCATCGACGACTGCGTCGCCGCCCTGGAGCGCTACCAGGCCGTCGACGTGGCCATCCCGTCCGCCGACACCATCATCGTCACCCGCACCCACGGCGAGGACGGCGAGTTCATCACCGAGATCCCGGACCGCTCCCGGCTGCGCCGCGGGCAGACCCCGCAGGCCTTCAAGCTCTCCACCATCCGGCGGGCCTACGAGGTCGCGGCGGGCGACCCCAACTTCCAGGCCACCGACGACTGCACCGTCGTCCTGCGCTACCTGCCCGACGTGCCGATCCACGTCGTGGCGGGCGACGAGTACAACATGAAGGTGACGCAGCCCGTCGACGTCTTCATCGCCGACAAGCTGTTCCAGCTCGGCTCCACCGCCGCGCCCGAGCAGATGAGCGAGAACGCCTACCGCGAACTCCTCACCGGCAGGACGCTCGTCGTCTTCGGCGGCTCGTACGGCATCGGCAAGGACATCGCCGAACTCGCCCAGTCCTACGGCGCCACCGTCTACGCCCTCGGCCGCTCCACCACGAACACCCACGTGGAGAACCCGGAGGAGGTCGACGACGCGCTGTCCAAGGCCTACGCCGAGACGGGCCGCATCGACTACGTCGTCAACACCGCGGGCGTGCTGCGCATCGGCAAGCTCGCCGAGACGGACAACGCGACCATCGAGGAAGCGCTGAAGGTCAACTACCTGGCGCCGGTGCAGATCGCCCGTTCCGCGTACAAGTACCTCTCCGAGACCAAGGGCCAGCTGCTGCTGTACACCTCCAGCAGCTACACCCGCGGCCGCGCCGAGTACAGCCTCTACTCCTCGACCAAGGCCGCCATGGTGAACCTCACCCAGGCCCTGTCCGACGAGTGGGCGGGCGACGGCGTCCGCGTCAACTGCGTCAACCCGGAGCGCACGGCCACACCCATGCGCACCAAGGCCTTCGGCCAGGAGCCGGCCGGCAGCCTGCTCTCCTCGGAGGCCGTGGCCCGCACCTCCCTCGACGTCCTGCTGTCCGAGCTGACCGGGCACGTCATCGACGTCCGCCAGCAGGACCCGACCGCCGACGCCTCCCGCGCCTCCGGCTTCGAACAGGCCTTGGCCGGCGTGCTCGACCGACAGGACGGCGTGGCATAATCAACCGCCATTAGCCTTGAAATTCAGGCCTCTGTGGCTCCCTGTTTACGGGATATTCACAGAGGCCTGAATCCGTAAAACTCCGGAAACCTTCACAAAGTATTTTCTGGACTTTTCGGATTCACTGACCGGCCCCCTCCCAGAGCAGGTTTCTCCGTGATAACGACCGCCATTCGCGTGGCCCGGGTGGGCAGCGTGGCCGAGCTGGCCGCGGCGGCCCTCATGACGCTGGGCTTCCCCTGCCTCATGCTGGCCGCGCTCGTCCCGAGCGTCCCCGCCTTCGCCGCCGCGGCCGCAGTGACCTACCTTGCGGACCTCTACCTCCACCGCAAGGGCAGCTACCTCATCAGCCTCCTGGGCAAGGTGAGAGCCGGCCTGTCGATCCGCTTCCTGGTCAGAGAGCTGCTGCTGATCGTGCTGCTGGCCCGGCTCGAGCTGTCGGAGGAGCCGGCCTTCTACGCCGCGATCGCCTGCTTCACGGTCTTCTTCGGGCTCCAGGCCCCGCACGGCGCGCTCGTCACCCTGATCGGCAACCGCCGTCAGATGCCGGTCGTGACGCGCAACGTCGACCTGGTCTCCCGCCTGCCCATCCCCGACGCCCCGCCGCGCCTCCTGCTGCGCCGGGCCGGCGTGAAGATGCTCCACCTCGACCTCGCGGCCATGGCCGGCCTGCTCGTGTACGCCGTCACCGACAGCGAGGCCGCCGGCTTCGCCGGAGTAGGCGTCACCCTCGGCCTCGGCACCCTGTACGTCCTCGCGCTGATGCCGTACCTGCGCGCGAAGCGGGTCCCGCCGAAGGCCGACAAGGTCCTCAAGACCGTCAGCGCCTGGCTGCGCGAGTACCGCCCGGAGACGGTGCTGTACTTCTCCGGCTCCGCCGACTCCACCTACCAGGTCAACATGTGGCTGGAGACGATGGAGCAGCTGGAGTCCCGCCCGCTGATCATCCTGCGCGAGCGCGTCATCATGGAGAAGATGGCGCCCACCACGGTCCCGGTCGTCTGCGTGCCCGGGGGGGTGCACCTGATGAACATGGACCTCTCCATGGTGCGGGTCGCGTTGTACGCGGCGAACGTCGGCAAGAACATCCACCTGCTGCGCGTACCCACCATGAAGCACGTCTTCATCGGCCACGGCGACAGCGACAAGCTCGCCAGCGTCAACCCGTTCAGCAAGGTGTACGACGAGGTGTGGACCGCCGGCCGCGCGGGCCGCGACCGCTACGCCATCGCCGACGTCGGCATCCGCGACGAGGACATCGTCGAGGTCGGCCGCCCGCAGCTCGCGCCCATCGAGCCCTGGCGGGGCGCCCCGGAGGACCGGATCCCGACCGTGCTGTACGCGCCCACCTGGGAGGGCTGGGACGACGACCCGGGCAACACCTCGATCCTGCTGGCCGGCGAGAACATCGTGAGGAAGCTGGTCACGGCCGAACCCCCGGTCCGTGTCCTGTACAAGCCGCACCCCTTCACCGGCAGCCGCAGCGCCAAGGCCCGCGCCGCGCACCGCCGGATCACCGCCCTGGTCAAGAAGGCCGCCGCCGAGCGCGCCGCCGACCCCCGCTTCACCGCGGACCCGGCCGCCCAGGCGAAGGCCAAGGCCGAGCTGACCCGCCTCAAGGCCCGCCTCGACGGGCTCGCCCTCGCCTTCGACGAGAAGGCCGACGAGGCCGTGACGAGCCGCGACGGCCTCGTCGACATGCGCAAGCACCAGGAGGCCGCCCGGCTGCGCACCGACTGGAACGACGCCTACTGGCGTTCCTTCCCGTCGTACGAGCACCGCGTCATCACGGGCACCGAGCCGCGGCTGTACGACTGCTTCAACGCCTCCGAGGCGATGGTCTCGGACATCTCCAGCGTGGTCTCCGACTTCATCGCCAGCGGCAAGCCGTACGCGGTCACCGACTCCGCGGAGCTGGGCGCGGAGGAGTTCCGGCGGCAGAACACCGCGGTCCGCGCGGCCGTGATCCTCACCAACGACGCCGCCGGGGTGGAGCAGCTGCTGGACGCCGTCCGCGACCCGGCCGCCGATCCGCTGGCGGCGGACCGCAAGGAACTGAAGGAGTATCTGCTCGGCCCCGACGAGCCGACCTCCATCGAGCGGTTCGACGCCGCGATCGCCGACCTCGCGCTGAGGGCCGAGGCCCGCAACGTCGGCCAGGCGTCCCACGTCGTCGCGGCGGCCGGCGAGGCGGAACTGGCGGAGGGCGGCGTGACGGCGGTCTGACCCCGGCCCGTGTGAGGGCGCCGTGTGAAGCGGTCCGTGTGAAAGTCGGCTCGGCCCCCGGAGAGTGAATCTCCCGGGGGCCGAGCCGTTTCCGTAGGCTGTGACGCGGCACACACACAGAAGCAGAGGTAACGCGAGCAACCCCTTTCTGTAATCCCCCGTCTATCGGGTTGCTAGATGGTCGACCAGGGGGAAACCGTGCGTGGCGAGGGGGAGAAGTGACCGTGGCGGAGCCCGATGTCAGCGTGATCATCGGGGCGTACGAAGCGATGCCGTACCTGGTCGAATGTCTGGCATCGGTGGAAGCGCAGTCGCTGGACCCGGCGCGCATCGAGGTGATCGCGGTCGACGACGGTTCCACGGACGGCAGCGGCGACTGCCTGGAGGAGTTCGCCGCCCGCGCGCCCATGGCGGTCACGGTGATCCGCCAGGCGAACTCCGGCGGCCCCAGCGGTCCGCGCAACGTCGGTCTGGCCAAGGCCACCGGCCGTTACGTCTTCTTCCTCGACGCCGACGACCGGCTCGGGCCCGAGGCCCTGGAGCGCATGGTCGCCATGGCCGACCGCAACGGCACGGACGTGGTCCTCGGCCGCGTCGAGGGCGTGAACCGCAAGGCACCCCGGTCGATGTGGGGCAAGACCCTCGAACGCACGGACGTCTTCTCCTCCAACATCAAGTTCACGCTCAGCGCGCAGAAGCTGTTCCGCCGCGCGCTGCTGGAGCGGCACGGGATGCGCTTCGACGAGTCCCTGTGGACCGGCGAGGACGCGGTGTTCACCATGGAGGCCTATCTGCGGGCCGACGGCGTCTCCGTGGTCGCCGACTACACCTGCTACTACCTGGTGGGCCGCAGCGACGGCAAGCACGTGACCAAGAGCGGCAGTTACACCCTGCGCTTCGACTCCGCGCGCGCCCTCACGGAGCTGATCACCCGGATGCTGCCGCCCGGCGCCAAGCGGGACGTGCTCATGGTCCGCCCGTTCCTGGTGACCGTCCTGCCGCAGTTCGGGCCGGTCTTCCTCAGGAACGACGAGGAGATCCGGCGCACCAAACTCGAACTGGCCAAGCCGCTGATGGACGCGTACTGGAACGAGGGCGTCTCCCACCGGCTCAAGGTCCACGAGCGGCTGCGCCTGCACCTGGTCGCCGAGGGACGGGCCGACCTCCTCGCGGACGTCATCGAGTTCGTCAAGGACAGGCGGGAGCCCGACCCCGTCCTGGAGAAGCGCGGCACGCGGCTCTACCTCGCCTACCCCCACTTCCGGGACCGCGCGGCCGGCGTCCCCGACCGCGTCTACCTCGCCGAACCCCGGGAGGCCAAGGCCTTCCCGGGCTGGCGTCAGGGCCCGGCCGAGTCATTCCTCCGCAGAGCGGCCCGCAAGCTGCGGCGGCTGACGGTGCGGAGGACGGCGGCGGTGTGAGGGCGTGGGCCTCGCCCTCGGTCCCTCCCGCTGCTCCCTCGGCTACTTCGACGGCTTCAACGCCCGCCGCAGCGGCCCTCCCACAGCTCGCCGGGCACGCCGGTAGATGGACGGGGTCACCATCGCGGCCTTGGCCGCGACCTTGGCGCCCGCCCGGTTCCTGGCCAGCTCCCGCTTCAACTCCGTGTTGTGCGCGTCCAACTCGTTGATCCGCTGCTGCAACCACCCGAACCGGCTCGTCAGCGAGGCGAGGTCCGTGTCGTTCCAGGGCCGCACACCGGCCGGGAAGGACAGTGAGCGCAGCTTCTTGTCGAAGGCCGCGCCGCCGTCGCCGTGCGTGAAGGTGTTCGCCAGACCGTTCTTGTCGAGGAAGCCGGTGAACCGCTCGAAGCGCTCGCGGTGGTTGCCGGTCAGCGGCCCGAAGTCGGCCTCCTCGTAGAGGTCGGCCGGATCGAGGTCCGCGGGCACCTCGCTGAGCAGCCGGTGTGGTATCTCGAAGTAGCGGCACAGCTCCAGCGTGCGCGAGTCGAACGCCAGTACGGTAGCGGGCGTGCCCGCCAGCAGCGCCGCGATGTTGCCGTGGATCCGCGAGCCGAACGAATAGTCGAAGTCGCGGAGATCGTCCATCCAGGTGACCGGGTCCATGTACACCCGGACCTTGTCCTCCCGGTACATCGGGTGGTCGGGGTGGGTCGGCATCTGCGTCACCCGGCCGGCCGAGGAGTTCACGTCCCGCCAGTACAGCTGCTTGGCGTCGGTGAGGTTCTGGCCTATGTACCGCAGGTTCGGGTAGTGCGCGTGGGTCCGCGTGATGATCCGGTGCAGGCCCCCGCTGCGCACCGCGGTGTGCGAGCCGTTGACGGCTATCCGCGACTCCGGGGTGAGCGACTGCGCCCGCTTCTCCACGGTGAGCCGGTCGCCGTGCAGGAACATCGACGGGCAGCCGATGACCTCGACGTCCCGGAAGCCCATGTCGGTGAGGTACTTCTCGGTGAACTCGCCCCGCACGCCGATGGACGCGCTGTGCTCCAGCACCGCCGAGCAGAACGCCCGCACGGTCGGCTCCATGGCCTTCAGCCGTGCCGTGTCCTGGTCGATGCCGGCCTGCGCGCCGACGCCCAGCACCACGACCGGGATCTTCAGCTTGTTGATGAGCCGCGTCAGCCGCTGGAGCGCCGGCTCGAACGTCGGCCGGAAGGCGTTGGCGAGCGGCACGACGAAGGCGTCGTACTCCTCGTTGATGCGTCCGGCCGCGGCCACCTCGGTCCGCATGCTGTTCGAGACCACCTCGGTGTCCGGGGTGGTGAGGATCTTGTGGGCGGCATCGCTGAAGATCAGGTTGCCGGAGTTGGTGGCGATCACATCGCGGTGCAGGGCTTCCTCGACGGGGAGTACGTCGAAGGGGCTCTTCCCCGATCTCAGGAGTATGCGCTTCACAGAGCGAACTTTAGGTCACGCAAACTTCAAAGGAAATTTCGGATCTCTTCAAATTTCCTGTGGAACCTGTGCAACCTCTTTGCCGTATGCAAACAGTGAACGCGTCCTGACAGAGGGTGACCGTTCCGCCACGTGAAACCCCGGCGCGCACCGCACCCCGTTCGCGTAGATTGCCTGACGGGCAGCCATGGACCTACGCAAGGGGACGAAGAGCAAGGTGGCAGGGGCAAGGCAGGCCGTGCACGAGGCCCGCAGGATCGTCGTCAAGGTGGGTTCCTCGTCGCTGACCACCGCCACGGGCGGCCTGGACGCCGACCGGGTGGACGCGCTCGTCGACGTCCTCGCCAAGATCCGCAGCGGGGGAGAGCGGGAGATCGTGCTGGTCTCCTCCGGCGCCATCGCCGCCGGACTCGCGCCACTCGGCCTGCGCCGCCGCCCCAAGGACCTCGCCCGCCAGCAGGCCGCCGCCAGCGTCGGCCAGGGCCTCCTCGTGGCCCGCTACACCGCCTCCTTCGCCCGCTACGGCGTCCGTGTCGGCCAGGTCCTGCTGACCTCCGACGACATGAGCCGCCGCGCCCACCACCGCAACGCCTCCCGAACCCTCGACAAGCTGCTGGCGATGGGCGCCTTCCCGATCGTCAACGAGAACGACACCGTCGCCACCGACGAGATCCGCTTCGGCGACAACGACCGGCTCGCCGCCCTCGTCGCCCACCTCGTCCACGCCGACCTCCTCGTGCTCCTCTCGGACATCGACGGCGTGTACGACGGCAACCCCAGCAAACCCGGCACCTCACGGATCGCCGAGGTGCGCGAACCCGCCGACCTCGACGGCATCGAGATCGGCAGCGCCGGCAAGGCGGGCGTCGGCACCGGCGGCATGGTCACCAAGGTCGAGGCCGCCCGGATCGCGGCCGCCGCCGGCATCCCCGTCGTCCTCACCAACACCGTCCACGCGGCCGACGCCCTCTCGGGCGGCGACACCGGCACCTACTTCCACGCCACCGGCAAGCGCTCCGCCGACCGCCTGCTCTGGCTCCAGCACGCGTCCACCCCGCAAGGCTCCCTGACCCTGGACGACGGGGCCGTACGGGCGGTCGTCGAGCGCCGCACCTCTCTGCTGCCCGCCGGTATCGCCGCCGTCGAGGGCGACTTCAGCGCGGGCGACCCGGTCGAACTGCGCGACGGCTCCGGACACGCCGTGGCCCGCGGCCTCGTCAACTTCGACGCCAAGGAGATCCCCCAGTTGCTCGGCCGCTCCACCCGCGAACTGGCGCGCGAACTGGGCGCCGAGTACGAGCGGGAGGTCGTCCACCGCGACGACCTGGTGATCCTGCACCCCTGAGGCTTCCGGCCCTGCGCGCACAGTCGAACGGCCGCACCCGGCGACGCTCGAACGGTCCGTACCGGTGGGGGACGTTCCGTGAAACGGCCCCACGGAGCCGTGCGGCCTGCTCAACTTTGTGTCTGGGACATGTTCCGCAGACGAGCGCTGCGTAAAGGAGGCCGTCGTGAGACGAGTGGGCCCTGGGGTCGCAGCGGCCCGTGGGAGTGCCGGCGGGGCGAGTCCGGCGGCCTCGCGCCCGGCGGGCGAGGAGCGGGCCCTGACGAGCGTGGCGGCCGGGGAGAACTACCGGGAGCAGCAGCAGGAGGACGGCCAGGAGCGGACCCGCCCCGCGGACCTGCCCCGCCTGTGGCACGTCACCCTCAGCGTCTCCGGCGAGGAGGCCGACCTCAAAGAGGTGCGGCGCGCCCTGGAACAGCTCGCCCACGACCACCCCTTCCTCCTGACCAGCCGCTACGCCGTCGACCACGCGGAGATCCGCTACTGGGAGGAGGCCCGCGACCTGCACGACGCGGCCGCCGTCGCCCTGCGTCTGTGGGGCGAGCACCGCCAGACGGCCGGACTGCCGCCGTGGGAGATCGTCGGCCTGGAGGTCATCGACCGCCAGACCTACCACCTGCGCATCGCCGAGGGCTACGGCCCGGCCCCGGCGACCCCGGTCGGGGTCCACCCCTACTGACCGGCACCCGCCGCGCAGAGAGCTGCCCGGAACACGTCCCGGCGGGTGCCTCGGCCATGCGTCGGCCGGTCTCGCGCTGTGGAACAAGCCGTGAGCGGGCCTCCGCCGCGCACTACCCTTTCCCTATGACCACGCTCTCGCCGTACGACGCCCTCTCCCCGGTCACCCAGGCCGCCTACCGCGCCAAGGCCGCCGCCGCCGACCTCGCGCCGCTGCCCCGGGCCGCCAAGGACGACGCGCTGCTCGCCATCGCGGACGCGCTGGAGGTCCGTACGAGCGAGATCGTCGAGGCCAACGCCAGGGACATCGCCAAGGCCCGCGAGGCCGGCACCAGCGAGGCGATCGTCGACCGGCTCACCCTCACCCCGGAGCGGATCCGCGCCATCGCCTCCGACGTGCGGGACGTCGTCGCCCTGCCCGACCCCGTCGGCGAGGTCGTGCGCGGCTCCACCCTCCCCAACGGCATCGACCTGCGCCAGGTCCGCGTCCCGCTCGGCGTGGTCGGCATCGTCTACGAGGCCCGCCCGAACGTCACCGTCGACGCCGCCGCCCTCTGCCTGAAGTCCGGCAACGCGGTCCTGCTGCGCGGCTCCGGCTCCGCCTACGAGTCCAACAGAGCCCTCGTCCTGGTGATCCGCGACGCCGTCGGCGGCGCCGGGCTGCCCGCCGACGCCGTCCAGCTCGTGCCGGGGGAGAGCCGGGAGAGCGTGCGCGAGCTGATGCGCGCCCGCGGCCTCGTCGACGTACTGATCCCGCGCGGCGGCGCCTCGCTGATCCGGACGGTCGTATCGGAGTCCTCCGTTCCGGTGATCGAGACCGGCACCGGCAACTGCCACGTCTACGTCGACGCGCAGGCCGACCTCGACATGGCGGTCGAGATCCTGATCAACTCCAAGGCCCACCGGGTCAGCGTCTGCAACGCCGCCGAGACCCTCCTGGTCCACCAGGACATCGCCGCCGAGTTCCTGCCCCGCGCCCTCGACGCCCTCGCGGACGCCGGGGTCACCGTCCACGCCGACGAGCGCGTCCTGGCCTACGCCAAGGACTCCAGGGCGACCGTCGTCGAGGCCACGCCGGAGGACTGGGAGACCGAGTACCTCTCCTACGACATCGCCGCCGCCGTCGTCGACTCGCTCGACAAGGCCGTCGAGCACATCCGGCTGTGGACCTCCGGCCACACCGAGGCCATCGTGACCACCTCCCAGCAGGCCGCCCGCCGCTTCACCCAGCTGGTCGACTCCACCACGGTCGCCGTGAACGCCTCCACCCGCTTCACCGACGGCGGCCAGTTCGGCTTCGGCGCGGAGATCGGCATCTCCACCCAGAAGCTGCACGCCCGCGGCCCCATGGGCCTGCCGGAGCTGACCAGCACCAAGTACATCGTCACCGGCGACGGTCACGTACGGCGCTGACGGGCGCGCCGACGCGGGGGCGCGCGGCGCCCGCCGGGGGCGTGAGCGGCGTCTCAGCAGGCGGATGAATTTCCGTACCGTCTGCCCAAAATGACCCCCCAGGTCTACTCTGGATCCGTGCCGGAGGACGTGGGGGGCACGCCGTTCCCTGACGGCTGGGAGCCCGACGACGACCACGACCGCGGGGTGTCGGACGAAGAGTTCGCCTCCGTGGTCTTCGACGAGGCCTTCGTACAGGCGGCACCGGTGCACGAGCCGACCGCCGTCGAGCGCCTCCTGGCCGCCGCGCAGGCGAGAGCCGAGGCCTCCGAGGCGGAAGCGCGCCGCGCCCGCGGCGACCGCTACGACGATCTCTACGGCCTCGGCGAATTCGGCCATGATCCGGACCACGAGGATCTGGACGACTCCGACGATCCGGATGATCAGGACGCCTGGGACCGCCGGTACGGCGGCTTCGGACCGTACGGCAAGCAGGTCCGCTGGCACCGGCCGGTCGCCTGGATGCTCGCCGTCGTCATGGGCGTCGGCATGGTCGTACTGGCCTTCGCCGCGGTCTATCGGGGCGCCTCCTCCTCGGGCAACCGTGACCAGCTCCCCTCGCCCGCCTCGACCGGGCTGGAACAAGGAGCCGGGCCGGTTCCGTCCGGCTCCACCGATCGGTCCCGGTCACCCGTCGCGGCCGTCCCGCGCACGCCCTGAGGGAGCGCCGCCCGCCGGGTGAGAACCTGTCAGAACTTGTCGCGCAGCGGGGCGTTTACCCGGGGTCCCGGCGACCTACTCTCAAAGTATGGGCGGGCCCGGAGAGCCACCGGAGGGGGCACCCGAGGGAACTCCCGGTGGCGGCGAGGACGAGTACCGATCCGTCGTCTTCGACGAATCGTTCGTCCGCGCTGCCCGCCTCCAGGAGTACTCCGCCGAGGAGCGCATCGCCGACCACGCTCCCGCCGTACGCCGCCGCCCGCCCATGCGCCGCAGCGGCCTGCCCCGGCAGGCCCTCGCCCTCGTGCTGCTGATCGCTCTCGCCTTCGGCACCGCGATCTACATGGGCGTCCGCCACCCGTACCAGAACCCGGCCGCCCGCCGGGCCGTCGAGCCGCTGCGGACGACCGTCATCCCGCTCGCCCCGCAGGGCGCCGTGCCCGGCACCGCCGACCCCGCCTACCTGTACGCGCACAGTCCCGCCGCGCAGTACCGCATCGGGGCCGAGGGCATCCCGCTGCCGCCCTCCCGGCGCACGGCGCACTTCTCCGACAGCCAGGTCGTCACCGCCCTGACCACCGCGAAGGACTACATCGTGCGGTCCTCGCTCTACCCGGAGGTGCTCACCGGGCAGCAGGTCCGGCCCGTGCGGATGCTGCTCGATCCCGATCAGCTCGACCAGTTCGACCAGAGCTTCACCCACCCGGCCGCCGACGGACGGCACGCGCCCACCGGATGGCTCGTACGCTTCGACCCCGCCCGAGCCGAACTCGCCGACCGCGGGATCCGGGTCCAGGGCACCCTCCAGGCCTCCGAGACCGACGCGTCGACCCTCGAGGTCACCGCCGACCACACCTTCGTGTACGCCCTGCGGCCGACCGGGGCCGACGAGAAGGCCCCGGTCTCGCTGTTCACCGTCCGACGCGAGCTGCAGTTCCGCTTCGACCGCGACGCCCTGCGGCTGCGCCAGACACAGCTGATCGTCTCCTACGTCCAGGCGGGCCCGCTCTCCTGCGCCGAGGACTCCACGAACCACCTGCGCCCGCTGCTCGCCGGCCAGACCGCCGGAGCGGGCGGCCCGGCCGGCACCGACCCCTACGCCACGGGCGGCGCGACGCCGCTCTGCGGATCACTGGCGGCGAGCGCACAGCCGAGGGTCTGAGCTGCCCGGACTACCAAGTCGTCCGAGCTGGTCGAGCGGCGGCGGGGACGAGGTGCCTCACGGGACCGCGTCGTGTCGGTCCTCAGTCCTCGTCGCGCGGGGGCGCGTCCGTGGGCCGGTCCTTCGGCGGTGCGGTGCCGGGCGCGGCGCCGGTGAAGCCGTCGAAGCCGCGGCGCACCCGGCCGCCCAGGTTGCCCGCCCCGCCCGCGATGTCGGTGACCAGCCTCATCAGCGGGTCCTTGGACGTCTTGACGTGATCGGCGTAGTGCGACGCCGACTCGCGGAAGGAGTCGGAGACCGAGGTGTCCTTGTCCTCGCCACGACGCGGGTAGTGGCCGTCGAGGATCCGCTGGTAGTCGCGGGACTCGGCCCACTTCTTCAGCTCGGCCGCACGCACGGTGGTGAAGGGGTGGGAGCGAGGGAGCACATTGAGGATCTTCAGCACGGAGTCGCGCAGGTCACCGCCGGCCTCGTACTCCTCCGCCTGCTTGAGGAACGCGTCCACGTTCATCTCGTGCAGGTGGTTGCCGCCCGCGATCTTCATCAGGCCGCGCATCGAGGCCGTCAGGTCCTGCCCGACCAGCAGGCCGGCCCGGTCCGCGGACAGCTCCGACTTGCGGAACCACTCGCGCAGCGCGGTCACGATCGCCATGATCGCGATGTTGCCCAGCGGGATCCAGGCGACCTTGAGGGCGAGGCTCGTCAGGAACAGCAGGATCGTGCGGTACACGGAGTGCCCCGACAGGGCGTGGCCCACCTCGTGGCCGATGACCGCCCGCATCTCCTCCTCGTCGAGCAGCTCGACCAGGCCCGTGGTGACCACGATGATCGGCTCGTCGAGGCCGATGCACATCGCGTTGGGCTGCGGGTCCTGGTTGACGTACATCGCCGGGACCTTCTCCAGGTCCAGGATGTAGCAGGCGTCCCTCAGCATGTCGTTGAGATGCGTGAACTGCTGGTCCGAGACGCGGACCGAGTCGGACAGGAACAGCAGGCGCAGACTCCGCTCGGGCAGCAGCCCGCTGAGCGCCTTGAAGACCGTGTCGAAACCGCTCAGCTTGCGCAGCGCCACCAGGGCCGAGCGGTCGGCCGGGTGCTCGTACGCACGCGAGGAGATGCCGGGAAAGCGCTTGCGCTGCCTGCTCGGCACGTTCTCGTGACCGTTGTGCTCGTGGCCGTCGTCGGACATCCATCCCCCAAGTGCGTGTGTATGGCCCTTGTATGTGTGGTCCTTTGCGGACCTTTGTGAAGCCCTTTGCGCCCCCGAAGCAGGGCCCACCCTAGGCGGAGTTACGGTGGACGGGCACTACACCGAAGGAGTCCCGCGCCATGGAGCACACCCCCGCAGCAGCCTGGATCGCGCAGGCCGCCGGCGCCGCGCAGCAGCAAGGTTCGGGGAACCTGCTCCGGGTCGTACTGATCGTGATGGTGCTGGGTTGTGTGCTGACAGCCTGGTTCCTGTTGCGGGGCTACAAGCGGAAAGACGACTGAGCCGCCGGGAAGGTTCCCCCTCACTTCCGCACCGCCCTCCCCAACGGTGGAGTCGGCGTGTGGCGTGCCGAGGCGCCCGCTTACGATGGGCCGACAT
Organism: Streptomyces sp. NPDC058335; assembly: GCF_042723915.1. Lineage (NCBI taxonomy): Bacteria > Bacillati > Actinomycetota > Actinomycetes > Kitasatosporales > Streptomycetaceae > Streptomyces > Streptomyces sp. NPDC058335. The sequence goes on along the minus strand of NZ_JBHXHX010000020.1, from coordinate 67,717 downwards.
CTTTATCCCGCCCTCCATCGGATAGGTCCTGCCGAAGATGAGCTTCCACAGCGCCGCTGCCCAGTTGGTCACCCTCGCCGCCGAGGGCGAGGAGCACGGTGGCAACCACGAGAGCCTGAGCCCGCTGGTCACCGGTGGCGCCGCCTTCCTGATCCTGATGCTCCTGCTGTGGATCACGACCCGCTTCAACCGCGACCGCTGAGGGACACCGTGTTCATAGCGGGGCACTCCGGGCACGCGTCCACCGGTGCCCTCAGGACGGGCCGGTAGGGTCTGCACGCATGGGAGAGCAGGACATGCCTACCGGTCCGTCGAACGGCCCGTCGAACCCGGGCAAGCGCCGCCTGGGAGTCATGGGCGGAACGTTCGATCCGATCCACCACGGGCACCTCGTGGCGGCCAGTGAGGTCGCCGCGCAGTTCCACCTGGACGAGGTCGTGTTCGTCCCGACCGGCGAGCCGTGGCAGAAGAGTCACCGCAGGGTCTCCCTGGCCGAGGACCGGTACCTGATGACGGTCATCGCGACCGCCGAGAACCCGCAGTTCTCGGTCAGCCGCATCGACATCGACCGCGGCGGACCCACCTACACCGTGGACACCCTCCGCGACCTGCGGTCCCTCAATCCGGACACCGACCTCTTCTTCATCACCGGCGCGGACGCCCTGGGCCAGATCCTGACCTGGCGGGACAGCGAGGAGCTGTTCTCCCTCGCCCATTTCATCGGGGTCACCCGGCCCGGCCACAACCTCGCCGACCCCGGCCTCCCCGAGGGCGGCGTCTCGCTCGTGGAGGTCCCCGCACTGGCCATCTCCTCCACGGACTGCCGCGCGAGAGTCGCCAAGGGCGACCCCGTCTGGTATCTGGTGCCGGACGGAGTCGTGCGCTACATCGACAAGCGCGAGCTGTACCGCGGCGAGTGAGCCGAGAGGGGCACCGGTGAACGACCGAAACGACGCGGACTACGGGGAGGCCCCGTACGAACTCGTCGGCTACGACGAGTACGGGCAGCCTGTGTACCGCCAGGTCCCGCCCCAGCAGGCCTACGACCCGTACCGGCAGCAGCAGGGCTACGGCTACGACCCGTACGCCCAGGGCGGTCAGCAGCAACCCGCCTACCCCTCGTACGACACGGGTCAGCAGTCGCCCACGCCCGCCTACCCCTCGTACGACACGGGTCAGCAGTTGCCCACGCCCGCCTACGACCCGTACGACACCGGTCAGCAGCCGCCCACGCCCGCCTACGACCCGTACGACACCGGTCAGCAGCCGCCCACGCCCGCCTACGACCCGTACGACACCGGCCGGCAGGCTCCCGTCCAGGAGCCCTACGGCACCGGCACGCGCGTGCAGCAGGGCGGCGGGACCTCGGCCCCGTACGACCCCTACGGGCAGACCGCCACCAGCGGGCAGCAGCCCCGTGTCGCCGAGCAGACCGCCTACATCCCGCAGCAGACCGGACCGGCCCAGGCCGATGAGGCCCACCAGACCGACGAGGACACCTCCGCCTCCGCGGAGTCCCGACGGGATTACCACACCGAGCAGTTCGCGTTCGTCGAGGATCCCGACGGTGACTCCGAGGACGTCATCGACTGGCTGAACTTCACCGAGAACCGCACCGAACGCCGCGAGGAGGCCAAGCGCCGCGCCCGCAGCCGCCTGGTCGCCCTGGTCGTCGTCCTCGCGCTGACCGCGGCCGGCGGCGTGGGCTACCTCTGGTACGCCGGGAAGCTGCCCGGACTGTCGTCGTCCGACGACTCCAGGACCGGCACCACGGCCGCCCCCGCCGCCCAGAAGCGCGATGTGATCGTGGTCCACCTGCACGACACCGCCCGCGGCGGTACGTCCACGGTCCTGCTCGTCGACAACACGACCACCAAGCAGGGCACCACCGTCCTGCTGCCCAACTCGCTCGTCGTCACCACCGACGACGGCACCACGACGACCCTCGCCAAATCCGTCGACGGCGACGGCTCCGCCGGTACGCGCGAGTCGCTGGACACCGTTCTCGGCACCGAGATCCAGGGCACCTGGCGGCTGGACACCCCTTATCTGCAGAACCTCGTCGACCTCGTCGGCGCCATCGAGGTCGACACCGACACCGCCGTGCCCGACCCGGCCGCCAAGAAGAAGGGCCAGGCCCCGCTCGTGAACAAGGGCGAGGGCCAGACCCTGAGCGGCAAGATGGCCGTCGCCTACGCCACCTACCGCGCCGAGGGCGAGGCCCAGAACGCCCAGCTGAAGCGGTTCGGCCAGGTCATGCAGGCGGTGCTGCGCAAGGTGTCGTCCGACCCGCAGGGTGCCACCGTCACCGTGCAGACGCTGGCGCAGATCCTCGACCCCTCGCTCACCGACAAGGACCTCGGCGCCTTCCTCGCCGACCTCGCCGACCTCGCCAAGGGCGGCGACTACAAGACCGCCCTGCTGCCGGTCCAGGCCGACGGCACGCTCAGCGCCGAGGCCAGTGCGAGTGTGGTCAAGGACGTCCTGGGCGGCACCGCGAAGAGCCCCGCCCAGGACGCGGCGGTCAGCGTCTCCGTGCAGAACGCCAGCGGAGTCAGGGCCACCACCGAGGACGCGCGCGTGGTGCTCCTCAACGGCGGCTTCACCTTCCTGGACGGCGGCACGGCGTCGGACACCGCGTCCGCGTCCAAGGTGCTCTACGCGGACGCCGCCGACAAGGAGAACGCCACCGAGGTCGCCAAGACCCTGGGCCTCCCCGACAGCGCGGTGGCGAAGGGCACGGTCCCGGCGAACGCGGACGTGACGGTCGTCCTGGGAAAGGACTACGAGCGCTCGGCGTCCTAGCCGGGAGCCCGGTCACGTCCCCGGTCACGCCGGGCCGGGTGTATTCGCGTGGGGTGCCGTCGGCGGCCGTGAGACCCTTGAGGTCAAACGACCGCCGACGGAAAGCCATGTAGTGACCGCCACTGACCGCTCCATCGAGCTCATCCGGACCGCCGCCCAGGCGGCTGCCGACAAGCTCGCGCACGACATCATCGCCTACGACGTCAGCGACGTGCTGTCGATCACGGACGCCTTCCTCCTGGCCTCCGCTCCCAACGACCGCCAGGTCAAGTCGATCGTCGACGAGATCGAGGAGCACATCCAGAAGGAACTCGGCGTCAAGCCGGTCCGCCGCGAGGGCGACCGCGAGGCCCGCTGGGTCCTGCTCGACTACGTCGACATCGTCGTCCACGTCCAGCACAGCGAGGAGCGCGTCTTCTACGCCCTGGAGCGGCTGTGGAAGGACTGCCCCGAGCTGGACCTGCCCGCCGACGCCAAGGCGACCCGGGGCAAGGCCCAGGAACACGCCAAGCTCCAGGCCGCCGAGGACGCCGCAGAGCCGGGTGGTGATTGGTAATGACCACACCGGGTGCCGAGGCCGCACCTGCGGCCGGCCGGACGCCGGGCCGCGGCCGGCGCGTCATCCTCTGGCGACACGGCCAGACCCTGTGGAACGTGGAGCGCCGCTTCCAGGGCACCACGGATGTGCCGCTGACCGAGACCGGCGTGGCCCAGGCCCGCCGGTCCGCCCGGCTGCTGGCCTCCCTCAAGCCCGACGCGATCGTCGCCTCCGATCTTCAGCGCGCCGCGAACACGGCCGCCGAGCTGGCCGCGCTCACCGGCCTGGAGGTGAGCCACGACGAGGCCCTGCGCGAGACGTACGCGGGCGTCTGGCAAGGGCTGACGCACGAGGAGATCGTCTCCCGGTTCGGCGACGAGTACACCGCGTGGAAGCGCGGTGAGCCCGTCCGCCGCGGCGGTGGCGAACTGGAGTCGGAGGTCGCCGACCGCGCCGCCCCCGTCGTGCTGCGGCACGCCGAGAAGCTGCCCGAGGACGGCACGCTCGTCGTCGTCAGCCACGGCGGCACGATCCGCACCACCATCGGCCGCCTGCTCGGCCTGGAGGCGCACAACTGGGAGAGCCTCGGCGGCCTCTCCAACTGCTGCTGGTCCGTCCTCGGCGAGGGCGCCCGCGGCTGGCGGCTGCTCGAGCACAACGCCGGCACACTGCCGGAGCCGGTCCTCGGCGACGACGACTGAGTGCCAAGGGCGACCCGGACCCGGATTTCACTTTCCGGCAGGTCGCAGGCTAAAGTTCTTCTTGTTCGCCCCGCCGAGCGGGGCGAAACACCATGTGACTCCGGTCGCGTGGCACGAGGGGCTATAGCTCAGTTGGTAGAGCGCCTGCATGGCATGCAGGAGGTCAGGAGTTCAATTCTCCTTAGCTCCACTGGTCGACACTCTGTTGAGTTGTCAAAGATCGGTTTCGAGAAGATCCCGTCCCCCAGGGGGCGGGATTTTTTCATTGCCCGCGCAGCAACTCCGTCCGCCGTGCCGTCTCCTCGTCCTCCGGGGTGTGGACCACGATCCGGCACTCCGGCATGCCGTTGATCGACGGCGACATGGAGGTCATCCGCAGCTCGCCGACCGCGGCGTGCCGGAAGACCTTCGCCCGGCGGCCCGGCTGCGCCCCGTCACCGGACTCCCACAACCGCGCGAACAGCGGGCTCGCCGCCGACAGCGCGCGTATGAAGTCCTCCCGGACGGGCTCGCCGGCATGCACGCCGTACGCGGCCCGCATGGTCGCCACCATCACCGGCAGTTCCGCATCCCCGAACAGCAGCGGACAGTCCTCCTCGGCCACCGTGAACAGCGCCCACAGCGCGTTGGTCGGCGTCCCGGACGTGTCCGGCCTCGTCCTGCTCGACGCTGGCGTCTGCTTGGTCACCGTCCCGCTCGTGCTCGGCCAGGAGGAGGACCGGCCGCTGTGGTCCTGGCTGTCGCCGTCCGTCGGCGCGCTGCTGTTCGCCCTGCTCTGTGGCTACGAGTCCCGCCTCGCGCGGCGTGGTGGCTCCCCGTTGATCGCGCCTCGTGTGCTGCGCAACCCCGGCATGGGTCTCGCCGTGCTGCGCATCGGATCCGTCATGGCGGTCAACGGCGGCTTCCCGTTCATTCTCACCCTGCACGTCCAGGCGGGCCTCGGTTGCAGCGTGCTGCGCGCCGGTCTGACCTTCGTCCCGACCGCGGTCGTCTTCGGCGTGGTCGGTCTGACCTGGCGCAGATGGCCCGCCGCCTGGCAACGGGCGCCGGCCCCGGCCGGGTTCACGCTCACCGCGGTCTCCGTGGCGGGAGTGGGCCTCGCCCTGGAGGGCGGTGACCACGGGGCGTGGGGGTGTACCCCGCGTACGCCGGAGTGGGGTGGGGCTCGCGCCGGCGTTCAGCCCCACGCTCACCCGGGCCCCGGCCGCCGTACGTCCCGAGGACGCGGCGGACGCCGGCGGGCTGCTCGCCGCGGTCACGCAGCTCGGGCAGCTGATCGGTGTCGCGGCCTTCGGCGCACTCTTCCCGAACCGGCTTGAGTCACTCGGGGCCCTGGAGGCGTATACCTCTTCGGGAGCGCTTCTCACATGCATGTTCGCGCTCGCTGCGGCAGCCGCGCTCGGTGCCGTGTCCGGACTGGTACTGAGGCGTCGCTGACCGTATTGGCCCGGCCGTGGCAGAATCAAACGGCCGGAAGGGGGCGCGGCCCGACGGGAGGGAGTTGCGATGCCTGCGAGCATCCTCGGAGAGGGCGGTCACCTCTCCGAAGCAGCGGTGACACGGAACACGGCCACCCGGCTCAGCTGCCCTTCCTGCGGTTCCGCTTTCGTGGCCCAGGTCCTCGGTGACAACGGCGGGATTTCCTACGTGTGCACGGCCTGCGGCCACAGCTGGAGCTGATCGATGGGTGCACACAGGCGAAAGTGCGACTGGTGCGGCAGTGGCACCCCGATCGTCCGAGACATGGAGCCGGTCAATCCCGACTACCAGTACTGGTGCGAGGAATGCGCGCGGGCGCTGATCATAAAAGGCGACCCGATCGAGACGTACCGGGAACTGGAGGGCGAGCCGATCTACGGCCGGCTCCTCGAGGAGCACTGCACGCTCAAACGCTTCTACTCGTTCGTCACTGCCTGAGCGTCATTTCGGGCATAACCGGAGGGAATCGGGCAGAGCGGAAACGATTTGGTGGTGCACCCCCAGGACCGTGTAATGTTGGCGTCGCCGCCAGGGAAGCCCGGCGGACACCACGAGGGGCTATAGCTCAGTTGGTAGAGCGCCTGCATGGCATGCAGGAGGTCAGGAGTTCAATTCTCCTTAGCTCCACAGCAGATCCCGCCGGATCGAAAGATCCGGCGGGATCTTTTTGCGTGCGCACGCGCGCGTGCGGCGAGAACCGGGCGGAGGGGCCGCGCGCCGTCGGACGGCCCCTCTCGGTGGCGTACGGGATCAGCGGCCCAGGGCGCGGCGGCCGCGGCCCTGGGAGAGCACCGGAAGGTTGCGGGAGGGCTCCTTCGCGCGCGTGTCCTCCTCGATCCGCAGGGCCAGCGCCGGGCAGCGGCGCACCGCGCGCAGCGCCTTCGCCTCCGCGTAACGCGGCACCTTCGCCTGCGCGACCGTCGGGAAGCCGTCGGCGCCGAGCTGGAAGACCTCCGGGAGGATGTCCGCGCACAGACCGTGTCCCCGGCACAGGGTCCAGTCCACGAAGATCTTCTGACGGCTGTCGGCGCCGTCCTCGGGCGCTCCGCCGGCCGAGATGCCCGCGGGGGCCATGCCGCCCTCGAAGAGCGGCAGAACGCCCTCCACGGGCCGTCCGCAGCCATTGCCGAGGACATGAGCCGCCAGGTCGTCCGTGAACGCCTTGATGGTCGACTCCAGGAACATCGCGGAGCCGTCCGGGTGCGAGCAGGCACCGCGCCGCTTCACGTTCTTGGCGACCTGCTTGAGCGCTTCGAGGGCGGCCGGGCCGCCGCCGTTGATGATGTCCTCCAGGCCGCGCGCCGCGGCCGGCAGGCCGAGATAGCAGGGACCGCACTGCCCCGCGCTCTCCTCGGCCAGCCACTGGGCCACGCGCAGCGACTCGCCCAGCGGGCAGGTCTCCTGGCTGATCGGCAGGATCGCGCCGGCGCCGAGCGCGCCGCCCACCGCGTCCAGGGAGTTGCGGGAGACGACCGCCTCGTTGACCGTCGCCGCGTCGATCCACTTGCCGTGGTACCCGCCGGTCAGCACGCCCTGCGGGACCGGCGGGGCGCCGGCCAGCTGGAGGACGTAGCGCAGCGGGACGCCCGTGGGGACCTCGATCACCATGGGGCGGGCGACCGCGCCGGAGACCGTCAGCATGACGGTGCCGGGCTCGTCGTACAGGCCGGTGTTGCCGTAGCGCTCCGGGCCGATGCGGGCGCCGATGGCCAGCTGGGCGAATGTCTCGGCGTTGGACAGCAGGGTCGGGGCGCCGCCGACGCCGTTCTGCGAGGCGCTGACCTTGCGGCCGGGCGGGATTGCCGGGCCGCCGTCGATGGAGCGGACCACGGACGCGGCCGCGCCGGTGACCATGCGGATCGGATTGCGCTGGACGAACGCCTTCAGCGCCGAGCGCCGGCCGTTGCTGAGGCCGCGCTCGGCCAGGGCGGCCTCCATGGAACGCTGGGTCGATTCGCGGGTGACCGCCACCACGAGCGTGCGGGCACCCAGCGCCTCGGCGACCAGCAGCGCGCCGTCCAGGATGAGGTGCGGGGCACGGTTGATCAGGACCGTGTCCTTGCGGCAGGCCGGTTCGTCCTCGCTGCCGTTGACGACGACGACCGGCCGTACGCCGCGCTTGATCGCCGCGTCGGCGACGGAGCGCAGCTTCTTGTGGAAGGGGAAGCCCGCGCCGCCGCGGCCCTTCAGGTTGATGCGTTCGGAGAGCTGCGCGAGCTTCTCCCCGCCCATGGGTTCAAGCGGCCCGTGCACCTTCAGATGCATGGGCAGATCGAGTCTCTCGACAAGGTCGAAGCCCGACGTGAGCTGCGGAAGGCCGACCACGCGGACTTCTGGGACGTCGGGCAGGGCCTCGTTCACCTATAGCCTCCGGAAGGCGTGTTCCAAGGTTCGCCCGAACCCGGCGCGTCGAAGGACGCCCCGGGGGGTGGTTCATCGGCGGGACCGCTGTTGTACGTGTCGTTCGGGTTGTACGCGTCATACCGGGTGTTTGTCTCACCGGTGTCGTACACGTCACTCCCGCCGTATCCGCCGGTGCCCGGATTGCCATAGACCGGGATGTTGAATCCCGTGTCCTGCAGCGGGTCGTAGACGGACTGCGGGGCCTCGCCGACCGGCGGCGGGGACGGGATCGGCCAGTTGCCGGAGGTGCTGCCGCCGCTGTCCACGCGCGGGACGGCCGCGGTGGCCTGCGTGTCGAACGACAGGTCCATGCGCGCGGTCTGGTCGGCCCCGAACGACTGGTCCGCGCGCGGGGGCGTCGAGACGGCACGGTAGGCGGCCGCGAAGCCGTTCGCGGGCTCGGGCGTGGGCGGGTCGAACAGGGGCGACGACGGCGGCGCCATGCGTCCGGAACCCGCCGGGCCGGCTCCACGGGCGGGGCGGCTCTCGTAGCCCGGCAGCGACTGGGACTCGGACATCCGGGCCCGGCTCGCGTCCAGCCCGTCGCGGCCGGCCGGCTCGTCGCTGCCCAGGACCGCGGCGATGCGGTCGGCGACCTGGCGCTTGAAAGGGCGCGGCGCGGAGCGCAGCGCGAGGGCGGCCATGACGCCCAGCAGGCACAGGCTGTAGAGGATCACGAAGATCGGCTTGGCCGCGCGACCCGCGTAGAGTCCGTGGATCAGCGCTGCGCACCAGGCCGGGTAGGCCAGCATGTGCATCGCCCGCCAGCGGGCGGCCACCGGCGCCGGCGAGGCGAACCGGCTGCGCAGCGCGCCGGTGACGCCCACGAAGATCATCAGAAGTCCGGCCAGCGAGCCGAGGCCGATCAGGCCGGCGGTCCCGGTGACGCCGAGCGAGAACGGGATGACCGCGGCGATGAACTGGGTGTGGTCCAGTGCGATCTTCGTGGTGATGTGCAGCAGCAGGAACGCGATCGAGGCGACCGCCGTCGTCCGGTGCACGGCCTGGCCGATGAGCCGCTGGCGCGTGTTGAGGAAGATCCGGTCCTGGGCGACCAGGCCCCAGATCACCGAGCAGCTGAGCGAGACGAGGGACAGTACGCCCGCGCCGAAGTTCAGGAACTCGCGGAACTGGTCGCCTCCGACCAGCACGACCACGGGTATGAGAAGCAGGACGACAGCGGAGGCCACCCCATAGGCCGACCGGCCCGGCTGGGGGAGCGAGCTGTTACTACGACGAGGGTTCATGGGGGCAACTCCGAGCAGTTTCGGGAAAGCGGTCCCGATGCCGAACTCTAAGTGGGCGCCATACCGATGGGTACGAGGTTTGAGTTATTGCGTTGTTATCAAAGGACAATGTGGTCACGACGGTGTCCCTTAGTGGCTGTTACGCGAAGTAATCCCTGACCTTGGTTCAGTTGCGGCGCGGTACGTACGTGTCGACCAGGCATACGCAAGCGCGTCGCGGCTTGCTCAAGCCCTGCGGTACCCTGAGGCCATGCGTGCCGTACGCCTTCTGCTTAGCGAGCCGCGCTGATCAGTCCCGAACGCCGGAGAACCGGATGGTTCGGAATCGGCGCGGCGTCCCCTCCTGTGCGAGGGGATTTTTCGTTTCCTGAGTGGCAGCCGCTGGCAGAGACGATCGATGGAGCTTTGAGGACATGAGCGAGACGAACCCCGCTGCCACCGCCGAGGTGGCCGCGCCGCACCGGTACACGGCCGCCATGGCAGCCGACATCGAGGCACGCTGGCAGGACGCCTGGGACGCCGACGGCACCTACGCGGCGCCGAACCCGAAGGGCGACCTCGCGGGCGACCCCGCGGTCGTCGCCCGGCCCAAGAAGTTCATCATGGACATGTTCCCGTACCCCTCCGGTGCGGGCCTGCACGTCGGCCACCCCCTGGGCTACATCGCGACCGACGTCTTCGCCCGCTACCAGCGGATGACCGGCCACAACGTCCTGCACACCCTGGGCTTCGACGCCTTCGGCCTGCCCGCCGAGCAGCATGCCGTGCAGACCGGTGAGCACCCCCGGATCACCACCGAAGCCGCCATCAACAACATGAAGTCCCAGCTGCGCCGGCTGGGCCTGGGCCACGACAAGCGCCGGTCGTTCGCCACGATCGACCCGGACTACTACAAGTGGACCCAGTGGATCTTCCTGCAGATCTTCAACTCCTGGTACGACGAGGAGGCGAAGCAGGCCCGCCCGATCGCCGAGCTGGTCGCCCGGTTCGAGTCCGGTGAGCGAGGCCTGCCCGGCGACCGCACCTGGCACGAGCTGAGCGACGTCGAGCGCGCCGACGTCCTGAGCGAGTACCGCCTGGCCTACGCCTCCGACGCGCCCGTCAACTGGTGCCCCGGCCTGGGCACCGTGCTGGCCAACGAGGAGGTCACCTCCGACGGCCGCTCCGAGCGCGGCAACTACCCGGTCTTCAAGGCCAAGCTGCGCCAGTGGAACATGCGCATCACCGCCTATGCCGACCGGCTGCTGGACGACCTGGACGCGCTGGACTGGCCCGAGGCCATCAAGCTCCAGCAGCGCAACTGGATCGGCCGCTCCGAGGGCGCCCGCGTCGACTTCCCGATCGACGGTGAGCACATCACCGTCTTCACCACCCGCCCCGACACCCTGTTCGGCGCGACCTACATGGTGCTGGCGCCCGAGCACCCGCTGGTCGAGAAGTTCACTCCGGACGCCTGGCCCGAGGGCACGCACGACGTGTGGACCGGCGGCCACGCGACCCCGACCGAGGCCGTCGCCGCGTACCGCGCGCAGGCCGCCTCCAAGTCCGACGTCGAGCGCCAGGCGGAGGCCAAGGACAAGACCGGCGTCTTCATCGGCGCGTACGCGACCAACCCGGTCACCGGCGAGCAGATCCCCGTCTTCATCGCCGACTACGTCCTGATGGGCTACGGCACCGGCGCGATCATGGCCGTGCCGGCGGGCGACCAGCGCGACTTCGAGTTCGCGCGCGCCTTCGAGCTGCCGATCCAGTGCATCGTCGAGCCGACCGACGGCCGGGGCACCGACACCTCGACGTGGGAGGACGCCTTCGCCTCCTACGACGCGAAGATCATCAACTCCTCGAACGACCAGGTCTCCCTGGACGGCCTGGGCGTCGCCGAGGCCAAGGAGCGCATCACCGAGTGGCTGGAGCGGTCCCGCGTCGGCGCGGGAACCGTCAACTTCCGGCTGCGCGACTGGCTGTTCAGCCGTCAGCGCTACTGGGGCGAGCCCTTCCCGATCGTCTACGACGAGGACGGCATCGCCCACGCCCTGCCCGAGTCGATGCTGCCGCTGGAGCTGCCGGAGGTCGAGGACTACTCGCCGCGCACCTTCGACCCGGACGACGCGGACACCCAGCCCGAGACGCCGCTGTCGCGCAACGAGGACTGGGTCGACGTCACCCTGGACCTGGGCGACGGCCGAGGTCCGCGCAAGTACCGCCGCGAGACCAACACCATGCCCAACTGGGCCGGTTCCTGCTGGTACGAACTGCGCTACCTGGACCCGCACAACTCCGAGAAGCTCGTCGACCCCGAGATCGAGCAGTACTGGATGGGCCCGCGCGCGGGGCAGCCGCACGGCGGAGTCGACCTGTACGTCGGCGGCGCCGAGCACGCCGTGCTGCACCTGCTGTACGCGCGCTTCTGGTCCAAGGTCCTGTTCGACCTGGGACACGTCTCCTCCGCGGAGCCGTTCCACAAGCTGTTCAACCAGGGCATGATCCAGGCCTACGTCTACCGTGACAGCCGAGGCATCGCCGTACCGGCCCTCGAGGTGGAGGAGCGCGACGGCGCCTACTACTACCAGGGCGAGAAGGTCTCCCGGCTGCTGGGCAAGATGGGCAAGTCCCTGAAGAACGCGGTCACTCCGGAGGCGATCTGCGCCGAGTACGGCGCCGACACCCTGCGCCTGTACGAGATGGCGATGGGGCCGCTGGACGTCTCGCGCCCGTGGGACACGCGCGCGGTGGTGGGCCAGTTCCGGCTGCTCCAGCGTCTGTGGCGCAACGTCGTGGACGAGGCGACCGGTGAGATCACCGTCGTCGACACCGAGCCGGACGAGGACACCCTGCGTGCCCTGCACAAGGCCATCGACGGCGTGCGCCAGGACCTGGAGGGCATGCGCTTCAACACCGCCATCGCCAAGGTCACCGAGCTGAACAACCACCTGACCAAGGCGGGCGGCCCCCTGTCGCGCACGGTCGCCGAGTCCCTGGTGCTGCTGGTCGCGCCGCTGGCCCCGCACATCGCCGAGGAGCTGTGGCGCAAGCTGGGCCACACCGACTCCGTCGTCCACCGGGACTTCCCGGTGGCCGACCCGGCGTACGTCGTGGACGAGACCGTGACCTGCGTGGTCCAGATCAAGGGCAAGGTCAAGGCGCGCCTGGAGGTGTCGCCGGCCATCTCCGACGAGGAGCTGGAGAAGGTGGCGCTGGCCGACGAGAACGTCGTCAGCGCGCTGGGCGGCACCGGGATCCGCAAGGTGATCGTGCGGGCGCCGAAGCTGGTCAACATCGTGCCCGCTTGATGAACGTGGGCGAGGGCCGCGGGCGCGTGCGGTTCAGGCCGGTGCGTGAGGCCCGCGGGCGCGGGTGCCGTTGAGGCCGGTGCGCGCTTCGGGGTAGTCCCCTACGGGCAGGATCGGGGTTCCGGTGGAACTCCGGGCCTGCCCGTAGCGTTTACCGTTGAAGAGCGGCGCGCGGTGTGCCGCGTCGGGACCGGAGGAGGAGCTCGTGGAAGCAGTGATCGCGATCTTTGCCCTGCTTTTCGTGCTCTTCCTGGCGGTGGGTGCCTATGCGACGGTGAAGGTCGTCGGCGCCGCCAAGCGCGGCGTGGACCGCACCATCACCCAGGCCCGCCGCACCGTGGAGGACCACACCCTGCGGGCCAAGTCCTTCGCGCAGTTCGGCCCGGCCGGGGAGATCGCCCAGCTCCGCCTCAAGCTCCGCACCTCCATGCGGGCCACCCAGGAGGCGCTTCAGGCGGGCGTCGCCGAGGACGAGTCCCTCAAGGAGTCCCTCGCCCTCTTCGCGCGCCTCAGCGGGCACGGCCGCGAACTGGACGACGAACTCAAGCGACTGGAGTCCGAGCCCGACCGGGCCACCCTCGTCGAGCGGCTGCCGTCGCTGCGCGAGCGCACCGAGCGGGTCACGTCGTCGGCGGACTCGCTGCGCTGGGCCGCCCGCGACCGGGCCCGCCGCTTCGCCGACGACGACCTGGACACCCTCCACGCGCAGATCGACCTCGAGGCCGGCGCCCTGCGCCACTGGACCACCGCGGACGACCCCGCACAGGCGCAGGCATCGCCCTCCTGGCCCGAGGCGCCCGCCGCCGACAGCGCGACCGGTGGACAGACCTGGCCGGAGACGCCCGCCTCGCGCGCGGCGGAGCCTCCCGCCCGGCCCGCCATCACTCCGCCGGGGCCGCGTCCCACCTACCCCTGGCAGAAGAAGCCCCGGCCCGAGAGCACCACCTGAGGCCCGTCAAGCGCGGTACTGATCCGGTCAAGGGCCGACCGGTCGCGAGGGCCGGGCTCCCCTCCTGCGGATACGGCAGGTAACCTCCAGCTCATGTCCCGCCATGTCGCTATCGTCACGGATTCAACGGCCTACCTGCCGCAGCGGACGATGGAGCGCCACGGCATCACCGCGGTGCCTCTGACCGTCGTCCTCGGCGACCAGGCACTCGAAGAGGGCACCGAGATCTCGACCCGCTCCCTGGCCCAGGCACTCCAGAAGCGACGCTCCGTCACCACTTCGCGCCCCAGCCCCCAGGTCTTCGCGGAGACCTACCGCCGCGTCGCCGAGGCCGGCGCCACCGGCATCGTCTCGCTGCACCTGTCCGCCGAACTGTCGGGCACCCACGACGCGGCGGTCCTCGCGGCCCGCGAGGCGCCGGTGCCGGTGCGGGTGGTGGACACCGGCATGATCGCGATGGCGCTCGGATTCTGCGCGCTCGCGGCGGCCGGGACGGCCGAAGCGGGCGGCACGGTCGACGAAGCGGTCACGGCCGCGGAGAAACGAGCCGCCGGCACCTCCGCCTTCTTCTACGTCGACACCCTCGACTATCTGCGCCGTGGCGGCCGCATCGGTGCCGCCCAGGCCCTCCTCGGCTCCGCGCTCGCGGTCAAGCCGTTGCTCCAGCTCGACGGCGGGCGCATCGAGCCCCTGGAGAAGGTGCGCACGGCGTCGAAGGCGATCGCCCGCCTCGAGGAACTCGCCGCCGACCGGGCGGGCAGCGCACCGGTGGACATCGCCGTCCACCATCTCGCCGCCCCCGACCGGGCGTCGGCCCTGGCGGACCGGCTGCGGGCTCGGGTGCCTGGTCTCGTGGAGCTGCATGTGAGCGAGGTCGGTGCGGTGATCGGCGCACACACCGGGCCCGGATTGCTGGGAGTTGTGGTTTCGGCTCGGTAAGGAGCGGTCGGCCCACTCCTGCGGGTGGCTGAGTTATCCACAACAGGGCGGCTGTCCCCGGAAACCGAGCAAGATCATCGCGGTTCCGCGAAGTGTCCCATCCTCGTGGCATGGCACTTCGATCACGCACACGGACGACCACCGCGACGAGCGGACCCGGGCGCAGGCCCGGCTCCGACGGACGCGTCCGACACCGACGGTCACCGGCACGCAGCCGGGTGGGGAACCGCCACGCATCGGCGGAGGAGCTGCGCCGCCGGGCGGAGCTGTTGTTCGGGGAACGGGGCGGTGAGCGGGGAGAGTTGGGGATGGGGCCGCCGGGAGACGGCGGCGACGCAGGCGGTACGGCCGGACTCGTGAGCGAGGACCGTGCCGCGGCCGAGGACGGTGACCGTACGGGGGTGACCCGTGGGCCGGGGGGCTGGCGGGAGCGGGCCGGGCTGGCTCTGCGGGAGCGGCTGCCGGTGTGGGCGCAGGCACGGTGCGGGCTGGAACGCAGGAGCGTGCTCGCGCTGGCCGTCGTGGTGGTCGCCGTAGCCGCGTTCGCCGTCCAGCACTTCTGGACCGGCCGCGCGCAGCCCGTGCGGGCCCCCGAGGTGGTGCAGGCGGCCGCTCCCTACGGAGTGGACGAGCGGGGCGGGCCGATCGAGCCCTCTCCTTCGGCTTCGGCGCCGGGTGGGGCGGCAGGCACGGCGGGGGCGGAGATCGTGGTCGACGTCAGCGGCAAGGTCCGCGACCCCGGTATCCATCGGCTGCCGGCCGGTTCGCGTGTGGTCGACGCACTGACCGCGGCCGGAGGGGTGCGGCCGGGAACGAACACCGACGGTCTGAACCGGGCGCGGTTCCTTGTGGACGGGGAGCAGGTGGTCGTCGGTGGACCGCCTGGGGTCGGCGGCCCGGCGGCGGGAGGCGGATCAGGGGGCGGCGCGGTGGGAGCGGGGCCGCCGGCTCCCGTCTCCCTCAACACGGCCACCGTGGACCAACTCGACACGCTGCCCGGAGTGGGGCCCGTGCTGGCGCAGCACATCGTCGCCTACCGGACGCAGCACGGTGGTTTCCGTTCGGTGGACGAGCTGCGTGAGGTCAACGGCATCGGCGAGCGACGATTCTCCGACCTGCGGAATCTGGTGCGGCCATGAGGGGAGAGGGGACTTCGGGCGGAAGGGCTCGGCGGGCGGACCTGGTGACGGACGGGACCGTGACGGACGGGACCGTGGCGGTGGACGGGGCTGGGCCAGGAACGCCGGCCGGGACCGATGCCCCACCACGTGCGCGCCGAGCCGTGCACGCCGCTTCCGGGAGTCGGCTCGGGGCTTCCCACCCGCGTCAGGAAGGGCCGGTCGATCTGCGGCTCGTACCACCGGCGCTCGCGGCCTGGGCCACGGCGGCATTGATGCTGGACGCCTCGCCCCGGCTGGTGGGTAGCGTCGCGCTCGTCTGCGTGATCGTGGCCGGTGTGCTCCTGGGTGGGTGGGGGAGCCGGGCGCGGGGAGGGCGGGCATCGGTTGGCGCCGGTGCGCTGCCGGACCGTGCAAGAGACAGGACGCCGGTCCGCGGCGAGCGGTCCTGGGACGGGTCGAGGGACCGGTCGATGCACAGGCCGAGGGGCCGATCGCGAGGGAGTGCGCCGGGTCGGCCGCCGGGTCCAGCGCCGGGTCGGCCGACGGGTGCTCGGTACGGGTGGTCGCGGATGACCGGGGCCGCGGTGTTGCTCTGCGCGGCCGCGGCCGGGATGTCCGCGGGGCTGCACGGGGCCGATCTACGGAGAGGACCGGTGCCGTTGCTGGCGAGGGAGTACGCCACCGTCACCGCCGATGTCGAACTCACCTCCGACCCGCGGCTTGCCCGGCCCAAGGTGACGGGGAACCACATGACCCCCGATTCGGTGCTGATCAACGGGGAGGTGCGGAGCGTTGCGGTGGGCGGCGGGCCAGCCGGGGTGGCGACCCGGGCGCCGGTCCTCGTGATCGTGGACGTCCGAGAGCGGGAGAGCGAGGGGACGGGAGCGGGAACGGGCGGGGAAGGGCCGGCGGCTGTAGGCCGGGGAGCCAGGCAGGCGTGGCTCGGGTTGTTGCCGTCCACCCGGGTGCGGGTGACGGGGCGGCTGGCTCCCGCGCTGACGGGTGGGGACCGGATCGCGGCCGTGCTGCGGGTGCGGGACCGAGGTGGACGCGCGGTGCCGGCGGTCGTGCGGGAGCCGTCGGCGGCGCAGCGCACCGCGGGCCGGTTACGGGCGGGGCTGCGGGCAGCCACCGACGGGCTGTCGGCGGACGCGCGGGCGCTGCTGCCGGGGCTGGTCGTCGGCGACACCTCACGGATCACGCCCGAGCTGGACGAGGCGTTCAAGGAGACGGACCTCGCCCACACCCTGGCCGTGTCGGGGAGCAACCTCACGATCATGCTCGCGTTCCTCCTCGGACCGCCCGGCCTGGCCCAGCATGTGGAGCGGCGCGGCCTGGCACCCCGCCTGGGCATCCCACTCCGGACGACCGCGCTGCTGGGCGGGGTGCTCACGCTCGGATTCGTCGTCGTGTGCCGGCCCGACCCGAGTGTGCTGCGGGCGGCGGCCTGCGGAGCCGTCGTACTGCTCGCCCTGGCGACCGGTCGCCGCAGATCCCTGATCCCGGCGCTGGCGACGGCGGTCCTGCTCCTGGTGCTCTACGACCCCTGGCTGGCCCGGAGTTACGGGTTCCTGCTGTCCGTGCTGGCCACCGGGGCCCTGCTGACGCTGGCGCCGCGCTGGAGTGCAGCTCTGCGGCGGCGCGGGGTTCCGCCGCGGCTCGCGGAGGCCTTGGCGGCGGCGGGAGCCGCGCAGGCCCTGTGCGCGCCGGTCGTGGCGGTGCTGTCCGCTCGGGTGAGCCTGGTGGCCGTGCCGTGCAACCTCCTCGTGGAGTTCGCCGTGGCACCGGCCACCGTGCTGGGGTTCGCCACCCTGGCGACGGCGCCGTGGGCGATGCCGGTGGCGAAGGCGCTGGCCTGGTTCGCGAGTTGGCCGACCGAGTGGATCGCGGGTGTCGCGCGGACCGGGGCGGCGCTGCCCGGCGCCGGAGTGGACTGGCCGGGCAGTTGGGGCGGGGCGCTGTTGCTCGCCCTCGCCACCGTGGTGGCCGTGCTGCTGGGGAGGCGGCTGCTGCGGCGGCCGTGGCTGTGCGCGGCCTGCGCGGCGCTGCTCCTCCTCGCGGTGGTGCGGCCGCCTCCCCTGACCCGGATGCTCACGGGCTGGCCGCCACCGGGCTGGCGGCTTGCCATGTGCGATGTGGGCCAGGGTGACGCGACGGTACTCGCGGCCGGTGAGGGCACCGGCGTGGTGGTGGACGCCGGCCCGGACCCGGCCCTGGTCGACCGGTGCCTGAGCAGGCTGGGCGTCACCCGGATCCCGCTCGTCGTACTGACCCACTTCCACGCCGATCACGTGGCGGGGCTGCCCGGCGTGCTGCGGGGCCGGGACGTGGGCGCCATCGAGACGACGGGGTTCGCGGAGCCGGTGGACCAGGTGGCGTTCGTGCGGAAGGAGGCCGAGGCCCGCAGGGTTCCCCTGGTGCGGGCGGTGGCGGGGGAGCGGCGGCGGCTGGGTCCCCTCGACTGGGAGGTGCTGTGGCCGCCGGCCCGGCAGGTGCCGGAACCGGAGGGGCCGAACGACGCGAGCGTGACGTTGCTCGTGCGGTCCGCCGGGATGCGGATGCTGCTGCTCGGGGACCTCGAACCGCCGGCCCAGCAGGCGCTGGCGCGGTCGCCGGCGGCGGCGCGGTTGGGCGGGGTGGACGTGCTGAAGGTCGCCCATCACGGTTCGGCCTATCAGGACCCGGATCTCCTGCGCGCGGTGGCGCCCCGCCTGGCGTTGATCTCGGCGGGGGCGGACAACCCGTACGGACATCCGGCTCCCAGCACCGTCGCGGCGTTGCGGGCCACGGGGGCGGTGGTGCTGCGGACCGATCGGGACGGAGCGCTGGCCGTCGCGGGTACGGGCACGGAGCTGCGGGTGGCGGGAGACTGAGGGAATGGATTCCGTACAGGCCGATTCCGCACAGGCCACCACCGCCACGTCCCCGCTCGACGCGCCGCTGGTCGAGGCCTATCTGCGCCGGCTCGGCGTCGCGTACCCGGCGTGGCCCACCGCCGACGTCCTGCGGGAGCTGCATCTGCGGCACCTGCGGACCGTGCCCTTCGAGAACCTGTCGGTGCATCTGGGGGAGGCGATCGTGCTGGAGGAGAGACGGCTGGTCGAGAAGGTCGCCATGACGGGGAGGGGAGGGTTCTGTTACGAGCTGAACGGCGCTTTCGGCGCGCTGCTCACGGCGCTGGGCTTCGACGTGACACCGCTCGCCGGCCGGGTCTACGGGGACGAGGGGCGGCTCGGGATCCCGTACGACCATCTCGCGCTGCTGGTGCGGACGGTGGACGCGGGGGAGTGGCTGGCCGACGTGGGGTTCGGGGCGCACAGCCACTACCCGCTCCGCTTCGAGCACCGGGGGAAACAGGAGGATCCCGGCGGTGTCTTCCGGATCGTGGAGGCCGGTGCGGACGCGGCCGGGGTGAAGGGCGGGGCGGGCCGGCCGGCGCGGCAGGGCGGCGGCGTGGCGGGGGCGGCCGACGTGGACGTCGTCCGGGACGACAGGCGGGTGTACCGGCTGGAGGTGCGGCCCCGGGTGCTGAGTGACTTCGTGGCCGGGGCGTGGTGGCACAGCACTTCGCCGGAGTCGCACTTCACGCGGTCGCCGGTGTGCTCGCGGGTCACGGAGGACGGAGGGAGGATCACGCTCAGCGGGCACCGACTGAAGGTGACGGACCCGCAGGGGGCGAGCGAGGAGCGGGAGTTGGCGGGGGACGAGGAGGTGCTGGGCGTGTACCGGGAGCGGTTCGGGATCGCGTTGGAGCGGGTGCCGGTGGCGCGAGGAGGTGATACGGCCTGAGGGGACCGGCTGACGGTGCCGGCGCGGGGGATCGCCGTGGCGGGGCCGGGCGTCGGGTCGGGCTGGACGTGCGGATCGTCCCCGAGGCAGACCTGGGCTCCGGCCTCGGTGGACGTGCCGGAAAATGGGCGGGTGAGCGATGTGAGACATGTGCTGGTGCTGCCCGACCGTGATGCCGCCGAGGAGGCCGTGGAGGCGCTCGGGGAGCGTTTCGGGGTGCGCGAGGAGCCGCAGCTCGTCCGGGACGCGCTGGCCGGTGAGGACGACGCGGAGGACGCGCAGTGGCTGGTGGTGCTGCGGGACGAGGAGGGGCGGCTCGACGCGGCGGAGCTGGACGCGTTCGCGGCCGAGTGGGACGGGTGGCGGGAGGAGCCGTAGGAGCGACGGAGGAGGCGTCCCCCGCTGTCAGTGCCGCGTGCCATCCTTGACCCAATGGCCAGGAAGACTGCGAATGACGACCCTCTCGCTCCGGTGACGCTCGCCGTGGGCCAGGAGGACCTGCTGCTCGACCGTGCCGTGCAGGAGGTGGTGGCCGCCGCCCGTG
Organism: Streptomyces sp. NPDC058335; assembly: GCF_042723915.1. Lineage (NCBI taxonomy): Bacteria > Bacillati > Actinomycetota > Actinomycetes > Kitasatosporales > Streptomycetaceae > Streptomyces > Streptomyces sp. NPDC058335. The sequence goes on along the minus strand of NZ_JBHXHX010000020.1, from coordinate 47,912 downwards.
CCTCCGACGCCGACACGGACGTACGTGACCTGACGTCGGACCAGCTTCAGCCCGGCACTCTCGCCGAGCTGACCAGCCCGTCGCTCTTCGCGGAGCGCAAGGTCGTGGTCGTACGCAATGCGCAGGACCTGTCCGCCGACACGGTCAAGGACGTGAAGGGGTATCTGGGGGCGCCCGCCGAGGAGATCACGCTCGTGCTGCTGCACGCGGGCGGGGCCAAGGGCAAGGGGCTGCTGGACGCCGCGCGCAAGGCGGGGGCGCGGGAGGTGGCCTGTCCGAAGATGACCAAGGCGGCGGACCGGCTGGCCTTCGTCCGGCAGGAGTTCCGGGCGACCGGGCGGTCGGCCACCCCCGAGGCCTGTCAGGCGCTCGTCGACTCCGTCAGCAGCGATCTGCGGGAGCTGGCGGCGGCGGTGTCGCAGCTCGTCGCCGACATCGAGGGGACCATCGACGACGCGGTCGTCGCGCGGTACTACACGGGCCGGGCCGAGGCGTCGAGCTTCACCGTCGCCGACCGGGCCGTGGAGGGCAGGGCGGCGGAGGCACTGGAGGCATTGCGTTGGTCGCTGGCCACCGGCGTCGCACCCGTGCTGATCACCAGCGCGCTCGCGCAGGGCGTGCGGGCCATCGGCAAGCTGTCCTCCGCGCGCGGGGGCAGACCCGCGGACCTCGCGCGGGAGCTGGGCATGCCGCCCTGGAAGATCGACCGGGTCCGCCAGCAGATGCGGGGCTGGACGCCCGACGGGGTCTCCATGGCCCTGCGCGCGGTCGCCGAGGCCGACGCGGGCGTGAAGGGCGGCGGCGACGATCCGGAGTACGCACTGGAGAAGGCCGTGGTGGCGGTGGCACGGGCGGCACGTTCCGGGGGCCGGGCGTAGATCCGGTCGGCGCCGCTGCCGCCGGCGCCTGTCGTGTACGCCGGTCCGTTGACCCGTTGACCCGTTGACCCGTCGGCCTGTCGATCCGTCGTTCTACGTTCCGGGGGCCGGGCCTAGATCCAGTCGCCGTCCGTGCAGGGCGGAGGAGAATTGTAGGACCAGTCGACGCATCGCCCAGGACGGCGGAAAGGTGGCGATCGACCATGGCTGAACACCCGCACGCGGCGCTCGTTCGCAGGGGCTTCGAGGCCTTCTCCCGAGGGGACATGGACACCCTGAGGGAACTGATGGCGAAGGACGCCACGCACCACGTGCCCGGCACGCACCCGCTCTCGGGTGACTTCAAGGGCCAGGACGCGATCATCGACATGTACCGGCGGCTCGGCGAGGAGACGAGCGGCACGATGCGTCTGGAGATGCTCGGCATCTGTGTCGACGGCCGCGGCCACGCGGTCGGTATGTGCCGTGTCACCGCCGAGCGGCAGGGCAAGCACCTCGACGACACCGGATGCATCGTGTTCCGGATCGTCGGGGACAAGATCACGGATCTCGACGAGTGCGTCGAGGACATGGACAAGAGTGACGACTTCTGGTCGTAGGAGACCCACGCAGGAATGCCGAAAGCCCCGGTGCCCGCCCTGGGGAAGGGCGAGGCGCCGGGGCCTTCGGTCTGAATGTCAGAATGCTGGATCCACGCCCGCGTGGCGAACGCAGGCCGCGCGTGGATCCGTGGGTGCCGGTCGGGAGCGGATGAGAGAGGGCCCGCTCTGGTCTCCCCGGCGATCAGATCAAGAAAGGAGTTCAGCCCTTGAGGGACGAGACCTTCGAAGCAAGCGCCGACTTCTTGTTGGCGGCCTGGTTCTTGTGGATGACACCCTTGGAGACGGCCTTGTCGAGCTGACGCGCGGCAGCGCGCTGGTACTCGGTGGCCTTCTCGACGTCACCCGCGGCAGCGGCCTCGCGGGCCTTGCGGATCGCGGTCTTCAGGGAGGACTTGACGGCCTTGTTGCGCAGCCGAGCCTTCTCGTTGGTCTTGATCCGCTTGATCTGGGACTTGATGTTCGCCACGAAAGAGCCTTTGCAGGTTCAGGCACGGGGCCGCTCGGGTCCCGCGCCAGGTGATTTCTTGAGTGTGTCTCGTGCTGAGAGGGCATGAGACACAGCCACCCAGGCTACCAGTGCACGGGAGAGCGGCCCAAACCGGTTCCCGGTCGCCGCGCGTGGGACCATGGAACCTACGTATCGATCCGACCCGAGGCATAAGGCGCCTCAAGAGACAGGACCCTGCGTGCCCGCGACCCCTAACAATGTGCCCGAGCCGAGCCGTACCGACCCGGCACTGATCCGCAACTTCTGCATCATCGCGCACATCGACCACGGCAAGTCCACGCTCGCCGACCGGATGCTCCAGCTGACCGGTGTGGTCGAGCAGCGGCAGATGCGTGCTCAGTACCTCGACCGTATGGACATCGAGCGTGAGCGCGGAATCACGATCAAGTCCCAGGCGGTGCGTCTGCCGTGGGCTCCCACCGAGGACCCCGCGAACACGCACATCCTCAACATGATCGACACCCCGGGTCACGTCGACTTCACCTACGAGGTCTCGAGGTCGCTCGCCGCCTGCGAGGGCACCGTGCTCCTCGTCGACGCCGCCCAGGGCATCGAGGCCCAGACCCTCGCCAACCTCTACCTGGCGATGGAGAACGACCTCAAGATCATCCCCGTACTGAACAAGATCGACCTGCCGGCCGCCCAGCCGGAGAAGTTCTCCGAGGAGCTGGCCAACCTCATCGGCTGCGACCCCCAGGACGTGCTCAGGGTCTCGGCGAAGACCGGCATCGGCGTCGACGCGCTCCTGGACCGGGTGGTCCGCGACGTCCCGGCGCCGGTCGGCGTCAAGGACGCCCCCGCCCGCGCGATGATCTTCGACTCGGTCTACGACTCCTACCGGGGCGTCGTCACCTACGTCCGGGTCATCGACGGCCAGCTCAACAAGCGCGAACGCATCAAGATGATGTCGACCGGCGCCACCCACGAGCTCCTCGAGATCGGCGTCTCGTCCCCCGAGATGACGTCGGCCGACGGCATCGGCGTCGGCGAGGTGGGCTACATCATCACCGGCGTGAAGGACGTCCGTCAGTCCAAGGTCGGCGACACCATCACCAGCAAGGACAAGGGCGCCACCGAGGCCCTCGGCGGGTACAAGGACCCCAAGCCGATGGTCTTCTCCGGCCTCTACCCGCTGGACGGCTCGGAGTACCCCGACCTCCGCGAGGCGCTGGACAAGCTCCAGCTCAACGATGCCGCCCTGGTCTACGAGCCGGAGACCTCCGCGGCCCTCGGCTTCGGCTTCCGCGTCGGCTTCCTGGGCCTGCTGCACCTCGACGTCATCCGTGAGCGCCTGGAGCGCGAGTTCAACCTCGAACTCATCGCCACCGCGCCCAACGTGGTCTACCGCGTGATCATGGAGGACGGGAAGGAGCACACGGTCACCAACCCGAGCGAGTTCCCCGAGGGCAAGATCGACAAGGTCTTCGAGCCGGTCGTCCGGGCCACGATCCTCGCGCCCAGCGAGTTCATCGGCTCGATCATGGAGCTGTGCCAGACGCGCCGCGGCACCCTCCTCGGGATGGACTACCTCTCCGAGGACCGCGTCGAGATCCGCTACACCCTCCCCCTCGCCGAGATCGTCTTCGACTTCTTCGACAACCTGAAGTCCAAGACCCGCGGCTACGCCTCGCTGGACTACGAGCCCACCGGCGAGCAGGACGCCCAGCTGGTGAAGGTCGACATCCTGCTCCACGGCGACCGGGTCGACGCCTTCTCCGCCGTCACCCACAAGGACGCCGCTTACGCGTACGGCGTACGGCTCGTCGCCAAGCTGCGCGAGCTGATCCCGCGCCAGGCCTTCGAGATCCCCATCCAGGCCGCCGTCGGCTCGCGGGTCATCGCCCGCGAGACCATCCGTGCCATCCGCAAGGACGTCCTCGCCAAGTGCTACGGCGGCGACATCTCCCGTAAGCGCAAGCTGCTGGAGAAGCAGAAGGAAGGCAAGAAGCGGATGAAGATGGTGGGTTCCGTGGAGGTTCCGCAGGAGGCCTTCATCGCCGTCCTGAGCAGCGAGGAGAACGCGGGTTCGGGCAAGGGCAAGAAGTAGCCCTCCGACACGCTGGTTCCGGGGCCCGTCGCGCTGTCGCGCGGCGGGCCCCGCGCCGTCCCCGGGTCGCCGTTGTGTAAAAGTGACAGTCCGTGGCCCTTACGTGCAGGCCAGTCGCCCTCTACTCTGATCCCTGCTCGATAGTTACTCGCGAGTTAAACAACAGCCGCACTGAGCCAGCCGCATCGTCGCGGGCCCCGGAGGATGTCGTGAGCGACACACAGACACTGATCGAGAACCGTCCGCCGTCCGTCGCGGGCCTCTTCCTGGAGCGCGTGACCGCCACGCCCGACGCGGAGGCGTACCGCTATCCCGTGCTGGCGTCGGCGGGCGAGGGCCCGGACGACTGGAAGTCGCTGAGCTGGGCGCAGGCCGCCGAGCGGGTCCATGCCATCGCGGCCGGCCTGATCGAGCTGGGCGTGCAGCCCGAACAACTGGTGGCGCTCGCCGCCTCCACCCGGATCGAGTGGATCCTCGCCGACCTCGGCATCATGTGCGCGGGCGCGGCGACGACCACCATCTATCCGCAGACCAACGCCGAGGAGTCGGCGTTCATCCTCTCCGACTCCGGGAGCCGGGTGCTGATCGCGGAGGACGCGGCCCAGGTCGCCAAGGCGGTGGAGAAGCGCCAGGAGCTGCCCGAGCTGACCCATGTGGTGGTGATCGACCCGGCCGGGGTGGAGACCACCGACTGGATCATCACGCTCGACGAGCTGGAGAAGCGCGGCGCCGCCCGCCTGGAGCAGGACCCGCAGCTGATCAAGGAGCGGGTCGGCGCGATCACCAGGGAGCAGCTCGCCACCGTCATCTACACCTCGGGCACCACCGGCCGCCCGAAGGGCGTGCGCCTCCCGCACGACAACTGGTCGTACATGGCGAAGGCGATCGCCGCGACCCGGCTGCTCGGTCCCGACGACGTGCAGTACCTGTGGCTGCCGCTCGCCCACGTGTTCGGCAAGGTGCTGACCTCCGGCCAGATCGAGGTCGGGCACGTCACCGCCGTGGACGGCCGTGTCGACAAGATCATCGAGAATCTGCCGATCGTGCGGCCGACGTACATGGCGGCCGTCCCGCGCATCTTCGAGAAGGTCTACAACGGGGTCGCCGCCAAGGCCCGTGCGGGCGGCGGCGCCAAGTACAAGATCTTCCAGTGGGCCGCCGAGGTCGCCCGTGAGTACGCCAAGGCCTCCCAGGACAACTTCCGGCGCACCGGCAAGGCCTCCGTCCCCTTCGGGCTCGGCGCCAAGCACAAGGTCGCCGACACGCTCGTCTACTCGAAGATCCGTGAGGCGTTCGGCGGCAACCTGCGCGCGTGCGTCTCCGGCAGCGCGGCCCTCGCGCCGGACATCGGGTACTTCTTCGCCGGCGCAGGCATCCACATCCTGGAGGGGTACGGCCTGACGGAGTCCTCCGCGGCCTCCTTCGTGAACCCCGGCGAGGCCTACCGCACCGGCACGGTCGGCAAGCCGCTGCCCGGCACCGAGGTGCGCATCGCCGACGACGGCGAGATCCTGCTGCGTGGCCCCGGCATCATGGAGGGCTACCACGGGCTGCCCGAGAAGACCGCGGAGGTCCTGGAGGCCGACGGCTGGTTCCACACCGGGGACATCGGCGAGCTGTCGCCCGACGGGTACCTGCGGATCACCGACCGCAAGAAGGACCTCATCAAGACGTCCGGCGGCAAGTACATCGCGCCCGCCGAGGTCGAGGGACAGTTCAAGGCGGTCTGCCCGTACGTCTCCAACATCCTCGTGCACGGCGCCGACCGGAACTTCTGCACGGCCCTGATCGCGCTGGACGAGCTGTCCCTTCGGGGCTGGGCCGACGAGAACGGGCTCGGCGGGAAGTCGTACGCCGAGATCGTGGCCGCGCCGGAGACGGTGGCGCTGATCGACGGGTACGTGACCCAGCTCAACCAGGGGCTTCAGAAGTGGCAGACGATCAAGAAGTTCCGGCTGCTGCCGCGGGACCTCGACGTCGAGCACGGTGAGATCACGCCGAGCCTGAAGCTGAAGCGGCCGGTCGTGGAGCGGGAGTACAAGCACCTGATCGACGAGATGTACGCGGGGAGCCGGGAGGCGTAGGCCCTCTGCGGTGTGTGGGCGGCTGCGCCGGTGCGGCGTGGTCGCTCGCGCAGTCCCCCCCCGCACCCCCGTGTTCCCCCGCACCCCCGTGTTCCCCCGCACCCCCGTCTACTCCCGGCGGTGCTCGAACTCGCCCTCGAACCGGTCCTCTTCGGACACACTCGTAACCCGGTTCCCTCTCATCGCGGCCCACTTCGGTAACTCAGCGCGTATGGGCACGGTCGGTCTGTCACTCTGTCGGCATCGGTCGAGGGGTGGCGCCCGCGGACCGAGGCCCGAATCGTCCGACCGCCGGGGAGCCGTTCATGGGGGCCATTCCCACGCAGCGGGAGACCGTGTCCCGTGCCAGTGGTGCGCCCGCGCACGCGGGAGGGCACCCGCAGGCGTACGCGACCCTGGCCGGCAGTTCCCTCGCGCCCGGCGCCGCCCGCGACCTCGTCCGAGCCGCCTTCTCCGAATGGACCGCCCTCGGCGTTCCCGGCGCCCGGGAACTGGGCGGACGGCTCGCCGAGGAGGCGATACTCGTCGTCAGCGAGCTGGTCACCAACGCGGTCGTGCACGCCGGTACCGACGTCGACCTGGTGTGCCGGCTGGAGGCGGAGCCCGAGCCCGACACCTGTGCCGTCGTCGTCGAGGTCACCGATCACCACCCCTCCCGCGCCCCACGCGACGGCAGCCCCGACACCCCGTACGAGACCCCCGAGTACGGCCGCGGCCTGCGCCTGGTGGCCACCCTGGCCGACGCGTGGGGCGTGACGTACCGCAGGGGCGGGAAGACGGTGTGGGCGCGGCTGCCGGCCCGCCCGGTGGACGAGGAGGGGAATCCCCGCGAGCCCTGGGCCTCCGGCGCCCCCGCCCCCGTCCCCGCCTCCTCCCTCGCCTTCGCCGAGGCCCTCGCTCCCGAACCCCGGCCCGACGTCCACGATCGCGACTGGCTCGGCCGCGGCGCCCTCTCCTTCCTCGCCGAGGCCTCCGACCTGCTCGCCGGACAGCTCGACGAGGACCTGGTCGCCGCGCTCACCGGCCAGCTCATAGTGCCGCGCCTCGCGGACTGGTGCGCGGTCTGGCTGGAGGACGAACTCGGCTCCCGGGCCGGCTGGGACGACGGACCGGGGCCCCGGCTGGCCCGTGTCTGGCACGTCAGCGAGAACCACGTCGAGGAACTGCGCCGGGCCCTGGAGAAGGACCTGCCGCGCCCGCCCGACGGCCCCGGCTCCGGACCCGCCGCCCACCCCTGGCCCGGCGCCGCGCTCGGCCAGCACGGCGCCGCCCTCGCCTACCGCCTGGTCGCCGGCGGCCGCCCGCTCGGCACCCTCGTCATCGGGCGGGCCGGGCTGCTGCGCTTCCCCGACGAGGTCACCGGGCTCGTCGAGGACCTCGGCCGGCGCGTGGCGCTCGCCATCGGAGCGGCCCGCCAGTACGCCCGCCAGGCCACCATCAGCGCCGTCCTCCAGCGCGGTCTGCTGCCCGGCGCGGTCGCCGAGATCCCCGGCCTGCGCAGCGCCCTCGTGTACGAGCCGCGCGAGCAGGGCGGGCCGAGCGGCGACTTCTACGACCTGTTCCCGGTCGGCGACGGCCGCTGGTGCTTCGCGGTCGGCGACGTCCAGGGCAAGGGCCCCGAGGCGGCCGTGGTCATCGGGCTGGCCCGGCCCTGGCTGCGGCTGCTCGCCCGCGAGGGGTACGGCGTCGCCGACGTCCTCGACCGGCTCAACCAGCTCCTCCTCGACGACGCCACCGAGGCCGCCGACGCCGCCGCCCGCGCCTTCGTCGGTCCCGCGGGCCCCGGTGACGGGCCGCAGACCCGGTTCCTCTCCCTCCTCTACGGCGAACTCGTGCCCTTCGACGGCGGAGTCCGCTGCACCCTCGCCTCGGCGGGCCACCCGCTGCCCCTGCTGCTGGGGCCCGACGGCAGCGTGATCACGGTCGCGCAGCCGCAGACCCTCCTCGGCGTCGTCGAGGACGCCACGTACGTCAGCGAGAGCCTGGACCTGTGGCCCGGCGACACCCTGCTGTGCGTCACCGACGGCGTCACCGAGCGCCGTTCGGGCTCCCGTCAGTTCGACGACGGCGACGGCCTCGCCATCGCCCTGTCCGGCTGCGCGGGGCTGGAGGCGGAACTGATCGCCGAGCGGATCCGCAGCCTGGTCCACGAGTTCGGCGGCCGGCCCCCGGAGGACGACCTGGCCCTGCTGGTCCTCCAGGCGGAATAGCGCGACAGGGGACCCAGGGGACCTTCGCGCCACGTACGGGACAATGGAAGACATGCCTTCCGCTCTTCCCGACGGCGAGCCCGTCCCCACCGACGGCGCGCTGCCCGCCTCCGCGCTCGCCGGGGCCGCCGACCGCCCCCTCGGGTTCTACCTGCACGTGCCCTACTGCGCGACCCGCTGCGGCTACTGCGACTTCAACACGTACACCGCCACCGAGCTGCGCGGCACCGGCGGCGTCCTCGCCTCCCGCGACAACTACGCCGACACCCTGATCGACGAGATCCGGCTGGCCCGCAAGGTCCTCGGCGACGACCCGCGCGAGGTCCGCACGGTCTTCGTCGGCGGCGGTACGCCCACCCTGCTCGCGGCCGGTGATCTGGTCAGGATGCTCACGGCGATCCGCGACGAGTTCGGGCTGGCCGCGGACGCGGAGGTCACCACCGAGGCCAACCCGGAGTCCGTCGACCCGGCGTACCTCGCCACGCTCCGCCAGGGCGGCTTCAACCGGATCTCCTTCGGCATGCAGAGCGCCCGGCAGCACGTGCTGAAGGTCCTCGACCGCACCCACACGCCCGGCCGCCCCGAGGCCTGCGTCGCGGAGGCCCGAGGGGTCGGCTTCGAGCACGTCAACCTCGACCTGATCTACGGCACCCCCGGCGAGTCGGACGACGACTGGCGGGCTTCCCTGGACTCCGCCCTCGGCGCCGGACCCGACCACATCAGCGCGTACGCCCTGATCGTCGAGGAGGGCACCCAGCTCGCCCGCCGGATCCGCCGCGGCGAGGTCCCGATGACCGACGACGACGTCCACGCGGACCGGTACCTGATCGCCGAGGAGACGATGGCCGCGGCGGGCTTCGACTGGTACGAGGTGTCCAACTGGGCCACCTCCGAGGCGGGCCGCTGCCTGCACAACGAGCTGTACTGGCGGGGTGCCGACTGGTGGGGCGCGGGCCCGGGAGCCCACAGCCACGTCGGCGGCGTGCGCTGGTGGAACGTGAAGCACCCGGGGGCGTACGCGGGGGCGCTGGCGGGCGGCCGCTCACCGGGCGCCGGCCGCGAGATCCTCTCGGAGGAGGACCGCAGGGTCGAGCGGATCCTGCTGGAGCTGCGGCTGAAGGAGGGGGCGCCCCTGTCGCTGCTGCGGCCGGACGGGCTCGCGGCCTCGCGCCGGGCCCTGTCGGAGGGACTGCTGCAGAAGGGTCCGTACGAGCGGGGGCATGCCGTGCTCACCCTGCGGGGGCGGTTGCTGGCGGACGCGGTGGTGCGGGACCTGGTGGACTGAGAGGGAGCCCCGCGGCGGCGGGGAGCACGAGCGGCGGCTCAGGGCACGGTCACGTGATCGATGAGACGTTCGACCGATCCCAGCAGCTCCGGCTCCAGGTCGCGGTAGGAGCCCACCCGCTTCAGGATCGCCTGCCACACCGCGCCGGTGTTGTCCGAGGGCCAGCCCAGCGCCCGGCACACCCCCGTCTTCCAGTCCTGCCCGTGCGGGACGCGGGGCCAGGCCGGGATGCCCACCGCGGACGGCTTCACCGCCTCCCAGACGTCGATGTACGGGTGGCCCACCACCAGCGCGTGCTCGCTCGTCACCGACTGGGCGATGCGCCACTCCTTGGTGCCGGGGACGAGATGGTCCACGAGGACGCCGAGGCGGGCGTCGGGGCCGGGGGCGAACTCGGCGACGATCGACGGCAGGTCGTCCACGCCCTCCAGGTACTCCACGACCACGCCCTCGATGCGCAGGTCGTCGCCCCACACCTTCTCCACCAGTTCGGCGTCGTGCCGGCCCTCGACGTAGATACGGCCGGCGCGCGCGACCCGGGCGCGTGCACCCGGCACGGCGACCGAACCGGAGGCGGTACGGGCGGGCCGTACCGGAGCGGACGACGTGGGGCGGACCAGGGTCACGGGCCGGCCCTCCAGGAGGAAGCCGCGTGGCTCCAGCGGGAAGACACGGTGCTTGCCGAAGCGGTCCTCCAGGGTGACCGTGCCCGCCTCGCAGCGGATCACCGCGCCGCAGAAACCGGTGCCGGGCTCCTCCACCACCAGACCGGGCTCCGCCGGGACCTCGGGGGCGGGCCGCTGCTTCTGCTTCCACGGAGGGGTCAGGTCGGCAGGGTACACGCGAGGGCGCGGGCCCGGAGGGCCCTCGTGGGAGACGGGTGGGCGCATTCGGATGACGATAGGAGAAGCCCCGGCACGGTCACAGCGACACGCCGAAACGCGCGGCCAGCGCGTCCCGCTGGGCCCGGACGAACGCCGCGTCGACCACCGCGCCGTGACCGGGCACGTACAGCGCGTCCTCACCGCCGAGGTCCAGCAGCCGGTCGAGGGCGGCGGGCCAGTGCGACGGTACGGCGTCGGGGCCCGCCTGCGGCTCACCGGACTCCTCGACGAGGTCGCCGCAGAAGACGACCTCGGGCGAGGCGGGGCTCGCCGGGACGAGGACGGCCAGGTCGTGCGCGGTGTGGCCGGGGCCGACGTTCGCCAGCAGGGCCTGCCGGCCGCCGCCCAGGTCGAGGGTCCACTCGCCGGAGACCAGGTGGCGGGGCCGTACCAGCGTGTCCGCGGCCTCCGTGGCCGTGGCGTCGTCGAGACCGTTGCGGACGGCGTCCGCGCGCAGCTCCTCCGCCGGCACGGTGTCCGCGCCCACCGCCGCGTAGACCTCGGCGCCCGCGAAGGCGGCCGCCCCGAGGACATGGTCGAAGTGGGGGTGCGTGAGAGCGAGATCGGTCACACGGTGACCTGCGAGGTCCTCGGCGTGCATCCGCAGCCGGGCACCCTCGGCGAGACTCGACCCGGCGTCCACCAACAGGGCCCGCCCGTCCCCGACGACCAGCCCCGCCGTGCAGTCCCAGCCTGGCAGCCGGCACCGGCCGACCCCCGTGGCGATCCGCTCCCACCCCAGCTCTTCCCAAGTCACCGTCATACCGCGACGCTAGCCCTGGCAGCCCGGCCGGGCGACCGACCTTGCCCCGGGTGTACCCCACAGCCGTACACTGGGCCGGGGAACGCTGGCACTCGGATATGAAGAGTGCCAGGCGAGGCGCCCGGGGGACTGGGGACGACTTTCTGGAGGTGAGCGCGGATGCTGAGTGAACGCAGGCTTCAAGTGCTGCGCGCCATCGTCCAGGACTACGTCGGCACCGAGGAACCGGTGGGTTCCAAGGCGCTCACCGAGCGGCACAACCTCGGCGTCTCACCGGCGACGGTCCGCAACGACATGGCCGCCCTGGAGGACGAGGGGTTCATCGCCCAGCCGCACACCAGTGCCGGGCGCATCCCCACCGACAAGGGCTACCGGCTGTTCGTCGACAAGCTGGCCGGCGTCAAGCCGATGACGGCGCCCGAGCGGCGGGCCATCCAGAACTTCCTGGACGGCGCCGTCGACCTGGACGACGTCGTGGCCCGGACCGTACGGCTGCTCGCGCAGCTCACCCGGCAGGTCGCCGTCGTGCAGTATCCGTCGCTGACCCGCTCCACCGTGCGGCACGTCGAGCTGCTGGCGCTGGCGCCGGCCCGGCTGATGCTGGTGCTGATCACGGACACCGGGCGGGTCGAGCAGCGGATGGTGGACTGCCCGGCGCCCTTCGGCGAGGCCTCGCTGGCGGATCTGCGGGCGCGGCTGAACAGCCGGGTCGCGGGCCGTCGCTTCAGCGATGTGCCGCGTCTGGTGGAAGACCTGGCCGACGCCTTCGAGAACGAGGACCGCGGCACGGTCACGACGGTGCTCTCCACCCTGCTGGAGACGCTCGTCGAGGAGAACGAGGAGCGGCTGATGATCGGCGGAACCGCCAATCTCGCCCGCTTCGGACATGACTTTCCCCTCGTCATCCGACCCGTCCTGGAAGCCTTGGAGGAGCAGGTCGTGCTCCTCAAGCTCCTTGGCGAGGCCGGGGATTCGGGCATGACCGTACGCATCGGTCACGAGAACGCCTACGAGGGACTCAACTCCACTTCGGTGGTGTCGGTCGGCTACGGTTCGGGCGGCGAGGCAGTCGCCAAGCTCGGCGTGGTCGGACCGACCCGCATGGATTACCCGGGAACGATGGGAGCGGTACGCGCAGTGGCACGGTACGTCGGACAGATCCTGGCGGAGTCGTAAGTGGCCACGGACTACTACGCCGTTCTCGGCGTGCGCCGCGACGCGTCGCAGGAAGAGATCAAGAAGGCCTTCCGGCGGCTCGCACGCGAGCTGCACCCGGACGTCAACCCCGATCCGAAGACCCAGGAGCGGTTCAAGGAGATCAACGCCGCCTACGAGGTGCTGTCGGACCCGCAGAAGAAGCAGGTCTACGACCTCGGCGGCGACCCCCTCTCCCAGGCGGGCGGCGGCGCGGGCGGCTTCGGAGCCGGTGGCTTCGGCAACTTCTCCGACATCATGGACGCCTTCTTCGGCACGGCGTCGCAGCGCGGGCCGCGCTCGCGGACCCGCCGCGGCCAGGACGCGATGATCCGGCTGGAGATCGACCTCGACGAGGCCGCCTTCGGCACGACCAAGGACATCCAGGTCGACACGGCGATCGTCTGCACCACCTGTAGTGGCGAGGGTGCCGCGCCGGGCACCACCGCGCAGACCTGTGACATGTGCCGCGGCCGCGGCGAGGTGTCGCAGGTGACGCGGTCCTTCCTCGGCCAGGTCATGACCTCGCGGCCCTGCCCGCAGTGCCAGGGCTTCGGCACCGTGGTGCCGACCCCGTGCCCGGAGTGCGCGGGCGACGGACGGGTGCGCTCGCGCCGCACGCTGACGGTGAAGATCCCGGCCGGTGTCGACAACGGCACCCGCATCCAGCTCGCCGGTGAGGGCGAGGTCGGGCCCGGCGGCGGTCCCGCCGGTGACCTGTACGTCGAGATCCACGAGCTGCCGCACGCGCAGTTCCAGCGGCGCGGCGACGATCTGCACTGCACGGTGACCCTGCCCATGACCGCGGCGGCCCTCGGCACGAAGGTGCCGCTGGAGACGCTCGACGGTCTCGAGGAGGTCGACATCCGGCCCGGCACGCAGTCCGGGCAGTCGATCCCGCTGCACGGGCGCGGTGTCACGCATCTGCGGGGCGGGGGGCGCGGCGACCTCATCGTGCATGTCGAGGTGCAGACGCCCAACAAGCTGGATCCCGAGCAGGAGCGGGTGCTGCGGGAGCTGGCGAAGCTGCGGGGTGAGGAGCGGCCCCTCGGGCAGTTCCAGCCCGGACAGCAGGGGTTGTTCTCCCGGCTGAAGGACGCGTTCAACGGGCGGTGACGGTGGCTGGGGTGTGCGGGCGGTGGGGTTCTCGCCCCCGCCGCCCCTTCCCGTCCCGAACCCGGGGGCTGCGCCCCAGGCCCCCTTTCGGCCCTGCACGGCCTCGTCCGCAAACACCGGACGGCTGGTCGGGGGTCGGTTCGGACTTGTTCCGGGGACGTGACAACATGCCGTCATGTCCTCCGCACTGACCGATCTCTTCCCTCTCCCGATCGTGCAGGCCCCCATGGCGGGCGGCGTCTCCCTCCCGCAGCTTGCCGCCGCCGTGTCCGAGGCCGGCGGGCTGGGGTTCCTGGCCGCCGGGTACAAGACCGCCGACGGCCTGTACCAGGAGATGAAACAGCTGCGGAGTCTCACCTCCCGGCCCTTCGGCGTGAACCTGTTCATGCCGCAGCCGGAGTACGCGGAGACCGGCGCCGTCGAGGTCTACGCCCATCAGCTGGCCGGTGAGGCCGCCTGGTACGAGACCGAGCTGGGCGATCCGGACAGCGGCCGCGACGACGGCTACGAGGCCAAACTGGCGGTGCTGCTGGACAACCCGGTGCCGGTCGTCTCCTTCCACTTCGGCGTGCCCGGCCGGGACGTGCTGGACGCGTTGCGCCGGGCCGGCACCTTCACGCTGGTCACCGCGACCACCGCCGAGGAGGCCATCGCCGTCGAGCGGGCGGGCGCGGACGCGGTGATCGTGCAGGGCGTGGAGGCCGGCGGCCACCAGGGCACCCACCGGGACATCCCCGAGAACGACGGCTCCGGCATCGGCCTGCTCGCACTGATCGCCCAGATCCGGGAGGCCGTGGGCCTGCCGCTGGTCGCCGCGGGCGGTCTGATGCGGGGCGGCCAGATCGCCGCCGTCCTCGCCGCCGGAGCGAGCGCCGCCCAGCTCGGTACGGCCTTCCTGGCCACCCCCGAGTCCGGCGCGGCCGCCGTCCACAAGGAGGCGCTGACCAACCCGCTCTTCGTGCGTACGGAACTGACCCGCGCCTTCTCCGGGCGACCGGCCCGCGGCCTGGTCAACCGCTTCCTGCGCGAGCACGGCCCGTACGCGCCCGCCGCCTACCCCGAGGTCCACCACCTCACCTCGCCGCTGCGCAAGGCCGCCGCGAAGGCGGGCGACGCGCAGGGCATGGCCCTGTGGGCGGGCCAGGGACACCGGCTGGCCCGCGCGCTGCCCGCCGGGCAGCTGGTGGAGGTGCTGAAGGGCGAACTCGACACGGCGAGGACAGCGTTGTCGGGCGGTGGCGCGGCCGGTGCCGGCGGCGCGGGCGGTGCGCGATGACCGCGCCCGTGTTCGTCGTCGGGGAACTGCCGGGCGGACCCGCCGAGTTCGTGCTGGACGGGCCCGAGGGGCGGCACGCCGTCTCCGTGAAGCGGCTGCGGACCGGTGAGGAGGTCGTCCTCACCGACGGCACCGGCCGCTGGGCCCAGGGCGAGGTCGTCGCAGCCGAGGGCAAGGACCGGCTGGTCGTCCGTCTGACGCGGGTGGCGGAGGAGCCCGCCGGGTCGCCGCGGATCACCGTCGTGCAGGCGCTGCCCAAGGGCGACCGGGGCGAGCTGGCCGTCGAGACGATGACCGAGACCGGCGTCGACGCGATCGTGCCGTGGGCCGCCTCCCGCTGCATCACCCAGTGGAAGGGCGACCGCGGGCTGAAGGCGCTCGCCAAGTGGCGGGCCACCGCCCGCGAGGCCGGCAAGCAGTCCCGCCGGGTCCGCTTCCCCGAGGTCGCCGACGCGGCGACCACCAAGCAGGTGGCGGCACTTCTGGCGCGGGCCGACTTCGCGGCCGTACTCCACGAGGACCGCGACTACGGCAGCGAACCCCTCGCCACCGCCCAACTCCCCACGGACGGCGAGATCGTGCTCGTCGTCGGACCGGAAGGGGGCGTCTCCCCCGAGGAGTTGGCACTCTTCGAGGAGGCCGGCGCCAAGGTGTACCGGCTGGGGCGGAGCGTGCTGCGGACCTCGACCGCCGGGACGGCGGCCGCCGCCCTGATCCTGGGCCGGACCGGCCGCTGGTCCTGACCCGCCCGCCTCAAGGACCGGGAGGGCCGCCAGGTGGAGCCTGGGGCGTGGCTGCTGCCGCGCGGCTGACGGCGTCGAACAGGATCCAGCCGTCCAGCTCCCGTTCGTGCCCCTCCTGCGGGAGCAGTCCGCGGCGGACGGCCTCGTCGAGGAGGGCGCGCACCGTGCCGGGCAGGTGCAGGTTGAGGTGGTGGGTGCGGTCGCCGACACCGCCGCTGTGCGAGTACGCGCCGCCGCCGACGTAACGGCCCTCGCCCTCCCGGAACACGATCCTGGTGCGCACGCCGTCCCGGGCCAGGGTGAGGACGTCCCGGCAGCCCTGGCCGTCCCGGTGCCGGTGCCGGACCGTCCACAGGTAGGCGGTCGTGTCGTCGACGGTCAGTTTCCTCAGGCGGCGGTGGTCGCGCATGCGGTCACCGTAGACCGGTGCGGCGCTGCGGCGCATGGCGTTAAGTGCTCTACCGCGACCCCGCCGGCGGTGGCAGGCTGCCTTCCATGGGGGCATGGAGGAGACGGATGCGGGGCCGGGCGCGCGGGACACGTGCGGCGGCCGTGGCGGGGCTCGCGGTCCTGGCCGTGGGCGGGGCGGTGGCGTGCGAACCGGGCGGGATCGGCTCGGCGGCCGTCGCATACACCACCGACGAGGCGGCCACGGCCGAGATCGAGCGCCGGGACGTCGACGTACGGTGGTTGACCTGCACCGCCGACTACGGCGACGGGGCCTCCGCGGGCCGGGAGACGGTCGCCTCCGTCGACTGCGAGGGGGAGACCGGCAACGGGCGGGACATCACCGTCACCGGCCACGTCACACGTGCCGTCGACGGCTCCTGCGTGCGCGGCGACCTCCGCGCGGACGTCGGCGACAAGCAGCTGTTCCGGGTGGGCGGGCTCGGCGACTGCAAGTCCGCCACCCCTTCGCCGCTCGCCCCGCCGCGCTCCGCACAGCCCGCCGAACCGGGGCGGCCCACGGTCACCGTGACCGTCACCGAGACGGTCCGGTGCGACGGCGACACGCGCTGCGGGCCCGCCGACACCAAGTGACCTGCGCGAGCAAGTGATCCGAACCCCTGTCGGTCGCCCCCGCCCTTGCCTAGAGTGATCGGGTGACACAGCCCGTGACGCCTGCCGCGTACTTCCGATTCCCGCACCTGCACGGCGAGTTGGTGGCCTTCACCGCCGAGGACGACGTGTGGCTCGCGCCCCTCGACGGTGGGCGCGCCTGGCGCGTCAGCGCCGACAACATGCCGGTCACCCTGCCCCGCATCTCGCCCGACGGCACCACCGTCGCCTGGACCTCCACCCGCGACGGCGCTCCCGAGGTGCACATCGCCCCGGTCGACGGCGGACCCGCCACCCGGCTGACGTACTGGGGCAGCCCTCAGACCAGGGTGCGCGGCTGGACCCCCGACGGCCGGGTGCTCGTGCTGAGCACCCACGACCAGGCCAGCCTGCGCCGCAGCTGGGTCCGCGCGGTCCCGCTCGACGGCGGACCGGCCACCACCCTGCCGTACGGGCCCGTCGGCGGTGTCGCCTTCGGTCCGCACACCGTGCTGGTGTCCGCGTCGATGGGCCGGGAGGCCGCCGCCTGGAAGCGCTACCGGGGCGGCACGGCGGGCAAGCTGTGGATCGACCGGGAGGGCGACGGCGAGTTCACGCGGCTGCACGAGGACCTCGACGGCAACATCGAGTACCCGGTGTGGGCGGGTGACCGGATCGCCTTCCTCTCCGACCACGAGGGCACCGGCGCGCTCTACTCCTCCCTCGCCGACGGCTCCGACCTGCGGCGGCACACACCGCTGGACGGCTACTACGCCCGGCACGCCGCCGGGGACGGCAGCCGGGTGGTGTACTGCTCCGCCGGCGAACTGTGGATCCTGGACGACCTCGACGGCGCCGAGCCGCGCCGCATCGACGTCCGGCTCGGCGGGCAGCGCACCGACCGGCGGCCGTACCCGGTGCCCGCAGCCCGCTGGCTCGGCTCCGCCACCCCCGACCACACCGCCCGCGGCAGCGCCGTGGAGGTGCGTGGCGCCGTCCACTGGGTCACCCACCGCCACGGCCCCGCCCGCGCCCTGGCCGCCGAACCCGGCGTCCGCGCCCGGCTGCCGCGCACCTTCCGCACGGAGGGCGAGGAGTGGGTGGTGTGGGTGACCGACGCCGAGGGCGACGACGCCCTGGAGTTCGCCCCCGCCACCGGCCTCGCACCGGGTGCCACCCCGCGCCGGCTGGCCGCCGGACGCCTCGGCCGGGTGCTGGAACTGGCCATGGCACCCGACGGCAGCCGGGCCGCCGTCGCCGCGCACGACGGACGGCTGCTGCTCGTCGAGCGGGAGACCGGCGAGGTCCGCGAGGTCGACCGCAGCGAGGACGGCGAGGTCTCCGACCTGGCCTTCTCGCCCGACTCGGCCTGGCTGGCCTGGTCGCACCCCGGCCCGCGCCCGCTCAGCCGGCTCAAGCTCGCCAACACCGCCGACCTGTCGGTCACCGAGGCGACCCCGCTGCGCTTCCACGACTTCGCGCCCGCGTTCACCCTCGACGGCAAGCACCTCGCGTTCCTGTCGACGCGCGCCTTCGACCCGGTCTACGACGAGCACGCCTTCGACCTCTCCTTCATCGAAGGGGCCCGCCCGCACCTCATCCCGCTCGCCGCGACCACACCCTCGCCGTTCGGGCCGCAGCGGCACGGCCGCCCCTTCGAGGCCCCCGACAAGGACGAGACACCCGACAGCGAGGGCACCCCGGCCACCCGGATCGACCTGGAGGGCCTCGCCGACCGGATAGTGCCCTTCCCCGTCGAGGCCGGCCGCTACTCCGGGCTGCGCGCCGCCAAGGACGGCGTGCTGTGGCTGCGCCACCCCGTGCGCGGTGTCCTCGGCGCCTCCCGCGCCACCCCCGACGATCCCGACCCGGACACCGAGCTGGAGCGCTACGACCTCGTCCAGCAGCGCCTCGAACACCTCGCACCCGACGCCGACGCCTTCGAGGTCAGCGGTGACGGCAAGCGGCTGCTGCTGCGCTCCGAGGGCAAGCTCAAGGTGGTCCCCAGCGACCGGCGCGCCTCCGGCGACGAGGACAGCGACAGCAACCTCACCGTCGACCTCGGCCGCGTCCGCCAGACCGTCGACCCGGCCGCCGAGTGGCGCCAGATGTACGACGAGACCGGCCGCCTCATGCGGGACAACTTCTGGCTGCCCGACCTCGGCGGAATCGACTGGGACGGTGTCCTCGACCGCTACCGGCCGCTCCTGGACCGGGTCGCCACCCGCGACGACCTCGTCGACGTCCTGTGGGAGGTGCACGGCGAACTCCGCACCTCGCACGCCTATGTCGTCCCCCGCGGCTACGGCGGCGGCGCCCGCCAGGGCCTGCTCGGCGCCGACATCTCCCGTCACGAGGACGGCAGTTGGCGAATCGACCGGGTGCTGCCGTCGGAGACCTCGGACCCCGACGCCCGCTCCCCGCTCGCCGCGCCCGGCGTCGCGGTGCGCGCGGGCGACGCGATCCTCG
This sequence comes from Streptomyces sp. NPDC058335, assembly GCF_042723915.1. Classification (NCBI taxonomy): domain Bacteria; kingdom Bacillati; phylum Actinomycetota; class Actinomycetes; order Kitasatosporales; family Streptomycetaceae; genus Streptomyces; species Streptomyces sp. NPDC058335. The sequence goes on along the minus strand of NZ_JBHXHX010000020.1, from coordinate 28,815 downwards.
CCGTCGCAGGCCACCCCGTGGACCCGGTCGCCGGACCCGGACCCCTCCTCGTCGGTACGGCGGGCAAGGCGATCGAGCTGACCGTCTCGCCGTCCGGCGGGGGCGAACCCCGGCACCCGGTCGTCGTCCCCGTCGACGACGAGGAGCCGCTGCGCTACCACGCCTGGGTCGCCGACCGGCGGGCGTACGTGCACGAGACGTCCGGCGGCCGGCTCGGCTATCTCCACGTGCCGGACATGCAGGCCCCCGGCTGGGCCCAGATCCACCGCGACCTGCGGGTGGAGGTGGCCCGCGAGGGGCTCGTCGTGGACGTCCGGGAGAACCGGGGCGGCCACACCTCCCAGCTCGTCGTGGAGAAGCTGGCGCGGCGGATCGTCGGCTGGGACGTGCCGCGCGGGATGCGGCCGTACAGCTATCCGGAGGACGCGCCGCGCGGGCCCGTCGTCGCGGTCGCCGACGAGTTCTCCGGGTCCGACGGGGACATCGTCAACGCGGCGGTCAAGGCGCTGGGCATCGGACCGGTGGTCGGCACGCGGACGTGGGGCGGCACGATCGGGATCGACAGCCGGTACCGGCTGGTCGACGGGACGCTGGTCACCCAGCCCAAGTACGCGATCTGGCTGGACGGCTACGGGTGGGGCGTGGAGAACCACGGCGTCGATCCGGACGTGGAGGTCGTGGTGCGGCCGCAGGACCATGCGGCGGGACGGGACGTCCAGCTGGAGGAGGCGGTACGGCTGGCGCTGCTCGCGTTGGAGGAGACCCCGGCGAAGGTGGCTCCGCCGCTCCCGGAGTCGTAGCCCGCCGGCGTCGGGGCGGCCGTCCCTGGGGGCTGCCGCCCCCGGACCCCCGCTTCCGGCCTGGACGCCCTCGTCATCGAGTGCCGGACAGGCTTGATGATGCCGGTCCGCGCTGCGTCGTGCCGGCCGTCGCTACGATGCCCGTAAGAGATCACCGGTGCGAGGAGGATCCGAATGCCAGGCGAGCCGCAGGACGACTGTCTGTTCTGCAAGATCGTGGCGGGGACGATCCCCGCGACGATCGTGCGGGAGACCGAGACGACCGTCGCCTTCCGGGACATCAACCCGCAGGCGCCCACCCACGTCCTGGTGATCCCCAAGGCGCACCACGTGGACGCCGCCACCCTCGCCGCCGAGGCGCCGCAGCTCGCCGCGGACGTCCTGCGCGAGACGCGGGCGGTCGCCGACGACGAGAAGCTGGAGAGCTACCGCATCGTCTTCAACACCGGCAGCGGCGCCGGGCAGACCGTCTGGCACGCCCACGCGCACGTCCTCGGCGGCCGTGGCCTCCAGTGGCCCCCCGGCTGATCCGTGTCCGTACGTGAACTGGTGGTCCTCGGCACCGCCAGCCAGGTCCCGACCCGGCACCGCAACCACAACGGCTATCTCCTGCGCTGGGACGGCGAGGGCATCCTCTTCGACCCCGGGGAGGGCACGCAGCGCCAGATGCTGCGGGCCGGGGTCGCCGCGCACGACCTGAACCGGATCTGCGTCACGCACTTCCACGGCGACCACTCCCTCGGCGTCGCCGGGGTGATCCAGCGCGTCAACCTGGACCGGGTCCCGCACCCGGTCACCGCCCACTTCCCGCGGTCCGGGCAGCGCTTCTTCGACCGGCTCCGGTACGCCACCGCCTACCGCGAGACCGTCGGCATCACCGAGGTCCCGGTCGACGGCGACGGACCCCTCGCCGTCACCCCGTCGTACACGCTGGACGCCCGCCGGCTCTCGCACCCGGTGGAGTCCTACGGCTACCGACTGACCGAGCCCGACGGCCGCCGCATGCTGCCCGACAAGCTCGCCGCGCGCGGTGTCCGGGGGCCGGACGTCGGCCGTATCCAGCGGGAGGGATCGGTCGGCGGGGTGTCGCTGGAGGAGGTCAGCGAGGTGCGGCGCGGGCAGCGGTTCGCGTTCGTCATGGACACCCGCCTGTGCGACGGGGTCGGGGAGCTGGCGGAGGGCTGCGACATGCTGGTCATCGAGTCGACGTTCCTCGACGAGGACGAGCAGCTCGCCGTCGACCACGGCCATCTGACCGCCGGTCAGGCGGCGCGGGTCGCGCGGGACGCGGGTGTCCGGCATCTCGTGCTCACGCACTTCAGCCAGCGCTACGGCGACCCCGAAGAGTTCGAGCGGCAGGCGCGGGCGGCCGGGTTCGTGGGGGAGCTCTCGGTGGCGCACGACCTCCTACGGGTGCCGGTTCCGAAACGACGGTAAAAGACCCGTACGATACTTTGATGCCCCTCCCCAAAGCTGAACTGCACCTGCATATCGAAGGCACGCTGGAGCCGGAGCTGGCCTTCGAGCTGGCCGCCCGCAACGGTGTCGAGCTGCCGTACGCCGACACCGGGGCGCTCCGCGAGGCGTACCGGTTCGAGGACCTCCAGTCCTTCCTGAACCTGTACTACGAGCTGATGGCGGTCCTGCGCACCGAGCGGGACTTCGAGGACCTGGCCAACGCCTACCTCGCCCGTGCCGCCGCGCAGGGCGTGCGGCACGCGGAGATCTTCTTCGACCCGCAGGCCCACCTCGCCCGGGGCATCGGGATGGGCACGGTCGTCGAGGGCCTGTGGCGGGCGCTCGGCGGCAGCGAGGCGAACCACGGCGTCTCCACCCGGCTGATCATGTGCTTCCTGCGCGACGAGTCGGCCGGGTCCGCGCTGGAGACGCTCGACGCGGCGAAGCCGTACCTGGACCGGATCACCGGCATCGGGCTGGACTCGGCGGAGGTCGGGCATCCGCCCGTGAAGTTCCGTGAGGTCTACGAGGCCGCCGCCGCCCTCGGCCTGCGGCGGGTCGCGCACGCCGGTGAGGAGGGGCCGCCGGAGTACATCACCGAGGCCCTCGACGTCCTCGGCATCGAGCGCGTCGACCACGGGCTGCGCTGCATGGAGGACCCGGCGCTGGTGGAGCGGCTGGTGCGGGAGCGGATCCCGCTGACGCTGTGCCCGCTGTCCAACGTGCGGCTGCGGACCGTCGACGTCCTCGCCGACCACCCGCTGCCCGCGATGCTCGACGCCGGGCTGGTCTGCACGGTCAACTCCGACGACCCGGCCTATTTCGGCGGCTACGCGGGCGACAACTTCGACGCCGTACGGTCGGAGCTGGGCCTGGGCGAGGAGCGGCTGCGGGAACTGGCCCGCAACTCCTTCACCGCCTCCTTCCTGGAGGACGACGAGAAGCTGCGGGCGCGGTACCTGGCCGAGGTCGACGCGTACGAGTTCCCGTCCTAACCGTCCTGGTGGACCCGGTCCACCAGGATGTCGATGACGAGCGGGGTGCGCGGGCCGAAGCCGAGCAGGACGCCGTCCTCCATGTCGACGACGCGGCGGTTCAGGCCGGCCGGGGTCTGGGCGATGCCGGGGATCCGGAGGAGGCCGTCGAGGCCGCCGACCGACTCCAGGCCCTTGGTCATCATGAGGATGACGTCCGGCCGCGCCTGCGCGAGGGCCTCGGTGGTGATCGGGGTGAACGGCCGGTCCAGACCCGCCTCCGTGCCCGCGTCCACCGCGCCGGCCGCCGCCAGCAGCGAGTCGGCGCCGGAGCCCTTGCCGCCGATCAGGTAGACGGCCGCGCTGCCGCGCATGTAGAGGAAGGCGACCTTCGGCCTGCTGCCCTCGGGCACCCCGGCACGGGCCGCCGCCAACTCGGCGCTCATGCGCTCGTTCAGCGCCCGGCCGGCCTCCGGCACACCGAGGGCCGCCGCGATGCGGGTGGTGCGGGCGGTGACGTCGGACAGTTTCGTCGCCGGGTCCAGGACGACGACCGGGATCCCCGCGTCACGGATCTGCTGCACGGCCTCCTTCGGTCCGGTGTCGGTGTCGGCGAGCACCACCGTCGGCCGCAGCGACAGCACGCTCTCCGCGCTCACGTCGTGCGCCTTGGTGACCTGGGGGAGCTTCTTCGCCTCCTCGAAGGTGGCCGTGATGTCCCGGCCCACGACCCGGTCGCCGAGCCCGAGCGTGAACACGATCTCGGCGACGCCCCCGTTGAGCGGCAGGATGCGCGAGGCGTCCTTCACGGTCACCTTCCGCCCGTCGGAGGAATCGACGGTGACCGGCAACAGAGGTGTGGGCGGGGCGCCTCCGAGCGGCACGAGCGAGTTCTCCGCGAGCCGTTCCGCCGCGGCGGCGGCCCGCGCGCTCGCGGACCCGGGGGCGGTGTCCGACGAGGCTCCGGCCCCCTTCCCGCCGCCTCCGCAGGCCGCCGTCAGCAGGGCGAGGGCCAGTCCGAGGGCGGCGAGGCGGCCTCCCGTCCGGCGGCGGACCGAGGGGCCTCTTCCGGTTGCTCGCATCGCTTTCCCTTCCACTCGCCGACACACGGCGTCTGGCACACAGTTGAGGAATAGTTTAGGTTAGGCTTACCTTAGTATCGCGTGGTGGGGGTTTTCCATGGCATCGGCAAGTGGCCTGCGCGGCCACGGAGTTGGCTGTTTCCTCGCGGTCGTCTCGGCGTCCGTCCTGTTGCTCCCCGCCGCACCGGCGGCCGCCGCGGGCGGCTCGGCGACAGGCCCGGAGGGGCAGGAACTCACCGTGTCCAAGTCGTCCGGCCTCGCCGCGGCGGGCGAGACGGTCACCGTGACCGGCTCCGGCTACAACGCCGAGAAGGGCGTCTACGTCGCCTTCTGTGTGGACAACGGCGCCGGGAAGACGCCCACGCCCTGCGTCGGAGGCGTCGACATGTCCGGCGAGTCCGGCGCCTCCGTATGGGTCTCCTCCAACCCGCCTTCCTACGGGGAGGGCCTGGCGAAGCCCTACGGCGACAGCGGACACGAGGGCACCTTCACCGTCCGGCTCAAGGTCCGCGCCGAGGACGCCAACACCGACTGCACCGCCGCCGGTGTCACCTGCGCCGTCATCACGCGCAACGACCACACCCGGGGCGGCGACCAGAGCCAGACGGTCCGCATCCCGGTGACGTTCGGGACCGCGGGCGGCGCGGGGACCGGCAGCGGGGGTGCGTCGGCGACACCGAGCGCGAGCGCCCCGGCCGTGGCGGGCACCACCGGCACCACCGAGGCCTCCGGTACCGGCTCCGACGGCTCCATGGCGAGCACCGGCTCCGACCGCGCGCTGCCCCTCGGCCTCACCGCCGCCGGACTGGTCGCCGCCGGGACCGGGACCTGGTGGTGGGCGCGCCGCCGCCGCGCGGCCACCTCACCGGCCAACTGACGCGACCTCACACGACAGAGGGAGAACCGAACATGGCGAAGAGACCCGGCGCCGTCGCCCTGGCGGCCGGCGCCCTGTTCGCGCTGTGCGCCCCGGGAGCGGCGGCCGTACAGGCGGGCTCCGAGGGGGACCCGCCACCGCGCGAGGTGTCCGGCGGGTACGCGAACTGGGCCACGGCCGGCGCGGAGCTGACCGGCCGGGGCGTCTCGCTCGACGTCACGCGGCCGGCCGTACGGACCTCCGCGGACCGTGCCTCGTTCCCGGCGCTCGGCGGCGACACCGACCCCAGAACCGGCTCCGCCGACCTGGAGTTGGGTGGCGTCGCCCGCTTCGAAGGTCCGGCCGCGCAGCCCCTCGTCCTCGCCGGGCTGCGGCTGCGGCTGGTGGACGACGGTGGTGCGCTGTACGCCCGTACGGTCGTGGACGGCCGGGCGGGCGAACTCGCCCTGGCGGACGTCGCGCGGGGCGCGGCACCCGACGTACGGACGACCGGTGTGACCTGGACCGGGCTGCGGACGTCCCTCACCGCGGAGGGAGCGGCCCTGCTGTCCTCCTGGAGCGGCACGCAGTTCGCGGCGGGGGACGGGATCGGTGTGCTCGACGTGACGGTGGGCACCCCGGCGCCGAAACAGGAGAAGGCCCCCGAGACCCCGCGGGCCGCCTCCCCGAGCGCGAGCGCCCCGGAATCCACGGCGGACCCGAGACCGGCCGCCTCCGTCACGCACTCCACCCTCACCCCGGGCGCCGAACAGACGGTCACCGGCGAGGGGTTCGCGCCCGGAGCGGTCGTGCTGGTCGCGATCGACGGCGACACCCGGTACCAGACGGTGGCCGACGCCGACGGCCGCGTGGAGCGGGCCTTCCCGGTGTACGCCACCGCCTTCGAGGGCGAGCACACGGTCGATCTGACCGCGGTGACCGGTCGACGGGCCGCGCTGAGTGTGCCGTTCGACGTCGGCGTGCCGAACTGACCGACATGCATGCCGTTTGCAGTCGCATTCGGGAGCGGGCCACACGGTCCGCTCCCAGGCATGCCCGAAAACCCTGTCCCAGCAGGTCGGTTGAGGTCTTTCACGGTCCGTTGACAAACAGCCGGAGATCCTACTTAGGTTTGCCTTACTAAATTCCGCTCGTCGAGCCGAGAGGTCTTCCCGTCATGAGACTCACCCCCCGCACCGCCGCCCGCGCCGGTATCGCCGTCGTCGCCACCACGGCTCTCACCCTCGGCCTGGCCGGCTCCGCCTCCGCCGCCACCTCGACCCGTTCCGTCGTCGACGGCGGCACCACCTACAACCTGTCGGTGACCGCCCCCGACACCGCCGCCGCGTCCGGCCAGGTCATCACCGTCACCGGCTCCGGCTACAACACCGGCCAGGGCATCTACGTAGGCCTCTGCGTGGTCGAGGGCAACCAGGGCGACAGCAAGCCGACCCCCTGCCTCGGCGGCCAGGACGAGACCGGCTCCACCGGCGCCTCGCACTGGGTGAACAACGTCTTCGGCGGCATGTTCGCCAACAGCTCCAGGTTCGGCACCGGCGGCTCCTTCAGCGTGCAGATCTACGTCGAGGCCACCCTCGACGACGGCCGGGTCTGCGGCCAGGACGTCGACTGCGCCGTGGTGACGCGCGCCGACCACTTCGACAGCGGCGACCGCAAGTACGACGTCCACGTCCCGATCGCCTTCCAGTAGGCACCCCGGCCGGGCCCCTCACCGGGCCCGGCCTCCGGCGTCCCCCGGGTGCGGGGCGCACCCACGAGTGAGGAACCCATGAGAGACAGCGCGAAGGGCCGGCCCGGCCCGGCACGCCCCCGGCACAGACGCCCCGCGGCCCTCCTCGGCGCCGCAGCCCTGGTCGCCGCCGCGGCGACGGCCGTCACCACCGGCACCGCCGCCCAGGCCTCCGGCACACCGAAGACGGCACTCGGCAAGGACGGCCAGCGGCTCACCGTCTCCGCCTCCGCCGACCTCGCCGCGGACGGCGAGACCATTCGGGTCACCGGCTCCGGCTACGACGCCACCAAGGCCGTCTACGTCGCCCTGTGCAAGGACAACGGCGACGGCCGCGTTCCCACCCCCTGCATCGGCGGCGCCGACCAGACCGGCACCGGCAGCTCCTCGCAGTGGATCGTCCCCGAGGGCGACGTGTACGCGGGCGACCTCGCCGTGACCTGGGGAGCGGGCGGCACCTTCGACGTCGGCATCACCGTCAAGGCCAAGGACGGCAGCGTCGACTGCACCAGGGTCACCTGCTCCGTCGTCACCCGGGTCGACCACCGCAACGCGGGCGACCGCTCCCAGGACGTCCGCATCCCGGTCACCTTCGAGGGCCAGGACCCCGGCGAGGGCGACGGCGGCGGCGACGGGGTCGACGTACCCCCCGGCACCATCAGCTACGTCAGGTCGGCCGACTTCACCACCGCCGGCAAGGTCCGCGACCTGCTGCTGCACCCCGAGTCCGGGAAGCTGTACGCCGGCTCGGACGACGTCGTCGACACCGGGGACGTCAACGAGCGCGGCCTGTGGGTCCTCGACGCCGCCGACGGCACGGTCCTCACCCACCTCGCGAAGTTCCCCGGCGCGGGCGGCACGGTGACCGAACGCGTCGTCAACCAGATCGCCGGACCCCTCGCCGGGGACGGCGTCCTCTTCCACTACCCCCTGCGCGGCCTCGGCACCGCCAAGGACGGCGACCAGGCGGCCGCCACCGTGTGGCTCAACGGTGCCTCCTTCACCGCCGTCGGCGCCGGCACCAAGGCCGGCACCGCACTCGTCGCCCAGGGCGCCACGCTCTCCGAACGGGACACCACCACCGGCGCCGTCCAGCGCACCATCGCCCTCGAAGGCGGCTCCCAGCTCGGCGTCGACCCGGTCCACGAGGCCGCCTGGTCCACGGGTTCCACCGGCGGCCGGCTGCACCGCGTGGACACGTCCGACGCCACCGCGTTCACCGTCACCGCGACGGCGGCCCTCCCCGCCGGCGGCATCGGCTTCGTCGAGGCCGACCCCGCCACCGGCAACGTCTGGGTGGGCAGCGGCAACTCCGTCCTGGTCTTCGACCCGGCCGCGAAGCGACTGACCACGATCAGCGGCCCGGACGAGGCCGTGGACGTCACCTTCGACACCACCACCGGGCGCGCGTTCGTCGTCTGGCAGGACAACGGCGACACCGGCAACGGCGGCGATCAGACCAGCTCCCTCGCCGTGTACGACACGGCGACCTTCGCTCCCGCCACCGCCCCCGTGACGCTGGAGGGCAACCAGTCCCAGCTCGGCGACGCCTCCGTGGCCGCCACCCGCGGCGGCACCGCCGTGTACGTCTCCAGCCCCGCCGAGGGCAAGATCACCAAGCTCGACCTGCGGATCTCCCCCAAGGTCACCCAGGCCCCCACCGACCGCACGGTCGCCCCCGGCGACGAGGTCGCGCTGGTCGCCGCCGCCGAGGGCACCCCGCAGCCCACCGTGAGCTGGAGCGTCAGCCCCGACGGCGGCCAGACCTGGACGAAGATCGCGGACGCCACGAAGAACACGTACGCCTTCACCGCCCGCGCCGCCCAGGACGGTTACCGCTACCGCGCCGAGTTCACCAACGCGGCAGGCACCACCCGCACCACACCGGTCACCCTGACGGTCGAGGCCTCCGACGGCGGCCCGACCCCGACCACCCCGCCCTCTCCCGCGGCCCCTTCCGGCACGAGGACCGTCACGGGCACCGACGGCCAGAAGCTCACGGTCACCCCGGTCAACGACCTCGCCACCGAGAACCAGACCCTGAAGATCACCGGCTCCGGCTACGACGAGAAGAAGGGCGTCTACGTCGCCCTCTGCGTCGACAACGGCCCCGGTGAACTGCCCACCCCGTGCGTCGGCGGGGTGGACATGACCGGCGGCTCGCACAGTTCGGCGTGGATCTCCTCCAACCCGCCGGAGTACGGCCAGGACCTGGCGACCCCGTACGGCACCGGCGGCACCTTCGAGGTGGAGCTGACCGTCGATGCCAAGGACGCGTACACGGACTGCTTCAAGGCGACCTGCGTCCTGGCCACCCGCGCCGACCACACCCTCTCCGGCGACCGCTCCCAGGACGTGAAGGTCCCGGTCAGCTTCACCGGCCAGGACCCGGTCGACACGGACGGGAACCCGACGGACCCGGGAGGCACGGCCGGCGGCACGACCGGTGGCACATCCGGCGGCTCGACGGGCGGCACCGGCACCACGGGCGGCACCGGCACCACCACGACCGGAGGCACCGGCAACACCACCACCACAACCACCGGCGGCAGCCTCGCCGCCACCGGGGCCACGATCGGCACGGCGGCCGGAGCGGCCCTGCTGCTCACGGCGACAGGCTGGTACCTCCGCAGACGCGTGCGGGCAGCGGCCGACAGCTAGACCCCGGCCCCCGGCGCGCTTCCCGCGCGCCGGGGCCCGGCCGTGTCGTACGCCCCCCGGCTGGACACACCCGCCGGAACGTCCACCGGAATCTCCACGACCGCCTGTTCCGCCGCGCCCACCCGGGGCACCGCCCCGCTGGGCGTGCCGGTGGACGCGGCGAGGAGGGCCGCCGGGGTCCCGCCGCGCCGCCGGACCGCGCCCGGCAGCAGCGGACGTCCGCCCGTGTGCAGCGCGACGACGGTCATCGGCACGGCCACGACCAGCAGCCCGGCGCCCAGCACCAGCCCCATCACCGGGAAGCCGGCCTGCGCCGACAGGACACTCCCGGTGAGCGGCCCCGCCGCCGTCCCCAGCGAGGACGCCGAGCCGACGAGGACCGCCCAGCGCCCGCGCGGGTCGAGCGAGGCGGCCAGCCCGATCAGATAGGACAGCACGATCGGGTAGAAGACGTTCCAGGCGATCTCCCCGGCCGCGAAACTCACCGGCCCGGTCGCCGACGCGCTCGCCACGACGCACCCGGCGATCAGCACGGTCCCGCCGCCGATGGGCAGCGCCCGTCCCAGCCGCGCCCCCAGCGCCCCCGCCCCCAGCACGCCCAGCAGCCCGGCGCCGAGCGCCACGGCGAAGACGACGCCGACGGCGGCCTCGCTCAGCTGCGCCTGCGTGAGACCGATGCGCCCGCTGACCCCCCACAGGGAGTTCTGCACCAGCGACCAGAACGGCATGGCGGCGACCAGCAACAGCCCGGACCGCAGCTGCGGCAGCCGCGCGGACCCGCCCTCGCACCGGGCCGGGACAACGGGGGCACGTCCCGGAAGCCGCCCGGTCAGCGGCCACACGGCGACGGCGGTGAGGGCGATCGCGGCCAGTGGCTGCCCGTGCCCGGGGCCGAGGTGCGGCACCGTCAGATAGACGGCACCCGCGAGCGCGGACACCCCGAGCAGACCGAGCGTGGAGGCGCGGTGCGGGTCGGGCTCGGCGGCGATCCGGGTGGCGGCGACGGTGGTGGCCGTACCGGACCCGAATCCGCCGAGAACGGCACCCGCGATGACCGCCGGGACGCTTCCGGCGAGGGCGGCCCCGCCGTACCCGACGACGGCGAGTACCAGCCCGATCCGGGCCAGGGTGCGGGCCCCGACCCGCTCGACGCGCGAGGCCAGCGCGAACCCGGCCGAGGCCGAACCCAGCAGCAGCGCACTGCCGACGGCACCGGCCTGCGTGGCCGACAGGGGAAGCCCCGAGTCCAGCCGTCCCACGACGGTCGGCAGGAGGTAGGGAGCGAGATACCCGGCCGTGAAAAGGGCGACGAGGGGCCAGGGAGTGGTGCGGGGCGCGAACACGGGCGTTCCAGGGCAGGCGAAAGGAGCGGCTCGGAAAGAGAGGGGGAGGGGCGACGACCGTCGACGGACAGGAACGCGCGGCCAATTTGTATCAAGCACGCAGTTCTCAGCAGAAGCCGGGAGAGAGTGATCTGAGTCACTTGACGTTTGATCACCAGCACTCCGGGTAAACAGTGCGCCCTTTTCCGATGTCCGCCGCGGGGTCCGTTGACGCGGAGGATCCATGTATCTAGCGTGCATCTCCATACATGGACGACTTTCACATAGGGAGATGGCCGGGTGGACCTCACCATCAAGGACGTACGGCTGACGCCGATCCTGATCGCCGACCCGCCCCTCCTCAACACGCAGGGCGTGCACCAGCCGTACACCCCGCGCCTGATCGTGGAGGTCGTCACGGCGGACGGCGTCACGGGCGTCGGTGAGACCTACGGCGACACCAAGTACCTGGACCTGGCCCGCCCCTACGCGAAGAAGCTGGTCGGCCGGCAGATCAGCGATGTGAACGGTCTGTTCACCCTCGGGGACGAGGTGGACGTGGACCGGTCACGGATCTCCGAGCAGGTGGACGTCGGCGGCCTGCGGGGCGTCCAGACGGCCGACAAGCTGCGCCTGTCCGTGATCTCGGCCTTCGAGGTCGCCTGCCTGGACGCCCTCGGCAAGACCCTCGGCCTGCCGGTGCACGCACTCCTCGGCGGCAAGGTGCGCGACGCCGTCGAGTACAGCGCGTACCTCTTCTACAAGTGGGCGGACCACCCCGAGGCGGTGCCCCACGAGAAGGACGACTGGGGCGCGGCGATCGACCCGGCCGGCATCGTGGAGCAGGCCCGGACGTTCAAGGAGCGGTACGGATTCACCTCCTTCAAGCTCAAGGGCGGTGTCTTCCCGCCGGACGAGGAGATCGCGGCCGTACGCGCTCTCGCCGAGGCGTTCCCCGGCCACCCCCTGCGCCTGGACCCCAACGGCGCCTGGAGCGTGGAGACCTCACTGCGTGTGGCCCGTGAACTCCGGGACGTCCTCGAGTACCTGGAGGACCCGGCGCTGGGCACCCCGGCCATGGCCGAAGTGGCGGCGGGAACGGACGTACCGCTCGCGACGAACATGTGCGTGACGACGTTCGCGGAGATCAAGGAGGCCTTCGCCCGCGACGCCGTCCAGGTGGTCCTGTCCGACCACCACTACTGGGGCGGACTGCGCAACACCCAGCACCTGGCCGCGATCTGCCGCACCTTCGGCGTCGGGGTGTCGATGCACTCCAACACCCACCTGGGCATCAGCCTCGCCGCCATGACCCACGTGGCCGCCACCGTCCCCGACCTCCACCACGCCTGCGACTCCCACTACCCCTGGCAGTCCGAGGACGTCCTGACCGACCGCCTCACCTTCACCGACGGCAGGATCACCGTCTCCGACACCCCGGGCCTGGGCGTCGAGCTGGACAAGGACCGGCTCCAGCACCTCCACCGACGCTGGCTGGAGGACAAGGGCACCTACCACGACCGCGACGACGCATCGGCGATGCGAGCGGCGACCCCGGCCTGGACGACACCATCGGTACCCCGCTGGTAGGCCCTGCACCACACAACGAAAGGGACAGCCGCGATCCACCGGGAGCGGGCCGCGGCGGTGCGTCGAAAGCCCGTCGCGTAGCCCGTCTCTGCCCGTCGAACCATCCCGCCGAACCATGAATGGGAACGGCAGTACGCCCAACTGGCGACGGGCTGGACACACCGCCACGTCCCCGCCCCCCACGTACCCGCGCGCACCCCCCGACGACACCCCGCCCCACCCCCGACGCCGTCCCCTTGTCAGCCCCGTGGTGCACACTGGCCGAATCGGCACCACGTCAGGGAGCACACCGTGACCGCGTCCACCGGAGAGGGACACCACCGCCACCCACGCCAGGCCCAGGTGGACCCCCTGGCCGCCCGGCGCGCCCCCACGGACCCGCCGTGGGACGTCTACCTCACCGGCACCGTCTTCCTCGACATCATCTTCACCGGCCTGGACTCCGCCCCCGTCCGCGGCACCGAGTCCTGGGCCCGAGGCATGGGCTCCAGCCCCGGCGGCGTGGCCAACATGGCAGCCGCCCTGGCCCGCCTGGGCCTGCGGACCTCCCTGGCCGCGGCCTTCGGCGACGACCACTACGGCGAGTACTGCTGGGACACCCTCGAGCAGGGGGAGGGCATCGACCTGACCGCGTCCCGCACGGTCCCCGGCTGGCACTCCCCGGTCACGGTCTCGATGGCGTACGAGGGCGAGCGCACGATGGTCTCCCACGGGCACGAACCGCCCCCGGAGGAGCCCGCCCCGGCCTCCCCGCCGCACGCCAGAGCGGCCGTGGCCTCGCTGGTCCCCGGCAAGCGGGCACCCTGGATCGCGCAGGCGGCGAGCCGCGGCACCCGCGTCTTCGCCGACGTCGGATGGGACGACACGGGCGCCTGGGACCTGGCGGGCCTGGCCGACCTGGAGCACTGCGAGGCGTTCCTGCCGAACGCGCAGGAGGCCATGCGCTACACGGGCGCCACCTGCCCGCGCGCCGCGGCCCGCGCGTTGACCGAGCACGTACCGCTCGCCGTGGTCACCCTCGGCGCGGAGGGCGCGTACGCGGTGGACGGCCGCACGGGCGAGACCGCGGAGGTCCCCGCGATCGCCGTCGAGGCGCTCGACCCCACCGGTGCGGGGGACGTCTTCGTGGCCGGTTTCGTCACGGGCACGCTGGCGGACTGGCCGCTCGCGGACCGCCTGGCGTTCGCCGGCCTGACCGCCGCGCTGTCGGTACAGGAGTTCGGCGGCTCGCTGTCCGCGCCCGGCTGGTCCGAGGTCGCCGCGTGGTGGCGCCGCGTGCAGTCGGTCGAGGGCCAGAACCCGGAGGCACTGCGCCGGTACGCGTTCCTGGAGGACCTGCTCCCCACTCAGGAGGCGACCCCGTGGCCTCGCCGCAGAGCGGTCCCCACGATCGGCTTCGGCCGCTCGGCCTGAGGCAACCCGCCATCCGCGCCCTCCGCCGGAGGCCTCCCCGTTCGAAAAGCCCTACGGCGTTGTCAGCCCCCTGACGTACCCTGGAAACCGCCAGGCTGCCCTCGTGGCAGGCGAGACGCATCCGGGAGGACGTAGAGGCCTTCGGGCCGGCCTATGACTCAGACACCGACAGCTCACACGCCCGCGCAGGGCGAGGCGAGAGCACAGTTCACCGTTCCCGCCCAGCACCCGATGGTGACCGTGCTGGGGTCCGGAGATTCCCTTCTGCGCGTGATCGAGACGGCCTTCCCGGCGGCCGACATCCATGTCCGGGGCAATGAGATCAGCGTGGTCGGCGACCCGCGAGAAGTCGCCATGATCCAGCGCCTGTTCGACGAGATGATGCTGGTGCTCCGCACCGGGCAGCCGATGACGGAGGACGCAGTGGAACGCTCGATCGCCATGTTGCGGGTGAGTGAGAACGGGGCGGGCGACGGTCCGGAGACCCCGGCCGAGGTACTGACGCAGAACATCCTGTCGTCCCGCGGCCGCACCATCCGCCCCAAGACCCTCAACCAGAAGCGGTACGTCGATGCGATCGACAAGCACACGATCGTCTTCGGCATCGGCCCGGCCGGCACCGGCAAGACCTACCTGGCGATGGCCAAGGCGGTCCAGGCCCTCCAGTCGAAGCAGGTCAACCGCATCATCCTGACCCGCCCGGCGGTCGAGGCCGGTGAGCGCCTGGGCTTCCTGCCCGGCACGCTCTACGAGAAGATCGACCCGTACCTGCGCCCGCTGTACGACGCGCTGCACGACATGCTGGACCCGGACTCGATCCCGAAGCTGATGGCTTCGGGGACGATCGAGGTGGCGCCGCTGGCATACATGCGGGGCCGTACGTTGAATGACGCTTTCATCATCCTGGACGAGGCTCAGAACACGAGTCCGGAGCAGATGAAGATGTTCCTCACCCGGCTCGGCTTCGACTCGAAGATCGTGATCACGGGTGACGTGACGCAGGTCGACCTGCCGAGCGGGACCAAGTCCGGGCTGCGTCAGGTCCAGGACATCCTGGAGGGCCTGGACGACGTCCACTTCTCCCGGCTGTCGTCCCAGGACGTCGTACGGCACAAGCTGGTGGGCCGTATCGTCGACGCGTACGAGAAGTACGACGACACGCACGGCACGGAGAACGGCACGCACAAGGGCGGCCGCGGGAAGTCCGGGCACAAGGGGAAGTAGACCGAGCACCACCATGTCGATCGACGTCAACAACGAGTCCGGAACCGAGGTCGACGAGCAGGCGATCCTCGACATCGCCCGCTACGCCCTCGCGCGGATGCGCATCCACCCGCTCTCCGAACTGTCGGTGATCGTCGTGGACGCCGACGCCATGGAACAGCTGCACATCCAGTGGATGGACCTGCCGGGGCCGACCGACGTCATGTCCTTCCCGATGGACGAGCTGCGTCCGCCGTCGAAGGACGACGACGAGCCCCCGCAGGGCCTCCTCGGCGACATCGTGCTGTGCCCCGAGGTCGCGAAGAAGCAGGGTGACGAAGCGCCGACGCAGCACTCCATGGACGAGGAGCTCCAGTTGCTCACCGTCCACGGAGTGCTGCACCTGCTGGGCTACGACCACGAGGAGCCCGACGAGAAGGCCGAGATGTTCGGTCTCCAGGCGGCCATCGTGGACGGCTGGCGTGCGGAGAAGGGCATCACCGGCCCCTCCCCGGCCCCGACCGTCTCATGAGCCTCCCCCTCGTCTCCGGGGCGATCGCCCTGGTCGTCGTCGCCTGGCTCGCCGCCTGCGCGGAGGCGGGCCTCGCGCGCGTCTCCAGTTTCCGCGCGGAGGAATCCGTCCGCTCCGGCCGGCGCGGCAGCGCGAAACTCGCCCAGGTCGCGGCCGACCCGACCCGCTATCTCAACGTGGCGCTGCTGGTCCGCGTGGTCTGCGAGATGGCGGCGGCCGCGCTGGTCACCTACGCCTGCCTGAAGGCGATCGACGGCACGACGCCCGCGCTGCTGGCCGCGATCGGCGTGATGGTCCTCGTGTCGTACGTCGCGGTGGGTGTCTCCCCGCGCACCATCGGCCGCCAGCACCCGCTGAACACGGCGACGGCGGCGGCATACGTGCTGCTGCCGCTGGCGCGGATCATGGGCCCGATCCCGTCGCTGCTGATCCTCATCGGCAACGCGCTCACGCCCGGCAAGGGTTTCCGGCGCGGCCCGTTCGCCTCCGAGGCGGAGCTGCGCGCGCTGGTCGACCTCGCGGAGAAGGAGTCGCTGATCGAGGACGACGAGCGCCGGATGGTGCACTCGGTCTTCGAGCTGGGCGACACGCTCGTGCGCGAGGTGATGGTGCCGCGCACCGACCTGGTCGTCATCGAGCGGTACAAGACGATCCGCCAGGCCCTCACCCTCGCCCTGCGCTCCGGCTTCTCCCGGATACCGGTCACCGGGGAGAGCGAGGACGACATCGTCGGGATCGTGTACCTCAAGGACCTGGTCCGCAGGACGCACATCAGCCGGGACGCGGAGAGCGACCTGGTGTCGACGGCGATGCGGCCCGCCGCGTTCGTCCCCGACACCAAGAACGCCGGCGACCTGCTCCGCGAGATGCAGCAGGAGCGCAACCACGTGGCCGTCGTCATCGACGAGTACGGCGGCACCGCGGGCATCGTCACCATCGAGGACATCCTCGAGGAGATCGTCGGGGAGATCACCGACGAGTACGACCGTGAACTCCCGCCCGTCGAGGAGCTGGGCGAGGACCGCTACCGGGTCACCGCCCGCCTCGACATCACCGACCTCGGCGAGCTGTACGGCCTCGAGGAGTACGACGACGAGGACGTGGAGACCGTCGGCGGACTGCTCGCGAAGGCGCTGGGCCGAGTGCCGATCGCCGGGGCCTCCTCGACCGTCGAGCTGCCCGACGGCCGCACCCTGCGGCTGACGGCGGAGGCCGCAGCCGGCCGCCGGAACAAGATCGTGACGGTGCTGGTGGAGCCGGTGGAGCCGCCGAAGGACGAGGAGGCGGAGTGACGCCCCAGGAGCTGCGCGGTCTCTGTCTGTCGTTCGACGCGGTCGTGGAGGACTTTCCGTTCCGCCCGGAGATCTCGGTGTTCAAGGTCGGCGGCAAGCTGTTCGCGCTGACGAGCCTGGACGCGAAGCCGTTGACGGTGAACCTCAAGTGCGACCCGGAGGACGCGATCCGCCTGCGCGGGGAGTACCCCGGCCTGATCGCGCCCGGGTATCACATGAACAAGCGGCACTGGAACACGGTGACCGTCGACGGCGCCCTCCCCGACGGGCTGGTCCGGGAGCTGGTGGAGGACTCCTACGACCTGGTGGTGGCCGGTCTGCCGCGGGCGGAGCGGCTCCGCCTCGACCGGCCCTGAGACCCGGTCCCGAAGACCCGGCCGTGACCCTGCCCCTGAGCGTCTGCCGGGGTGGGCGCTTCGTATGCTCGGGGCATGACCGACATCAACGCGCTTGACCCCGAGGACCGCAAGATCGTCACCCTGGCCCGTTCGGCGCGGGTCCGCAACGGGGTGCCCGAGGGGGCTGCCGTACGGGACGAGACGGGACGTACCTACGTCGCCGGGACGGTGGATCTGCCCTCGCTGAAGCTGAGCGCGGTGCAGACGGCGGTGGCGATGGCGGTGGCGTCGGGGGCGGAGTCGTTGGAGGCGGCCGCGGTGGTGACGTCCGCGGAGGTTGCCGCCGAGGCGGATCTCGCCGCTGTCGCCGACCTCGGTGGGCCGGGGACGCCGCTGCTGCTGGCCGGGCCCGACGGTGTTGTCCGGGCGGCCGTCTCCGCAGGCTGAGCCGCCGTCCTCAGGTCGGCCGGAATTCAACCTTGTCGTTCCTCCGCCACCACGCGTCAATGGAACCGTAAATCCGACGGACCGTCAGCTGTACTCCCCATCGGCACCGGTGACCGCACCCACCCGTCCCGCTTCGGCTGTCCGTCTCCCCACATCCGGGAAGGAGCCGGAAACTCCATGAGAGGCAAGCGAATCGGATCAGGTGCGGCACTGCTGGCGGGGACCCTCGCGGTCACCGGGCTGGCGCTCGCACCCTCTGCCGCCGCCGTCACTCCGACGACGGCGACCGTCACCGCGAACTGCGGTCTGTTCGGCGGGGGTGCGGCCACGCTCACGGCCACCCAGAGCGGCACCTCCGCCACCCTCAAGCTGTCGTCCACCGCGATCACCGCGCCGATCGCGATCAACGCGAACAGCATCACCTCCACGCTCACGATGGCGAACTCGACCGGTGCCGCCAGAGTCTTCACCGGTACCGTCAATCCCGCCATGGCCGTCGGCGCCCCGATCGTGGTCGGGCCGCTCGCCGGGACCGTGGCCTCCGGTGACAAGCTGGACTTCTACCAGGGCTCCCTGAAGATGGTCGTCTTCGGGATCACCGTCACCTGCACGGCGACCGGGCCGCAGTCGCCGGGACCGTTCGTGTTCGCCTGACCGCAGTAGTGAACAGAGCCATGGAGCCGTCAGTTTCCCTGCGGGACCGGGAAGCTGACGGTTCGTCAGTTCAGCGTGCCGTGTCCATTGACTTCTCACGCGATCCCCCTCTCAATGCCCCCTGTCGGCGCAGACGAGCCGCTGCGCCCGCATCCCTCAGGAGGGGGCACCCATGGGCCCGACACCTCAGAGTTCCCGAAGATCCCGCAGGCGGCACTGGACCGCGCTGCTCGGGGCGACCGCCCTCGCGGTCACCGCGGGCGGAGCGCTGGCGGCGCCCGCCGCCGTCGCCGCGGCGGTGGACGTGGACTTCCCGACGCACTGCGTCCCGCCGCCCATCGCGGGCATCCCGCCGATCGACGGCACCACCACCGGAAAGATCACGGTGGACGACGCCACTCCCCAGGTCGGCGACACCGTCACCGTGACCTACACGGTGGTCAAGCCTGCCGCGAGCAACCCGACCGACCTCGCCCTGCCGGCCGACATCATGACGCCCACGGGCAAGGTCACCCTGGGCGGGGCGCAGACCGGCAGCGTCACCGTCGCGGGGCCGAGGAAGAACGACCCGGTGCCCGGCAAGGGCCCCTTCCCGTCGTTCTCCATGACCGGCACCTTCACCGTCACCGCACCCGGCGCGATCACCCTGTCGCCCGGCGACTACAACATCCACACCAGCTACATCCTGGAACTGGACACCCCCTGCACGGTGACCAGCCCGCCCGCTCCGGTGTCGGAGACGGTCACGGCGGGGGACAACCCGCCCGCCAACACCCGTGCCATCTCGCTGAGTTCGGCCTCCGGCGCGCCGGGTGCCGCGGTGACCGTCACGGGCAGCGACTTCACGCCGGGCGCGACCGTCACCCTCGCCGGACGCTCCGGCAGCGCCCAGACCGCGGACACGGCCACCGTGACCGCGAACGCGCAGGGCGGCTTCAGCGGCTCCCTCGCCGTCGCCGACCGCACCACGACCGGGGTGGTGGCCTACGAGGGCGGCGCGTGGAGCGCGGACAAGGGCGCCGGGCCCGTCGCCTATGTCGTCCTCGACGACACGCCCGTACCCGACGGGAGTCAGAAGCTGACGACGACCGTGAAGGCGGGCACCCTGTCGATGGCGCAGGCCGGCGACGCCGTCCAGCTGTCGGCGGTCGACTTCGGCACCGGCGGCGCCTCGACCGGCACCCTGAGGACGGTGACGGTCAAGGACTTCCGCGGCGGCCCCGCGGGCTGGTCGCTGACCGGCAAGGTCACCGACTTCACCGGACCCGGCGCCAAGATCGACGCCGGCAGGCTGAGCTGGACCCCCGCGTGCGCGACCGACGCGGGCAGCCCGAGCACCTGCCGGGCCGGTTCGGCGGGCGTGGTGGGCACGGCCGGGGCGACCCTGGCCTCCGCCCCCGACGCCACGCTCACCGGCGGCGAGTTCACCGCCGACGCCCAGCTCTCCCTCGACGTACCGGCGTTCACGCCCCCGGGCACGTACGCCGGCGTCCTGACCCTCACGCTCACCTGACCCACGTCCACCGGTGGCCGGGCGCCCCCTCCGCACGGGTCCGCACCCGCCCGACCACCCCGCCGTGCCCGATGTCCGCGGGGGTCCGCACCCATGCGCAAGCCGTACGCCCTTCTCCTGCCGCTCCTGCCGCTCCTGCTCCTCGCCGCCCCGGCCCGCGCCGCCGACAACGGCAGCTGGTCCGTGCAGCCCGTCTCCTCGGCCGTCGCCGCGCGGCCGTACTTCTACGTCTCCGCCGACCGGGGCCAGACGGTCGAGGACAAGGTCGTCGTCGTCAACAAGACGGACGAACCCCTCACCTTCCGGCTCTACGCCGCCGACGCCTACAACACCGCGCGGGACGGCGGATTCGCCGTACGGACGCCGGGGGAGCGGATGCGGGGCGTGGGGGCGTGGGCGAAACCCGCGAAGGACCGGGTCACCGTGCCCGGCCGGAAGTCGGTCACCGTGCCGTTCACGATCCGGGTGCCCGCGGACGCCGAGCCCGGCGACCATCCGGGCGCGATCGTGGCGCTCGACGAGCGCGTGGAGCAGGCCGACGGCGGAGTCGCGCTCGGGGTGCGGCGGGCCGTCGGCGCCCGCGTCTACCTCCAGGTCGGCGGTCCGAAGCTGCCCGCGCTCGCCGTCGAGGACGTCCGCCTCGGCCACGACCGGCCGCTCGTCCCCGGCCTCGGCGACAGCACGGCGACGATCTCCTACACGCTGCACAACACGGGCAACGTCACCCTCGATCCGAAGGTGGAGCTACGGGCCCGCGGCCTCTTCGGCCGTACGCTGCTGGCCCGCGACCTGACCGCGGTGCCCTCCGAGCTGCTGCCCGGCCAGCGCGTCCGGCTCACCGAACCCTGGCGGGACGCGCCCCAGTTCGACTGGGGGGACGTGACGCTGACCGCGAGCGCCAGGGACACCCGCGAGTCGGCGAGCACGTCGTTCCTCGCGCTGCCCTGGCTGGTGGTGGCGGTGGCGTTCCTCGCCGGCCTGGTCGGCGGGGTGCTGCTGGTCAGAGCGCGTCGGGACCGCGCTCGCCGGTCCGGACCCGGACGACCGTCTCGACCGGCACGGACCACACCTTTCCGTCGCCGATCTTCCCCGTCTGCGCGGCCTTGACGATCGCGTCGATGACGGTTTCGGAGTCGGCGTCCTCGACGACGACCTCGATCCGGACCTTGGGCACGAGGTCGACCTGGTACTCGGCCCCGCGGTACACCTCGGTGTGGCCGCGCTGCCGGCCGTAGCCGCTGGCCTCGGTGACGGTCAGACCGTGCACGCCCAGCTCCTGGAGGGCGGTCTTGACCTCGTCGAGGCGGTACGGCTTCACGATCGCGGTGATGAGCTTCATGCCTGGGGCTTGACCTTCTGAGCGGAGGGGACGGAGGACGCGCCGACCGGGGCGCCGTGGCCCAGGACGCCGTGATCGTATGCGGTCTCGGCGTGCACCGTAAGGTCCAGGCCGGTGTGCTCGTGCTCCTCGTCCGCCCGGAAGCCGAGCGTGCGGTCGAGCAGCTTGGCGATGCCGTACGTCATCAGGAAGGCGTACGCACCGACGGCGAGGACGGCCACCAGCTGCTTGCCGAGCTGGGCGAGGCCGCCGCCGTACAGCAGGCCCTCCGGGCCGCCGGTCATCGACTCGACGGCGAAGACGCCGATGAGGAGGGTGCCGATCACCCCGCCGACCAGGTGGACCCCGACGACGTCGAGGGAGTCGTCGTAGTTCAGCTTGAACTTCCAGCCGACGGCGTAGGAGCAGACGATGCCGGCGGCGAGGCCGACGGCCAGGGCGCCGAGCAGGGAGACCGAGCCGCAGGACGGGGTGATCGCGACCAGGCCCGCGACCGCGCCGGAGGCCGCGCCCAGGGTGGTGGGGTGCCCGTCGCGCTTCTGCTCGACGAAGAGCCAGCCGAGCAGGCCGGTGCAGCCGGCGGTGAGGGTGTTGAGGAAGGCGGCGGCCGCGAGGCCGTTCGCGCCGAGGGCCGAGCCCGCGTTGAAGCCGAACCAGCCGAACCACAGCAGGCCGGCGCCCAGCATGACCATGGGCAGGTTGTGCGGACGCATCGCGTCCTTCTTGAACCCGAGGCGCGGGCCGAGGACCAGGCACAGCGCCAGGCCCGAGGCACCCGAGGTGATCTCCACCGGGAGTCCGCCCGCGAAGTCGAGGGCGCCGAGACCGCTCAGGATCCAGCCGTCCGGGCCCCACACCCAGTGCGCGACGGGAACGTATACGAGGAGGGCCCAGACGGGCACGAAGACCAGCCAGGCCCCGAACTTCGCGCGGTCCGCGATCGCGCCGCTGATCAGGGCCGCCGTGATGACCGCGAAGGTGAGCTGGAAGGTGGCGAACAGCAGGGTCGGCACGGTGCCCTGCACGCTGTCCGGGCCGAGACCGGCCATCCCGGCGTGCTCCAGGGTGCCGATGAGTCCGCCGCCGGCGTCCGGGCCGAAGGCGAGGGAGTATCCGGCGGCCAGCCACACCACGGTGACCAGCGCGATCGACACGAAGCTCATCATCAGCATGTTGAGGACGCTCTTCGTGCGGACCATGCCGCCGTAGAACAGGGCGAGGCCCGGCGTCATCAGCAGGACGAGGGCGGTGGCGGCGAGCAGCCAGGCGGTGTCGCCGGTGTCGATCCGAGCGGCGGCGAGGGTCACGGTCGTCTCCAACGGTGTGGGGGCTCGTCAGAGATTCACGGGCATGCGTTTCCGGTCGCGTACGGGTGTGTTTCCATGACGTTTCATTGCGTACGGGTTTCTGGAAACTCACGTCCGGGAGTGCTCTCGGGCGGTTGTACGGCAGGGCTTCGTGGATCAGGGAGAATGGGCGGCATGAGCGTTCGTACCCAGTCATCCGAACAGCCGGCCGAGGCCGCCCACCGGGCCGGCTTCGCCTGCTTCGTCGGCCGCCCCAACGCGGGCAAGTCCACCCTCACGAACGCTCTGGTCGGGACGAAGGTGGCCATCACCTCCAACCGTCCGCAGACCACCCGGCACACGGTCCGGGGCATCGTGCACCGGCCGGACGCGCAGCTGATCCTCGTGGACACCCCGGGGCTCCACAAGCCGCGCACCCTGCTGGGCGAGCGGCTGAACGACGTCGTACGCACCACCTGGGCCGAGGTCGACGTCATCGGCTTCTGCCTGCCGGCCAACGAGAAGCTGGGCCCCGGCGACCGGTTCATCGCCAAGGAGCTGGCCGGGATCAAGCGGACGCCGAAGGTCGCGGTCGTGACGAAGACCGACCTCGTGGACTCCAAGACGCTCGCCGAGCAGCTCATCGCGATCGACCAGCTCGGCAAGGAGCTGGGCATCGAGTGGGCCGAGATCGTGCCCGTCTCCGCCGTCGGCGACCAGCAGGTCCAGCTGCTCGCCGACCTGCTGATCCCGATGCTGCCGGAGAGCCCGCCGCTGTACCCCGAGGGCGACCTGACGGACGAGCCCGAGCAGGTGATGGTCGCTGAGCTGATCCGCGAGGCGGCGCTGGAGGGCGTCCGCGACGAGCTGCCGCACTCCATCGCGGTCGTCGTGGAGGAGATGCTCCCGCGCGAGGACCGCCCCGCGGACAAGCCGCTCCTCGACATCCACGCGAACATCTACATCGAGCGCCCCAGCCAGAAGGGCATCATCATCGGCCCGAAGGGCAAGCGCCTCAAGGACGTCGGCATCAAGTCCCGCAAGCAGATCGAGGCACTCCTCGGCACAGCCGTCTTCCTGGACCTGCATGTGAAGGTCGCGAAGGACTGGCAGCGGGATCCGAAGCAGTTGCGGAAGCTGGGGTTCTAGGGTTCGCGGAGGGTCGGCGTGGGTCTCGGGTGTCGGGTGCAGGTCGAGGTGCTGCTCGGCATGGCTGCCGCGCGGCGGTAGCCGCACCTTGAGGCAGCCTGAGCGCCTTCAGGGAGCCCTCGGCGAGCGCGCAGGCCCGGGGGTCCGGGGGCGGAGCCCCAGGGTCGGGACGGGAAGGGGCGGAGGGGGCGAAACCGCGCGGTCGGCCGGACCCGCCTCCCTTCCTCACCTCTGGGCCCGCAGGACCTCCCGCAGCCACGCGTACGACGCCTTGGGCGTGCGCTTCAGGGTGCCGGGGTCGGAGAAGTCCACGTGGACCAGGCCGAAGCGGCGTTCGTAGCCCTCCGCCCATTCGAAGTTGTCCAGCAGCGACCACACGAAGTAGCCGCGTACGTCCACGCCCGCCTCCACCGCCCGGTGCAGGGCGCGCAGGTGGCCGTCGAGGTAGGCGATGCGGTCCTGGTCGTCGATGCCGGGGTAGCTGCACCCGTTCTCGGTGATGACGACCGGCGGGAGGCGGTCGCCGTAGCGCTCCTTGAAGCCGGTGAGCAGTTCCGTCAGGCCTTCCGGCACCACCGGCCAGCCGAAGTCGGTGACCGGGACGTCCTCGATCTGCCGGACCGTGAAGGGGAGTTCGGCCGGAATGCGCACCCCGCCGAACTCGATCTCGGTGCCCTGCGGGGCGCCGACGCGGGTGGGGGCGTAGTAGTTGATGCCGTAGAAGTCGAGGGGTTCCGCGATGACCTTCAGGTCGGACGCCACGTCGCCGGGCATCGACTCGCCGAGTCCTTCGGGGTACTCGCCGAGCAGGAGCGGGTCCGCGAAGAGGCGGTTCAGCAGGACGTCGTAGAAGGCGGCGGCCTCCAGGTCGGCGGGTTCCCGTGAGGCGGGCCAGGTGGGGCCGTGGGAGTTGGCGATGCCGATGTCCCGGGCGCCCGCCGCCCGCAGGGCCTGGACGGCGAGGCCGTGGGCGAGGAGTTGGTGGTGGGCGACCGGGAGGGCGTCGAACATCAGCTGCCGGCCGGGGGCGTGGGTGCCCAGGGCGTGGCCCAGCAGGGTGTGTTCGGCGGGCTCGTTGACGGTGATCCACTTGTGCACGCGGTCGCCGAGGCGGTCCACGACGACGGAGACGTACTCGGCGAAGCGGTACGCGGTGTCCCGTTCCAGCCAGTCCAGCCGGGCCGGCAGGTCCCAGTGGAAGAGGGTCGGGACCGGGCGCACGCCGGCCGCCAGCAGCTCGTCCACCAGGCGTTCGTAGAAGTCGAGCCCGCCGGGGGAGTTCACCCGGGGCCAGGACACCGAGAAGCGGTAGGCGTCCACGCCCAGGCCGGACAGGAGCGCCACGTCCTCGGTGTGGCGGTGGTAGTGGTCGCAGGCCACCGCGGCCGTGGAGCCGTCCTTGACCCGCCCCGGCTCGGCCGTGAAGGCGTCCCAGACGGACGGCTCGCGCGCGTCCGTCGCGCCCTCGATCTGGTGGGCGGAGGTCGAGACGCCCCACAGGAAGCCGGCCGGGAACCGGGGTATCGGGTTCGTCGCACCGCGCGGATCAGTCGCCATGGACGCGATCATCCGTACCGCCGGTAAGGGAAGTCAACGCCCCAGCGTGAACTGCCGGTTACGCCCCCTCCTTGAGCACGCGCGAGATCAGCTCGCGCTGTTCCGGGGTGAGCCGGGGATCGGCCGCGTACACCGTCCTGCCGCCCACCGTGATCTCGTAGCTGAACCCGTCCGGGACCCCGGCCGGCCGGGACCGGTGGCCGTCCGCCAGCGCCTGCTCGGCCAGGGCCTCCCAGGCGCGGGCATCGGGCCGCCCCGAGGTGTCCACCTCGGCGCCGCGCTCGATGCCCGCGAACCCGCCCGTGCGTCTCACGTGAATCCGCATGGGATCGTGTCTAGTACGGATCTACAGGATCCGCACCCCCACCCGCTCCCACGCCTTCTCCACGGCCTGGAACTCCTCGCCGCCGTCGCCGAAGCGCTCCCGCGCGGCCTTCACGGTGAGCTTCGCGAAGTCGGTGAAGAACGCCCTCTCCGACAGTTCGCCGCCGGTCAGCACGTCGTACCAGACCTGGCCCGCCTTCTCCCAGGCGAAGCCGCCGAGGGCGGTGGCGGCCAGGTAGAACGCGTGGTTGGGGATGCCGGAGTTGATGTGGACGCCGCCGTTGTCGCGGCCGGTGCGGACGTAGTCGTCCATGGTCGCGGGCTGCGGGTCCTTGCCGAGCACGTCGTCGTCGTACGCGGTGCCGGGGGCCTTCATGGAGCGCAGGGCCTGGCCGGTCACGTTCGGGGCGAGCAGCTCGGCGCCGATCAGCCAGTCGGCCTCGGCGGCGGTCTGGCTCAGCGTGTACTGCTTGATGAGCGCGCCGAAGACGTCGGACATCGATTCGTTGAGGGCGCCCGGCTGGCCGTAGTAGGTGAGGTTCGCCGTGTACTGGGTGACGCCGTGGGTCAGCTCGTGGCCGATCACGTCGATGGAGCTGGTGAAGTCGACGAAGATCTCGCCGTCGCCGTCGCCGAACACCATCTGCTCGCCGTTCCAGAAGGCGTTGTTGTAGTCCTCGTCGTAGTGGACGGTGGCGTCCAGCGGCAGGCCGTCGCCGTCGATCGAGTGACGGCCGTAGGCCTTGAGGAAGTGCTCGAAGGTGGCGCCGAGGCCCGCGTAGGCGCGGTTCACCGTGGCGTCCTGGCCCGCGTCCTCGCCCTCGCCGCGGACCTTGGTGCCCGGCAGGACCGTGCCGTGCCCGGCGTCGTACACGGTGCGCAGCGGCTGGTCCGACGGTGCCTTCGCCGCCGGGGCCGCCGCGAGGCGGAACTCGCTGGTCACGCGGCGCCGGGAGCGCAGCTCGCTGTCGCGCACCAGGGTGCGCCGTGCGGGTCCGGAGAGGGCGGGGTCGTCGCTGCGCGCCAGGCGGTCGAGGACATGGGGCGGAACGACGGTGCAGAAGACGGGCTCGAGGCCCCCGTGAGTCGTCATGCCCGGCACCTTCGCACCGTGTGACAGCCCTGTCACCATCGGCAACCATGATTGGTGAAATACGCTGACAAAGGGCACTGAGCTGTACCGGCCAGTGGTATACGGCACTTTTCACCCGGTTCGTCCGCCCGGTCCCGCATACTGGAACAGGCCCACGCGCCCCGTGGGGCTCGGCTAAAGTGCGGAGCACTATGCGTTTCGGGCTGCTTCTCCTTAGCTGCCGCGGCGAGGGCCTGTAGTCGAGGCCGACTCCCTCCCCGCGGAGCTTGGCAATGCGTCGGCCGTCCTTGTCGGACACCCTGAGGAGCCACCGCATCATGGCGAACCGCCAGCAGCCCAGTTCCATGCCGATCCACAAGTACGGGCAGTACGAGCAGGTCGACATCCCCGACCGCACCTGGCCCGGCCGGCGGATCACCGTCGCCCCCCGCTGGCTCTCCACCGACCTGCGTGACGGCAACCAGGCCCTGATCGACCCGATGTCGCCCGAGCGCAAGCGCCGGATGTTCGACCAGCTGGTCAAGATGGGCTACAAGGAGATCGAGGTCGGCTTCCCGGCCTCCGGTCAGACCGACTTCGACTTCGTGCGCTCGATCATCGAGGAAGAGGGCGCGATCCCGGACGACGTCACGATCTCCGTGCTGACCCAGGCCCGCGAGGACCTGATCGAGCGCACCGTGGAGTCCCTGAAGGGCGCCAGGCGCGCCACCGTCCACCTGTACAACGCGACCGCGCCGGTCTTCCGCCGGGTCGTGTTCCGCGGCTCCAAGGACGACATCAAGCAGATCGCCGTGGACGGCACCCGCCTGGTCATGGAGTACGCGGAGAAGCTGCTGGGCCCGGAGACCGAGTTCGGCTACCAGTACTCGCCGGAGATCTTCACCGACACCGAGCTGGACTTCGCGCTGGAGGTCTGCGAGGCGGTGATGGACGTCTACCAGCCCGGCCCCGGCCGCGAGATCATCCTGAACCTGCCGGCCACCGTCGAGCGCTCGACGCCCTCCACCCACGCCGACCGCTTCGAGTGGATGAGCCGCAACCTCTCCCGCCGCGAGCACGTCTGCGTCTCGGTCCACCCGCACAACGACCGCGGTACGGCCGTCGCCGCCGCCGAGCTGGCGCTGATGGCCGGCGCCGACCGCGTCGAGGGCTGCCTGTTCGGCCAGGGCGAGCGCACCGGCAACGTCGACCTGGTGACCCTGGGAATGAACCTGTTCTCGCAGGGCGTCGACCCGCAGATCGACTTCTCCGACATCGACGAGATCCGTCGCACGTGGGAGTACTGCAACCAGATGGAGGTCCACCCGCGCCACCCGTACGTGGGCGACCTGGTCTACACGTCCTTCTCCGGCTCCCACCAGGACGCCATCAAGAAGGGCTTCGACGCGATGGAGGCCGACGCGGCCGCCAAGGGCGTCACCGTGGACGACATCGAGTGGGCCGTGCCGTACCTGCCGATCGACCCGAAGGACGTCGGCCGCTCGTACGAGGCCGTCATCCGGGTCAACTCGCAGTCCGGCAAGGGCGGTATCGCGTACGTCCTGAAGAACGACCACAAGCTGGACCTGCCGCGCCGGATGCAGATCGAGTTCTCGAAGATCATCCAGGCGAAGACGGACGCCGAGGGCGGCGAGGTCACCGGCGGTGACATCTGGGCGACCTTCCAGGACGAGTACCTGCCCAACCCCGAGAACCCGTGGGGCCGCATCCAGGTCCGCAACGGCCAGTCGACCACCGACACCGACGGCGTGGACACCCTCACCGTGGAAGCGGTCGTCGACGGCGAGGACACCGTCCTGTCCGGCTCGGGCAACGGTCCGATCTCGGCCTTCTTCAACGCCCTGGAATCCATCGGCATCGACGTACGCCTGCTGGACTACCAGGAGCACACGATGAGCGAGGGAGCCTCCGCGCAGGCCGCCTCGTACATCGAATGCGCGATCGGCGACAAGGTCCTGTGGGGCATCGGCATCGACGCCAACACGACGAGGGCCTCGCTGAAGGCCGTCGTGTCCGCCGTCAACCGCGCGACGCGCTGATCGTCCGCATCGGGAGTTTGCGGGCCCCGGCCGCCCGGAACGGCGGCCGGGGCGCCGGCGGATATAGGGCCACCCTCCCTGGAGGTGACGGAAAAGTCTCGTACGGGGTGCAGTAAGCGCCGCAAATATTTGGCTAACAACAC
>NZ_JBHXHX010000019.1:113682-162477 GCF_042723915.1 Streptomyces sp. NPDC058335 | reverse complement strand
GCCCCTTCGGCGTTCTGCCGGCGTGCGCTAGCGCAGGCGTTCCCCCGGCAGTTCCCCGGCCGAGACCTCCAGTACGCCCCGCTCGGTGACCAGCCCGGTCACCAGGCGGCCCGGCGTGACGTCGAACGCCGGGTTGTGCCCGCGCGAGGCGGCCGGGGCCGTGCGGGTCCCGGCCCACTCCAACACCTCGGCCTCGTCGCGCAGTTCGATGTGGATGCCGTCGCCCGTCGGTGTGGCGAGGTCGACCGTGGTGGTGGGCGCCGCCACCAGGAACGGGATGCCCGCGTCCGCGCAGGCCAGGGCCACGCCGACGGTGCCGACCTTGTTCGCGGTGTCGCCGTTGGCGGCGATGCGGTCGGCGCCGACGACGGCCGCGTCGACCTGCCCGCGCAGGATGGTGCCCGCGGCCGCCCCGTCTGCCTGGACGTAGTGCGCGATGCCCTCCTGGACCAGCTCCCAGGCGGTCAGCCGCGCCCCCTGGAGCAGCGGGCGGGTCTCGTCGACGTGGACGACCTCCAGCCGGTCGCGGGCGTGCAGTTCGCGGATGACGCCGAGGGCGGTGCCCCAGCCGGCCGTCGCCAGGGCGCCGGTGTTGCAGTGCGTGAGGATCCTCAGCGGCCGGTCCCCGCCGACCCGCTTGAGCAGCCAGTCCGCGCCGAAGGCGCCCATCGCCCGGTTGGCCTCCACGTCCTCGCGCTGGACGGCGGCGGCCTCCTCCAGCACCGCGTCGAGGCCCTCGCCGAAGCGGGCCATGACCCGGTCCACGCCCACCATGAGGTTCACGGCGGTCGGGCGGGCCTCACGGACGCGCGCGACGGCCGCGCGCACCTCGTCCGGCGTCCAGCCCTCCCGTTCGCCCTGGAGCAGCGCGATCGCGACGCCGTAGGCACCGGCCGCGCCGATGGCCGGGGCGCCGCGCACGA
The DNA here is from genome assembly GCF_042723915.1 of Streptomyces sp. NPDC058335. NCBI lineage: Bacteria > Bacillati > Actinomycetota > Actinomycetes > Kitasatosporales > Streptomycetaceae > Streptomyces > Streptomyces sp. NPDC058335. Next base: position 161,554 of record NZ_JBHXHX010000019.1, on the reverse strand, counting down.
CCAGTCGCCGGATCGCGTCCACCAGAGTGTCCACATCCTGGACGTCCACGGTCTCGGCACGGTGCGGGAGGGCGGTCTGGTCGATCAGCGCGAGACCGGTTCCGGTCCACTCCACGGCACGCAGTTCCTGGGACATTACGGGGCACTCCTGATGTTCCTATGGGTGTTCGACACCGTACATGACCTCGAAGAACCCTCCCTGAGGAGAGCGAGCCGGCCCGCCGGGCCGGGGCCTGTCCGGCACCTCCCGTCGCGAGGCGGTGCCCGCCCTGTCCCTGACCCGGATCCGGGACGTGCGGCAGGGCGACGGCACGTACGTGACCGGCCTCGATCCCCAACTGCCGTTGGAGACCCCGAGTTCGTCGCCGACTTCCACCGCGACGACACCGTCCTGGAGTTCCTGGCCGTACACCGCGTCCTGGAGCCGCCCGCGACGGCGATGGCCGCGCTGCGCGACCGGGAGGCGGAGGCGGCGAGATCCTGGGCGACGGTGCCCATCGCGAGCGTGGAGCAGTGGCTGCGGTCGAGCCTTTGAGCGGCTTCCGGCGAAGGGTGTCCGGGGGTGGTGATCGGGGCAGTGATCCGGTCACTGGCCCGTGCAAGGGGGCTGCGGGCGCCCCCGCCGGACGCCGTAAGGTTGGGTGGTCAGGCGAGGGCACGTCGGAAGGAGGCGCTGGGTGATCGAGCTCGAGGGGGTTCCCGAGCTGATCGACCCGGTCATGGTGGCCGCGTTCGAGGGCTGGAACGACGCCGGCGACGCCGCCTCCACCGCGGTCGCGCATCTGGAGCGGGAGTGGAAGGGCGAGGTGTTCGCGGCGCTGGACGCCGAGGACTACTACGACTTCCAGGTGAACCGGCCCACGGTGTGGATCGATGCCGGAGTGCGAAAGATCACGTGGCCGACGACAAGGTTGTCGGTGGTGCGCGTCGGCGGCGAGAAGCCGCGCGACCTCGTGCTCGTGCGCGGCATCGAACCGTCCATGCGCTGGCGCTCGTTCTGCAACGAGCTGCTCGGCTTCGCGCACGAGCTGGGCGTGGAGCTGGTCGTCATCCTCGGCGCCCTGCTGGGCGACACCCCGCACACCCGTCCGGTTCCGATCAGCGGGACCACGTCCGACGCGGACCTGGCCCAGCGGATGGACCTGGAGGAGACCAAGTACGAGGGCCCCACGGGCATCGTCGGCGTCCTCCAGGAGGCGTGCACGCACGCGGGCGTGCCGGCGGTCAGCCTCTGGGCGGCCGTACCCCACTACGTGTCGCAGCCGCCCAACCCGAAGGCGACACTCGCCCTCCTCAACCGGCTGGAGGACCTGATCGACGTGCGCATCCCGCTGGGCGAGCTGCCCGAGGACGCGCGCGCCTGGCAGGTGGGCGTGGACCAGCTGGCCGCGGAGGACAGCGAGGTCGCGGAGTACGTCCAGACGCTGGAGGAGGCCCGTGACACCGCGGAGCTGCCGGAGGCCTCGGGCGAGGCGATCGCCCGGGAGTTCGAGCGGTATCTGCGGCGCCGGGACGGTGGGGGACCGCCCGGCCCCGGCGAGCGGACGCGGCCCCCGAAGCCGCCGAAGGCGAGCGGGGAGAGTGCCGACGAGGACGATTCGTCGGAGGACTAGGACCAGCGGACGGAACGGGGCGGTGCGCCGAGCGCACCGCCCCGTTCCGTGGTCTCGCTCTCAGATCCGGTCCACGGCCACCACGTCGTAGTCGGTGTCCGGCGTCGGCTCCACGTCGAAGCGCGCGTTCGGCAGGTAGAGGCGGTCGCCCCAGGCCGCGACCGTGGTCGGGACACGGAAGCGCGGATCGGTGATCCGCCTGATCGCGGTGCCCTTGGTGCCGGCCGCGTTCAGCCGGAACACGTCGATCGCGTTCTGCTGCTGCTGGACGGCGTAGAGAGTACGGCCGAGCAGCAACAGGCCGTCGCCGTTGGGCAGCCGCGCGGCGCCCAGGTCCACGGCGCGGGCGGCGCCGGTGCGCGGGTCGACCCGCATCAGGCCGCCGCCGTCGGCGAAGGCGTTGACCACGAGCAGGGCGCTGCCGTCGGGGGTGCGCTCGATGCCGTTGGCGGTGAAGTCGGGGCCCTGGACCCAGTCGCCGCTCAGCGGCACGGTCTCCACGCCCTGCGGGGCGCCGTGCGGCCCCAGGACCACCTTGTACAGCCGCGGTTCGAAGGAGTCGGTGAACCAGGCGGCACCAGTCGTGAGGATCACATCGTTCACGAACGTGCCGCCGGTGGCATACACCCTCTCCGTCTCGCCCGTGCGGGCGTCGGCGGTGCGGATCTCGCCGCTGCCGCCGCCGGCGAGGAAGAGCCTGCCGCCGCGGTCGATCTTCAGGCCGACGGTGGGGTGCCCGGCGCCGAGGCCCGGGACGACGACCGCGCCGCGGCCGGTGGCGAGGCTCGCCCGGTAGACGTCCCCGTCGGCGAGGGAGCCGAAGTACGCGAACGGGCGGCCGCCGATGGCGACGCCCTCGGGCTGGAAGCCGTCGGGCAGCGGGAACCGGTCCCGCCAGGCGGTCCCGCGTGCTTCGGCGGCCCGCGCGCCGCCGGTGCCGATCAGGGCGGCACCGGAGAGCGCGGCGGCCGCGGTGAGGAATCTGCGGCGGGCGAGGGAACGGTCTGCGGGTGTCACGTGCGTCCTTCCGTACGGGTGGGCCGGCGGTGGCCGGCGAAACGGTGACGAACGCTCACACCTCATCACACCAGGAGGTCGCCCGGAGCCGAACACACGACCGGGGCGCCCCCTCGCAAGGAGGAAGCGCCCCGGTCGTACGGCTCTCGCGGGCTACAGCGCGACGCCCAGCAGCGCGTCCACCGCCCGGGACACCACACCGGGCGCCCCGATGTCCGTGCCGCCACGCTCCTCCTGGAGCGCGGCCCAGCGGTCGACGGCGGCCAGCGCCGCCGGGGCGTCCAGGTCGTTCGTCAGGGCCGCGCGGATCTCGTCCACGAGGGCCTCGGCGGGCGGACCGTCGGGCCGGGAGACGGCCGCGCGCCAGCGCCCGAGCCGGTCCAGGGCGTCCTGGAGCACCTGGTCGGTCCACTCCCAGTCGGCCCGGTAGTGGTGGGCCAGAAGGGTGAGCCGGATCGCGGCGGGGTCGACACCGTCCCGGCGCAGCTGTGAGACGAACACGAGGTTGCCCTTGGACTTGGACATCTTCTCGCCGTCCAGCGCGACCATGCCGGCGTGGACGTACGCCTTGGCCATGGGGAACTCGCCGGTGAGCACCTGGGCGTGCGAGGCGCCCATCTCGTGGTGCGGGAAGGCGAGGTCGGAGCCGCCGCCCTGCACGTCGAAGCCCATGCCGAGGTGGTCCAGGGCGATGGCGACGCACTCGATGTGCCAGCCCGGCCGGCCGCGGCCCAGCGAGCCGCCGTCCCAGCTGGGCTCGCCCTCGCGGGCAGCCATCCACAGCATCGGGTCGAGCGGGTTCTTCTTGCCGGGCCGGTCCGGGTCGCCGCCGCGTTCCGCGGACAGCAGCCGCATGGCGGTGGCGTCCAGGCCCGAGACCTTGCCGAAGTTCGGGTCGGACCCGACGGAGAAGTAGACGTCCCCCTCGAGTTCGTAGGCGGCACCGAGGTCCCGCAGCCGCTCGACGAGCGGGACGATGCCGGGTATGGCCTCGACGGCGCCTATGTAGTGCTGCGGCGGCAGCATCCGCAGGGCGGTCATGTCCTCGCGGAAGAGGGCCGTCTCCTTCTCGGCGAGCGCGGCCCAGTCGAGGCCGTCCCGCTGCGCGCGTTCCAGGAGCGGATCGTCCACGTCGGTGACGTTCTGGACATAGTGAACCTGCCGCTTGGTGTCGAGCCACACGCGCTGAACCAGGTCGAACGCGTTGTAGGTCGCCGCGTGACCCATGTGGGTCGCGTCGTACGGCGTGATGCCGCAGACGTAGATACGGGCGACGGGACCGGGGTCGAGGGTGACGAGGCCGCCGGTCGCGGTGTCGTGGATCCTCAGGTCGCGGCCCTGACCAGGCAGGGCGGGGACCTCGGAAGCGGGCCAGGCATGCATGTCATGAGCGTAACCGGAGGGATCTCCCGCATACGAACCGGAGCCGGCCGGATGACCGGGAAGACACTCTTGCGCGACTCCGGCCCGCATGCTGGGGCCCGCCCCGACCGGCCCGGTCTGCGGTGACTAGACCGGTGGCCAGGGAATGGCCGGCCAGTCCCCGCCGGGCTCCGGGTGCTTGCCGGAGTCCAGCAGCGCGCCGACCCGCGCGCGCGTGGCGTCGATCTCGGCCGGGGTGATGAGGGCGGCCAGGACGGCGGTCAGGGCCCCGCCCGCCTCCAGGGCGCCCTGGAGGCCCTTGAGCACCTCGACGGCCTCCCCCGTCAGGGGCTCCCCCGCCCAGCCCCACAGGAGGGTGCGGAGCTTGTCCTCGGCGTTGAAGGTGACGCCGTGGTCGATGCCGTACAGCCGCCCGTCGGCGGTGGGCAGCAGATGGCCGCCCTTGCGGTCGGCGTTGTTGATGACCGCGTCGAGGACGGCGAGCCGGCGCAGCCGCTCGTCGTCGGCGTGCACCAGCAGTGCGGTCCGCCCCTCCCCGGCCTCGGCGAAACCGATCGCCTTCCATCCGGGCTCGGGCTCCTCGGCGTCGAGCAGGGCGAGCAGCTCCGCCTCCGGGGACACCTCGATCCACAGCTGGCACATGCCCTCGCCGTACGGCCCGTCGCGCAGGACGGTGGGCGGGACCAGCCCCCAGCCGGTCGCCTCGGACACCTCGTACGCGGCGACCTCGCGCTGGGCGAGGGTGCCGTCGGGGAAGTCCCACAGGGGTCTCTCCCCGGCGACCGGTTTGTAGATGCAGGCGGCCTCGCGGCCCTCGTGCACGACGGTGCAGTACAGGGCCGCGTTGGACGCCTCCCGGATGCGGCCGCGCACGGTCAGCTCGCCCTGCGCGAGCAGGCCGGCGTCGGCCTTGTCGGTGGTCGTCACGCCCCGCGGCGGTATCCGTTCTGGCGCGGACATACGTGTCCTTCCGGGTCGAGCGGCAGACTGCACAGCGGGCACGGCGGCCGGCCGGCGTTGACGACGTCGAGGGCCCGCTTTGCGAAGGCTCGCGCCTGCGCGCCGGTGAGCCGGACCCGCAGCATCGGGGGTCCGTTCTCCTCGTCCTGGAGGAGCCGTTCCTCGGCCTCGGCGAGGTCCTCGTCGGTGTCGGCCTCGAGTTCCACGAGGGCCTGCGCCTCGACGATCATGCGCTGCTCCTCGCCGTCCCAGGCGAGGGCCATCGTGCCGACCCGGAACTCCTCCTCGACCGGGGTGTCGAGGGGGGCGGAGTCGGCGACTTCGTTGGGTGTGACGGCGGGCACCGCGGCACTTCCGCCGCTACGGCGTACGACCTCGTCCAGCAGCTCGTCCATGCGCTCGGCGAGCGCGGCGACCTGGGTCTTCTCCAGGGCCACGCTGGTCACCCGGGAGCCGGCCGTGGCCTGGAGGAAGAAGGTACGGCGCCCGGGTAGTCCGACCGTACCGGCCACGAAACGGTCCGGGGGGTCGTAGAGGAACACCTGACGGGACACGTCCTGTCTCCATGGGAATCGTGAGTACGGAACGTCCATGCGTGAACGCGCGTATGTGGACCGCTTCACCCTACTGCGGCCGACGATCACGGTGCGCCCGCATCGCCCCCGACCGTGGCGTCCTGCTCCGGCGGCGCCTCGCGCGGCATGAGGGAGGCGAAGTCGCCGGTGTCGCCGAGGCGTACGAGGAAGGGCCGCAGGCGGGTGTAGCGGATCACCGTGACGGAACAGGGTTCGACGGAGATGCGCTGGAAGAGGTCGAGATGCAGCCCGAGGGCGTCCGCCACGAGCGACTTGATGATGTCGCCGTGGGAGCACATGAGGTAGACGGCGTCGGGGCCGTGGTCGCGCTCCACGCGCGCGTTCCACTCGCGCACCGCCTCGGCGGCGCGGGTCTGCATGGCCCGCATGGACTCGCCGCCGGGGAAGGCGGCGGCGGAGGGGTGCGCCTGGACGACCTCCATCAGCGGGTCGTCCGTCAGCTCGGCGAGCTTGCGCCCGGACCAGTCACCGTAGTGGGCCTCCCCGATCCGCTCGTCGGAGTGGACGGGCAGGTCCGGGCGGGCGTCCAGGAGGGGCCGGATCGTCTCCTGGCAGCGTTGCAGCGGGCTGGCGACGACCTCGGCGATCGGCAGTCCCTCCAGTCGTGCGGGCAGCGCGGCGGCCTGCTCGGCGCCGCGCTCGTCGAGGGCGACGCCGGGCGTCCAGCCGGCGAGCACTCCGGAGGTGTTGGCGGTGGACCGTCCGTGCCGGACCAGGATCAGCGTGGGCATGTCGACCAGGGTAGGGGTACTCCTGGAGGCACGGGGAACGACGGAAGGGAGAATGCGCTTCGTGATCGTCGATTGCGCCATCTATCGCGACGGGCGCCGGACGGAGGGTCCGCAGGACTTCTCCGACGCGCTGGACGAGGTGCGTGCCGCGGACGGCTTCGTCTGGATCGGGCTGCACGAGCCCTCCGAGAAGGAGTTCGCCCACGTCACGCGGGAGTTCGCCCTGCACCCGCTGGCGGTGGAGGACTCCCTCAAGGCACACCAGCGGCCCAAGCTGGAGGTGTACGACGACTCGCTGTTCCTGGTGCTGAAACCGGTCGTGTACGAGCCGGAGAGCGACGCGGTGTCCTCCGGCGAGATCATGGTCTTCCTCGGCGACTCCTTCGTGCTGACCGTCCGGCACGGCGAGGGCGCGCCGCTGGCGGCGGTACGGCAGCGGCTGGAGCGCGAGCCGGAGATGCTGGCGAAGGGACCCACGGCGGTGGTCTACGCGATCGCGGACGCGACCGTCGACCACTATCTGGACGTGGCGGCGGAGTTGCAGACCGACCTGGAGGAGCTGGAGACCGAGGTGTTCTCCCCGGACGGCGGAGGCTCACGGAACACGGCGTCCCGGATCTACACCTTCAAGCGGCAGATCCTGGAGTTCCGCCGGGCCACCGTCCCGCTGGCACCCCCGGTGTCCCGGCTGACCGGCGCCGGCGCGGCCGGGGCGAGCCTGCCGTTCGTGAACGACAAGGCGCGTCCCTTCTTCCGTGACGTCGGCGACCATCTCGCGCGCGTGAACGAGTCCGTGGAGGGCCTGGACCGGCTCGTCTCGGACATCCTGTCGGCTCACCTGGCACAGATGAGCGTCCGGCAGAACGACGACATGCGGAAGATCTCCGCGTGGGCGGCCATGGCCGCGGTCCCCACGATGATCGCGGGGATCTACGGCATGAACTTCGAGCACATGCCCGAGCTGCGCTGGACGTGGTCGTATCCGGCGGTGATCGCGGTCATGGCCGCCCTTGAGGTGGCCCTGTACCGGACGTTCAAACGGCGGGGGTGGCTGTAGGGGGCGCGGGCCGCACGCGCGCGGTGGCCCGTCGTTCAGGTGCCCCGTCGTTCAGGCGAACCCGGGTGCCGTCGTCGCGGAGCCGCCCAGAGCGTCCCGGCGTGCGGGCATCCTCAGGGTGACCATGCGACGCCATCCCGCCAGCCGCTCCCACGCGTACACGACGTGGATGCCGGCGGCGAGGAGGGCCGCCTTGGGCCGGGACCAGCCGAGGATGCGGCCCATGTGGGACATCACGGCGAGGCTGACGTCGCGGTACACGCGGATCTCCGCGAGCGCGGCCTCGCGCAGCGTCCGCTGGATGGCGCGGCCGTGCCCCGCGCGCGCGAAGCGCAGCAACTCCTCGTGGCAGTAGGCGAGGTGGTTGTCCTCGTCCTGGGAGATCATCCTGACCGCGCGGCCGAGGTCGGGGTGGTCGCCGAAGTGTTTGCGCAGCAGCTCCATCTGCTCGGAGGCGCGCTGTTCGGTGACCCGGCTGTGGGCGAGGTAGGTGACGATGTCCGGGACGGTCAGCGTCCGGTCGGCCTTGAGCTTGTCGTGGGCGAGGCCGATGCCGCCTCGCTCCAGGAGCATCGTGTAGTCGGTGTCGGGCGGGACGGGGACGGGCTGGAGGCCGCGCTTCTTCAGCAGGGCGTTGAAGATCCGCCCGTGCTTGTCCTCGTCGGCGCCGTGCCGGGTGATCTTGGGGGCCAGGTCGCGCTGGTCCGGCGGGACGAGCGCGGCGATCCGGGCGTTCTCCCAGCCGCCCTGCGACTCCCCGCTCGCGGCGATGGAACAGAACAGCCGGAAGGACTCGTCGTCGTCCAGGATCTCCTGGAACAAGCTCTTGGCCGAAAGCATCGTGGGGCACCTCTCTGCATCCCGGGGGATCCCGCGGGTTCCCCGAAGAACGAGTCAAGTGCGGGACGAGAGGCCCTGCAACAGCTATGTCGGACAACTACGCCGAACGGATGACCCGAGAAGCTCGCGCCGGAAGCGTAACCGCGCGCTTCCCGGCGCGTTGTTCCCCGTGACGGCCGTGGCGGGGAAGACCCCGAGCCCCCACCACGGCCGCTGAACTTCCTCCCCCTCCGCTGCGAGCCGCCCTACGCCAGTCCGGCCAGCTCCAGCGCTTCCGCACCCGCCCGCAGCGAGGCGAGCCGCTCGTCGAGCGTGAAGCCCGCGGGGGCGAGGGTGAGGGTGGTGACGCCGGCCGCCGCATAGGCCTTCATCCGGTCGGCGATCCGCTCCTTGGACCCCAGCAGCGTGGTCCGGTCGATCAGCTCGTGCGGCACGGCGGCCGCCGCGCCCTGCTTGTCGCCGGAGAGGTACTTGTCCTGGATCTCGTCGGCGGCCTGCTCGTAACCCATGCGCCGCGCGAGCTGGTTGTAGAAGTTCTGCTTGCGGCTGCCCATTCCGCCGACGTACAGCGCGGTGTAGGGGCGGAAGGTGTCGGCGAGTTGCTCGACGTCCTTGTCGGCGCCGACGGCCAGCGGCAGCGTCGGGCAGACGTCGAAGCCGTCCAGCGTCTTGCCGGCCTTCTCGCGCCCCGCGCGCAGGTGCTTGATCGCGGTGTCCTCGAGGTGGTCGGCGGACGGGAAGATCAGCAGGGCGCCGTCGGCGATCTCACCGGTCTGCTCCAGGTTCTTCGGGCCGATCGCCGCGATGTAGAGCGGGATGTGCTCGCGCTCCGGATGCACGGTCAGCTTGATCGGCTTGCCGGGACCGCCGGGCAGCGGCAGCGTCCAGTGCTCGCCCTCGTACGACAGCCGCTCGCGCGTCATCGCCTTGCGGACGATCTCGACGTACTCACGCGTGCGGGACAGCGGCTTGTCGAACTTGACGCCGTACCAGCCCTCGGAGACCTGCGGGCCGGAGACGCCGAGGCCGAGGCGGAAGCGGCCGCCCGACAACGAGTCGAGCGTGGCGGCGGTCATCGCGGTCATCGCCGGCTGGCGGGCCGGGATCTGGAAGATGGCCGAGCCGACGTCGATCCGCTCGGTCTGGGCGGCGACCCAGGTGAGCACGGTGGCGGCGTCGGAGCCGTACGCCTCCGCGGCCCAGCAGACCGCGTACCCGAGCCGGTCGGCCTCCTGCGCCACGGCCAGGTTGTCCCCGTCCATTCCGGCACCCCAGTAGCCGAGGTTGATCCCGAGCTGCATGGCCGATTCCCCTTACTGATCAGTAACGACGCTGTTCCGGAGACAGTAGCGCGGGGGCGGTCCCCGGGGGAGGCCGATGTGGCGAGGGTCGCGCCGGCCCGCGGGGCCCCCGGCCTGCCCGAACCGGTCCCGGCCTGCCCGGAATTCGGTTGTCCACAGGCAACCCACGGCCCAGTTCTGGCCAGTAATCTCGGCACCCATGGAGCAGAGGCATCTCGGCCGCACCGGCCTGCGCGTGTCCCGCATCGGGCTCGGCACCCTGACCTGGGGCCGCGACACCGACGAGCATGACGCCGCGGACCTCTTGAAGACGTTCTGGGAGGCGGGCGGCACCCTCGTCGACACGGCGGACGTGTACGGCGACGGAGAGGCCGAGTATCTGCTGGGGCGGCTCATGGAAGGCCTGGTCCCGCGCCGGGACCTCATCATCTCGACGAAGGCCGGCAGCGTGCCCGACCCGGACCGGCGGTTCGACGGCTCACGCGGTCACCTCCTCGCGGCCCTGGACGCCTCGCTCGGCCGCCTCGGCACGGACCACGTGGACGTGTGGCACGTGCACGCCTTCGACCCGGGCACCCCGCTGGACGAGACCCTCCAGGCCCTCGACATCGCGGTCGCCAGCGGCCGCGCCCGCTATGCCGGAATCGCCAACTTCTGCGGCTGGCAGCTCGCCAAGGCCGCCACCTGGCAGCTCGCCGCACCGGGCGCGCGCACCCGGCTGGCCAGTACGCAGATGGAGTACTCGCTGCTCCAGCGCGGGGTGGAGCGCGAGGTGCTGCCGGCCGCGCTGGACCTGGGCATCGGCCTGCTGCCCTCCTCCCCGCTCGGCCGGGGCGTCCTCACCGGCAAGTACCGGGGCGACGCACTGCCGCCGGACTCGCGCGCCGCCTCGGACCACTTCGCGCCGTTCGTCGAGCCCTACCTCGACGAGACCGCCAGCCGCATCGTGGACGCCGTGGCGACCGCGGCGGACGGGCTCGCGGTGACCCCGCTCCAGATCGCCCTCGCGTGGGTCCGCGACCGGCCCGGAGTGACCGCCCCGATCGTCGGCGCGCGCAACGCGCAGCAGCTCACGGCGGCATTGTCAGTGGAGGCCCTTAGTCTTCCTGACGAGATCTGCCGGGCGCTCGACGACGTGTCGGCGCCCGTGCACCGCTATCCCGATCACGACTGGAGCACGCTGTGAGCACGGAGCCGGAGCCCCCCAGCACCACGGAGAACACCGGGCCGGGCACCCCGGACGACGCCCCGCCCGCCGAGGGCTCACCGGAGACCGACTCCGCGGCGGCCACGGCCGACGAGCCCGCCCGGAAGCTGTCCGAGCCCACGGCCGGTGAGACCGCGCCGGAGCCCTCGGCGGCCGAAGCCACGGATCCGGGGCCCACGGCCGACGAGCCCGCGCGGAAGCTGTCCGAGCCCACGGCCGGTGAGACCGCGCCGGAGCCCTCGGCGGCCGACGGCACGGATCCGGGGTCCGCGGCCGAGGAGTCCGCCCGGAAGTTGTCCGAGGCCGAGGCGGAACTCGCCGCGCAGAAGCTGGAGCGCGAGCGGATCGAGCGGCGCAGGGCCGAGAAGCAGGGCCCCATCCCCGCCGGGACGAAACTCAGCGGCAAGGCCGCCGACCTCCTGGCGGCCGTACGGGCCGTGGAGAGCGGGGAGAAGCCCACCGCCACCGTGTTCGCCGATCCGGAGCCCGCCCCGCGCCGCACCGTGACGGAGCCCGTGCGGCGCCCGCAGCCGGTGGCCGCGGAGCCCGCCGCCACGGCACCGGCACCGGACACCGTCGAGGCGGTACGGCGGGTGCTGGCCGGTGGCGGCGCTCCCGAGACGCTGGCGCCGCAGGTCGCCGCGGCTCTCGGCGAGGGCGCGGCGGAGGCCTTGGGCGAGGACCCCTGGCAGTTGCTGCGCGTCCCCGGTGTGCGGCCCGAGCAGGCCGACGGCTTCGCGCGGGCGCTGCTCGGCGCGGAGTGCGCCCCGGACGACGAGCGGCGGGGCCGGGCGGTCACCGTCTGGCTGCTGGAGCAGGCGGCCCTGGCCGGGCACACCGCCCTGGAGCTGCCCGCGCTGACGGCCGCGCTCGCCCAGCGGGGTGTCCCGGACGCGGACGCGGCCGTGCAGAGCACCCTCGCCGAGGGCGAGGCCCTCGCCTTCCAGGACGCCATCGAGGAGCCCGGGGCCGCCCCGGTCAGGACGGCCGGGAGCGAGGAGTCCGAGGAGGAGGACGACACCGAGGAGACCGGTCCGGTCCGGGTCCTCGTGGGTCTCGAGCAGTACGCGCTCGCGGAGGAGAGCCTCGCCGACGGTCTGGCCCGGGTGGTCAACTCCGTCGCGAAGGAGACATCGACGCCGTGGGAGCCGGCCGCCGCCTCGGCGTCCGGCAGCACGGCCGAGCTGATCCGCGCGGTCGCCGGGCACGGTCTGGTCCTGCACACCGGTGGCGAGGCCGCCCGCGCCGAACCGGCCGCCCTGCTGGCCGCCGCCCGGTCCCTGGGGCTGCGCGCGGTCGCCGCCTGTCACACGCCGGACGGACGGCGGCGGCTCGCCACACACCTGGGCACGGCGGGCGACGGGGACGGCTTCCTCGTCACCCTCCCCGGCCTGCTGTCCGGCGCCGAGGGCCCCTGCCGGGACACCGAGGGCGCCTTCGCCCTCGACCTGCTGATCGTGCTGGACGCGCCGCAACTGGACGTGGAGACCGCCGCGATGCTCGTGGAGTCACTGCCGGACGGGGCCCGGCTGGTGCTCAGCGGCGATCCGGCGCTGCTCTGGTCGGCCGGGCCCGGCCGGGTCTTCGCCGACCTGCTCGCCGCCCGGGTGTGCCCCCAGGTCGCCTCCCGCACCCCCGATCCGGGACCGCTCGGCGAGCTGGTGTCCGGGGTGGGCATCGGTGAGCTGAACCAGGTCGAGGCACCCGGCAAGGAGATCGTGATCGTGCCCGTGCGGGACGCGGGCGAGGCCGTGCACCGGACGGTGCAGCTCGTCGCGGACTCCGTGCCGCGGGCCTTCGGCATCCCCGCCGAGCAGACGGTGGTCGTCACCCCGGGCCACGGCGGCGCGGCCGGAACCCGCGCGCTGAACGCCGCGCTCAAGGAGCGCCTCAACCCCGGCCCCGGCCGCTTCGGCGGCTTCGACCCCGGCGACCGGATCGCCTACTCCCCCGCCCCGGGCCGTACGGTGCCGGGCCGGGTGGTGACGGCCGACGCGGAGGGGCTGCACCTGTCCTGCGCCGGCGCCACCGTGGTCGTACCGAAGGAGCGGGTGGAGCAGTCCGTCCGGCACGGGTGGGCGCTCACGGCGCACCAGGCGGCCGGCAGCCGGTGGCCGGCCGCGGTCGTGGTGCTGCCCGGCGATGCCGCGCAGGTCCTCTCCCGTCCGTGGGTCTACACGGCCTTCAGCCGGGCGGAGCGCCACCTGTCCGTGGTCCACGGGGTCGAGCAGGCGCTGGCCGGAGCGGTCGCCGAGGTCACGGCGAAGCCCCGTACGACCCGGTTGCCGGTGCTGCTGCGCACGCCGGGCCCGGGGCGGGGCTGAGGGCGGGGTAGTCGTGGCCGGGGCCGTCCCCGGCGGGGAATCGCCCCCTTGCCGTGACCGCCGCCGTCCATCAGCGTCCACCGCCGCCGGTGTGTCCGGCGCGGCCTCGCGCTAGCGGTCCACGCGGTCGGCGTCCGACCGCTCCGGGCCCACTTCCTCGTCCTCTTCCTCGTCCTCCACCAGTTCGGCCTCGGCGTCGTCCTCGTCGTCCTCGTCGTCCTCGTCGTCATCGAGGTCGTCGTCGAAGACCGAGCTGACGTCGAAGCGGCACACGACCTGCTGCGGGTCCGGCTGCTCGAAGGGGGTCTCCAGCCATTCGCCCGGCTCGGCCGGTTCGTCGGCCGCCAGCACCCACAGGGTCGAGTCGCCCTCCTCCAGACCGAACTCCTTGTGCCGGGAGGCGATCTCGTCGGGTTCGAACTCGCCGAAGAGCAGGCCCAGCGCGCCGTGGACGGTCCCGGAGGCCTCCGCGTCCGCGCCGTCCTCGAACTCCGCCGCCTCGACCCGCTGGGCCTGCGCCAGCAGCCGCTGCGGTTCCACCACGGCGTAGTCCCGGCGGATCAGCACACTCAGGGCGTTGGGCTCCTCGGGGCCCGCGTAGGGCGGCAGCGAGTCGTCGGCGCCGGGGATCTCGAAGGGGGTGACCTCGTCATAGCGGTCGTAGAGCAGCTCGTCGTACGCCTCCGCGGCCGCGGCCAGCTCGTTGAACGCCTCGTAGACGGCCGGGTCGTCCTCACCCGTCCTGCGTTCGACCGCCGCCAGGTGGCGGTCGAGCGCGGTCTTGACCGCCTCGGCGGCGGCGCGTACCTCGGCAGCGGTGGGCTGCGCAGCATCAGACATAGAGCAGACGCTATCCGTACCGGGCCCCAGCCCGCACAATAGATGCGATGCCGGAATACGAATTTGTCGACGTGTACGTGCCGCGCGGTGTCTCCCGCAAGGACGCGACACGTCTGCTGACCGACCATGCGGAGTACGGACACTGGGAGTTGGACCGTCTGAGCCTGCTGCGGGACGGCAGCCGCCGAGTGCGGCTGCGCCGACGGATCATCCGTCAGGTACGCGCCACGTGGTGAGCTGAACATGACGGAAACGGAGCGGGCCCCGCCGAGGCGGGGCCCGCTCCGTTGTGCGGGCCGGGGACCGTCACACCGAGGCGCGTGCCTTGCGGTAGAGGACCGCGCCCGCGAGCAGCGCGCCCGCGCCGGCCGGGAGGGCGAGGCCCAGCGGCAGTCCGCTGCCGGTCTGCGCGAGCTGCGGGGAGTGGACCGATGAGGCGCCGGCCGGGGTCACGTGACCCGGCTTGGCGGGCATGCCCTCGACCTCGGAGTGGCTGGACTTTCCGGGGCCGGCCGGCTTGCCGGGGCCCTGGCTTCCCGGGGTCTCCTCCTCGCCGCCGGGAGGCGTGCCGTACTCGCGGCCGGGGCCGCTGTCGTTGGCACAGTCGTTGCCCATGGCCGGGTTGAGGATCCCGACGACGTCGACGGTGTTGCCGCAGACGTTGACCGGCACGTCGACCGGTGCCTGGACGTTGTTGCCGGAGCCGACGCCGGGCGAACCGGCGGTGTGGCCGCCCGCCTGCGCGCCACCGGACCCGCTGTGCGCGCCGGACCCGCTGTGCGAGCCGGAGCCGCTGTGGTTGCCGCCGCCGCTCTTGCCGCCGCTGTGGCCCGCGCTGTGGTTGGCACAGGAGTTGCCGACCGACGGGTTGAGGACGCCGATGACGTCGACGGTGTTGCCGCAGACGTTGACCGGCACGTTCACCGGCGCCTGGACGTTGTTGCCGGACAGGACGCCGGGCGAGTTGGAGGCCGAGCCGGTCGCACCGGAGTCGGCGTGTGCGTACCCTCCGGCGGCGGCGATCACCCCCGTCGCCGCCGCCACGGTCATGAGGCCTTTGCGGGTGACCTGTCGCATTCCTGCATCCCTGCTTTCGATCTCGTCCCGAATTGCTCGCATCCTTCCAGCTGCGCGAGGCCTCCGGGTTCTACGACTTCTTCGGCTTTCCTTTCTCACTCCATATCGGCTTTCGCGCCGATGAACGTGAGAAAAGACCGGTCGGCCCCGGAGCGCATGGAGTGCACTCCGGGGCCGACGGTGTGGACGACCCCTCAGCGGGTCGACGTCACTTGTTGATGCAGACGTTGCCGAAGGCGGGGTTCAGCAGCCCGATCACCGAGATCGTGTTGCCGCAGACGTTCACGGGGATGTGGACGGGAACCTGGATCACGTTGCCGGAAACGACACCCGGGGAGTGCACGGCAGCACCCTGGGCGCCCGAATCAGCGACGGCCATGCCCGCACCCGCGAGAACCAGACCACCGGTGGCAGCCGCAGCGGCGACGATCTTCTTGATCATTATTCCTCCTTGTTGGCAATGCGATCCCAAGCAACGGATCGCATCAGCAGTAACGACGAGGAAGTAATGGGGCTACGTGCTTATCGTCGCATTCACTCTTCTCAGTCACCCCCGCACAGGCTGCCGAATAAAAGGCGTGCCCGCCGTGCCACTGCCGTTGCCGTCAGCCGTTCAGGAGGCGTCGATGAAGCGGTCGAGCACCCGGACGCCGAACTGGAGGCCGTCCACCGGCACCCGCTCGTCGACGCCGTGGAACATGCCGGCGAAGTCCAGCTCCGGCGGCAGCTTCAGCGGGGCGAAGCCGAAGCCGCGGATGCCGAGGTCGTCGAAGGACTTGGCGTCCGTCCCGCCGGAGAGCATGTAGGGGATCGCCTTGGCGGTGGGGTCCTCGGCGAGCAGCGCGGACTGCATGGCCTCCACCAGTGGTCCGTCGAACGAGGTCTCCAGGGCCTTGTCGGAGTGGACGTCCTCGCGGCGCACCTTCGGGCCGAGGATCCGGTCGAGGTCGGCGAGGAACTCGTCCTCGTGCCCCGGCAGGAAGCGCCCGTCGACGTGCGCCGTGGCCTCGCCCGGAATGACGTTGACCTTGTAGCCGGCGCCCAGCTGGGTCGGGTTGGCGGTGTTGCTCAGGGTCGCGCCGATCAGCTTGGCGATGCCGCCGAGCCGGGCGAGGGTCGACTCCATGTCCTCGGCGTCCAACTGGGTGCCGAGCGCGTCGCCCAGCTCGTCGAGGAAGGCCCGGGTGGTCTTGGTGACCCGCACCGGGAACGTGTGTCGGCCCAGCCGGGCCACGGCCTCGGACAGTTCGGTGATCGCGTTGTCCCGGTGGATCATCGAGCCGTGCCCGGCGGTGCCGGCCACGGTCAGCTTCATCCAGTGCATGCCCTTCTCGGCCGTCTGGATCAGGTAGAGCCGCCGCTCCTCGCTCACCGTGAAGGAGAAACCGCCCACCTCGCTGATCGCCTCGGTGACGCCCTCGAAGAGGTCGGGGTGGCGGTCGACCAGGTGCCGGGCGCCGTAGGTGCCGCCGGCCTCCTCGTCGGCCAGGAAGGCGAGGACGATGTCGCGCGGCGGCCTGCGCCCGGAACGCAGCCGGTCGCGGACGACCGCCAGGGTCATCGCGTCCATGTCCTTCATGTCGACCGCGCCCCGGCCCCACACGCAGCCGTCGGCGACCTCCCCGGAGAAGGGGTCGTGCGTCCAGTCGGCCGCGTTGGCCGGGACGACGTCGAGGTGGCCGTGGATGAGCAGCGCGGGCCGGGACGGGTCCGTGCCCTCGATGCGGGCCACGGTGGAGGCGCGCCCCGGGTGCGACTCGTAGATCTTGGGTTCGAGCCCGACCTCGGCGAGCTTCTCGGCGACGTACTCGGCCGCCTTGCGCTCGCCCGGACCCGAGTGGTCGCCGTAGTTGCTGGTGTCGAACCGGATCAGCTCGCGGCAGAGGTCCACGACCTCGTCCTCGCCGGTGACGCCCCTGGCCGTGTCGTCCGTCGCGCTCACGCTGGTTCCTCCCGCTGTCACTGCTGGTGGTTCCCCTCATCCTCCCCCTCCCCGCCGCCGCACCCAAGACCGGTCCCGGCCCGTCACACGCCGTTCACGCCCGATGCGACCGACGCCGGGCGGGCGGCAGTCGGCCGGGCAGGCGGACGGCGGGCGGGCTGTGATCGGGCACCCCGGAAAGCCTGGTAATGTTTACGTCGTCGCCGCAGGGGAAACCCGCGCGACAGGCACCTTGTCCGGGTGGCGGAATGGCAGACGCGCTAGCTTGAGGTGCTAGTGCCCTTTATCGGGCGTGGGGGTTCAAGTCCCCCCTCGGACACGCGAATTGAGTGAGGGCCCCGACCGTCAGGTCGGGGCCCTCACTCGTTGATGTGGGGCATCTCTCCCCGGCCCGAAGATCACCAGGTCACAGCCCCGCCGCGGTCCCCCGACAGGCCCCGGACGGCCTGTCCGGCTGGCTGACAGATGGGGTCGAGCCTAGCGTCGTACTAAAATTTCCGGCTTGTTACGGGCTGGAGCCGGACAACCCCAGGCAGACCTGCGGGCCCGCCAGCGCCCCGGAGGTCTCCGGGCATGAGACGCGAGGACCCGATGGCAGCCACAGACGAGAGCAGCGCTCTCGGCCTGCTCGACGAAGAGATCCGCGAACAGCTCGGCGACACGGCACGTTTCTCCGGCGGTCCCGCCGCCTCACCGCGCACCCTCCTCGACATCCTCGACGCGTCCGTGCGCTCGTACCCGGACGAGCCGGCCCTGGACGACGGCGCCGCCGCGCTGACCTACCGGGAGCTGGCCGTCGAGGTCGAACGGCTGCGCCTCCGGCTGGCGGGCGCCGGGGTCGGCCTGGGCGACCGGGTGGGGGTCCGGGTGCCGTCCGGGACCAACGACCTGTACGTCGCGATCCTCGCCGTCCTGGCCGCCGGGGCCGCCTATGTGCCCGTCGACGCGGAGGACCCCGACGAGCGGGCCGAGCTGGTCTTCGGGGAGGCCGGGGTCAGGGCCGTCGTGGGGGCCGGGCACGAGCTGACCGTCCACGGCCGCTCCGAGGTGCCCGCCGCGCGGCCCGGTGCCGGGCACGACGCGTGGGTCATCTTCACCTCCGGCTCCACCGGTAAGCCCAAGGGCGTCGCCGTCAGCCATCGCAGCGCCGCCGCCTTCGTGGACGCCGAGGCCGCCCTGTTCCTCACCGAGGAGCCGATCGGGCCCGGGGACCGGGTGATGGCGGGGCTGTCCGTCGCCTTCGACGCCTCCTGCGAGGAGATGTGGCTGGCCTGGCGGTACGGCGCCTGTCTGGTGCCGGTGCCGCGAGCGCAGGTCAGGAGCGGTGCCGACCTCGGGCCCTGGCTGGTGGAGCAGGAGATCACCGTCGTGTCGACCGTGCCCACGCTCGCCGCGCTCTGGGAGCCGGAGACCCTCAACGACGTCCGCCTGCTGATCTTCGGCGGCGAGGCCTGCCCGCCCGAGCTGGTGCAGCGGCTGGTGACCGAGGGGCGTGAGGTCTGGAACACGTACGGGCCGACCGAGGCGACCGTGGTGGCCTGTGCCTCGCTGATGAGCGGGGCGGAGCCGATCCGGATCGGGCTGCCGCTGCGGGGCTGGGAGCTGGCCGTCGTGGACGAGGCCGGCGAGCCGGTGCCGATGGGCGGCACCGGTCAGTTGGTGATCGGCGGGGTCGGCCTCGCCCGGTACCTCGACGCCGAGAAGGACGCGGAGAAGTACGCGCCGCTGGAGTCGCTGGGCTGGGAGCGGGCGTACCGCAGCGGTGACCTCGTGAAGGCGGAGCCCGAGGGGCTGGTCTTCCTCGGGCGGGCCGACGAGCAGATCAAGCTCGGCGGGCGGCGGATCGAGCTGGGCGAGGTGGACGCGGCGTTGCAGGCGCTGCCCGGGGTCGCGGGCGCGGCCGCCGCCGTGCGCACCGCGCGCAGCGGCAACCAACTCCTCGTCGGGTATGTCGTCACCCAGGACGGCTGGGACCAGGCCGCGGCGGTGGAGAAGCTCCGCGCCGGACTGCCCGCCGCGCTCGTGCCGCTGCTCGCGCCGGTGGCGGACCTGCCGACCCGGACGTCGGGCAAGGTCGACCGGGCCGCGCTGCCCTGGCCCCTGGAAGGCCTGGAGACGGGCGGTCCGGCGGAGCGGCTCTACGGCACCGAGGCCTGGCTCGCCGAGCAGTGGACGGAGGTCCTCGGCATCCCGGTCGGCGGCGCCCGTGACGACTTCTTCGCGATCGGCGGCAGCAGCCTGGCCGCCGCCCAGCTCACGACGCGGCTGCGCACCCGGTACCCGAGCGCCGCCGTCCTCGACATCTACCAGCAGCCGACGCTGCGCAAGCTGGCCCGGCACCTGGAGGAGTCCGCGCAGGACGACGGCTCCCGGCGCACGGTCGCGCCGGTGCCGCGTCGGGCGCAGGTGATCCAGGTCCTGCTGCTCCTGCCCCTGTTCACGCTGCTCGGGTTGCGATGGACGCTGGTCCTGGCCGCCGCGGGCAACGTCCTGCCCGCCTACGGCCTGCTGCCGACCGCGCCCTGGTGGCTGGTGATCGCGGGTGCCCTGCTGTTCTTCAGCCCGCCGGGCCGGCTCGCGCTCGGCGCCGGCGGGGCGCGGCTGCTGCTCCGGGGTGTGACGGCGGGCCGCCATCCGCGCGGTGGCGGGGTCCATCTGCGGCTGTGGGCCGCCGAGCGGCTCGTCGAGTTCACCGGGGCGGCCTCGCTGACCGGCTCCTGGCTGGAGCGGTACGCCCGCGCCCTGGGCGCCAAGATCGGCCCGGACGTGGACCTGCACGCGCTGCCGCCGGTCACCGGCCTGCTCCGGCTGGGCCGGGGCGCGGCCGTGGAGTCCGAGGTGGACCTCTCCGGCTGGTGGCTGGACGGTGACCGGCTGGAGATCGGGCCGGTCAGGATCGGTGCGCACGCCGTCGTCGGCACCCGCAGCATCCTGTTCCCCGGTGCCCGGGTCGGCAAGCGGGCCGAGGTGGCGCCGGGGTCGGCCGTCACCGGTCAGATCCCGACCGGGCAGCGCTGGGCGGGCGCGCCCGCGGTCAAGCTCGGCAAGGCCAAGCGCAACTGGCCCAAGGAGCGGCCCGCCCGGGGCCGGGCCTGGCGGGCGCTGTACGGGGCCGCGGGGGCCGGGCTGACGCTGCTGCCGGTGCTGGCCGCCGGGGCCGCGCTGCTCGTGGTGTACGCCCTGGTCTCGCCGGACGCCCCGCTGCGGGGTGCTGCACTGGCGCTGGTCCCGGCCACGCTCGCCTACGGGCTGACGTACGCGCTGCTGCTGCTGGTCGCCGTGCGGCTGTTGAGTCTGGGGCTGCGGGAGGGCACGCATCCGACGCACAGCCGGATCGGCTGGCAGGCGTGGACGGTCACGCAGCTGATGGACCGCTCGCGCGAGACGCTCTTCCCGCTGTACGCCGGGCTGGCCACGCCGGTGTGGCTGCGGCTGCTGGGGATGCGGATCGGCAAGGGCGCCGAGGTGTCGACCGTCCTCGCGCTGCCCAGCCTGACCACGGTGGGTGAGGGCGCCTTCCTGGCCGACGACACGCTGACCGCGCCGTACGAGCTGGGCGGCGGCTGGATGCGGATCGGGCGGGCGGAGATCGGGCGGCGGGCGTTCCTCGGGAACTCGGGGATGACCGCGCCGGGGCGGAGCGTGCCGGACGGCGGGCTCGTCGGGGTGCTGTCGGCGACGCCGAAGAAGGCGAAGAAGGGCAGTTCCTATCTGGGGCTGCCGCCGGTGAAGCTGCCGCGGGCGGCGGCCGACGGCGACCAGAGCCGGACGTACGAGCCGCCGGCGCGGCTGCTGTGGGCGCGGGCGCTGGTGGAGCTGTGCCGGATCGTGCCGGTGTTCTGCTCGGCCGGTCTCGCGGTGCTGACCGTGGCGGCGCTGTGCGCGCTGGGGGCGTGGGCCCCGCTGCTCTCCGGTCCTGTGCTGCTCGGGGCGGGGGCGCTGGCGGGGCTGGTCTCCATGGCCGCCAAGTGGCTGCTGGTCGGGCGGCACCGCAGCGGGGAGCACCCGCTGTGGAGCGGTTTCGTGTGGCGCAACGAGTTGGCGGACACGTTCGTCGAGGTGGTGGCGGTGCCGTGGCTGGCCGGTCTGGTGCCGGGTACGCCGGTGCTGTCGGCGTGGCTGCGCGGGCTCGGCGCGCACATCGGCAGGGGCGTGTGGGTGGAGAGCTACTGGCTGCCCGAGGCGGACCTGGTGACGCTGGGGGACGCGGCCACGGTGAACCGCGGCTGTGTGCTCCAGACTCACCTCTTCCACGACCGGATCTTGCGGACGGATACTGTGGTCCTCCGTGAGGGTGCCACGCTGGGCCCTGGCGGGATCGTGCTGCCCGGCAGCACGGTCGGGGCCCGGACGACCCTGGGTCCCGCGTCGCTCGTGATGGCCGCGGAGTCCGTCCCGGACGACACCCGCTGGCTCGGAAACCCGATCGAAGCATGGCGTCCTTGAACGCCTGCCACTTCGAACCGGACGACGGCACACCGGCGGGGAGTGGCAGCACGGCGCAGGGAGCGGACGCGGAAGTGGCAGTTCAGCAGGCAGGTGGGCCGGACCCGTACTTCCCGGCCAACGGTGATCCCCGGTACCGGGTGCATCGCTACGAACTCACGCTGGACTACCGGCCCGGACCGAACCGGCTCTCGGGCACGGCCCGGATCAACGCGATAGCCGGGCGCTCGCCGCTCGCCGAATTCCAGCTCAACCTGGCCGACTTCAAGATCGGCCGGGTCCGGGTCGACGGCCGGCAGACGCACTACACGCATCGCGGCGGCAAGCTGCGGGTCCGGCCCGCCAAGCCGCTGCGGGCCGGGGCGGCGTTCACCGTCGAGGTGCACTGGGCGGGCAACCCCAAGCCGGTCAACAGCCCCTGGGGCGGGATCGGCTGGGAGGAACTGGGGGACGGGGCGCTGGTGGCGAGCCAGCCCGTCGGGGCGCCCTCGTGGTACCCGTGCAACGACCGGCCCGCCGACAAGGCGTCGTACCAGATCTCGGTCACGACGCCGTCGGCGTACTCGGTGGTGGCGGGTGGCCGGCTGCTGACGCGGACGACGAAGGCGTCGACGACGACCTGGGTGTACGAGCAGTCCGCGCCGACGTCGAGCTATCTCGTCGGGCTGTCGATCGGCACGTACCAGACGGTGCTGCTGGGCGATCCCGGGCTCGGTGGGGTGCCCCAGCACGGGCACATCCCGGCGGACCTGCTGCCGGAGTTCTCGCGGGACTTCGCGCGTCAGCCGGGCATGATGCACCTCTTCCAACAGCTTTTCGGGCCCTACCCGTTCGACGAGTACGCGGTGGTGGTGACCGAGGAGGAACTCGATGTCCCGGTCGAGGCCCAGGGGTTGTCGCTGTTCGGCGCCAACCACGTGGACGGGGCGCGGGGTTCGGAGCGGCTGGTGGCGCACGAGCTGGCGCACCAGTGGTTCGGCAACAGCGTGTCCATCGCCGACTGGCGGCACATCTGGCTGAACGAGGGCTTCGCCAAGTACGCGGAGTGGCTGTGGTCGGAGCGTTCGGGCGGCCGTACGGCGCAGCAACTGGCCTCCGTCGCACACCGGTTGCTGTCCACCCTGCCGCAGGACCTGAAGCTGGCGGATCCCGGCCGCAAGTCGATGTTCGACGACCGGCTCTACGAGCGGGGCGGACTCACCGTGCACGCGCTGCGCTGCGCGCTGGGCGACGACGCGTTCTTCCGGATGCTGCGCGCCTGGCTGGGCCTGCACCGCGGCGGCGCGGTCACGACGTCCGCCTTCACGGCCCACGCGGCACGGTTCGCGGCAGAGCCGCTGGACGACCTGTTCGACGCGTGGCTGTACGGGACGGCGCTGCCGCCGCTGCCGCTGTCCGAGACGCGGGCGGCCGTCTAGCAGAATGGCGGCATGACGACCCGTTCCTGCCCCTGTGGGCTGCCCGCGCCGTACGAGGGCTGCTGCGGACGTTTCCTCGCCCGGTCTCGAACAGCCTCGACCGGGGGGACCCCCGTCGCCGCCGCCGCGCCGACCGCCGAGGCGTTGATGCGGTCGCGGTACACCGCCTTCGTGAGGGGCGACGCCGGGTATCTGCTGCGCACCTGGCATCCGCGGACCCGGCCGGGGCGGCTGGAGCTGGATCCGGAATTGCGGTGGACGGGGCTGGAGATTCTCGACACGGTCGACGGGTCGGCGTTCCACGCCACCGGGGTCGTGGAGTTCCGGGCCTCCTACCGGGGCGGCGCGCTGTGGGAGCGGAGCCGCTTCGAGCGCGTGGAGGGCGCCTGGGTGTACGTGGACGGGGAGTTTCCGGAGCAGTAGGGCGCGGGCTACGGCGCCAGGATGTCCAGTTCCTCGAGGGCGCCGACCGTGATCTCACGGGTCAGCTTCTCGGCACGGTCAGCGTCCCCCTCGCGGACCGCCTCCGCCACCCGCACGTGCAGGGTGACGGCGGTCGGGTCGGGGTCCTCGAACATGACCTCGTGATGGGTGCGGCCCGCGAGGACCTCCGCGACGACGTCGCCGAGGCGGGCGAACATCTCGTTGCCGGAGGCCGTGAGGATCACCCGGTGGAAGGCCACGTCGTGGATGAGGTAGCCCTCCAGCTGGTGGCCTCGTGAGTTTGCCACCATGCCGAGCGCGCACTCGGTCAGCTCGGCGCACTGTTCCGCCGTGGCGTTGCGCGCCGCCAGGCCCGCCGCGACCGGCTCGATCGCCGACCGCAGGACGGTGAGCGAGCGCAGCTGGTGGGGGCGGTCGGCGCCGGCCAGTCGCCAGCGGATGACCTGCGGATCGTAGACGTTCCACTCGGCCTTCGGGCGTACCGTCACGCCCACCCGGCGGCGGGACTCGACCAGGTGCATCGACTCCAGGACGCGGACCGCCTCGCGCATCACGGAGCGGGAGACGTCGAAGCGCTGGGCCAGTTCGTCGGTGCGCAGGACGCTGCCGGGCGGGTACTCGCCCGCGGTGATGGCGGGGCCGAGGGTGTCGAGTACACGGCCGTGCAGACCCCGGCCCGGAGTGGTCATGCACTCAGCGTACGGGGTAGATCACGGGATCAAAAAGTCAGACTTATTTGTCACAGACTCTTGAATTCGTCGTACCTAATGAGTTTCAGTGTCGTCGACATCAGGTGTCGAGGAAGACAGCGAGGCAGAGATGCGAACCCCCCACGTCGTCGCGGTGATGGGCGTCGCCGGCACGGGCAAGACCACGATCGGTCCCCTGCTCGCCGCCCGGCTCGGCGTTCCGTACGCCGAGGGCGACGACTTCCACCCGCAGGCCAACATCGCCAAGATGTCGGCCGGCACCCCGCTCGACGACGACGACAGGTGGCCGTGGCTCGACGCCATCGGCACCTGGGCGCACGAGCGGGCCGGGCTGGGCGGGGTCGTCAGCTGCTCGGCGCTGAAGCGGTCGTACCGCGACCGGCTCAGGGCCGCCGCACCCGGGATCGTGTTCGTGCACCTCGCGGGTGACCGGGCGCTGATCGAGGAGCGGATGGCGCACCGGCAGGGGCACTTCATGCCGACCGCGCTGCTGGACTCCCAGTTCGCCACGCTCCAGCCGCTCGAAGCGGACGAGAGGGGGGTCGCGGTCGATGTGACCGGGACGCCCGAGGAGATCACCGAACGGGCCGCGAAGGCGCTCGACGTCCTTCCCGACACCCAGCGGTAGCCGCCCCGGCTCGGACGGGCGTGCGGCGCCGCGGCGATACCCGTGGTACCTCCGCACTGCCGCAGCCCTGCCTCGCATCACCCGCCGTACCGCAGTCCCCCCGTGATACCCCTCTCCCCATCCCCCGTACGTGTAAGGGACCCCCGTGACCAGACTCAGCGTCGAGATGCTGGCGGCGGACAGTGTCGAGCCGATCACCTCGGCCGGTCATGCCCAGCTGGGCATCGCCGTGCTGTCGGGCATCGCCGTCATCGTCCTGCTCATCACCAAGTTCAAGCTTCACGCCTTCCTGGCGCTGACCATCGGTTCGCTCGCCCTGGGCGCGTTCGCCGGGGCGCCGCTGGACAAGACGATCGTCAGTTTCACCACCGGCCTGGGCTCGACGGTCGCCGGTGTGGGCGTGCTGATCGCGCTCGGCGCGATCCTCGGCAGGCTGCTCGCCGACTCCGGCGGCGCCGACCAGATCGTCGACACGATCCTCGCCAGGGCGGGCGGCCGCTCGATGCCGTGGGCGATGGTGCTGATCGCCTCGGTGATCGGCCTGCCCCTGTTCTTCGAGGTCGGCGTCGTCCTGATGATCCCGGTCGTGCTGATGGTCGCCAAGCGCGGCAACTACTCCCTGATGCGCATCGGCATCCCGGCGCTGGCCGGTCTGTCCGTGATGCACGGCCTGGTCCCGCCGCACCCCGGTCCGCTGGTCGCGATCGACGCCGTGGACGCCAACCTGGGCGTGACGCTCGCGCTGGGCGTGCTGGTCGCCATCCCCACGGTGATCATCGCCGGTCCGGTGTTCTCCCGGTTCGCCGCCCGCTGGGTGGACGTCCCGGCCCCGGAGCGCATGATCCCGCAGCGGCCCTCGGAGGACCTGGAACGGCGTCCGGGCTTCGGCGTCACGCTGGTGACGATCCTGCTGCCCGTCGTGATGATGCTGGCCAAGGCTCTCGTCGACATCGTCGTGGACGACCCCGAGAACACCGTGCAGCGCGTGTTCGACGTGGTCGGCTCCCCGCTGATCGCCCTGCTCACCGCCGTCATCGTCGGCATGTTCACCCTCGGCCGGGCGGCCGGCTTCACCAAGGACCGGCTCTCCTCCACCGTCGAGAAGTCCCTCGCTCCCATCGCCGGCATCCTGCTGATCGTCGGCGCGGGCGGCGGCTTCAAGCAGACGCTGATCGACTCCGGTGTGGGCCGGATGGTCCTGGAGATCTCCGAGGACTGGTCGATCCCGGCCCTGCTGCTGGCCTGGCTGATCGCGGTGGCGATCCGGCTGGCGACCGGCTCGGCGACCGTGGCGACGATCTCGGCGGCCGGCCTGGTCGCGCCGCTCGCCGCCGACATGTCGACCGCCCACACCGCCCTGCTGGTCCTGGCGATCGGCGCCGGCTCGCTGTTCTTCAGCCATGTCAACGACGCCGGATTCTGGCTGGTGAAGGAGTACTTCGGCCTCACCGTCGGCCAGAACATCAAGACCTGGTCGGTCATGGAGACCCTCATCTCGGTGACCGCCGGCGGTCTGGTCCTGCTGCTCTCCCTGGTCATATAGGGGTACGGGGATGACTCACCCTCTGTTCGACATCAGCGGCCGTACGGCTCTGGTGACCGGCTCCAGCCGCGGCATCGGGCTCGCGCTCGCCCGCGGCCTCGCGGAGGCCGGCTGCACGGTGGTCCTGAACGGGCGGGACGGTGACCGCCTCGCGAAGGCGGCCGCCGGCCTGCCCGGCGGGCGGGTGCACACGGCCGTGTTCGACGTCACCGACGGCGCCTCGGTGGCGGCCGGCATCGCGGACGTGGAGCAGCGGGTCGGACCGCTCGACATCCTCGTCAACAACGCGGGCATGCAACTGCGCGCCCCTCTCCTGGAGTTCGCGGAAGCGGACTGGCACCGCATCCTGGACACCAACCTGACCAGCGCTTTCCTCGTCGGCCGCGAGGCGGCCCGGCGGATGACGGAACGCGGCCACGGCAAGATCGTCAACATCTGCTCGCTGCAGAGCGAGGTGGTGCGGCCCGGCATCGCGCCGTACGCGGCCACCAAGGGTGCCCTGAAGATGCTCACCAAGGGCATGTGCGCGGACTGGGGGCCGTCCGGCGTCCAGGTCAACGGCCTGGGCCCGGGGTACATCGAGACCGAGCTGACCCGGCCGCTCGTCGAGGACGAGGAGTTCAGCGCGTGGGTGCGGCGACGCACCCCGGCCGGCCGGTGGGGCCGTACCGAGGACCTCGTGGGCGGGCTGCTGTTCCTGGCCTCCCCGGCGGCGGACTTCGTCGGCGGGCAGATCCTGTATGTCGACGGCGGCATGACGAGCGTCTTGTGAAAGGGGCCCCGCGGATGCTGGGTTGCGTGATCCACGGTCAGGACGACCTGCGGGTGGAGGAGCTGCCCTCGCCGGTCCCCGGCCCGGATCAGGTCCTCGTCGCGGTCCGCTACGGCGGCGTCTGCGGGTCCGACCTGCACTACTGGCGGCACGGCGGGGTCGGTGACTTCCTGCTCCGGGAGCCGATGGTGCTGGGCCACGAGGTGGTGGGGACGGCCCTCACGGGCCCCCTCGCCGGCCGGGCCGTCGCCGTGCACCCCGCCACCCCGTGCGGGGCCTGCCCGGAGTGCCGGGACGGCCGGCGCAACGTCTGCCGGGACACCCGCTACCTGGGCAGCGCGGCCCGCACACCGCACGTCCAGGGGGGTTTCGCGGCGGAGATCGTCGTCCCGGCCGAGCAGCTGCGGCCGCTGCCCGAGGAACTGGAACCGCGCCGGGCGGCGCTGGCCGAGCCGCTCGCGGTGGCCCTGCACGCGGTACGCCGGGCCGGTCCGGTCACCGGGAAGCACGTCCTGGTCACCGGCGCCGGGCCGATCGGCTGTCTGGTGGTCGCGGCGGCGAGGGCGGCGGGCGCGGCACGGGTGACCGTGACGGACCTGCTGCCGGCCGCGCTGGAGTACGCCCGCACCGCCGGCGCCGACACGGCCGTACGGGCCGACGACCCGGCGGATCCGGGGTGGCCGTCCGAGGTGGACGTGGCCGTCGAGGCGTCCGGGGTGGCCGCGGGGCTCGACACCTGTCTGCGGCTGGTGCGGCGCGGCGGGGTCGTCGTGCAGCTCGGGATGCTGCCGCCGGGGCAGAGTCCGTTCGCGGGCAACCTGGTGGTCAGCCGGGAGATCGAGCTGCGCGGGGCGTTCCGCTTCGACACCGAGTTCGACGACGCGCTGGCCCTGCTCGCCGCCGAGGACGCGTTCGACGGGCTGATCAGCGCGGTGGTTCCGGTACGGGAGGCGGAGGCGGCGTTCGCCCTGGCCGCGGACCGCGGCCGGTCCTGCAAGGTGCTGCTGGACTTCGGCACGCCCTGAGGCGGCACGTCCTGAGGCCCGTTGCGGCGGTCAGCGGCGCCACAGCGGGTGTTCCCGGTCGGCCCAGTCCGGGCTGACCGATCCCGTGCGCATGCCGCGGCGGGCCTCCGGGTCGCCCAGCGCCATGCCGATGTGGCCGGCCAGGACGATGCCGATGGTCAGGGCCAGCCAGTCGTGCACGAAGGTCGCGCTGGTCCGCCACATGATCGGGGTGAGGTGGGTGAACCACATGAGCAGTCCGGTCCCGAGCATCACGAGCGTCGCGCCGGCGATCCACGCGGCGTAGACCTTCTGGCCCGCGTTGAACTTGCCGGCCGGCCGGGACTCCGCTCGCTTGTCCCGGCGCACGGCGGCGCGCAGCCAGCGGCGGTCGTGCGGGCCGAAACGGTCGAGGTGGCCG
Organism: Streptomyces sp. NPDC058335; assembly: GCF_042723915.1. NCBI lineage: Bacteria > Bacillati > Actinomycetota > Actinomycetes > Kitasatosporales > Streptomycetaceae > Streptomyces > Streptomyces sp. NPDC058335. Next base: position 133,280 of record NZ_JBHXHX010000019.1, on the reverse strand, counting down.
AGGTCGGCGCGGAACGCCCGGGAGGCGAGTCCCGCCAGGACGGGGACGGGCAGGGCGAGCCCGGCCCACTCGTGGACGCGGACGACCAGCTCACGGCGGCCGACGAGCCGCGCGAGTTCGGGGACGTACAGGAAGGCCGCCGTCAGCACGCAGACGCCCATGAGCAGGGCGGTCGTGCGGTGGACCCACCGTTCGGCCCGGCTGAAGCGGCGGATCCGGGTGGCGGTGGGCGGGGCGTCAGCTTGTGGGGTCATCGTCCCGCCCGTTCGAACGGCCCACCCAGGCGTCGATGTCGTAGCCGCGCTTCTCCCAGTAGCCGGGCTTCACCTTCTCGGTGACGGTGATGCCCGACAGCCACTTGGCGGACTTGTAGAAGTACATGGGTGCCACGTACAGGCGGACCGGGCCGCCGTGGTCGTGGCCGAGGTCCTTGTCCTGCATGCGCAGGGCGACCAGGACGTCGGAGCGGCGGGCCTGGGCGAGGGTGAGGCTCTCGGTGTAGGTGCCGTCGAAGCAGGTGAAGCGGACGGCGCCGGCTCGTGCCCGCACTCCGGCCGCGTCGAGCAGGGCGGACAGCCGTACGCCCTCGAAGGGTGTCTCGGGCACCCGCCAGCCGGTGACGCACTGGACGTCCTTGACCATGCGGGTCTGGGGCAGGGCCCTCAGGTCGGCCAGGGTGTAGGCGGCGGGGCGGTCGACCAGGCCGTCGACGGTGAGGCGGTAGGTCTCGGCGTTCTTGTGCGGTACGGAGGAGGCCACCGAGTAGTAGCGGAAGCCGCCCCCGTTGGGGAGCAGCCCGGTGAGGCCGGTGGGGTCCTTGTCGGCGGCGCTGCCCAGGAAGTCCTCCAGGCCGCGCTGGAGGACGGGGGCGGCGACGACGCCGAGGGCGCCCAGGCCGAGCGTGCCGAGGAAGACGCGGCGGCCGATGGGGGTGCCGCGGTCCTCGGGTGATTCCGATGTCACGGACCCATTCGAGCACTCGGGGCGTGGGCGGGGCCAGGGGTCAGGGGTGGCCGTCAGAATTCCGTCATCACTTGACGAAGCTCTCCTGTCCGAGCGCCGCCGTCCGGGCCGCGTGGAAGGCGGCGTACGGGTCGCGGTCCGGGTACGACCAGGGGGCCGGGGTGACGTGGTCGCCGATGCGGTGGAAGAGGGCGGCGGCTTCGGCGGGCCGGCCCTCGCAGAACTTGGCGTGCGCGAGGAAGTTCAGGTCGACCAGGCGGCGGGGGTGTCCGTCGTGCTCCCATTCGAGCCACCAGTCGAAGGCGGCCTTCATCACGTCGGCGGCCCGGTGGTCGCGCCAGTGCCGGGCCGTCGTCGGATCGGCGGGGGCGTGGCCGCGGACGGCCAGGGCACGGTAGCGCTCGGCGTGCGCGACGATCGGGAGGATGGCCAGCGGGGAGTCGGCGGGCGCCTGCTCGGCCGCCCAGGACGCGAAGTCGTAGACCTCGTGCAGCTGGTCCGGGCCGGCGTCGGCGCGGCGCTCGGCGAGCAGGGCGATCATCAGGTGGTGCGCGTGGTGGTGGTCGCGGTGACGGGCCCTGACCTCCTCGAAGATCCGGACGGCGTCGGCGGTGCCCTCGCGCTCCAGCATCAGCAGGCCGAGCCAGGGGGTGGGGTCGGCGGGTACGGCCTTTGCGGCGGCCCGGCAGGCCGCGCGGGCGGTGGCCGGGTTCTCCTTGCCGCGCAGGGCGCGCCGGACGTGGGCCAGGGCGAGCAGGACGGCGGCGTCGGCGCAGCCGGGTTCGGCGAGCAGCCACGCGTGGGCCCAGGCGGCGGCGTGGGGATCGAGGGCGAGGACGGTGATCCGGTGTCCGCGCCGGTCCCAGTCGTCACCGGTGCGGGCGAGCAGTGAGCGGGCGGCCTGCCGTCGGCCCTGGGCCGGTGCGGCACGGGCGCAGGCCAGCTCGGTGTCGTCGAGCGCCGGGTCGCCGACCGCCGGGCCGTCGGCAGTCAGGTCGACGGCAGTCAGGTCGGCGGGCGCGGCATCGGCGAGCATGGCGTCGGCGAGCGCGGTGTCGCCGGTTCCGGCCGGGCGCTCCTGGCTCCGGGGCGGGGATAAAGGGGGTGGTGGGGGCACCGCGGGACTTCCTCGTGCTTCTCGGTGACGGCCGGGCAGGGCGCCGCGTACGGCTCGGGCGGCGGGCACGTCATCGGCGCGCAATCGGCCGATCACCCTCAGCAAACCCCCAGCCAGCGCTTACCGTCAAGCGCCGGGGTCACATGACAGTCGTCAACTGCCGTCGGGTGGCGGGGACTTGGCCGTCCTCCGCGCTGGTCACGGCACCGGGGGCGGCGCGAGTGTGGCGTACGCCATGGCGCGGCCCGCTCCGGTCCCGCAGCATGGCCGCACGGTCGCTCCGCGCCACCCCCGCTGCCGCGACCGCGTCAGGCGCCCGGAGCAAGGTACTCCCCCGAGGCACATCGAGGTACGCAGCGTGTCGGTTCTGGTTCTGGTTCTCGCCGTGAGCGCCGCCTGCTGCCTGGGTTTCGGATTCGTCCTCCAGCAGAACGCGGCGCAGAAGGCGCCCCTCGGCGACTTCCTCTCCCCCCGGCTCCTGCTCGACCTGATGCGCGTGCCGCGCTGGCTCGGCGGCATGGGGCTGATGGTGGCCGGCATGGCGCTCGGCGCGATCGCCCTCGGCCGGGGCGAGGTGTCCCTGGTCGAGCCGCTGCTCGCGACGAACCTGCTGTTCGCCCTCGCGCTCTCCCGCCGCCAGACGGGCCAGCCGCTCGGCCGGCAGGGCTGGTCGGGTCTGCTGCTGCTCGCGGGCGGGGTGAGCGCGTTCATCGTGGCGGGCGAGCCGCGCGGCGGCACGGCGGTCTCCGATCCGCTGCGGCACTGGCTGATCATCGGCGGGATGGTCGGGCTCGCCCTGCTGCTCACCGCGTACGCCAAACGCTCACGGCTCTCCTCGGGCCCGGTGCTGCTCGCCCTCGCGGCCGGGCTGCTCTACGGCGTCCAGGACGCGCTGACCCGGGTCAGCGGGGAACGCTTCTCCGACGGCGGCCTCGCCCTGCTGCTCACCGGCTGGCAGCCGTACGCCGTGCTGGTGCTCGGGGTGACCGGCCTGGTGTTGGTGCAGAGCGCCTTCGAGACGGCGCCCCTGCGGATGTCGTTGCCTCCGCTGACCGCCGCCCAGCCGCTGGCCGGGATCATCTGCGGGGTGGGCTTCCTCGGGGACCGGCTGCGCACCGACGCCGGCGCGCTGGCCTGGGAGGCGGCGGGGCTCGCGGCGGCCGTCGTGGGCATCATGCTGCTCGGGCTGCACCCCGCGATGCCGCAGGGCGTGGCGCCGCGCGAACGGGTGCCCGACCTCCAGCCGCTCTGATCCCCGGCCACTCCGACGCCCGGCCGTCCGCCCTGCTTGGATGGGCGCATGAGCGCTGCTGACGAGATCCTCGACGTCGTCGACGAACACGACCGGGTCGTGGCACGGCTTCCGCGCGGGCAGGTGTACGCCGAGAACCTGCGCCACCGCTGCGTCTTCGTCCGGGCCAGGGACGCCGAGGGCCGCCTCTTCGTCCACCGCCGCACCCCCACCAAGCTGGTCTTCCCCTCACTCCACGACATGTTCGTCGGCGGGGTGGTCGGCGCGGGCGAGACCTACGACGACGCGGCCCTGCGTGAGGCCGAGGAGGAACTCGGCGTGAGCGGCCTGCCGCGTCCGGAGTTCCTCTTCAAGTTCCTCTACGACGGCGGCGCCCGCGGGAGCTGGTGGTCGGCCGTGTACGAGGTGCGCTGCGAACTGCCGGTGAACCCCCAGGTGGAGGAGGTCGCCTGGCACGCCTTCCTCACCGAGGAGGAGGTCGAGGAGCGCCTGAACGACTGGGAGTGGGTGCCGGACGGCCTCGCGGCGTACGAACGGCTCAGGGCGCTCCGGGCGGCCGACTGAGCGCGGCGAGTGCGTGGACGGGTGGCAGGTAGGGTCCGGCACGTGAGCGAGTTCGTACGGAACGTCCGGTTGTGGTTCGCACCCGAAGGGGTCCGGCAGGAGGGGGTGACGCCCGACTACCGGTTCTCGCTGGCCAACGAACGCACCTTCCTGGCCTGGCTGCGGACCGCGCTCGCGCTGATCGGCGGCGGGTTCGCGGTGGACCAGTTCCTGCCGGACCTGCGCTGGGGCTGGCGGGTGGGGCTGGCACTCGCGCTGCTCGCTGCGGGCGTGCTGTGCTCCCTGCGGGCGGTCAACCACTGGGTGCGCTGCGAGCGGGCCATGCGGCGGGGCGAGGACCTGCCGGTCTCGCGCTTCCCGGCGCTGCTCGGCGTCGTCGTCGCCGTGGTGGCCGTCGCGATGGTCGTCGTCGTGCTCGTCGGGTGGGAGGGGTGAGCGGCGACCGCGATCCGGGGCTCCAGCCGGAACGGACCCGGCTCGCCTGGCGGCGTACGACGCTGTCCGGCACCGTCGCCGCCGTGCTCGGCATGAAGGCGGCACTGCACGGCGGTGCGTCGGCGCCCGCCATCGCGGCCTGCGCGGCGTGCGGCGGGCTGTGGCTGGTCTTCCTCGTCCTCGCCCATCACCGCATCCGCGTCCTCGCCTCGACGAGCGCACCCACGGCCCTGCACCCTCGGCACGCCACGGCGGCGGCGCTGTGCACGGTGGCACTGGCGGTGTGCGCGGCGGCGCTGGTGATCTAGCTCCCTCTCGCCGCTCCGGGTCTCACTCCCGCCGTCTCGTCCGGCCAGTCCACCGTCACCGCGATCTTTCCGCGGGTGCGGCCCTCCTCGCTTCGCCGGTGGGCGTCCGCCGCACGCTCCAGGGGGAACGTCTCCGAGACGTGGACGGACACCACGCCCTGCTCGGCCAGGTCCGCCAGCCGGGTGAGGTCATCGGCGTCGGGGCGGACGAACCAGTAGCGGCCGCCGTAGTCGACCACGTCGCCGTCGGCGATCGACACCAGCCGGCCCTCGGGCGCCAGCAGGTTGGCGGAGGTCTTCAGGGTGTCGCCGCCGATCGTGTCGAAGGCCGCGTCCACGCCCTCGGGGGCCAGCCCGCGCACCCGTTCGGCCAGGCCGTCGCCGTAGGTCACGGGCTCGCCGCCCAGGGAGCGTACGAAGTCGTGGTTGGCCTCGCTCGCCGTGCCGATCGCGCGGGCGCCCAGATGGCGGGCGATCTGCACGGCGATGGAGCCGACGCCGCCCGCGGCCGCGTGGATCAGGACGGTCTCGCCGCGCTTCACCCGGAGGGCCTTGGTGAGGACCTGGTAGGCGGTGAGACCGACCAGCGGCAGGCCCGCGGCCTCCTCCCAGGTGAGGTTGCGCGGCTTGCGGGCGAGGGTGCGCACGGGGGCGGCGACGTACTCGGCGAAGGTGCCGCGGGAGAGGAAGTCCTCGCGGACGTAGCCGATCACCTCGTCACCGACCGAGAACTCGCTGACGGACGGGCCCGGCTGGACGACGACGCCGGAGACGTCCCAGCCGGGGACCACCGGGAAGACGGCTTCGAGGGCGCCGTCGAGATAGCCCGCCCGGCACTTCCAGTCGACGGGGTTGACGGCGGCGGCCCGTACCTTGACCAGCACGGAGTCGGGGCCGACCTTGGGGTCGCGGACCTCGCCGTACTCGAGGACCTCGGGACCGCCGTACCGGCTGTAGCTGATGCCCTTCATGCCACCGACCCTCCGGGGTACTCGCACGCCACGCAAGCTGGATGTCCGGATATGCACCGTTCGCATGGCAGCCTGTCCGTCGTCATCCCCGTACCCCCGAAGGTGAGCACCATGACCACCCTTCACCAGGAGCACACAGCGCACTCCCACGCGCACGGCCCGGAGTGCGGGCACACGCTCGTCCCGCACGGCGACCATGTGGACTACGCGCACGACGGGCATCTGCACCGCGAGCACGGCGGCCACTGGGACGAGTGCGAGCCGGGCGGCCATCTGCCCCACGAGGTGCACGAGCACCGGCACGCCGAGGGCTGCGGGCACCCGGGCGTGCTCCACGGCGACCACGTCGACTATCTGCACGACGGGCACCGGCACGCCGAGCACGAGGGGCACTGGGACGACCACTGAACCGGCCCCGCAGACACCCCGCACACGGCTCCCCGGGTTCTTCCCGGGGAGCCGTCGTCCTATCGTGGCTCCGATCACTTCGGGTACACCCTCTGGACGTACATACCGACCGGTCGGCATCATGGTGCGAGTTACCGTTCACCCGTCCGTAGGAGCGATGTATGACCCCCGACCACCCGCCCGGACTCGACCTCGACCGGCTGCGCGCCCTGCTCGACCGTGAGCGCCCGGGTCTGGTCGACGGCCCCCTCAGCGGCCGGCTGATCGAGGGCGGACGGTCGAACCTCACCTACGCGGTCACCGACGGCGGGTCCCGGTGGGTCGTCCGGCGGCCTCCGCTCGGCCACGTCCTGGCCACCGCGCACGACATGAGGCGGGAGCACCGGGTGATCGACGCCCTGCACCCGACCAGTGTGCCGGTGCCCCGTCCGGTGCTGCTGTGCGAGGACGAGGAGGTTCTGGGGGCCCCCTTCTACGTCATGGAGTTCGTCGAGGGCACGCCGTACCGCACGGCCGACCAGCTGGTCCCGCTCGGCCCGGAGCGCACCCGCGGCGCGGTGCTGTCGCTCGTGGACACGCTCGTGGAGCTGCACGCCGTCGACCCGGCCGAGGTCGGCCTCGCGGACTTCGGCCGCCCCGAGGGCTTCCTCGACCGGCAGCTGCGCCGCTGGGGCAAGCAGCTCGACGCCTCCCGCAGCCGTGACCTGGCCGGAATCGACGAGCTGCACGCCGCGCTCGGCCGGTCGCTGCCCTCCTCCCCCGCCCCGGCGGTCGTACACGGCGACTACCGGCTCGACAACGTCCTGATCGGCGAGGACGACACGATCAGGGCGATCCTCGACTGGGAGATGTCGACGCTCGGCGATCCGCTGACCGACCTGGGCCTGCTGGTGATGTACAGCGTCCCGCTGGAGGTCCCGGAGTCCCCCGTCTCCACCACCGCCTCGGCCCCCGGCCACCCGACGCCCGCCGAGCTGATCGAGCGGTACGCCGCACGCTCGGGGCGCGATGTGTCGGCCGTCTCCTGGTACACGGCGTTCGCCTGGTTCAAGCTCGCCGTGATCCTCGAGGGCATCCACTACCGCTACACGCTGGGCCAGACGGTGGGCCGCGGCTTCGACCGCATCGGCGAGCTCGTCCCCGTCTTCATCCACCACGGCACGACCACTCTCCAGGAAGGCTGACGCCATGGACTTCGCGTTCGACGCACGCACGGAGGAACTGCGCGCCAAGCTGCTCGCCTTCATGGACGAGTACGTCTACCCGGCCGAGGCGGTCGCCGAGGAGCAGCGCGCCCTGCTCCCCTCGCCGTGGGACACCCCCGCGGTGGTGGAGGAGCTGAAGGCCGAGGCCCGCCGCCAGGGCCTGTGGAACCTCTTCCTGCCCGACTCCGAGTACGGCGCCGGCCTCACGAACCTCCAGTACGCGCCGCTGGCCGAGATCACCGGCCGCTCCCCGCAGCTGGCGCCGACCGCGCTGAACTGTGCCGCGCCGGACACCGGCAACATGGAGGTGCTCTCGCAGTTCGGCAGCGAGCAGCAGAAGAAGCAGTGGCTGGAGCCGCTGCTGGCGGGCGAGATCCGCTCGGCGTTCGCGATGACCGAGCCGGAGGTGGCCTCCTCCGACGCCACGAACATCACCACGCTCATCGAGCGGGACGGCGACGACTACCTCGTCACGGGCCGCAAGTGGTACATCTCCGGGGCGATGAACCCGGAGTGCACGATCTTCATCGTGATGGGCAAGACGGACCCGGACGGCTCCGACATCCGCCGTCAGCAGTCCATGGTGCTGGTGCCCCGTGACACCCCGGGGGTGACCGTCAAGCGGGCGATGAAGGTCTTCGGCTACGAGGACCACTCCCACGGCGGCCACGCCGAGGTGGTCTTCGACCACGCGCGTGTACCGGTGACCAACCTGATCGGCGAGGAGGGCGGCGGCTTCGCCATCGCCCAGGCCCGGCTCGGTCCCGGCCGCATCCACCACTGCATGCGGCTGATCGGCATGGCCGAGCGGGCGATCGAGCTGATGTGCCGCCGGGCCGTCTCGCGTGACGCGTTCGGCAAGGCGCTGGCGCGGCAGGGCGTGGTCCACAACTGGATCGCCGACGCGCGCGTGACGGTCGAGCAGCTGCGGCTGCTGGTGCTGAAGACGGCCTGGATGATGGACACGGTGGGCAACCGGGGGGCGCACACCGAGATCCAGTCGATCAAGATCGCGACGCCTCGGGCGGTCGTGGACATCATCGACCGGGCGATCCAGTTGCACGGGGCGGGCGGCGTCAGCCAGGACTTCCCGCTGGCGGAGCTGTACGCCGGGGCGCGGACGCTGATGATCGCCGACGGGCCGGACGAGGTGCACCAGCGGTCGCTGGCGCGGCGGGAGTTGAAGAAGTACGTGTGAGGCGACGGGAAGGGACAGCAGGGCTTCGCCCCCGCCGCCCCTTCCCGCTCCCCAACCCCGAGGGCTGCGCCCCCGGACAGGCTGACCTGCTGCTACGGGCGCAGCGCCCGCAGCAGCAGGTCAGCCAGGTGGTCGGCGACCTCCTGGGGGCTCATCGGGCCGTCCGGGCGGTACCAGGTCGACAGGTGGTGCACGGAGCCGAAGTGGTAGTCCACGATCAGGTCGGCCGGAGTGGCCGTCGAGAAGACGCCCTCCTGCTGGCCCTCCTCGATGAGGGCACGGAAGCGCTCGTGGTAGCGGCGGCGCTCGGCGCGGACCTGCTTGTTCTTCTCGGGGCTGAGGTGGTGCATCGAGCGGAAGAAGATCGACGCGTCGTCGAGGTTGTCGATCGTCGTGACGACGACGTCGGCCGCCGCGCCTCTGAGCCGCTTCTCGATGGGCTCGTCGGCGTTCGCGAAAGCGTCGAGCCGCTCCTGCTGGACGCGCAGCACGCGCGCGTACACCTCGTGCAGCAGGTCGTCCTTGGACCCGAAGTAGTGGTAGAGCGCCCCCTTGGTGACGCCTGCCGCCTCGACGATCTCCTGGACCGAGGTGCGGTCGTAGCCCTGCTCCGCGAAGAGCCGGGTGGCGGCGGCAAGAAGCCGTTGCGGAACAGGAGCCTCTGCGTCGTCCGTCGTCCTGGGCACTGCCGCCACCTGCCTTCCGTTCGCCTTACTGGCTGTCGTGCGCGCGGGAACGCAGTTCCCGACGGAGGATCTTCCCACTTGCCGTCTTGGGCAGGTCGGCGAGGATCTCCACCTGCCGCGGATATTTGTAGGCGGCCAGTCTCTCCTTGCAGTACACCGCGAGTTCATCCGGGTCCGTGTCGGCCCCCGGACGCAGGCTGATGTACGCCTTCACGGTCTCCCCGCGGTACCCGTCGGGCACCCCGACGACGGCCGCCTCGCGCACCGCCGGATGGGTGTACAGCACGTCCTCGACCTCACGCGGCCAGACCTTGAAGCCGGACGCGTTGATCATGTCCTTCTTGCGGTCGACGACGTACAGCCAGCCCTGTTCGTCCATGAAGCCGATGTCGCCGGTGCGCAGCTCGCCGTCGGGGAAGGTCTCGGCGGTGGCGTCGGGGCGGCGCCAGTAGCCGGGGACCACCTGGGGCCCCCGTACGACGATCTCGCCCTGCTCGCCGAAGGGCACCTCCGCACCCCGGTCGTCGACGATCCGTACGACCGTGTCGGGGCCGGGCACGCCGACCGCCAGGGTCCCGGACGCCGGGTCCACGGGCGCCTCCCGGTGGGGCGGCACGGAGGCGCAGGGGGCGCTGCACTCGGTGAGGCCGTAGCCGTTGCGGATGTACGGCCCGAAGCCCGCCCGGAACTTCTCCACCAGGGCCGGCGGCAGCGGGGCGCCGCCGGAGGAGATGTTCACGAACGAGGAGAAGTGGTCCCGGGTGACGTCCGGGTGGGCGGCCAGCGCCATGAACGCGGTGGAGGGGCCGACCGTGTAGTGCGGGCGGTGCTCGGCGAACGCCTCCAGGACGAGGCCCGCCTCGAACCGGTACGTCAGGACGAGCGTGCCCGCGCTGTTCAGGCAGGCACCGAGCTGGCAGACCATGCCGGTGATGTGGAACAGGGGCGCGAGCGCGTAGTACACGGGCCCCTCGGGCAGATGCAGGCCGGTGCGCTGCCGTTCGGCGTTGTACATGATGTTGGCGTGCGTGTTGGTGGCGCCCTTGGGCGCGCCGCTGGTGCCCGAGGTGTAACTGATCAGGGCGGTGTCCGAGGCGGCCGGGTCGCGGTCGGCGGGCGCCGGGTGCCCGGCGCGGGCGACGGCGGTGAGGTCGTCGGCGTCGGAGGCCTGCGGGAGCCGTTCGAAGGTGAGCACGCGCGCGTCGCCGCGCGTCTGGAAGTCCAGCTCGCACGCGGTGAGCACGATCCGCACCGGCGAGTCGGCCGCCGTCTCCCGCAGATACGACTCCCAGGCGCGGTCGGCGCAGATCAGCGCGGCCACCTCGCCGTCCCGCAGGACGTGGCCGACCTCGCCCGACTTGTACATGGGGTTGACGGGGACGACGATCGCGCCCGCCTTCCACGCGCCCAGCACGGCGAGCACGAACTGCGGGGAGTTCTGGAGCAGGACGGCGACCCGGTCGCCCCGCTCCAGGCCGCGGGCCGCCAGGTGCCCGGCGACCGAGTCGCTCAGCTCGTCCGCCTCGCGGTAGGTGAGCCGGCCGTCGAAGTAGGCGAGGAAGGCGCGCTCCGGGGCCTCGGCGGCGGACCGGCGCAGGGCGTGCACCAGCGAGTCGGCCGGGTCGACGGGGCCGCGCTGGGCCTCGTCGAGCAGGTCCAGCCAGGGCTTGGCGTCGTAGCGGGAGGCGGTCACTCGGCGGCCTCCCACTTCTGCTGGATGTGGTTCATGGTGGACAGCCAGCGGTCGGGGTCGCCGGCCCGCGCCTGGTAGTACCCGGCGACCTCGGGGTGCGGCAGGATCAGGAAGCGGTCCTCGGCGATCCCCTCGAACAGGGCGTCCGCCACGTCCCCCGGCTCGATCGCGGTCGGCTTGAGGACGAGGTCCCCCGCGGTGCCGGTGGCGTCGAGCATGTCGGTGCGGACGCCCTGGGGACAGATCGCGTGGACCTTGACCCCGCGGTGGCGGTACGTCAGCGACAGCCACTCGGCGAAGGCGTACGCGCCGTGCTTGGTCACGCTGTAGGGCGCGGCACCGATCATGGTGAGCAGCCCGGCGGCGGAGACGGTGGAGACGAACCGGCCCGAGCCGCGCTCCAGCCAGTCGGGGATCAGGGCGTTCGCCGCGCGGACATGGGCCATCACGTTGACGTCCCAGGCCAGCGCCCACACCGACTCGCCGGCCGCCTCGGACCCGCCCGAGGCGACACCGGCGTTGGCGCAGTAGACGTCGACGGTGCCGCCGAGTGCCTCGCGTGCGTCGCTGATGATCGCGGAGGCCTCGCCCGGTACGGCGGTCCCGCCGATCTCCTCGGCCACGGTCTTCGCCCGGTCGGCGTCCAGGTCGTTCACGACGACCCGCGCGCCCTCCGCGGCGAACCGCCGGGCGAGCGCGGCCCCGATGCCGCCTCCCGCCCCGGTGACGACGACTCCAGCACCTCGAACGGCTTCCACCATCGATCTCCTTCGACCCGGCTCGGGCGTGCGGCCCTGCTTTCCGGCCGCCAGACTAACCGGTCGGTATGTTTCAGAGAAGGGGAAGCGCAACACCGTTAAGGGGCGCGGGACCGTATCGCTGCGCGGCTCCGCCGCGGAGCGCGACCAGCCACCCACCCCAGGAGCCGGCATGCATCTGCCCAGACGAACCCTGCTCGCGGCAACGGCGGCAGCCGCCACCCTCCCTGCGACGGCAGCCCCGGCCACCGCGGCCCGCCGCACACAGACCGGCTTCGAACGCCTCCGGGCAACCGGTTACGCCCAGCTCGGCGGCGAGCGAACCGGCATCGTCACCAACCCCACCGGCGTCACCCGCGACGTACGCCACATCGTCGACGTCATGCACGCCGACGACCGGGTGGACCTGGTCGCCGTGTTCGGACCCGAGCACGGCTTCCGGGGCACCGCGCAGGCGGGCGGCTCCGAGGGCCGCTACGACGACCCGGCGACCGGCCTGCCCGTCTACGACACCTACCTCAAGAGCGGACAGCGGCTCGCGGACGTGTTCACCGCCTCCGGTGTCGACACGGTCGTCTTCGACATCCAGGACGTCGGCGCCCGCTTCTACACGTACATCTGGACGCTGTACGACTGCATGGAGGCGGCGCGGCTGGCCGGGAAGCGGTTCCTGGTGCTGGACCGGCCGAACCCGATGACCGGGCGGGCGGCGCTGGGGCCCGTGCTGCAACCGGAGTTCGCGACGTTCGTGGGGCGGGAGCCGATCGCGCAGGCGCACGGGATGACGGTGGCGGAGCTGGCCCGGCTGTTCAACGGGGAGTTCCTGGCCGCGCCGGTGGAGCTGGAGACCGTACACATGAGCGGGTGGCGGCGGGCGGACTGGTACGACGCGTCGGGTCTGCCGTGGGTGCCGGCCAGTCCGAACATGCCGACGCCGGACACGGCCCTGGTGTACTCGGGGACCTGTCTGTTCGAGGGGACGAATCTGTCGGAGGGCCGGGGCACGACCCGCCCGTTCGAACTCCTCGGCGCGGAGGGCGTCGACGGGCGTTGGGCGGCGGCCGTGAACGGACTCGGGCTGCCCGGTGTGCACTTCAGGGAGGCGTATTTCGCGCCGACCTTCTCCAAGTTCCAGGGGAAGACCGTCGGCGGGGTGCAGATCCATGTGCACGACCGCGACGCCTTCGACCCCGTCCGCACCGGTATCGCCCTCCTGGTGACCGCCAAGGAGGTGTGGAGTGGTTTCGGCTGGCGTGCCGATCACTGGATCGACAAGCTCACGGGCTCGACGTGGGTGCGTACGGCGGTCGACAAGGGGGCGGGGGTCGACGAGGTGGTGGCGGGCTGGCGGGAGGAGCTGGCCGCGTTCCGTCGGGTGCGGCGGGAGTATCTGCTGTACCGGTGAGCCGTGACATCTGGCCAACTCCCGCCGTGCGCAGGACGATGCGCCCACCTGGCGCGCGGTTGCGGGGTGAGGGGGCCTGTCATGGCGGATCCGGCGATGAGTGTGACTCCCTACTGGGAGGTGACCTTCGACGCCGACGGAGACGTCGACGGCGGTCAGCGGAGCCGGTTGTCGGCCGGGGTCGCCGAGCGCGGCGTGCGCGATCTGATCGTGTTCGCGCACTGTCGCTCGCGCCACGACACCGCGCTCGGCACGGTCCATCCGCTGGCCTCCCGCATGGCGGGCGACGCGCGCGGGGCTGTCGGGGAGCCGCTCGTGGACGAGCTGCTGGGCGTCAAGTGGGGGGGCGATGGGCTTCGGCGGTGTGCGGGCGGTTCCGGGCACGCGCGCGTGCCCGCTCGCCGAGGCACTGCCGGCTCCGCTGCCGGTGTCGGGCTGCGTGAACGTGGACGCGGCGGCGGTGGTCCGGCGCGGCGGCCCGCCGTCCGGGGCGCGCAGCGACATCGTGCACCCCGAACTGGCGCGGGTGGTGCTGGCGGCGGGCCGCGTCCACTGAGGTCGCGGCCCGCCGCACCGGCGGTCACCGATGGCTGTCGGCGACCGTCCCGGGCCCGCGCCGGCTACCGGTGTGAGGTGAACTCGACCACCTGCTGGTAGGTGGGCCGGTTCTGCCAGCTGATGTTGCCGTGCTTGATGCCGCCCAGGGTGCGCTGGACGATCGAGTCGGCACACCACTGGTTGCCCGCCGCGCACAGGGTGTCGCCGGGGTAGACCTGGGCCGCGGTCCGGCCGGCCGCCTCCTTCAGGGTGCTCAGCAGGATGTCGCGGCAGACGCTGAGGGTGCCGCCGCCGCAGTACTTGCGGCCCAGCGCGCCCTGCACCGGCTCCCCGAGCACCGCCCGGATGTCCTTGTCGACATAGCTCCACCAGCCGTACTGGAAGGCGCTTCCGGCGTGTGCGCCGGTCGGGCCGTGCGCGGCCGACGGAGTCTCGTCGATGGGCAGGTTGTTCGTCATGGCGGTGTACAGCGCGGTACCGAGACCGGGTTCGAACTCCGCCTTCACGAGCAGCGGCCACCAGGCGTCGAGGATGCGGATGGCGTCCGCGTCGGCGTACGTCTTCGAACCGGCCGTGGTCTCCGTGCGTCTGCCGCCCGCCGCCAGCCAGGTCTGGAGCTTGGCGACCGCGGCCGAGGCCGTGGCGTCGGTGACCGGCGAACTGTTGACCACCTTCAGCAGGTCGGGCAGGACGTCCTGGGCGCGCAGGTCGGCGAGGGCCGCGTCCGCCATCGCCTTCGTCAGCGACGCCCGGGTGACGCCGCCGGCCCGGACCAGCTTCTTCACCCGGTCCTCCAGCAGGTTGCCGCGGTGCACCGAGCCGTTGCCCCACGGCGCGGTCGTGTAGTCCTTGGCCTGCTTGTTGTTCCAGGAGATGTAGTAGTCCTGGTCGACGGAGTTGGGGTGCTCCGAAGCCGGGGTGTAGGCGGCCGTGTTGGTCGTGGGGTCCCAGTTCCGCCACTCGTACGCCGGCTGCGCCCAGACCGGGAACTCGGCGTCGACGCCGCTCGCCCGGACCGGGTTGTCCCCGCTGTTGTAGTAAGCGGTGTGCTCGGAGTCGGCGTAGAACCAGTTGAAGGTGTAGTTGATGTGCTGCACCGCGCTCTGGAAGGACTCCGGTCCGGTGACGTAGTCCGGGTCGTTCAGCATCTGGAAGCCGATGATGGAGTCGGCCTCGTGCAGGAACGACGAGCGCAGGGTGGTGTAGGCGACCTTCTTGCCGCCGACGGTCGCGCGGTACTCGACGGGACCGTACTTGGTGCGCCAGGCGCGCATCGTGTACGAACCGGCCGCGGTGCCGTCGGCCGTGGTCGGTTTCCAGGCGTTCTTCTGCTCGATCTTCTCCATCGGCGTGCAGGTGCCGCGGTACAGGTAGTGGACGTCGTCCTGGCACAGCTCGACGGCGTAGGTGTCGATGATGTCCTGGCCGGAAGTGGTGGCGCTCCAGGCGTAGTCCTGGCCGCGGCCCAGTTCGACGTACATGCTGAGGCCCGCGAAGGAGGCGCCGCGGGCGCTGATGCCGGGGCCCTGGAGTTCCTGGAGCAGCAGGAGCTGCGGGGCGAAGTAGCCGGTCTGCGGGCCGAAGACGGCGACCGGGTGGCCGCTCGCCGTGTGATCGCCGCTCACCACGAGGGCGTTGGACATGCCACGCCGGGCGGAGCTGACGGCGGTCTGCGCGGCCGCGGTCGAGGCGCCGGTGGCACTGGTGCCGACGGCGCTGCCCGTGCGGTCGTACACGAGCGGTTCGGCGACGACCGAGCCGGGGTCGGGCAGGGCCTCGCCCTGCGGGTCCTCGGGCCGGACGGCGTAGGGGAAGCTCTTGCCGTCGTGGAGGGTCATGACGGCCTCGGGGTCGTTGCGCTCGCGGAAGGACTCCCAGACCGCGGTGCCCTGTTCGGCACCGTACTTCTCCTGCGCGGCGAGCAGCGATATCGCGTTGTTGACCTCCCCGCCGCCGCCCGAGCCGAAGAGGGCGCCGATGACCGAACCGAGCGCCACCAGGTCGGTGATCTTGAAGTGGGCGATGCTGCCCGCGTTGGTGATTGAGTCCTTGTGGCCCGTGAGGACGTATTCACCGGGGAAGTAGCGGCCGCTGTCGGAGGCGTCGATGTAGGCGTTGATGCCGGCCAGATAGGCGTTGGCGTCGGCCAGTGCCTGCCGGCCCCGGGCGCCGTTGGTGGCGATCGCGTTGTCGATCTGGGCCTGGAGGTCGGCCTCGGTATAGGGGGCGTGGCGCCAGAACTGCTGCTCCAGGCCCTGGTTGGAGGGATCGCCGCCCGCGAAGGAGGTGAGCTGGCCCCGGCCGACGTGCCGGAAGACGTCCATGAGCCACAGCCGGTCCTCAGCGGCCGCATAGCCGGCGCCGAACTCGGTGCCGTACCTGGTGGTACCGGTGATGTGCGGTACGCCCGTCTTCTTGTCGCGGACGATCGTGACGTCGCTGCGGCCCGCGGGCTTGACGGTGGAGGCGACTTGATCGGCGGGGACCCCGAAGGACGCGTCGTTGAAGAACGTGTTGATCGTGGAGTTGGTGAGCGTCGTATGGCCCTTGGCCAGGTTGGCGTACGGGCCGAGCTGGTCGGCGGCGTGTGCGGGCTGGGTGCCGAAGGCCTGGTTCAGCAGGATCTGGGCCAGCGTGGCGTTGCCGTTCTGGCCGGGCGGCAGGATGTCGGAACACTGGTTGCCGCAGTAGTCGTTCGCGGCCGTGACCTCGGCCGCTGCCGCCGTCTGGGAAAGAGGCGACAAAAGTCCGGCAATCAGGGCGCATATGGATGCGGTCTTCAGGAACCCGGGGATTCTGCCGGGAGTTCTCAGTCTGTCGAGTGCGGTGCGGGAGGTTCGCCGTGACATCGGCAACTCCTAGCGAGGGGGTGGCGGAGAAGTTACCGCCGGTATCCCCGGGATTGAAGATGAACATGCGTCACTTTTTGGAGTCGCCTCATCCGGCTTATGGACGGCATCGGAAAACGGATGGACGGGAAGGGAGCCGAATCGCGTGTCGATACGTCTATTCGGCGACGTCCGTACGACGACGCCGAAGTGACCGAAGTACAGGTGCAGATGTGACGGAGGTGCAAGGCGATGGCCGGTTTCCGGAGTCTGGCGAGACAGGTGCGCGACCCGCGGTGCGATCTGGCACTGCGGCGCTACTCGCTCCGCAAGTGCCTTGAGCGGTTCGCCCCCTACGGGCACAGGGCGACCTGGGACCATCTGTGCTCCCGTGCCGGGTTCGGTCCCGAGGACCGCTCCCCCGATCCGGCGCGGCTCGTGGCCGCACTGGACGAGTTGGAGGCGGCGCGGGCGGTATGGCTGGCCTACGAGGTCGAGTTCGCCGACCGCCGCAGGAAGGAGAAGCACGACGGACTGCGCCGGCCGGGCAGCGTGGACGACTGGCACCGGATGACCTGGGGCGGCTTCGGCGTCGCCTGGTGCGACGACCCGCGGGTCCACCCCCGTGAACCGCTGGCCGAGGTACTGCGCCGGCTGATCGCCGCACTGGAGCGCGAACCGGGCTCCGGCTGCCCGGTGTGCGGCGGCGAACGGCTCCTGTGGAGGTACGACCTGGACCACGACCCGTCGGCCGGTCCGGTCTGCACGGACTGCGGAATACTCGTCCCGCGCCCCGTGCTCACGCCCGAGGCACTGGCGTACGCCAGGCGCGGACGGCTGCTCGTGTCGGCCTGATCCCACTGTGGGGTCCGAGTGAACGGCGGGGGTGCGCCGGGGATGCCGCACCCCTGTTCTATGCCGTCCCGCCCGACCCTCGGTGGGAGGCGGATGGGCCGTACCACTACGGGTGCGCCCAGCGTTCGTCGTAGGGCAGGGCCAGGAGGGCGGTTCGGACCGCGAGGTCGGGGCGGCCGACGGCGCGCAGGCGGGCGGGGGCGTGCTCGGCCAGCCACGCCTGGTGCTGAGCGAGGACTGCGGGATCGTCCGCACCGTCCCAGCAGGAGAACGGCGGCTGGTCCCCGAGGAACTCGTAGAGCCAGTGAACCAGGCAGACCACGAGATGCGCGTCGGCGACGGGACCGGGCCGCCACAGGTCGAGCAGCGGGGTGATCGTGGTGAGGATCATGGCGCAGGTCTCGAACACGTCGTAGACCGGATACGGCGGATCGGGTGCCGTCAGGACGTCCTGCCACCACGTGTGCACGAACGTCTCCACAGCCGCCGCCTGTCGCGGCGGCCAGGCGCGCCACGCGATCTGGCAAGACCGGGGATTGTCCAGCCGACGTCCTCCAGCGCACCGTCGGCAAGGGCGTGCGCGGTCTGGGGCAGCAGACGGCGTACGACGGCGGCGTGGTCCTCGAAGTGGCCGGGCGTCTTGAAGAGGAACCGTCGCAGCACGTCGAGCGGCAGACGCGTGTACGGGGTGCGCGGATACGCGGTCCCCTCGGGACGGAAACAGCGCTCACAACCGGTCTCGTCCGGGCTGGCGAAGCCGTTGAAAACCGTGTCGATGTCGGCGAGGGCCGCGGCAGGTGCGAGGCTGCGCACGGGAGTTCGTCCCGTCAGGACTCCGTGCACGGCGTCGCCGCCGGCCGAAGAGGGTGACGTTACCAGCGGCAAACCGGTCGCTCCAGCCGTTTCCGAACAGGGAGAGTCGGGGGCGATGAGACATCCCTGACCGTTCTGGAGGAGCCCCCATGTCGACGCTGCGCGTCACCGCCGAAATGCTGACCGTCCACGAGCATCCCAACGCCGACGCCCTGGAACTGGCCCAGGTCGGCCTGTACCGGGCCGTCGTCGCCAAGGGCGCCTACCGCACGGGTGAGGTGGCGATATACATCCCCGAGCAGTCCGTGCTGCCGGCCGGGCTGATCGAGGAGCTGGGGCTCACCGGGCGCCTGGCGGGCGGCAACGCGGACCGGGTCAAGGCCGTACGGCTGCGGGGCGAGCTGTCGCAGGGGATCGTGTGCCGGCCGAAGGCGCTGGCGGACGTCGATCTCGCACGGGCGGTGAAGGAGGGGACCGACTTCGCGGAGCGGCTCGGCATCGTCAAATGGGTGCCGCCGATTCCTCCCACGATGAACGGGGACGTGGAGCCGGCGCCGGACCTGCTGCCCTGGGTGGACATCGAGAACATCCAGCGGTATCCGGACATCTTCACTGCCGGCGAGCCGGTGGTCCTCACCGAGAAGCTGCACGGGTCGGCGTGCCTGATGACGTATGTCGCCGACGAGGGGCGGGTGTACGTCTCCTCCAAGGGCTTCGGCGCGAAATCACTGGCGCTGAAGGAGGACCCGCGGAACCTGTACTGGCGTGCCGTCCGCGGCCACGGCGTCGCTGAGGCGGCGGCCCGTCTCGCCGAGCGGCTGGGCGCGCGGCGGGTCGGCATCTTCGGCGAGGTGTACGGCGCGGGGGTGCAGGACCTGACGTACGGCGCCGACGGGCGGCGGGACACCCTCGGGTACGCGGTGTTCGACGTGTCCGCGGAGATCGGGGGTGCGGTGCGGTGGCTGGACGCGGGGGCCGTGCTGGGGGATGAACTGCCGCTGGTGCCCCGGGTGTTCGAGGGGCCGTACGACAGCGTGCGGGTGCTGGAGTCGGCCGGTGGGCGGGAGACGGTGTCGGGGCGGGGGCTGCATCTGCGGGAGGGGGTGGTGATACGGCCGGCCGTGGAGCGGTACAGCTCGGTGACCGGGGGGCGGGCCATCGCCAAGGCGGTGAGTGCCGGGTATCTGACGCGGAAGGGTGGGACGGAGTACGAGTGAGGGGCCTGGGGGCGCCTGGTGACCCGGGGTCGGTGCCGGGGGCGGGGTGGGTCGCCCGGCTCGACGCTTACGAGGTGCCGCCTGCGCGCCCCCTCCCCCTCTCGGCTTCGCTCGAGCGGGGGCGACCTCATCGCCCCAGGCGGCACGCATGCATGCCCGCAGGCTGGGCGGGGAGGTGGCCGAGCGGCGGTCGGGTGGCCGCAAGCCGGGCGGCAGCAGGTGGCCGCAGGCCGGGGCAGGTGGGCCGAGACGGCGGCGGGTGGCCGCAGGCCGGGCGCGTGGCCTGCGGCCGTAGGCCAGGCAGGTGGACGCAGGCCGGGCGGGTGGCCGCAGGCCCGGAGGTGGCCCCAGGCCGGGCAGGTGG
>NZ_JBHXHX010000019.1:0-113583 GCF_042723915.1 Streptomyces sp. NPDC058335 | reverse complement strand
CAGCGGGCGGCCGCAGGCCCCGCAGGTGACGGCAGGCCCGGCGGGTGGCCGCAGGCCGGGCAGGTGGCCGCAGACGGCGGCGGGCGGCCGCAAGCCGGGCGCGTGGCCTGCGGCCGTAGGCCAGGCAGGTGGACGCAGGCCGGGCGGGTGGCCGCAGGCCCGGAGGTGGCCCCAGGCCGGGCAGGTGGCCCCAGACCCAGCGGGCGGCCGCAGGCCCCGCAGGTGACGGCAGGCCCGGCGGGTGGCCGCAGGCCGGGCAGGTGGCCGCAGACGGCGGCGGGCGGCCGCAAGCCCGGCAGGTGGCCCCAGGCCCAGCGGGCGGCCGCAGGCCCCGCAGGTGACGGCAGGCCCCGCAGGTGACGGCAGGCCCCGCAGGTGACGGCAGGCCCCGCGGGCGGCCGCAGGCCGGGCGCGTGGGCGGAGACGGCGGCAGGTGGCCCCCGGGCCCGCAGGTGACCGCAGGCCCGGCGGGCGGCCGCACGCCGGGCAAGTCGACGCAGGCCGAGCAGGTGACCGCAGGCCCGGCAGGTGGCCGCACGCCGGGCAGGTGGCCGTCGGCCGGGCAGGTGGTGGGTGGCCGGGGTCGTGTCAGGCGCAGCGGTCGCTCTCTGCGGGGGGAGTGGTCCGGGGCTTTCGTTCCGGTAGGAGGCGGGAGCCTACGATCCGGTCGCCCGAGGTGTCGTTCGGGTTGGACAGGATGCAGGAGTCGAGCGAGAGGCAGCCGCAGCCGATGCAGTCGGTGAGGTGGTCGCGCAGGCGGTTGAGCTGCTTGATGCGTTCGTCGAGTTCGACTCGCCAGGTCTCCGAGAGGCGGGCCCAGTCCTCGCGGGTCGGGGTGCGTTCCTCGGGGAGTTCGGCGAGGGCCTCGCGGATCGTGGCCAGCGGGATGCCGACGCGCTGCGCGGCGCGGACGAAGGCGACCCGGCGGAGTGTGTCACGGGTGTAGCGGCGCTGGTTGCCGACCGTGCGCCGACTGCTGATCAGGCCCTTGGACTCGTAGAAGTGCAGGGCGGAGACGGCGGCGCCGCTGCGGGCGGCGACCTGGCCGACGGTGAGTTCGTGGATCGTCTCTGGAATCTTCGGCACCCCTCGGAGCCTACCCATTCCGCCGGACCCCCGAGTCCGTTGACATGACCCACCGCACCCACCATGCTAAGCAGTCGCTTAGACATTCCGTGAGCGCGAGAAAGGCCGCAGACATGGCAGAGCCGAGGATCTTCACGTCCCCCGACGAGCTGAAGGCGGCGGTGGGCGAGCAGCTGGGATACACCGACTGGCTGGAGGTCGACCAGAAGCGGATCGATCTGTTCGCCGAGGCCACCGGTGACCACCAGTGGATCCATGTCGATCCGGAGCGCGCGGCCTCGGGCCCGTTCGGGACCACCATCGCGCACGGCTATCTGACCCTGTCGCTGCTGCCGCTGTTCGGTCCCCAGCTGATCGCGGTCGAGGGCGTGAAGATGGGCGTCAACTACGGGTCGAACAAGGTCCGTTTCCCCGCGCCCGTCCCGGTCGGCTCGCGGCTGCGCGCCACCGCGGCCATCTCCGCCGTCGACGACGTTCCCGGCGGCGTCCAGGTCACCGTCGCGTTCACCGTGGAGCGCGAGGGCGGGGACAAGCCGGTGTGCGTGGCGGAGTCGGTGTCCCGCTACTACCTCTGAGCGGCAGGCCGCGGCACGGCTACTTCGCCGCGCCCACCATCCGCAGTACGAGGTCGGCGTACAGCGCGCCGACCTCGTCGGGGGTGCGCGGGCCGCCCACGTTGAACCAGCGGGCCACGTCGATGCACAGGGACAGCACCGCGAGGGTCGTCCCGTGCACGTCGATCACGTCGAACTCGCCGCTCGCCACGCCCTCCTCGATGATGCCGCGCACCTCGCCGTCGACCTGGCGGCGCAGCGCGAGGATCTCGGCGCGGGCTTCGGGTCCGAGGGCGTCCAGCTCGTACTGGACGACCCGTGCGGTGGTGCGCCTGCCCGCGTGCCAGCGGACGAAGGAGCTGACGGCCTCCGCGAGCCGGTCCGTCGCACTGCCCTCGGTGCGCGCGGCCGTGCGCAGGATGTCCAGCGCGCGGTCGTGGCCGATCCGGCTGATGCGGTGGAGCAGCTCTTCCTTGGTCTTGTAGTGGATGTAGAGAGCGGCCGGGCTCATCCCCGCGCGGCCCGCGATGTCGCGGGTCGTCGTCGCGTGGTACCCGCGCTCGGCGAAGGCCTCCACGGCGGCGACGAGCAGTCGCCGGGCCGCGTCAGGGGTGACCTCTTCCCACGGCTCGATCTCGCCGCCGGCCGTCTCCTCCGCCGTACTCATCGCTCGTTCGCCCCTCTCGGTACCCGGAGCACCACCATACCGCCGAAGGTGAGCGCCCGCTTAGGGTGCCCGTTCAGGACTTTCCGGCTGGGAACTTCCGGACGGGTTCTCAGAGCTTCTCGAAGGGGCTGTACACCCGGGCCGTGGCGTCCTGCCGGTCCCTGATCACCTTGGCCAGGGTGAAGGCGGAGGTGACGAGGTAGAGGACGGCGATGCCGAGGAAGGCGCGCACCCAGGAGTCGGCGTCCAGCCGGTAGATGCCGATGGCGGTCGCCGCCATGGCGACGGCGAAGGACGCGACCGCCTGACCGTAGAAGGCGGCGGTGTTCTGCTTGACCGGTGTCTCACTCATGGGAGAAGGGTCCGTCAGGTAGGCCCGCGCCACATCCGTCCGGCTACTCAGGACGTACTCAGAACGCCGAAACTCCCGTGAGCGCGCGCCCGATGACGAGTTTCTGGATCTGGCTCGTGCCCTCGTACAGGGTCATCACGCGTGCGTCGCGCAGCAGCTTGCCCGCCGGGTACTCGTCGATGTAGCCGTAGCCGCCGTAGACCTGGAGGGCGTTGTTGGCGGCGCGGACGGCCGCCTCCGAGGCGAAGAGCTTGGCCTTGGAGGACTCGACGGCGAAGGGCAGCCCGCGGTCGACGAGGTCCGCGACCCGCCAGGTCAGCAGGCGGGCGGCGTCCACGTCGACCGCGATGTCGCTGATCAGTTCCTGGACGAGCTGGTGGTGGGCGATGGTCCTGCCGAACTGCTCGCGCTCCCCCGCGTACCGCACGGCCGCGTCCAGAGCGGCCTGGGCTATCCCGACGCAGCCCGCCGCGACCGACATCCGGCCCTTGGCCAGGGCCGACATCGCGACGGAGAACCCCTTGCCCTCCGCTCCGAGCAGCGCGGACGCGGGCACCCGGACGTCCTCCAGCACCAGTTCGGCGGTGGCCTGGCCGCGCAGGCCGAGCTTGCCGTGGAGGGTGCGGCGGGTCAGTCCGGGGGTGCTGGTGGGGACGAGGAAGGCGGAGACACCCTTGTGGCCTGGGGCGTCCGTGGAGCGGGCGAAGAGCAGCACGACGTCGGCCCAGGTGCCGTTGGTGATGAACATCTTCGTGCCGCTGATGACGTACTCGTCGCCGTCGCGGACCGCGCGGGTGGTGAGGTTCCCGGCGTCGGAGCCGGTGCCGGGCTCGGTGAGGCCGAAGCAGCCGAGGTACGCGCCGGAGGTCAGCCCCGGCAGCCAGCGCCGCTTCTGCTCCTCGTCCCCCCAGGCCGCGATCGTCTTGGCGACCAGGCCGAGGGAGACGGAGACGATGCCGCGCACGGAGGAGTCGCCGCGGCCCAGCTCCTCCGTGACCAGGCAGTACGCGAGATGGTCCCCGCCGGAGCCGCCGTACTCCTCGTCGATCGTCAGGCCCAGGAAGCCGACCTCGCCGAGCTTCTTCACGAGGGACCGGTCGACCTCCTCGGCGCGGTCCCAGGCGACGGCGTGCGGGGTGATCTCGCGGTCGACGAAGTCCCGGGCCAGCCGCCGTACGGCTTCCTGCTCCTCGCTGAGTCCCAGATGCATGGCGCGTCACCCCACAGAGAATTGAATCCGGTTTAAATTAGCACTGCTAGTTTCCTGGTCGCAGCCCTACTATGTGCGCCATGGCCCGACCGCGCAAGCCCTTGCTGAGCATCGACCGCATCGTCGCGACGGCCCGCGCGCTCGTGGACGCGGAGGGCCTCGCGGCGCTCTCCACCCGGCGGCTCGCCGCCGAACTCGGGGTCAGCGGGCCCTCCCTGTACAACCACTTCCGCACGAAGGACGAGATCCTGGAGGCGGTCGCCGACTCGGTGAGCGCCCAGGTCGACCTGTCGATGTTCGAGGACGGCCGGCCGTGGCGGACCGCGCTGCACGACTGGGCGGTCTCCTACCGGGCCGCCCTGCGCGACCATCCGAACATCGTCCCGGTCCTCGCCCGCGGCCCCGGCCGCCGCCCGGCCGCGCTGCGGCTCGCGGACGCGGTCTACGGCGCGATGGTGGAGGCGGGCTGGCCGCCCGCGCAGGCCACCTCGATCGGCGCGCTGATGCGGTACTTCATCATGGGCTCCGCGCTCGGCTCGTTCGCCGGGGGTTTCGTGGACGACCGGAGCGCCTACGACCCGGCCGACTATCCGCACCTCGGGCAGGCCCATCTCCTCGCCGACCAGCAGGAGAAGGTCGACGACCGGGCCTTCGAGACCGGCCTCGCGGCGCTGCTGGACGGGCTGGCGCAGCAGTACGAGCAGCTGAGGCGCACCGCGTAGGACGGGATGGTCGGCGCGCGGACGTTTCGGCGCCCGCCGAACCGTCCGTGTCGCATGCTGGGAGCCATGACCACGAGGGATCCCCGCGCCGCGCTGCTGGCCCGGCTGGCCGCTCTGATCGCGGACGAGACACGCGCGGCGTGTCTGCTGGCGCTGCTGGACGGCCGGGCCTGGACCGCGGGCGAGCTGGCCCGGCACGCCGGTGTCGCCGCCTCGACGCTGAGCGAACACCTCGGCAAACTCGTCGCCGGCGGGATGCTCACCGAGGAACGGCAGGGCCGCCACCGGTACGTGCGGCTCGCCGACGCGCGGGTCGCCCAGCTCGTGGAGGACCTGGCCGCCCAGGTCGCCCCCGCCGACGCGGTACGGCCCCGGACCCTGCGGGCGTCGAGCGCCGGGTCCGCGATGGCACGCGGCCGGACCTGCTACGACCATCTCGCCGGGCGGCTCGGAATCGCCGTCACCGACGCCCTGACCGCGCGCGGGCTGCTCGTCCAGGACACCGGGTTCGCGCTCACGGACGCGGGGCTCGGCTGGTTCGCCGGCGTCGGCATCGCCCTGGACCGCGCGGGCCGCCGTCCGCTGGCCCGCGCCTGTCTGGACTGGACCGAGCGGCGGCCGCATCTCGCCGGGGTCGCGGGCGCCGCCCTGTGCCGGCACGCCCTCGACACGGGCTGGTGCGAGCGCATCGGCTCCGAGCGGGCGGTACGGGTGACGGCGACGGGCGAGCGGGCGCTGGGCGAGCTGCTCGGCATCGACGGCGCGGCCCTGCGGTGAGCCGCCCGCCGGGAAACTCCCGTCCGAGAGCCGCCAGCCTCCCCGCCCTTCGACTTCCTAGCCTGAGGAGCATGATGAACACCGCCCGTCGCCCGGAGCGCCGTACGGAACTGCTCGCCGCCGGTGCGGCGTCGGTCACCGTCGTGCTGTGGGCCTCCGCGTTCGTGTCGATCCGCAGTGCCGGCGCCGCGTACTCCCCCGGCGCGCTGGCCCTCGGCCGGCTGCTGGCCGGGGCCCTGACCCTGGGCGTGATCTGTCTCGTACGGCGGGAAGGGCTGCCGCCCCGGTCCGCCTGGCGCGGGATCGCGGTCTCGGGGGTGCTGTGGTTCGGCTTCTACATGGTGGCGCTGAACTGGGGCGAGCAGGAGGTGGACGCGGGGACCGCGGCCCTGGTCGTGAACATCGGGCCGCTGCTCATCGCCCTGCTCGGCGCGCGGTTCCTCGGCGACCGGCTGCCGCCGCGGCTGCTGGCCGGGATGGCGGTGTCGTTCGCGGGCGCGGTGACGGTCGGGCTGTCGATGTCGGGCGGGGGCGGTTCCTCACTGCTCGGGGTGGTGCTGTGCCTGCTGGCCGCCGTCGCGTACGCCGGTGGTGTCGTGGCGCAGAAGCCGGCGCTGGGGCGGGCCAGTGCCTTGCAGGTGACGACGTTCGGCTGCCTGGTGGGCGCGGTGATGTGCCTGCCGTTCGCCGGGCAGTTGATCGGCGACGCCGCCGACGCGCCGGTGTCGGCCACCCTCAACATGGTCTACCTGGGCGTCTTCCCGACCGCGCTCGCCTTCACCACCTGGGCGTACGCACTGGCCCGGACGACGGCCGGCCGGATGGGCGCGACGACGTACGCCGTGCCGTCGCTGGTCGTGCTGATGTCCTGGCTGGCGCTCGGCGAGGTGCCGGGCGTGCTCACGCTGGCGGGCGGGGCGCTGTGCCTGGCGGGGGTGGCGGTGTCCCGGTCACGGGCGGGGGCCGGGAGGTCCGCGACGGCGGAGCCGGCGGAGGAGTCGGAGCCTCGGCACAAGGAGGCCGAGGCACCGAAGTGACGGGGTCGCCCCCCCCGAGGCAGCCGAGACGCCCACGGAGCGACGGGGCCACGGCCGGACAGGCCAAGACGCCGGGACGCCCGCGCCGGACCCGGACAGCGAGACCCCAGGCCACCGAACCGAAGCCCGAGCAGGCCGAGACACCGAAGCCATGGGGCAGGCCACGGCCCGGGTGAGCCCAAATACCGGCGCCGCGGCCCGAGGGCGCCCCGGTGCGGCCCGGTGCCCCCGTGCCGCGACCGGTGTCAGAAGACGATCAGGGCCCGGCCGCCCTTGCCCGCGAGCATGTTGTCGAAGGCCGCCGGGATGCCCTCCAGGGCGATACGTTCCGTGACCAGGGAGCCCAGGTCCAGGCGGCCCGCGCGGACGTGTTCGGCCAGGACCGGAAGGTCGCGGGCCGGGTCGGAGTTGCCGTAGACGCAGCCGGAGAGGGTGCGGCCCCAGTGGAAGAGTTCGAGGGCGTTGAAGGTGACCTTCTGGTCCTTGCCGCCGATGCCGACGACCGTGGTGCGGCCGCCGCGGCGGGTGGACTCCCAGGCGGTGCGGATGGTGACCGCGCGGCCCACGCACTCCACGGCGACGTCGACGCCCTGCTTGCCGGTGAGGGCACGGATCTGGCGGGCGGTGTTCTCGGAGGCGACGACGTACTCGGTGGCGCCCGCCGCGCGGGCCAGCTCCTCCTTCTCCGGGGAGACGTCGACGGCGACGATCGTCGAGGCGCCCGCGATCCGGGCCGCCTGGAGGGCCGAGAGGCCGACCCCGCCGACGCCGAACACGGCGACCGTCTCGCCGGGCCGGACCTGGGCGGAGTGGTGGACGGCGCCGTAACCGGTGAGGACCGCGCAGCCGAGGAGCGCCGCGTCGGTGAGCGGGATGCCGTCGGGCAGCGGCAGGGTGCAGGAGACGGGGACGACGGTCTCCTCGGCGAACGCGGCGACGTTCAGCCCGGGGTGGAGATCGGTGCCGTCGGCGCTACGGGCGTACACGTCGGCGGAGCCGCTGAGCGCGTTGGCGCACAGCCAGACCTCGCCGAGCGAGCAGGCGTGACAATTCCCGCAGGCCGGCGCCCAGTTGAGGACGACACCGGCACCGGGCGCGAGACCGGTGACGCCCTCGCCGACGGATACGACCGTGCCCGCGCCCTCGTGGCCGAGGACGGCCGGAACGGGGACGCGCATGGTGCCGTCGGAAAGGGACAGATCGGAGTGGCAGACCCCGGCGGCGGCGAGCCGCACGCGCACCTGGCCGGGCCCGGGGTCGGGCAGCTGGATCTCGGTGATCTCCAGAGGGGCGCCCACGGCGGGAAGGACGGCGGCACGGACCACGGGAAACTCCTCAGAACTGAAGGGACTTGGTCTGGAGGTACTCGGCGAGACCGTGCGCGCCGAGTTCCCGGCCCACGCCCGACTGCTTGTAACCGCCGAAGGGGGCGAGGGGGTTGAAGCGGCCGCCGTTGATGTCGACCTGCCCGGTGTCCATCCGGCGGGCGAAGGCCACCGCCTCCGCCTCCTCACCGGCCCAGACGGCTCCGGCCAGGCCGTAGACCGTGCCGTTGGCGATGCGCAGGGCGTCCTCCTCGTCCTCGTAGCGCAGGATCGACAGGACGGGGCCGAAGATCTCCTCCTGGGCGATCGTCATCTCCGGGGTGACGTCGGCGAAGACGGTCGGGCTGACGAACCAGCCCCGCTCGTGCGGGGTTTCGGTGCCTCCGGCCACGAGGCGCGCGCCCTCGGCGACGCCCTTCTCGATGTAACCGCGCACCCGGGCCTGCTGCTTGGCGTTGACGACGGGGCCGATGCGGTCGCCGTACTTGGCGGCGGCGGTCGCGGCCAGCTCCACGGCCTCGTCGTACCGGTCGCGGTGGACCAGCATCCGGGTCCAGGCGCTGCACGTCTGACCGGAGTTGGACATCACGTTGGCGACGCCGACGTTGACCGCGCGGGCGAGGTCGGCGCTGGGGAGGATGACGTTGGCGGACTTGCCGCCGAGTTCGAGGGCCACCTTCTTGATCGCGGCCGCGGCCGTCGCGGCGACCTGCCTGCCCACGGCGGTGGAGCCGGTGAAGGAGACGAGGTCGACGCCGGGGTGCTCGGCGAGGGCCTGCCCGGCGACCGGGCCGAGGCCCGTGACGAGGTTGAAGACACCGGCCGGGAGACCGGCCTCGTGGACCGCCTCGGCGAAGAGCTGCGCGACGAGCGGGGTGTCCTCGGCGGGCTTGAGCACGACCGTGCAGCCGGCGGCGAGGGCCGGGGCGACCTTGGCGACGATCTGGTGCAGCGGGTAGTTCCAGGGCGTGATGGCGCCGACCACGCCGATCGGCTCGTGGTGGACGACCGAGTTGCCGACCTTCTCCTCGAAGGGGTGGGTGGCGGCCAGTTCGGCGTAGGAGCCGGCGACCGCGATCGGGACGGCCGCGTGGACCGCCTGGGAGAAGGGCGGCGGTGAGCCGAGTTCGGCGGTGACGGTCTCGGCGATCTCGTCCTTGCGGGCGGCCAGCACGTCGCGGAGGGCGGTCAGTCGCGCGGCGCGCTCGGCGGGCGGCGTCGCCGCCCAGGCCGGGAGGGCGGCGCGGGCGGCCCGTACGGCCGCGTCGACGTCCTCGGGTCCGGCGGCCGGGACCCGGCCGATGATCTGCTCGTCCGCCGGATTGACGACCTCGATCACGTCCCGGCCGGCGGCGGGGCGCCAGGCGCCGTCGAGGTAGATGCCGTCGTGTGCCTTCATCGGGTTCCCTCCGGGGCGGTCATCGTCGTCCGCGCCCTAAACTAGCGCCGATAGTTTCCCGGCACCAGGGGCGTCCGCCGACGGCGCCCCGCTCGGGCACGACAGCCGCGGGCGTCACTCGTCGAGGTCCGGCAGCCGGTCCGGGGCCGGGGAGATCCGTTCGCCGTGCTGGTCGAAGACGAACAGGTGGGCGATGTCGACGAGGAGCGGGACGTGCATGCCGTACCGCAGGTCGAAGTCGGGGGTGGTCCGCACCACCAGGTCGCCGGGCTGACGGCCGTCCGGGGAGGCCACCGCGGGCGGCTGTTCCGCGGGCTCGTCCAGCACCACGACAGGCCCGGCCCGCAGGCTGCCCGCCCGCGCCCGCAGCCGGCCCAGCACCCTGGTCTCCCGCCTGCGCCGCCGGGTCGGCCGGGCCTGCGGACGCGGCGCCTCCAGGTCCGGTACGACGGCGGGGCGCGAGCCGGTGTTGAAGTGCACGAGCACCTCGTGCCCCTGGAACTCGACGTGCTCCACCAGGCCGGTGATGTGGGTCTCGCCGGGACGTGCCTCGGCGAGGCCGCCGATGCGGACGGCCTCGGAGCGCAGACCGACGATCACCTCGCGGCCCTGCTGCACCCGCAGCAACTTGTGGTCCAGGGAGAGCGGTTCGGGCAGCCGCAGGGCCTGCTTGCCGAGACTGATCGTCATCGCCCCGTCGAGCGGGGCACGCACCACGCCACGCAGCAGGTTGATGCGGGGAGTGCCGATGAAAGCGGCTACGAAGACGTTACGGGGCAGGGCGTAGACCGAGCGGGGCGTGTCGACCTGCTGGAGGACACCGCCGCGCAGGACCGCGACCCGGTCGCCGAGCGACATGGCCTCGGCCTGGTCGTGCGTGACGTACACCGTGGTCACGCCCAGCTTCCGGGTCAGCGAGGCTATTTCGGCGCGCAATCGGTTACGGAGCTTGGCGTCCAGGTTGGACAGCGGTTCGTCCATCAGGAAGGCGGACGGGTGACGGGCGATGGCCCGGCCCATGGCGACACGCTGGCGCTCCCCGCCGGAGAGCTGGCCGGGGTAGCGGTCGAGGAGGTCCTCGATGCCGAGCATCCGTGCGGTGGCGTCCACGCGAGGGCTCGGGTCGGTTCTCGGGGCCTCGATGCGCAGCGGGAATCCGATGTTGTCGCGCCCCGTCATGGTCGGGTAGAGGGCGAAGTTCTGGAAGACCATCGCGATGTCCCGGCCGGACGGCGGCAGGTCGTTGGCGTACTCGCCGTCGAGCAGCAACTGCCCGTCCGTGATCTGTTCCAGCCCGGCGATCATCCGCAGCACGGTGGACTTGCCGCAGCCGGAGGGCCCGAGCAGGACGAGGAACTCGCCGGGCGCGATGTCCAGCGACAGCCGGTCCACCACGCGGGCGCTGCTGGCGTAGTAGACCTTGCTCACGTCGTGCAGGGAGATGGCGCGTGTCATGACAGGGGTCCCCAGAGTCTCACCAGGACGCGGGTGCTCCGCGAAGTCCCGCACGAGTACGGGGCCGTGAGTCACGGAAGTTAACGGACTGTGCGCACCCCGGGGAAGCCCCGTGCCCGAATCGGACCGGCGGTCCGCCGAGGGTGACGGCGGACCGCCGGTGCGGTGGGCCGGAGACGGCTCCGGTGCCGGATCAGCGGGTCGCGGTCAGATGGGCGAAGACGACGACGTTGCTGCTGTATCCCGTTCTGCGGTCGAAGAGGCCACCGCACGTGAGCAGCCGCAGCTCGGGACGCTTGCGCGGCCCGTACACCTCCTTGTCCGGGAAGCGGTCCTTGTCGAACACCTTGACGCGGTCGACGGTGTAGACGGCGGTACGGCCGTCGGCGCGCCGGGCCTCGATGCGGCTGCCGGGAGCCACCTCCGCGAGGGCGGCGAAGACCGCGGGACCGGTCCTGGTGTCACGATGGCCGACGGCGATGGCCGTGCCCCGCTCGCCGGGTGTGGGTCCGTCCCGGTACCAGCCCACGAGCTTCGGCTTGTCGAGCGGCGGGGTTTCGAGTTCCCGGTCGCGGCCGACCCGCAGCCCGATGACCGGCGCTTCGATCCCCAGCGAGGGCACGCGCAGGGTGGTCGCCCGGGACCGGGGCAGTGGCCGGGGCGCGGTCTTGGGCGTGGCCTTGGGCTTGGTCTTGGCCCTGGGGCTGATCCTGGGCGTGGCCCTGGAACTGTTCGCGGGCGTGGCCCTGGAACTGATCGCGGGCGTGGCCCCGGAACTGATCGCGGGCTTGGCCCTGGAACTGATCGCGGGCGTGGCCTTGGAACTGATCGCGGGCGTGGCCCTGGGGCGGGCCGACGGTGACCGCCCGGTCGGCCGGGGCCGTCCGTCGCTCGCGGAGTCCCGGCGGGCCGGGGTCGCCGGAGTGGCCCGGGGGGCCGAGGCCACCGGGGTGGGCGAGGTGGCCGGCCTCCGGTCGGGCGCCGGCGGTCCGGCGCGGGCCGCGACGATCGACTCGTCCGGCCCGTCGCACCTGACGCCGACCGTCACCAGGACGGCCACGATCGCGGCCGTCCTGGTGAGGCGATAGGCGCGGGTCCGGTACCAGGGCCTGCGTCGGCGCCTACGCGGCACCATGGGAACGGCGGCGGATCAGCCGCAGGTACGCGGCTGCGCCGACGACCACCAGCACCACGCCCGCGGCCGCGCTGAGCGGGGTGTAGGCCTGCATCGTGTCGACGAGACCGCCGCCACCGGCGTGGACACCGCCCTTCGGGCCGCCGTCGTGGCTGCCCGCGCCCTGGCCGTGGTCCTCGATCGGGCTGCTGGGGCCCTCAGCCCTGTCGTGCTTGCCCTTCTCGCCGTGGCAGTCGACGCGGAAGACCTTCTCCCTGGGCCCCGTGCCGCCCACGACGGTCCATGTGAGCCGGTACTGACCGTCGGCCAGTCCCAGCGTGTCGGTGTGTCCGGCTCCGCCGGCGAGGGTGATGGTGCCCGTCACGGTGGCGGCGGTGGGCAGTGGAGGCTGGGCCTGGATGGTGTACGCGACGCTGGTCACGTCGCCGAAGTTGGCGGCGTCCAGGTAGAACCGGCAGACCTCGGGGTCGTCCTTCGAGACGCCGTAGGGCACGCGCTCGTTGTGGATCCTGATGTCGGCCCCGTCTCCGGGAGCGGCCGCGGCGGTCGGTGCCGCGATCCAGGTGGCCCCTGCTGCGGTGAGTGCCGCGAGGGCCGTGACGCCGAGGCGGGTGCCGACGGCGGGCGGGAGCGTCAGGGTGGGCATGGATGTTCCTCCGAGTCAGACGATTTTCATACAAATCGCGCTTTCACCTGACTCTCTTTCACATCCGGTCCGCTCTCCGTCGGACCGGCCCCCGACGCGCCGTCAGTTGTCGCCCGACCGGCGCAACCCGGCGCGAGCCCGCCCACCTCCGGGAACGGTCCCGGCTTCCGGAGCGCCGTGCGACGCCGTCGCGCGCAGGGAACCGGCCGCCGAAAGCAGCAACAGCCCGCCCAGCATCACGAACGGCGCCGCCACGCCCGCGACGCCGGCGATCAGGCCCGCGGCGGCCGGCGCGGCGACCTGGCCGAGGCGGTTGCCGGTCAGCCGCAGCGCGAGGGCCGTGGAGCGAGCGCCGTCGGGCGCGGCCTGGACGACGGTGGTCATGGACAGCGGCTGCCCGACCCCGAGGCAGAAGCCGAGCGCCGCGAGCATCACCGCCAGCGCCCACACGGGCACCGGCACCGCCATCCCGGCGCACAGCAGGGCCGCCAGCAGGCAGGTCACGGTGAGCAACGCGGTCCGCCCGAGCAGCCGCAGCAGGGGCGTGAGGACCAGGCGGCAGGCGATGGTGGCCGCGGCCCGCAGACTGAGCAGCAGGCCGATCACGGTCGGCGTGATGCCACGGTGCTCGCCGACCACCGGCAGGTAGGCGGTGAGGATGTCGGTCGCGGACAGCACGGAGAGGCTGACGAGGATGCCCGCGGGCACGCCCCGGGCGCGCAGGATGCGTACGACGGGGACGCGGTCAGCGTGCGCCGTACGGGACTTGGCGGACGTGTCGCGGTGTTCGATGCGCCACAGGGAGGTGAACGCGACCGCGGCGACCGCGCCGGCGACGACGAGGGCCAGCGCGCTGCTCCCGGCCATGTCGGAGCCGCCGATGAGGGTGCCCGCGGCGATCGGGCCGACCAGTTGGCCGAGGGACGCGCCGATCGTGAAGTGGCCGAAGTTGCGGTCCTGTTCGTGCGGCGCGGACTGACGGGCGACGAGCGACTGGGCGCCGATGACGAAGCAGAGATGGCCGAGGCCCATGACGCCGCTCCACAGGGCCATCGACCACAGGGAGCCGGCGACGCCGCTCAGCGCGCAGCCGCCGGATATCAGGACCACGCCGAAGGGCAGCAGAGGCGCGCACCGGCCGTGGTCGGTACGGCGCCCCAGCGGGACGGCGGCGAAGAGCGGGAGCAGGGCGTACACGCCGGCGATGACGCCGATCGCCCGCTCGTCCGCGCCCAGCGCGAGGGCCCGGTAGGAGACGGCGGGCCGGGCCATCGACACCGCCCCCTGCGCGAAGCCGAAGGCGATGACGAGGCGGAGCAGCCAGCCGCGGTTCCCACCGGGCCTCATGGTGTTGTCCTCCGGGGAGAGCGTACGGATCGGATCACGCGGGTCAGATGATCCCGAACAGCATTCCCGCCGCGAGGATCACCAGGCTGGTCAGGGCGGCCCACTTCACGACGAACCGGGTGTGGTCGCCGAACTCGACCTTGGCCATGCCGACGAGGACGTAGACGGCGGGGACGAGCGGGCTCGACATGTGCAGGGGCTGGCCCACCAGGGAGGCGCGGGCGATCTCCAGCGAGGACACCCCGTGGGCCTGGCCGGCCTCGGCGAGAACGGGCAGGACGCCGAAGTAGAAGCCGTCGTTCGACATGAAGTAGGTGAGCGGGATGCTCAGCACACCGGTGACGAAGGCCATGTGCGGGCCCATGCCGTCGGGGATGTTGTCCACCAGCCAGTTGGCCATGTTGTCGACCATGCCGGTGCCGGTCAGGACGCCGGTGAAGACGGCGGCGGCGAAGACCATGCCGGCGACGTTGAGGACGTTCTCGGCGTGTGCGCCGAGGCGGGCCTTCTGGTCCGGCATGTGCGGGAAGTTGACGGTGAGCGCGAGGGCGGCGCCGAGCAGGAACAGCACCGGGATCGGCAGCCACTCCATGATCATGGCGGTGAGCAGCGTGACCGTGAGGAGCGCGTTGAACCAGTAGAGCTTGGGGCGCAGGGTGGTGCGGTTCGGGTCGAGTCCGGCGAGGCGCTCGTCGTCCTCGGGCTCCTCGGGCTCCTCGGGCTCCTCGTGCTCCTTGGCAGCAGGCTCGTCGGCGTCGGTGCCGGAACCCGAACCGCCCGTGGGTGCAGCCTTCTTGCCGATACCGCTGCCGATACCGCCACCCGTGCCGGCGCCCACGAGCACCGTCTCGGTCTCGGTCTCCTTCTCCTCGACCAGGACCTCGTCCAGCGTCAGCACACCGAGCCGCTTGCGCTCTCGGCGGCCGAGGACGTACGAGAGGGTGAAGACGCCCAGCAGGCCGACGGCCAGGGCCGGGATCATCGGGATGAAGATGTCGCTGGCGTCGAGCTTCAGCGCGGTGGCGGCGCGGGCGGTCGGGCCGCCCCAGGGCAGCGTGTTCATCACGCCGTTGGCCATCGCGGCGACACCGGTCATCACGACCAGGCTCATCTTCAGGCGCTTGTACAGCGGGTACATCGCCGAGACGGTGATCATGAAGGTGGTGGAGCCGTCGCCGTCGAGCGAGACGATCGCCGCGAGGACCGCGGTGCCGACGACGATGCGCAGCGGGTCGGCCTTGCAGAACTTCAGGATGGCCCGCACGATCGGGTCGAACAGGCCGACGTCGATCATCACACCGAAGTAGACGATCGCGAACATGAGCATCGCCGCGGTGGGGGCGAGGCTGGTGACGCCGTCGAGGACGTAGTCCCCGAGCTGGGCGCCCTTCCCGACGAAGACGCAGAACAGTGCCGGGATCAAGACGAGCGCCGCGATCGGCGACATCTTCTTCAGCATGATCAGGACCAAGAAGGTCGCGATCATGGCGAAGCCGAGGATGGTCAGCATGAATGGATACCTAACGTTCGCCCTTGAACATCCCACCTGAGGGTCGGCGGTGCGTTGACGTTAGGACCGTTCAAACGGTGTTAACAAGACGTTGACGTGCGAGCAATAAGCGCAAAACTCCTGGTCAGCCCAGTGGGCTGAGTTCGACGGGCACACCGTTGAGGACGGCGTTGCCGGACAGCGGGTCGAGCAGGCTGCCGTCGAGGAGCTGGTTGACGTTGACGCCGGGGTCGGCGGAGGCGTGGCTCAGCCGGGTGCCGGGGCGGTCGTGGCCCCAGCCGTGCGGGATGCTGACGACGCCCCGGCGCACGCCGTCGGTCACCTCGGCGGGGGCGGTCACCTCTCCCCCGGCGCCCTTGACCCGCACCGGCTCCCCGTCGCGCAGCCCGAGCCGTTCGGCGTCCTCGGGATGGACCTGCACGGTGCAGCGGTTGGTGCCGCCGGTGAGGGCGGGGACGTTGTGCATCCAGCTGTTGTTGGACCGCAGGTGCCGGCGTCCGACGAGGACGAGGCCGGCCGGGCGCTCGGCCGCCGCCCGCCGCAGTCGCGGGAGGTCGTCGGCGATCGGCTGGGGCAGCAGCTCGATCTTCCCGCTGCGGGTCTTCAGCGGCTGCGGCAGGCGCGGCCGCAGCGGTCCGAGGTCGATGCCGTGCGGATGCGCGAGCAGCCGCTCCAGGCCCAGCCCTTGGGGGCGTACGCCGAAGCCGTCGCCGTAGGGGCCGAGGCGCAGCATCAGGTCGAGCCGGCGCTCGGGGCCGCTCTCGCCGGCGAGCTGTGCGGCAAGCTGCTCGGGGTCCCGGCCGTGCACGGGTGAGTGCGGGTCCTCGACCGCCTTGCCGAGGGTCTGGCCGATGACCAGGTCGTCGACGGCGGAGGGGTCGGCGCCGTGCATCCCGGTGACGGCCAGGGTCAGCCGGGCGAGGATCTCGGTCTCGGCCATCCTGCCGGGCTCAAGGGGGACGGCGGGGCGGGTGTAGCGGACCTGGTTGCGGACGGCCAGGGTGTTGAACGCGAAGTCGTGGTGCGGGCTCTGGGAGGGCGGGGGCGGCGGCAGGACGACGTCGGCGTTGCGTGAGGTCTCGTTGAGGTACGGGTCGACGCTGACCATGAAGTCGAGCGAGTCGAGCGCCTTGTCGAGCCGGTCGCCGTCGGGCGCGGAGAGCACCGGGTTGGCGGCCACGGCTATCAGCGCCCGGACCGGCGTGCCCTCGTCCGTCGCGGTGTCGATCTCCTCGGCGAGCGCGGAGAGCGGCAGCTCGCCCTTGGCCTCGGGGTGCCGGCTCACGCGGGAGTGCCAGCGCCCGAGGGCGAAGCCCCGGCCGGGACCGGCGGGCCGGGGTGTCCGGTCGGTGGCGGCCTGCGGGAAGAGGGCACCGCCGGGCCGGTCGAGGTTGCCGGTGAGGATGTTGAGGACGTCGACGAGCCAGCTCGCCAGGGTGCCGTGGGGGACGGTGCAGCTGCCGATGCGGCCGTAGACGGCGGCGGTGGGGGCGGCGGCGAGTTCGCGGGCGAGGGTGCGGACGAGCACGGCGTCCACGTCGCAGGCGGCCGCCACCGACTCCGGGGTGAAGTCCCGTAGGGCGTCGCGCAGTTCGTCGACGCCCTGCACATGGGGGCTCAACTCCCCCAGCTCCACGAGCCCTTCCTCGAACAGCACCTGCGCCATCGCCGCGAGCAGCAGGGCGTCGGTGCCGGGCCGGATCGCGATGTGCCGGTCGGCGAGCTTGGCGGTGCGGGTGCGCCGCGGGTCGACGACGGTGAGGGTGCCGCCGCGGGACCTGAGCGCCTTCAGCTTGCCGGGGAAGTCGGGGGCGGTGCACAGACTCCCGTTGGACTCCAGGGGGTTGGCGCCGATGAGGAGCAGGTGGTCGGTGTGGTCCAGGTCGGGCACGGGGATGGCGTTGGCGTCGCCGAAGAGGAGTCCACTGGAGACGTGTTTGGGCATCTGGTCGACCGTGGAGGCGGTGAAGAGGCTGCGGGTGCCGAGTCCGGCGAGCAGCACCGGCGGGTAGAGGGCGCCGGCCATGGTGTGCACGTTGGGGTTGCCGAGGACCATGCCGACCGCGTGCGGGCCGTGGCGCTCGACGACCGGGCGGATGCCGGCCGCCACGGCGTCGAAGGCCTCCGTCCAGGTGGCCTCGCGCAGTTCGCCGTCCCGGCGGACGAGGGGCGTCCGCAGCCGGTCGGGGTCGCCGTCGACGGCACCGAAGGAGGCGCCCTTGGGGCAGATGAACCCGTTGCTGAACACGTCGTCGCGGTCGCCGCGGGCGCCGGTGACCCGGGTTCCCTCGATGGTCAGGGTCAGCCCGCAGGTGGCCTCGCACAGGGGACAGATTCGCAGGGCGGTGCGGGACACGGGTCCTCCAGGGAAGGCGGCGGCGATGGCGCTCTCGTCCGCGAGCATACCGACCGGTACGCATGCAGGGGAGGGCCCTGGCCCGACGGATCGCCGGACGCCTCAGTCCAGCACGCGTCCCAGATACGCCCGCAGCAGCTCCCGCGTCTCCTCGATCACCTTCGGATCGCCGTCGGGCGCCATCCGGAAGGCCAGGTGGACGAGGGTGTCCGCGGTCTCCACGGCGATCAGGAAGATACGCCGCAGGTCCTCGTCGGGGCTGCGTCCGAGATAGTCGGAGAGGAGGTCGGTGAGACGGTCGGCGACGCGGTGGTTGGGTTCGGCGCGCGAGCCGACCGGGATCTGGTTGCCGAAGTCGACGAGGGAGAAGCCGGGCGCGGTGCGCTTCATGGCCAGGTACTCGTCGAGGACGGCGTCCATGGCGGCCCGCCAGTCTCCCGGCCGCGCGTCCTTGAGCCGCTCGGTGACGCGCTCGGCGTACCGCTCCAGGTTGCGCTGGGCCAGCGCGTCGGCCATCTGCTTCTTGTTGCCGAAGAAGCGGTAGACGGACCCGATGGGGACGCCGGCGCGCTGGGCGACGGCACGGGTGCTCAGGGCGTCGTAGCCGACCTCGTCGAGGAGGTCGGCGCAGGCGTCGAGGATTCTGGTCAGCCGTTCGGCGCTGCGCCGTTGCACGGGCGCGCGACGGAGCGAGGTCGCGTGGGGCACGGGCTTCATGATGCCTTTCCGCCGCGGTCCGGTGAACCTTGCCCCTCGGTACGGGGAAAGGCGCCCGGCGCACTCAGTGCGGAAGGGGACGACGAGCCCGAATCGCCCACCGGCCCGGACTCCGACTCCGGCTCCGGCTCCGGATCCGAGGCGGTGATGTCGGCCGTGCTCTCCACCGGCTTCCCGTCGACGGCCCACACCGTGCCGTCGTCCGCGTACAGCCTGGCGGTGACCTGGTGGGTGCCGTGCGCGAGGTAGCCCTCGGGGATGCGGTACGAGGTGTCGCGGAGGTCGGCGAGGGGCCGGCCGTCGGCGAAGAGCCGGGCGATGCCCCGGCCGGTGACCGCCCGTGCCTCGGCGCCGGACGGCGAGAACCGGAAGTCGCGCAGATTCAGACGCACGTCCCAGCCGCCCTCGGCGTCGGGCTCCACCTCCAGGGCGACCTGCGGAGCACCCTTCTCCTCGACCTCCCGGTAGTGCCGCCCGTCGTCGTCCGTGTCGTCGAGCACCTTGCCGACGGACGAGGGCGAGATCGCGCTCTGCTGCCCCGTCGGCGCGGGCGCGTCATCGGATCCACAGCCCGCGGATCCGGTCACCAACAGGACACAGGCCGCGAGTGCGGGCAGGATTCGACGACTCCACGACATGCTCGCGAGCGTAGAACACCGGTACGACACCGGGATCCCCCTGGGGTCTGGTTCCCGCCATCGGTGATCGTCCTCCGAGAGGAGGACCCGCGTACCTCTTGCGTCCGGGAAACCGCAATCCTACGGTGAAGCAGAGGAATCACCGGTCGAGGGAGCACGTATGAACAGCGGGGACGCACGCAAGACGGCGGAGGGACTGACCTACCTCACGGGATTCGGCAACGAGCACGCCTCGGAGGCCGTGCCCGGCGCCCTGCCCGAGGGACGCAACTCGCCGCAGCGCGCCCCCCTCGGCCTGTACGCGGAGCAGCTCAGCGGCTCCGCCTTCACCGAGCCGCGCACCCACAACCGCCGCTCGTGGCTGTACCGCATCCGCCCCTCGGCGGCGCACCCGGCGTTCGCCCGCGCGGACAACGGCACCCTGCGCACCGCCCCCTTCACGGACACCGTCCCGGACCCCAACCGGCTGCGCTGGAACCCCCTCCCCGACCCCGCGCCGGGGACGGACTTCCTCCAGGGCCTGTGGACACTGGGCGGCAACGGCGACGCGACCCGGCGCGCCGGCATGGCCGTGCACCTGTACCACGCCGACGCCTCCATGGACCGGGTGTTCAGCGACGCGGACGGAGAGCTGCTGATCGTCCCGGAGCGCGGTGGACTGCTGCTGCGCACGGAGTTCGGCCTGCTGCACGCCGAGCCGGGCCACGTGGCCCTGATCCCGCGCGGGGTCCGCTTCCGGGTGGAACTGCTCGACGGGACGGCCCGCGGCTATGTGTGCGAGAACTACGGCGCCCCCTTCCGCCTGCCCGACCTCGGCCCCATCGGCGCCAACGGGCTGGCCAACCCGCGCGACTTCCGCGCGCCCGTCGCCGCGTACGAGGACGACGAGACCACGCCGGGCCCGGTCGAGGTGGTGAACAAGTACTGCGGCAACCTCTGGACGGCCACCTACGACCACTCACCGCTCGATGTCGTCGCCTGGCACGGCAACCACGTCCCGTACGTCTACGACCTGCGCCGCTTCAACGTCATCGGCTCGATCTCGTACGACCACCCGGACCCGTCGATCTTCACGGTGCTGACGTCCCCGTCCGACACCCCCGGTCTGGCCGGCGTGGACTTCGTGGTCTTCGCGCCGCGCTGGCTGGTGGGCGAGGACACCTTCCGGCCGCCGTACTTCCACCGGAACGTGATGAGCGAGTACATGGGCCTGATCGAGGGGGCCTACGACGCCAAGGCGGAAGGATTCGTGCCCGGCGGCGGTTCGCTGCACAACATGATGTCGGCGCACGGCCCGGACCGGGAGACCTTCGACCGGGCGAGCGCCGCCGAGCTGGTGCCGCACAAGGTCGACGACGGGCTGGCGTTCATGTTCGAGACGCGGTGGCCGGTCATCCTCACCCCGCAGGCGGCCGGCTCGGACCGGCTGCAACAGGGCTACGACGACGTGTGGTCGGGCCTCGAACGCCACTTCCGCCCCTTGCACTGAGGATTGCCGACAGGTACGGATGGCCCCGTGACCTCCTTCGCGCCGGACTCGATCGTCCTGAACCGCAAGCTGCCGCTCTGGTACCAGGTGTCGCAGTCGCTGCGCGCCTCGATACTCGGCCGCTCCCCCCGGGACCCCCTGCGGCTGCCCACCGAGGAGCAGTTGGCCGGGCACTACGGGGTGAGCGTGCTGACCATGCGGCAGGCGCTCAAGGAGCTGGAGGACGAGGGGCTGATCACCCGGCACCGCCGCCGCGGCACGTTCATCGAGCCGACGGCCCAGCGGGGCGCCCCGGTACGCCTGCTGGGCTCGGTCGACGCGATCGTGGCCCAGCAGTCGGGCATGGTGACGGAGCTGCTCTCGCACGGCGGGGCGGAGGTCCCGGCCGAGGTCGCCGAGTACTTCCCCGACCTGGCGGAGGTGGCGACGTACCACCGGCTGCGCGGCGACGAGAAGACCGGCGAGCCGACCAACCACGCCCGCAACTACGTCCGTCCGGAACTCGCCGCGGTGATCGACCCGGAGGACCTGGTGCGCTGGCCGATGACGAAGGTGCTGCGGGACGTCGTGGGCGCGGACATCGGCCGGATCACCGACACCGTCGAGGCCCGCCTCGCGGACCCGGAGACCGCCCGGCTGCTCGCGGTGCCGCTGCTGAGCCCGATCCTGCACTACACGGGCGTCACCTACGACAGCGGCGGCCGTCCGCTGGACGTGGCCGTCATCCACTACCGGGGCGACCGTTTCTCCTTCACGGTCACCCTCGACGCCCACTGAGCACGTCGTACGATGCCACGCGTGACGCACGACGAAGCTCCGCCGCTGGCGGACCTCATGCCGTGGTCCGTCGCACCGCCGCGGCTCGGCCGGGGGTGGCCGACGGACCCCGACCCGGCTTCTCTGAAGGCCCGTTGGGACGCCCTCCTCAAGGCGGAGGGAGCGGACCGCGAGGCCCTTTTCGAGCCGACCCGCTCACGCACCGCGCACACCGCGGTCGGCCGGCTGCCCGGCAGTGCCGCCGGGACCGGGCGGCTGATCCGCGCCACGGGCCCCTGCCCGGAGCCGGTCCGGGTCCTGGCCGCTCCCTTCGACGAGCGGTGGCTCATCCCCGACCACCGGCTGATCGACGCGGCCCGCCCCGAGCTGTGGCGGGTTGCGGACGCACGCCAGGTCTTCGTGGTGGAGTCGCCGGACGCCCCGTACCTCCTGGCGACCTCCCTCTTCCCGACGCTGCGCGCCGGCCGGATCCGCCCGCTGTACCGCCGCCCCGGCGCGAGGGAACCCAACCTGGCGCCGGGCCTGCTGGACCACCTCGGCCACTCCCCCGACCCGCTGGACTTCCTGGCCTGGGCCCTCGCCACCGTCCGCCCCGACCTCACGGTCCCCCTCACCCGGGACCCCGCGCTGTGGTCCCGCGGCGTCGAACTGGGCCACCGCGTGCTGTGGCTCCTGCGCCGCGACGGCGAACGCCCCAAGCTCCCCGGCGGCCGCCGCCCCTATGTCCGCGCCCCGCTCCCCGCCCTGCCCCTGACCGTCCGCTACGACCGGGACGAGGAGACCCTCCACCTCGACGAGGGCCGTATCTCCCCGGTCCCCCCGCAGGCCTGGGACTTCGAGGCGGGCGGTGTGCGGGTCCTGGAAGAGTGGTTCACGGCCCGCACGGCCCCCGGCGACCCGGGCACCTTGTCCGCCGTCCGCCCGCGGACCTGGTCCCAGCCCTGGACCTCCGAACTCCTCGAACTGATCACGGTGTTGTCCCTGCTGGCCGAACTCCGTCCGCAGCAGGAGGAGTTGAAGGTGACGGACCCCGTCACGGCGACGGACCTGCGCGCGGCGGGCGTACTGCCGGTGCCGCACCGGGCCCGCCGCCCCGCCTCGGTGCTGACCCTGGACGAGGAGGGCCCGGAGGGCCAGTTGGCCCTCCTGTAGGGGACTGCGAGGTGCCTGCAGGGGGTCTCATCCCTTGGGTGCGAAAGCGTCCAGCACCCTCTGGAGCGCGAACTCGAAGACCGCCTCCAGATCGATCGGCCCGGGGTCCTCGGAGAACGCCGCGGCCATCCGCGGGTAGGCGCCGGTGGCCACCTGTCTCCCCAGGTAGCCGATCCGCGCCGCGTTCTCCTGCTCCTCCGACCAGGGCAGCGACCGCGTCCGCTCGGCGGTGGCCAGCTCGCTGGAGACGTACATCGTCACGACCCCGTTGAGCATGCCGACGAGCTGCATCTTCATGCCGTACGTCGTGTCCAGGGGGTCCAGACAGGTCAGGCAGTGCTCCAGGTACCGCAGGGCGTTCGGGCTGAAGCCGTACACCGGGGACATCAGCCGGGGCAGCCACGGGTGCCGGTGCATCAGCTCGCGCGTCTGCCGCCCGACCCGCAGCATGTCGGCCCGCCAGTCCCCGCTCGGCTCCCACAGCTCGTGCTCGCCGCTGACGGCGTCGACCATCAGCTCGTACAGGTCCTCCTTGCGGGGGACGTAGTTGTACAGCGACATGGTGCCGCAGCCCAGCTCGGCGGCGACATGCCGCATGGACACCGCGTCGAGCCCCTCCGCGTCGGCGATCCGCACGGCCGCCGCCGCGATGTCGGCACGCGTGTACGCCGGCTTCGGCCCCC
Source organism: Streptomyces sp. NPDC058335 (assembly GCF_042723915.1). NCBI lineage: Bacteria > Bacillati > Actinomycetota > Actinomycetes > Kitasatosporales > Streptomycetaceae > Streptomyces > Streptomyces sp. NPDC058335. The sequence continues at coordinate 90,549 of NZ_JBHXHX010000019.1, read as the reverse complement.
GGCCCGTCCGCTCGGGACGGGCCCAGATCACTTCCGGTACGGCCGCTCGGCCAGCCATCGATCATCACCTCGGCCACCATCGTAGTTACGTACACCGTACGTAGTGCGCTATGGTCGGGCCATGACTACTACGTACGCCGTACTTAGTGAGGGTCTGGAGAAGCGTTTCGGAGAGGTGCACGCCCTGCGGGGCCTCGACCTCGCCGTCCCGGAGGGCACGGTCTGCGGGATCCTCGGGCCCAACGGGGCGGGCAAGACGACCGCCGTACGCCTGCTGACGACGCTGCTGCGGCCGGACGCCGGATCGGCCCGGATCGCCGGGCACGACCTCGTCCGGGAGGCGGCGGCCGTCCGGCGGGTCATCGGCGTCACCGGGCAGGACACGACCGTCGACGGCGACCTCACCGGCCGGCAGAACCTGCGCCTGTTCGCCCGGCTGCACCGGGTGCGCGGGCCTGCCGAGCGCACCGACGCGCTGCTGGAGCGCTTCGGTCTGACCGAGGCCGCCGACCGTGCCGCGTCCGGCTACTCGGGCGGGATGCGGCGGCGCCTGGACCTCGCGGCGAGCCTGATCCGCCGCCCGCGGGTGCTGTTCCTCGACGAGCCGACCACCGGTCTCGACCCGGCCAGCCGCAACGACGTCTGGGCCGTCGTCCGCGAGCTGCGCGACGAGGGGACGACGGTCCTGCTGACCACCCAGTACCTGGAGGAGGCCGATCAACTGGCCGACGACATCGCCCTGGTGGACCGGGGCAGGGTCGCGCAGACCGGCTCGCCCCGGCACCTCAAGGCGCTGATCGGGTCCTACGCGGAGGCCGTCGTCGCGGACCGGGCCGCCCTCGCGCGGGCGGCGGCCGTCCTCGACCGGCTCACGGGCGGCGAGCCCTCGTTCGACCACGGGCGGGTCGCCGTCGGCGCGGTCACCCGCGACCTCACACTCACCCTGCCCCGGCTGGTCCGCGAACTCGACGCGGCGGGCGTGCCGTTGCTCGACGTCACCCTCAGACCGCCCACCCTCGACGAGGTGTTCCTGCGCCTCACCGACGACCGGCCCGCCGGTGACCACGGCACCGACGCCCGCCCCGCCCATCAGCCCCTCGCCGACGACAGGGAGACCGCCGCATGAGCACCCTCGCCTACGACGGCTCGGCCATGCTGGGCCGCCAGTTGCTGCGCGTCCGCAACAACCCGGCCCTGGTGATCCTCACCCAGACCATGCCGATCACCATGCTGCTCTTCTTCGGCTACGTCTTCGGCAGCGCGCTGGCGATGCCGGGCGCCGAGTACCGCTCCTTCCTCGTGCCGGGCCTCCTGGTGGCGACCGCCGCCAACGGCATCATGACCGGCATGTTCCAGGCGGCGCAGGACGTCCACCGGGGCGTGACGGACCGTCTGCGCACGCTTCCGGTGAGCCGGGCCGCGGTGCCGCTCGGGCAGGCGGGGGCCGATCTCCTCGTCACGGCGGTGGGGACCGTGCCGTTCCTGCTGGTCGGGCTGGCGGTGGGCTGGCGGGTCGAGGGATCGGCGCCCGCCGCGGCCGGTGCGCTGGGGCTGCTGCTCCTGTTCCGGTTCGCCTGCGTCTGGGTCGGCATCTTCCTCGGCCTGCTGTCCCGCAGCGAGGAGGCGGCCGGTCAGCTCGGCAGCGCGACCTTCATGCTGCCGCTGCTGTCCAACGCGTACATCCCGACCGGCGACCTGCCGGGCTGGCTGCGCACGCTTGCCGAGTGGAACCCGATCAGCGCGGTGACGACGGCCCTGCGCGACCTGTTCGGCAACGCGCCGGTCCCCGAGGGCTCCGCCTGGCCGGTGGCGCATCCGGTGGCCGGATCACTGGCCTGGTGCGCCCTGCTGATCGCGGTGTTCGCGCCGCTCGCCGTGCGGCGGTACGCCCGGCCATGACAGACCGGGGCCGCGCGGGACATGATCCACCCCATGGACCAGCAGCCCCTGCCCTCGCCGTTGCCCTCGACCCTGCCCCTCGAGGGCCTCACCGTCGTCGCCGTCGAGCAGGCCGTCGCGGCCCCGTTCGCGACCCGGCAGCTCGCCGACCTCGGCGCCCGGGTGATCAAGGTCGAGCGCATCGACGGCGGCGACTTCGCGCGCGGCTACGACACCGCCGCGCGCGGCCTCGCCTCGCACTTCGTGTGGTGCAACCGCGGCAAGGAGTCGATCGCGCTGGACCTGAAGGACCCGCGCGGCCTGGACGTCGTACGCCGGCTGATCGCCGACGCGGACGTGTTCGTGCAGAACCTGGCGCAGGGGGCGGCGGCCCGGCTCGGCCTGGACGCGGCCACCCTGTGCGCGGCGCACCCGCGCCTGGTCGCCGTCGACATCTCGGGCTACGGCGCGTCGGGTCCGTACGCGGACAAGCGGGCGTACGACATGCTCGTACAGTGCGAGGCGGGGCTGGTGTCGGTGACGGGGACGCCCGCGCAGCCGGTGAAGGCGGGCATCCCGGCGGCGGACATCGCGGCGGCCATGTACGCCTTCTCGGGCGTGCTGGCGGCACTGGTGCGGCGTGGGACGACGGGCCGGGGCGGACCGGTGGAGGTGTCGATGCTGGAAGCGCTCGCCGAGTGGATGGGGCATCCGCTGCACCACGCGATGCACGGCGGTACGGCCCCCGCGCGCACCGGCCTCGCGCACGCCGTGATCGCGCCCTACGACGCCTATCCGACGGCCGACGGCGGACGAGTGCTGCTGTCGGTGCAGAACGACCGGGAGTGGCGTCGGTTGGCCGAACAAGTGCTGGGACGGCCGGAGTTGGGCACCGATCCGGCGTACGCGACGAACGCGGCGCGAGTCGCGGGCCGGGAGCGCACGGACGCGCTGGTGGCGAAGGCGCTGGGCGCGCTGGACGCCGACGAGGCGCTGGCACGGCTGGAGGCGGCGGGCATCGCGTGCGCGCGCCTGCGGGATCTGCACGAGGTCGCGGAACATCCGCAGCTGGCGGCCCGTGAGCGGTGGCGGCAGGTGGACTCGCCTGCCGGGCCGTTGCGGGCGCTGCTGCCACCGATCACGCTGCCGGGCGGGGTGGAGCCGCGGATGGGAGCCGTGCCCGCGCTCGGGGAGCACACCGAAGCCTTGCTGCGTGCCGTGGGGATGACGGACGAGGAGATCGCAGCGCTGCGCCGGGACGGTGTGGCCTCCTGAGCGCGGGCCTCAGTGCTTGTTGTTGCTGCCGAACAGCGAACGGCGCAGTCGGCGCAGTGGCGCGAACAGCGAGACCCGGCTGACCCGGGCGCCCCTCGGACTGCGGCGGGCCGGCTCGCGCGAGGTCAGTTCCCGCATGAGGGAGGTCGCCTCGACCGTCTCCCGTTGGGGTATGGCGGGACCCGCCAGCACCGAGAGATGGCGGTCGAGCCGCGAACTGGTCGCGTTGCTCCCGCAGGTGATCGCAGGGACCCTCGCCCTGGTGTGCACTGCTATCTGTTCCATGTCACTCCCCACCCGTACGAGTCCACCCGGCACGGGCAGGGTAACCCTATCGTCCCGGCGAGGCACACATGTATCGCGGTCACAGGAATCACCTACCCCGTAAGGGGGTTGACGATCCCTGCGCCGTCACTCTCCGAATCCGAGCGATTTCAGGGTGAGTTGGGCAACCGGCTGAGTGGTGGGCTGCGGTGACCCACCGTCGGGCTCCACGGTCACAGCGAGTGACGCCGACGAGGGATCGAGCCCCGTGGCGACCAAGGGCGTGTCGGCGTCGAAGAGGCCGAGGGAGCGCGGTTGCGCGTCGGGGCGCATGACCCACAGCTGGTGCACCTGCCCGCCGGGCAGCCCGTCGTATCCGCTCAACGTGACGACGGCCTCGCCCTCCGTGGCGGAGGCGATCACTCCGATCGTGCGGCCCCGCGCGTCCTTGCCGGTGCTCGCACGGGCGTCCGGAGCTGCGAGAACGTGGGCGATCTCACGCGTCTGGGCCCGCTCGGCGTCCAGCCGGTCCTGGGTGCGGCCGGCCTGGACCGCGAAGAGGGAGGCGACGACGAGGGCGGCGGCGGCCGTCGCCGTGGCGAACGGCACGAACAGTGGGCGGCGCGCCCGGGGCGCACGGGAGCGTCCGGGCAGCGGCTGCGTACCCCAGACGTGCGGCGGCAGTTGAGGCGCGCGCTCCCGCAACGGCTCACGCGCGGGCTCCTGCGGCGTCGTCCGTACGGCGGCCATGACCCGGTCGCGCATCGCGGCCGGAGCCGGCGCGGCCGTCGACCAGGCCAGCCGGACGGCGTCCTCGGACAGGGCACGCACCTCGGTGGCGCAGCGGTCGCAGCCGCTCAAGTGCTTCTCGAAGCGGCGCCGCTCGCCGGGTTCGAGGGCGTCGAGGGCGTAGGGAGCGGCCAGCGAGTGCAGATCCTCCCGGCGGAGGAATCCAAGGATGCTCATACGGCACCTCCCAGGCAGTGGCGCAGCCGCGTGAGTCCGTCGCGCATCCGGGTCTTGACCGTGCCCAGCGGCAGCGAGAGCCGCTCGGCCACCTCACGGTACGTGTAGCCGTCGTAGTAGGCGAGGGTGACGGACTGGCGTTGCAGGGCCGTCAGCTTGTCCAGGCAGCGGCGTACCCACTCGCGTTCCAGGCCCGCCTCCACCTCCTCGGTCACCTGGTCGAAGGCGGGGTGGTGGGCGCGCTGGGCCTCGCGCTGCTCGCGTTCGCCCGCCGCGCGGGCGCTGCGCACCCGGTCCACGGCGCGGCGGTGCGCGAGGGTCAGGATCCAGGACAGGGCGCTGCCGCGCCGGGGGTCGAACTTGGCGGCGGAGCGCCAGAGTTCGAGCAGTACCTCCTGGGACACCTCCTCCGACTGTGCCGGGTCCCGCACCACGCGCCGCACCAGTCCGAACACCGGCCCGGACACGAGTCCGTAGAGCCGCTCGAAAGCGTTCTGGTCGCCTCCCGCGACGAGCACCAGCAGTTCGTCGGCCTCCATCCGGTCCCCCTCCCCACGGCCGCATCCCGGCCGTCCCGTCATACCAGGCACTCGCAACGGACACACCTCCGGAGGTGGTACGGATCAGGGGGGTGAAAACGCGGGTGAGCAGGAAAGAAAAAGTTTCTGGTCTCCGACCAATCCAACCGGCGCCCCCGGTCCGTATCACTGTCCGTCAGGCAAGTTGGCACTGAGGACGGACGGCATGACAGCTATCTCCAGGAGCGGATCCGGACGCACGGGCGTCGCGACCCTCATATGCGGGGCGCTGGCCGCCGGGGGGCTCGCAGCCGCCGGCGTCGCCACGCTGGAACCGGGGGAGGCCGCCGCCTCCAGCCACCGGGAGGCCCCGCTCATCTCGGGCACCCCGCAGTACGACAACACCGACGTGTACGCGTTCGTGAGCCCGGACAAGCCGGACACGACGACGATCGTCGCGAACTGGATCCCGTTCGAGGAGCCGGCCGGCGGCCCGAACTTCTTCCCGTTCGCGGAGGACGCCCAGTACGACATCCGCATCGACAACAACGGTGACGCGCAGGGCGAGTTGGTCTTCCGCTACACCTTCAGGACGCACGTCAAGAACAAGAAGACGTTCCTGTACAACACCGGGGCGGTCGAGAGCCTGGACGACCCCGACCTGAACGTGACGCAGACGTACGACCTCGAGCTGATCAAGCTGAAGAAGGAGAAGGTCGTCCACACGACGAAGCTCGCGGACGACGTGCCGGTGGCGCCGTCGAACGTCGGCAAGGCGTCGATGCCGGACTACGCCAAGCTGCGCAGCCAGGCGATCTACAAGCTCTCCAACGGCTCGCAGACCTTCGCCGGCCAGGCCGACGACCCGTTCTTCCTCGACCTGCGCGTCTTCGACCTGCTGTACGGCGGGAACCTCTCCGAGGTCGGCAACGACACGCTCAAGGGCTACAACGTCAACTCGATCGCCCTCCAGGTGCCGACGGACCTGATCGCCGAGTCCGAGCACCAGCCGGTCGTGGGCATCTGGTCGACCACCCAGCGCCGTAACGCGCAGGGCTACTACGCGCAGGTCTCCCGGCTGGGCAGCCCGCTGGTCAACGAGGTCGTCAACCCCATCAAGGACAAGGACAAGTTCAACGCGTCCGTGCCGAAGGACGACGGCCAGTTCCTGAAGAACGTCACCAACCCGGAACTGCCGAAGCTCATCGAGGCGATCTACAAGATCAAGGCGCCCGCCGAGCCGCGCAACGACCTGGTGGACGTGTTCCTCAAGGGCGTGAAGGGGCTCAACCAGCCGCCGCACGTGACTCCTTCGGAACAGCTGCGCCTCAACACCTCCATCAAGCCGACCTCCTCTCCCAAGCGGCTGGGCGTGCTGGACGGTGACAACGCGGGCTTCCCGAACGGGCGTCGGCTCACCGACGACGTGATCGACGCCTCGCTCCAGGTCGTCGAGGGCGAACTCCTCGGCGCGAAGAACGACTTGGGTGACGCGGTCGACAAGAACGACAAGACCTTCGAAAAGGCCTTCCCCTACGTCGCCCTGCCGACCGAGGGCTCGCGCGGACCGCTCGCCAAGGGCGTCGGCACGGGCAACGACGTCCGCAACCAGCTCGGCGACGCGCTCCAGCCGGCGGGCACCACGACCGGCACCGACACCACCCTGATCGCCACCTCGGCGGGCGCCGGCGCGGCCGGCATCCTGCTCATCGGAGGCGGCCTGATGTGGTGGCGCCGGATGAGCGGCGGTGGCGGCCGACGGGCGCACCGGGGTTACTGAGCCGCCGGCCGCCGGCCCTTCGCACGGCCCTCTGAACGGGCGGGCCGGGGAGAATCCTGCACTCCCCGGCCCGCCCCACCGACTGGCGCGGCCCGCGTACTCATCCCCCACGGCGCGGGCCGCGCCACCCCCACGCACTTGCGCAGGACGATCCACCCAGGCGACCGAGGAGAGGGCATGTCCCCGCGTACGAACGACGGCGAACCGGAGCATGAGCGGCCGGCCTCCGGGCCCGGGAGCGCCGCCCCGGTGGACGAAACGACGTCCGGGGAAGCGGCGGGCCCGCCCGCGGACCGGCCACAGGCGACCGGCGAGATCGGGGACACCGGAGCGACCGGGCAGACCGGGCAGAGCGGGGACACCGGAGCGACCGGGGTCGACGACGACCGGGTCGCCGCCGTCCGCCGGGTCGCCGCCGCGGGCCGCCGCTGGCGGTCCGTGCAGCTGGGGGCCTGCGCCGCGATGCTGGCCGTCGGCCTCACCGCCGGGGCGGTCGCGCTCGGCGCGGTGCGGGACGGCGGGCAGACGCCGGTCGCCGCGGCCGCCGCGGTCTCCCCCGGACTGCTCGCGGGCGCCGACCTGAGCACCGGCATCACCTCGCTCCAGGCCCATCTGCACGACCAGCCACGGGACTTCGGCGGCTGGGCCACCCTCGGCCTCGCCTACGTCGAACAGGCCCGCACCCAGGGCGACCCCTCCCGCTACCCGCAGGCCGAGCTGGCCCTCAAGCGCTCCCTCGCCCTGCGCCCGGACAACGACCAGGCCCTGTCCGGCCGTGCCGCGCTCGCCGCGGCCCGCCACGAGTTCGGCGACGCGCTCTCGTACGCCGACCGGGCCCTGAAGCAGAACCCCTACAACGAACGCGCCCTGTGCTCCCGCATCGACGCGCTCGTCGAGCTGGGCAGGTACGAGGAGGCGGCCGGGGCCGCCCGCACGGCCGACGAACGGCGGCCCGGCGTACCGGTGTTCACCCGCTACGCGTACGTCCACGAGCTGCGCGGCGACGTCACCACCGCCCGCCGGGTCCTGGACCAGGCCCTCGCCGCCTCGACCACTCCCGGCGACATCGCCTACGTGGCCACCCAGCTCGGCCAACTGGCCTGGAACCAGGGCGACGACGACACCGCCCTCACCCACTACGCCCGTGCCCTCGCCGCCGACGAGAACTACCTCCCGGCGCTGGAGGGCCGCGCCCGCGCCCAGGCGGCGAGCGGGCATCGGGCCGAGGCGATCAAGGGGCTGGAGAACGTGGTCGCCCGCTTCCCGCTCCCCGGCCCGCTGGTCGAACTGGGCGAGCTGTACGAGGCCCGCGGCGGCAAGGGCGACGCCGCGAGGGCCGTGGCCCAGTACCGGCTCGTCGACGCCTGGACGGCGCTCGCCCGTGCCAACGGCGTCAACGCCGACCTCGACACCGCGCTCGCGGCAGCCGACCACGGGGACAAGGCGGCGGCACTGCGCGCGGCCCGCGCCGAGTGGGACCGCCGCCGGACCGTGCACACCGCGGACGCCCTCGCCTGGGCCCTGCACGTCAACGGCAGGGACGACGAGGCGCTCCCCTACGCCCGGCAGGCCACGGCAACCGGTTACGGCAACGCGGCCCTCCTCTACCACCGGGGCGTGATCGAACGCGCCACGGGCCACCCGGACGACGCCCGCACCCACCTCGCCGCGGCGCTGAAGCTCAACCCGGGCTTCTCGGTCCTCGGTGCCCGCGAGGCCCGTACCGCACTGAAGACGCTGGAGGCGGCCAGGTGACGCTCCGTCGTGTGTTCGCCTCCGGCGCGGCCGTCCTGACGGCCGGGTGCGCGCTCGCCCTGATCCCTTCCGCCGGTGCGAGCGCGCACCCCCTGGGCAACTTCACCGTCAACCGCTACGACGGTCTCGTGGCCGCCCCCGGGCAGCTGCGCGTCGACCATGTCGAGGACCTCGCCGAGATCCCGGCGACCCAGGCGAAGCCGGACGTCGAGCGGCTCGGTCTCGCCGAGTGGGCGCGGCAGCGGTGTGCCAGGGCCGCCGAGGACAGCCGCCTCACCGTCGACGGCCGTACGGTCGCCCTCGCGGCCGGTGCCGCCAGGGCGGACCTGCGGCCCGGTCAGGCGGGGCTCGACACCCTGCGCGTGGAGTGCCGGCTGACCGCTCCGCTGCCCGAGGACGCCTCGGTCTCCCTCTCCTTCCGGAGTGCGGGAGCCTCCTCCGGGCCCGGCTGGCGCGAGATCACCGCGCGCGGCGACCGGACGACGCTCACCGACTCGGACGTACCGCAGGAGTCGGTGTCCGGCGAACTCACCGGATATCCGGCCGAGTTGCTGTCCTCCCCCGCCGACACCCCGGCCGCGTCGCTGCGGGTGCGGCCCGGCGGCCCGGCCCTCGCCGAGGCGGACGGCGACGCGCCCGCCGCGTCCGTGCTGCCCCGCGGCGCGGACCGCTGGACCCGGGCCCTGGACAGCCTCGTCGCCCGGCAGCACCTCACCCTCGGCTTCGCCGCGCTGGCCCTGGTCCTCGCGGTCGGCCTCGGCGCGATGCACGCGCTCGCGCCGGGGCACGGCAAGACCCTGATGGCCGCGACGGCGGCCGCCCGTGGCGACCGGGCCCGCTTCAGGGACGTCCTGCCCCTGGCCGCGTCGGTCACCGTCACCCACACGCTCGGCGTGGTCGCCCTCGGCCTCCTGGTCACCGCCGGCTCGGCCGCCGCCCCCTCGGTGGTCGCCTGGCTGGGCCTGGCCAGCGGCGCCCTGGTCCTGTTCGCGGGCGCGACCCTCGTACGACGGGCCTGGCACCACCGGAGTCACGGCACCGGACACGGACACGCGCACCCCCACCCGCACGAGCCGGTGAAGCCGCCCGCCCGTCAGCCGGCCCTCGTCGGCGCGCCCCCGGAGCACCCGCACCAGGTCCACGAGCACCCACGCGACCACGACCACAGCCACGATCACCACCACGCTCACGACCTCAGCCACGATCACGGGCAGACCCACACGCACACCCACGGCGGGGTGCCCCACTCCCACCCCACCGCCCCCACCCTGCGCGGCACGATCCTGCTCGGCTTCGCCGGGGGGCTGGTCCCCAGCCCCTCCGCCGTCGTCGTGCTGGTCGGTGCGGCGGCGCTCGGGCACGCCTGGTTCGGGCTGCTGCTCGTCGTCGCGTACGGGGTCGGGCTGGCGCTCACCCTGACGGCCGCCGGGTTCGCCGTCGTCCGGCTGGGCGCGGGCGCGGCCCGGCTGCTGGACCGGGGCCCACGCTGGACCGGCCGGCCGGGCGTGGCGCTGGTCCGCCGGAACCTGCCCCTGTGGTCGGCGCTGGTGGTCGTGGCCCTCGGGGTCGGGCTGGTGCTCAAGGGGGCCGCATCCGTACTGGTCTGAGCTACGTTGGGGAGGTATCCACCCGGATGCGAAGGGGGAACGGGGTGCACGGTGACCGAAGAACCGCGCAGTGAGCGTCTGATCGCGGGCCGCTACCGTCTGCTGTCCCCGCTCGGCGAGGGCGGTATGGGCACGGTGTGGCGGGCCCGGGACGAGGTGCTGCACCGCGAGGTCGCCGTCAAGGAGGTCCGCGCCCCGGCCGGGCTGCCGGACTCGGACGTCGAGCGGCTGTACGCCCGGCTGGAGCGTGAGGCCTGGGCCGCGGCCCGGGTCGCGAACCGCAATGTCGTGACGGTGTACGACGTGGCCGTGCAGGACGGCCGCCCGTGGATCGTCATGGAGCTGGTGCGCGGCATCTCGCTCGCCGAACTGCTGGACGCCGAAGGACCGTTGGAGCCTGCCCGAGCCGCGCACATCGGGGCCGAGGTGCTGGCCGCGCTGCGGACGGCGCACGAGGTGGGCGTGCTGCACCGGGACGTGAAGCCGGCCAACGTGCTGATGTCCAACGACGGCCGGGTGGTGCTCACCGACTTCGGTATCGCCTCCGTCGAGGGCACCTCGGCGCTCACCATGACCGGCGAGGTCATCGGCTCGCCCGAGTTCCTCGCGCCGGAGCGTGCGCTGGGCCGCACGCCGGGTCCCGAGTCGGACCTGTGGTCGCTGGGCGTGCTGCTGTACGCGGCGGTCGAGGGCAACTCCCCCTTCCGGCACGACACGCCGTTGAGCACCCTGCGCGCGATCGTCGACGAGGAGCTGCCGCCGCCGCGCCGGGCGGGCGCGCTGGCCCCCGTGATCGAGGGGCTGCTGCGCAAGGATCCGGCCGAGCGGGTGCCGGCCGAGGTGGCCGAGCGGGACCTGCGGGTCGTCGCCTCGGGCGGGACCGCCCGGTCCGGCGCGCTCCGGGCGACGTCGCCGTATCCACCGACGGGCACCGGGCGTCCCCCGACATCGCGCACCGAGCCGGTTCCGGCGCCGGTCCCGGATCCGGCCGCGTCCTGGCCGGGTCCGCAGGGGGTCACCAGCCGGACCGAGCCCGGCCGCGACCGGCGTACCGCCGGGGTGCTGATCGCCGGCGTGGCGGCGCTGGCGCTGGCGGTCGGTGGGCTGACGTACGCGCTGCTCGACCGGGAGGGCGGGGGCGACGGTGGCGACGGGGATGTGGTCAACAGCCAGTCCCAGGGCGTGACTTCCTCGGCGACGCCGCGGGAGAGCGAGACCCCGGGCAGCGAGGAGCCCTCGCCGAGCGCGAGCCCGAGTCCGAGCGACAGCGCCACGAGCGAGGCTCCGCCGCAGTCCGTCGCGGTCACGGTCACCGGCTCCCATACGGACTACTCGGGGTCCTGCCCGCCGCCGGACGCGCAGGCGCCCACCTTCACGGTGACCATCACGGTGGGCCGGCTGCCCGCACAGGTGTCCTACCGGTGGGTGTCGGAGGAAGGGGAACTCGTGGACTCGGTCTGGAGGACCCTGGACCTTCCGGCGGGCGGCGGGAAGTCGGGGCAGGACAGGGTGGTCGTGACCACGCACGCCGAGAGCGGGACGTACCGCAACGCGATCGGTGTCGAGGTGCGTGAGCCGAGTCGTACGACGTCGAACTCGGTGCCGTTCTCGGTGACGTGCGAGACGGAGGCCCCGTCGGGCGAGGCCTCCCCCTCCGCGTCACCCTCGGAGTGACGGCTCAGGCGGCGCTGTTGAGGACCGGCAGGTAGCCGCCCGACTGGCCGGAGGCGGTCGGGTGGTAGGACTCGCCGATGTTGAGCCAGTTGACGCTGTGCAGCCAGGAGCTGCCGGAGCAGATCTCGTGGCCGGTGAAGGTGGTGCGGACGTCGCCGAAGGCGAAGCCGTGGGCGGCGGCGCGTTTGGCGATGGCGGTGTTGAGGTGGTCGGAGGCGTTGTTGATGGCGGTGCGCTTGGTCTCGGACAGGCCCAGGCAGGTCGTGCCGAGCTTGTAGAAGCGGGGGTAGCCGATGACGACGACGCGGGCGGCGGGCGCCTTGGAACGGATCGCCGAGTAGACGCTGTCGAGCTTGCCGGGGAGCGTGGAGTCGACGTAGGCGCGGGCGGTGTCGATGCGGCTGACGCAGGTGCTGTCGGAGCTGGTGACGCAGGTGGTCATGACGTCGGCGAAGCCGGCGTCGTTGCCGCCGACGGTGATGGAGACGAGGCCGGTGGAGGCGTTGAGCGGGGCGAGCTGCCCGGCGAGAACATCACCCGTTCGAGCGCCCGAGCAAGCGGTGAACGAGAACGACGTGGGGGCGTGTGCGGCGTTCCAGAGGTACGGAAACGCCTTGGTGCTGCGCTTGCAGTCGCCGCTGGAGCTGACGTAGCTGCCGGCTCCGACGCCTGAGGAGTAGGAGTCGCCGAGGGCCACATAGCCGCCGGCTGCGGCGAGTTGGGCTCCGTGCGCCGAGCCTGCCCCGGTGAGGGCTGCGCCGGCGGCGAGGAGGATCGAGCTGACGAATACGGCAATTCGGGAACGTCTCATGGAACCTCCCTTAGCAGGATCTCTGCCACAACCGTCGTAGCAACTACGCGTGTTGACGGGAAGTGTCCATGCCAAGTCTTTTCAGGTTGTCAGGTGATTAATCACCCCGCTCTTGTTACGTGACCATGTCAAATTTGTTGACTGTCCTTCAACACCCTTGTTCTACGCAGGTAGATGACGGAGGCTTTGCTTCGGCCGAGAGCGGTACGCCGCGACGCTCGACGCCGTGTGCGCAAACTCCGCGCGCACACCCCCACTGACGCGCGCACCACCCCGCGCGCGCCGCCTCAGGAGGACTCCCTCGTCATGGCACACCTTCGCAGCAACAAGGTCCGCGTCTCCGCCGCCGCCACCGTGGCGGCCGCCGCCCTCGTCGGCGGGCTCACCGCACTCCCCGCCCAGGCCGCCCCGGCCGAGGGCAGGGTCCTCGCGGCCGGCTCCCCCACCGCCGTCAAGGACAGCTACATCGTCACCCTGAAGCAGGACGCCGGCTTCAAGGCGTCCTCGGCGACCGGCAAGGACCTCGTCAAGAGCTACGGCGGCACGGTGAAGAAGACGTTCGGCGCCGCGCTGAACGGCTACACCGCGACCCTGTCCGCCACCGAGGCGAAGAGACTGGCCGCCGACCCGGCGGTCGCCGCGGTGGAGCAGAACCAGACCGTCCACATGGACGCCACGCAGTCGAACGCCCCCTGGGGCCTGGACCGCATCGACCAGACCTCGCTCCCGCTGTCCGGCACCTACACCTACCCGGACACCGCCGGCGGCGGTGTGACGGCCTACGTCATCGACACCGGTGTGCGCATCACGCACTCCCAGATCAGCGGCCGGGCCGTCAACGGCTACGACGCCGTCGACGGCGACAACGTCGCCCAGGACGGCAACGGCCACGGCACCCACGTCGCCACCACGATCGCGGGCACCACCTACGGCGTCGCCAAGAAGGCGAAGATCGTGGCCGTCCGGGTGCTGAACAACGCCGGCTCCGGCACCACGGCCGGTGTGATCGCGGGCATCGACTGGGTGACCGCGAACCACTCCGGCCCCTCGGTCGCCAACATGTCCCTCGGCGGCGGCGTCTCCACCACCCTGGACGCGGCCGTGCGCCGCTCCATAGCCAGCGGCGTCACCTACGCCGTCGCGGCGGGCAACAGCAGCACCACCGCCACCTCGTCCTCCCCGGCCCGGGTCACCGAGGCCATCACGGTCGGCGCCACCACCAGCACCGACGCCAAGGCCAGCTACTCCAACTACGGCTCGGTCCTGGACATCTTCGCCCCCGGCTCGTCCATCACGGCGGGCTGGTACACCAGCGACACCGCCACGAACACCATCTCCGGTACGTCGATGGCGACCCCGCACGTCGCGGGCGCCGCCGCGATCTACCTGGCGGGCCACACCTCGGCCACCCCGGCCCAGGTCGCCACGGCGCTCGTCAACGGAGCGACCACCGGCAAGGTCACCAGCGCGGGCACCGGTTCCCCGAACCGTCTGCTGAAGATCGTCCCGTGATCCGGCGCCGCTGACACGGCAACCGGTTTCACCCCGTTCCCCGGAGGCGCGCCCCGCCTCCGGGGAACGTTTGTGTCAGGTCCCTGATCGTCAATGTCCGTCTCGACCACGGGACGACCCGTTCTGTAACGGTCAAACGAACAAAAAAGGTGAGGCCTCGTTCCAGGTCTTGCCATACAGGCGTATTCGTCAATACCGTCAGACATCTCACCCGCATCGGACCGTCGGTAAGCGGCTCTAGGGGAGGGCTCAAGGACCGCGACGGAATCCGGCGCGGGGCGCGGTAGGGGGGTGCCGTGCCCGGTGGCCGTACATGGCCGACCGGGTCGTGCCGCGCAGTCGGCTGCCGTCTTTTCCGGTGACCGGCCAGCTTTGCCAGCTCACCCGGCGTGCGCGGAGAGATCTTCCGCCGTGCCGAGTCGCAGGGTCTACGGAGAGGTCTTCCGTCATGCCGTGCGGCCGGGGTGACAAAACAACCCCCCTTTCGAACCGGACTTACATCCGGGCCGCCCGGGGGTGGGCGGTCCACCGGACGAGAGGGACCAGACTCATGAGTTCCGTTCTTCAACCGGCGACATCGGGCCAGGATCGTCAGGCTCCGTCGACCGCCGGAAAGTACCGGCCCATCTCCTCTCACCTGGCCATCACGCCACCGGTGAGCGTCGTGATCCCGGCGATGAACGAGGCCGAGAACCTGCCGTACGTCTTCAAGACCCTGCCGGACTGGATCCACGAAGTGGTGCTGGTCGACGGCAACTCCACCGACGACACCATCGCGGTCGCGCGTGAACTGTGGCCCGGCGTCAAGGTCGTCGGACAGCAGGGCCGGGGCAAGGGCGACGCCCTGATCACCGGCTTCGAGGCGTGCAGCGGCGACATCATCGTGATGGTCGACGCGGACGGCTCGGCCGACGGCAACGAGATCGTGTCGTACGTCTCCGCCCTCGTCTCGGGCGCGGACTTCGCCAAGGGCTCCCGCTTCGCCAACGGCGGCGGCACCGACGACATGACGTTCATCCGCTGGCTGGGCAACCGCGTCCTGTGCGCCATCGTCAACCGCAAGTTCGGAGCCCGCTACACCGACCTGTGCTACGGCTACAACGCGTTCTGGCGGCACTGCCTGGACAAGATCGAGCTGGACTGCACCGGCTTCGAGGTCGAGACCCTGATGAACATCCGGGTCGTCAAGGCCGGGCTGAAGGTGCAGGAGATCCCCAGCCACGAGTACCTGCGCATCCACGGCGTCAGCAATCTGCGCGCCGTGCGCGACGGGCTGCGGGTGCTGCGGGTGATCCTCAGCGAACGGTCCAACCGGCGGGCGCTGCGGCGCGACGGCCGCCGCTCGCGGATGCTCCACTCGGTCCGGGGAGAGGTGTCTTGAGCACGAGCGACGCCTCGGCCGGTCCTTCCGCCGGTATCGCCGCCGGTATCGCCGTCCGCGTCTCCGTCGTCGTCTGCGTCTACACCGAGGACCGCTGGGAGGACATCCTCGCGGCGGTCTCCTCGGTGCGCGCGCAGAGCCGGCCGGCCCTGGAGACCCTGCTGGTCGTCGACCACAACCCGGTGCTCCTGGACCGGCTGACCAGGGAGTACAAGGAGGTCCCCGGGGTGCGGGTGCTGCCGAACGCGGGCCCGCGCGGTCTGTCGGCCGGCCGCAACACCGGCATCGCGGCCTCCCGCGGCGAGGTCGTCGCCTTCCTCGACGACGACGCGGTCGCCGAACGCGACTGGCTGAGCCGGTTCGCCGCCGCCTACGACGACCCTCGGGTGATGGCCGTGGGCGGCCGGACCGAGCCGGTGTGGGCGTCGGGGCGGCGGCCCGACTGGTTCCCCGACGAGTTCGACTGGGTGGTGGGCTGCTCCTACCGGGGCCTGCCGCCCGGCCTGGTCCGGGTGCGCAACATCCTCGGCGGCAACGCCTCGTTCCGGCGGACGGCGTTCGACCTCGCGGGCGGCTTCGCCACCGGCATCGGCCGCGACGGCGACAAACGGCCGCTGGGCGGCGAGGAGACCGAGTTGTGCATCCGGCTCAGCCGCGCCAGACCCGACGCGATCCTGCTCGTCGACGACCGCGCGGTGATCCACCACAAGGTGCCCGAGGCGCGCGAGCGGTTCGCGTACTTCCGCACCCGCACCTACGCCGAGGGACTGTCCAAGGCGCTCGTCGCCCGCAGTGTCGGCGCCGGCAAGGGTCTGGAGTCCGAACGCCGGTACGCCACACGCGTGTTGCCGGCCGGGGTGGCCCGAGGGCTGCGCGACCAGGTGCTGGCCCGCCGCGGCGGAGCCCGGCGGGCGGGCGCCATCGTCGCCGGGGTGCTCACGGCCGCCGGCGGCTATGTGGTGGGCAGCGTGCGGGCGCGGCGCGAGGGGACGACGTTCTCGGTCGTACGGATCGACGCGCCCGCGGGGGCGGACCGGGAGGCCGCCGCATGACGGAGGCGCGGATCCCGATCCTGATGTACCACGCGGTCGCGGCCGACCCGAACGACGCGACCCGTGCCCTCTCGGTCTCCCCGGAGGCGTTCGCCGAGCAGATGGCGCTGATCGCCGACCGGGGCCACACCCCGCTCACCACCGCGGACCTCGCGGCCCGCTGGCGCGCCGGCCGGCCGCTGCCCGCCCTGCCCGTCCTGATCACCTTCGACGACGGCTACGAGGGCGTGCACCGCCACGCCCTGCCCGCCCTGGCCGAGCACGGCTTCCCGGCCACCCTGTTCGTGTCCACCGGCTGGCTCCGGGGCGCGTACGACACCGGCGGCGGCCTCGACACCATGCTCGACTGGCGGCAGGTGCGCGAACTGGCCGACGCGGGCGTCGAGATCGGCGGCCACAGCCACACCCACCCGCAGCTCGACCAGCTCGGCGACAGCGCGCTGCGCGCCGAGCTGACCCGCTGCCGGGACATCGTCGCCGACGAACTGGGCGCCCTGCCCGTGTCGTTCGCCTACCCGTACGGATACTCCAGCAGACGGGTGCGCACCGCCGTACGGGAGAACGGGTTCGCCCAGGCGCTGGCCGTCGGCAACGCGCTGGCCCGGCGCGCGCAGGGGCCGTACGCCCTGCGGCGGGTGACCGTGCGGCGCGGGACCGGCGCCGAGGAGTTCGAGCGGCTGCTCGACGGCCGCGCGGTAGCCCGTACCTTCGCCCGCGACCGCGCCCTCACCAAGGGATACGCGATGGTCCGCAGGACCCGGCAGATCCACCGCAGGGCGGTCGGGGCCCTGGTCTGAACCGGAGGGCGCTGCCGGGGGGGGCGCGGGCGGGGCGAGTGGGCCCCGGCCGCGTCCCCCGGCGCACCGCGCCCGCCGGACAGATCCGACACACCGGCGCGCAGTGCGGAAACCGGGTGCAGACGGGCCGCCGGTGCCGGATCATGGCGGGCATGTCCGCGCACCCACACGACGCCCTGCCGATGCGGCTCAACGTCGACGACTCCGACTCCCCGTCCGACGTCGTCGACGCGCTGTTCCTCGGCCGCTTCGCGACGGGCGAGCAACCGTACTCCCACGCGGTGAACATCGACCGCGTGCGCTCCGGCGCCACCCTCGTCCCGCCCCACGCGCGCGTGCTGCGCGTCGCCCGCGACGACGACCGCAGCGCCACCCTCGCCGAGGGCGACGGCTGGACGCTGCTGGTCTCCCGCTGGAACCGCGGCGCGGACGTCACCGTCACCGCGACCACCGCCGAACTCGCCGCGAAGGTCCTCGACGAGGCGACCGACGGCGCGGCGGACGAGCCCGAACCCCAGCCGGAGAACGTGACCATGGGCTTCTGGTACGTCTCCCCGCGGCGCGGCCCGCACCGCACCACCCGTCAGATCTCCGCGGGCACCTGGGACGAGATCCGCCCCAACTACACGGCCCCCGTCGCCGAGGCGATGGACCACCTGATGGGGACGACCCCCGACAACATCGCCGGCCGGCTGCTCCTGCTGCACGGCCCGCCCGGCACCGGCAAGACCTCCGCGCTGCGCACGCTGGCCCGCTCCTGGCGGGACTGGTGCCAGGTCGACTGCGTCCTGGACCCCGAGCGCCTGTTCTCCGACGTCGGCTATCTGATGGACATCGCGATCGGCGAGGAGGACGGCCCCGGCAAGGGCCGCTGGCGACTGCTCCTCCTGGAGGACTGCGACGAGCTGATCCGCGGCGAGGCCAAGCACACCGCCGGCCAGGCCCTCTCCCGGCTGCTCAACCTCACCGACGGCCTGCTCGGCCAGGGGCGCAACGTGCTGGTCGGGGTGACCACCAACGAGGACCTGGAGCGGCTGCACCCCGCGGTCGTGCGGCCCGGCCGCTGCCTGGCCCGGATCGAGGTCGGCCCGCTGACCCGCCGGGAATCGGTGGACTGGCTCGGCACCGAGGAGGGCGTCGGCCGCGAGGGCGCGACCCTGGCCGAGCTGTACGCATTGCGCCGGGGCACTTCCCCCACCTCGCTGCCGGAGCCCCGCGGCGGAGTCGACGCGGGGCTCTACCTGTAGTGCTTTGATGGATGCATGACCCTGTTCGTCGGCACGTCGGGCTGGCAGTACAAGGACTGGAAGGGCCTCCTGTACCCGGCCGACGTGCCCGTGCGGCGGTGGCTGGAGGAGTACACGGCGCACTTCGCCACCGTCGAGATCAACAACGCGTTCTACCGGCTGCCCTCACGGGAGACCTTCGCGTCCTGGGCCGAGCGGGTCCCGCCGGACTTCGTCGTCACGGTCAAGGCGAGCCGTTACCTCACCCACATCAAAAGGCTCCGGGAGCCCGAGGAGCCGGTGCAGCGCCTGATGAGCCACGCGGCCGGGCTCGGTGACCGTCTCGGACCGGTCCTGCTCCAGCTGCCGCCGACCCTGCGCGCCGACCCGGACCTGCTGGACACCTGCCTCGCCCGCTTCCCGTCCGGCACCCGGGTCGCCGTCGAACCCCGCCACGACTCCTGGTGGACCCCGCGGGTCCGTGCGGTCCTGGAGCGCCGGGGCGCCGCCCTGTGCTGGGCCGACGCCCACTCCCGCCCGGTGACCCCGCTGTGGCGGACCGCCGACTGGGGCTACGTCCGCTTCCACCAGGGCCGCGCCCAGCCCTGGCCGCACTACGGCCGACGCGCGCTGGAGACCTGGATCGACCGCATCGCCACGACCTGGCCGACCGACGCCGACGTGTACGCCTACTTCAACAACGACCCGGGCGGCGCGGCGGTGGAGAACGCGGTCCTGTTCGGAAAACTCGCGGAGCGGGCGGGGCTGAGGCCTACGCGGGCGGTCGCGGTGGGGGCGGGGTGAGCGGCTGAGGGACTGGACGGCTGGGCGGCTGGGCGGCTGAGGGACTGGACGGCTGGGCGGCTGGGCGGCTGGGCGGCTGGGCGGCTGGGCGGCTGGGCGGCTGGGCGGCTGGGCGGCTGGGCGGCTGGGCGGCTGGAAGCAACGTGCCGCCGGGCGGGGCCGTGGCGCGGCGGTTCAGCCGTTGGCCGCCCGTAGGGCGTCCTGGACCGCCGCCAGGGCCTGTTCCTCGTCCAGGCCCAGCCGCCGGGCGCGCTCCGCGTAGGCCTGCGCTGCGGCGGCGAGTTCGCGTTCCGCCGCCGAGCCCGAGGCGGCGACGAACGTGCCGT
This sequence comes from Streptomyces sp. NPDC058335, assembly GCF_042723915.1. Classification (NCBI taxonomy): domain Bacteria; kingdom Bacillati; phylum Actinomycetota; class Actinomycetes; order Kitasatosporales; family Streptomycetaceae; genus Streptomyces; species Streptomyces sp. NPDC058335. The sequence continues at coordinate 70,923 of NZ_JBHXHX010000019.1, read as the reverse complement.
TGCGCCCGCGGGTCTCGATCACGCCGTCCGTCTCCAGCGCCCGGTAGGCCTTGGCGACCGTGTTCGCCGCGAGGCCCAGCGACTCGGCCAGGCCCCGCACGGTGGGCAGCCGGTAGCCCACGGGCAGCGCCCCCGTCCGGACCTGTGCGGCGATCTGCGCCCTCAGCTGCTCGTACGGCGCGACGCCCTCAACGATGTCGATCTTCAAGGTCACCGCCCGATTGTCCCGCACCCACCGGAAAATGGGAGGCATCCCGGCAGGCCGGACGCATAACGTGCGCCACATGACCGTCATCGTGCGCGATCTGCGCCCCGAGGTGCCGTCGGACGTCGAAGGCTTCGTCCGGGTACGGCGGGCCGCCCTGCCCTTCATGGTGTTCACCCCGGAGTCCGTGGTCCACGACCTCACCCGCACCCACCCCGACGCCCGTTTCCGGCAGCTCCTCGCCGAGGCGGACGGTGAGATCGTCGGCACGGCCCAGGTCGGCCTCGCCCATGACAGCCCCGAGCCCGGCCAGGGCTTCGTCAACGTGTACGTGCACCCCGGGCGCCTGTGCCAGGGAACCGGATCGCTGCTGGCCCGCGTGGGCGAGGAGCACCTGGCCGCGCACGGGGCGACGCGGGTGTTGGCCTGGGTCCTGGACGAGCCGGACAACCGCGGCTTCGCCGAACGGCGCGGCTACCGGGCGAGCCGCTCCGCGCACTTCCTCCGCCTGGACCTGGCGAACGGCACGCTGCCGCCGCTCCAGGACCCCCCGCCCGGCGTCGAACTGCGCACCGCCGCCGACTTCGCCGACGACCCCCGTCCGTTGTTCGCGCTGGACGCGGAGGCGACCGCGGACGAACCCAGCGACGTCGAAGCCGAGTTCACCGACTACGAGGCCTGGCTGGAGGAGACCTGGCGGCATCCACTGCTCGACCTCGGTCTGACCACGGTCGCCGTCGTCGACGGCCGTCCCGCCGCGTTCACCGCGGCCCGCACGGACGGCGCGACCCGCTACACCACCGGCATGACCGGCACGGCCCGCGCCCACCGCGGCCAGGGCCTGGCCAAGCTCGCCAAGAACGCCTCGCTGCACCGTGCCCGTGCCGCGGGGTACCGGGAGGCGTTCACCGGCAACGACACGGGCAACGGCCCGATGCTCGCCGTCAACAAGTGGTTCGGTTACGAGATCTGTGCGACAGAGGTGCGCTATGCCCGTGAACTCGGCTGACCCCGCCCGGCTCGTGGACGTCGTCCTCGTCAAGGGCGGCCGGACGAAGATCCGCTACCCCGCCGAGCTGCTCGCCGACGACGGCACCAGGATCGCCGTCCGGGCCCCCTGGGCGGGGGCGGGCGTACGGGACTTCGGCTTCGTGCGGTTCGAGCCCGGTGACGTCTTCACGGAGTACTACTGGCGCGACCGCTGGTACTCCGTGAAGGAGGTCCGGGGCGCGTCCGGCGCGCTGAAGGGCTGGTACTGCGACATCACCCGCCCGGCGAGGCTCACCGGCACCGAGCTGGTCGTCGAGGATCTCGACCTGGACCTGTGGCGCTCCGCCGACGGCGGCGACGTACGGCGGCTGGACGAGGACGAGTTCGCGGAGAGCGGGCTGGCCGAGCGGGACCCGGAGGCGGCGGCCGCAGCGGTGGCGGCGCTCGACGAGCTGGAGGCACTGGCCCGCGGCGACCGCTTCGAGGAGCTGGCCGGCTAGGCCGGCACGGTCGCCACCACCGCGTACCGCTCGTCCTCCACCGCTCTCCCCCACAGCCTCGGGTCGTCCGACAGCCGCTCCACGCGCGTGTGCCCGGCGAGCGGGGTCAGCAGGGCGGTGAGCCGGTCCGCCGGTATGCCGACGGGGCTGACGGTGCCCCACACACCCTCGACCAGCACGAGTCGGCCTCCGGGGCGCAGCAGGTCGCGCCAGTGCCGCAGGGCGCGGCCGGGGTCGGGCAGGGTCCACAGCACATGCCGTACGAGCACGGTGTCGAAGCGCTCCTCCCCCACCGGGGGTGCCGTCGCGTCACCGACGAGGAACACCGCGTCTCGTCCGGCGAGTTTGGTGCGGGCCCGGTCGATCATCGCCGGGGAGAGGTCGACGCCGGTGACGCGGTGTCCGCGCTCGGCGGCGAGGAGCGACAGGCTGCCGGTGCCGCAGCCCAGGTCGAGCAGGTCGCAGGCCCGGTCCGGAAGCCAGTCGCGCAGCCGGTCCGCCCAGGCGGCGCGCACGTCGGGGTCGCGCAGCCCGTGGTCCGGTTCCTCGTCGAAGGCGGTGGCCTGCGCGTCCCAGTCGACACGCTCCGGAGTTGTCCCGTCACGATGGTTTGTCATACCCGCAAGAGTGACACTTACCACTGACAACCGAATCGTGACAGCCGCCACTGACAGAACAGGTGGCGATGAGGAACTCTCCCTGAACGGGTCTACCTCCGTGAGAACGCGGAACTCGGTGGACCCTCAAGGAGGCAGCCATGCGCCGTACGACCGTGCAGAAGCCCCTGAAGAAGACGGAATCCCGCAGGATCCGTGAAGAGACCGACGAGCGTCCCGCCGGACGTCCCGAGGTGCGCAAGGACATCGCACGCACCTGGTGGCCGGACGGGTGAGGCGCGCCCGCGGCCCGTGTCAGTCGAGCCGTTTGCGGTAGTGGATGCGGTCATAGGGTCCGTCGACCCGGCGTTCCACGACCTCGTAGCCGTACTTGGGGTAGATCCGCTGGTTCTCCCACATCAGCGCGTTCGTGTAGAGCCTGACCTCGGGCAGGCCGAGCGCACGCGCGCGTGCGTCGACGAAGTGCAGCAACCGCCGCCCCACGCCCGCACCATGGGCGTCGGGGTGCACGGCGATGCTGTCCAGGAGCAGATGGCCCCGGCCGGTGGCCTTGTCCGCCCCCGGGTCCCTGAACTCCTCGACCACCACCAGGCCGATGACGGGATCGCCCGTGACGAACACCTTCCCGGCGGTCACGTTCGCCGCGTGGTCCGCCTCCATGGGCTGCGGCACGACGCCGATGCGCTCGATGTAGTGCCGGTACGCCGCGTCGGTCACGCTTTTCACGGCCGGTACGTCGGCCTGTGCCGCGGGCCGGATCTCGTCGCTGGTCATGCCGTGCACGCTATCTACCTGATCCCCGTCTCAGCAGCTCCTTAAGGGGACCCTAAAGATCGCCGACGGCGGCCCCCGGCAGGCGTTTTCAGGGTTTCTTGGTTCCGGCACACATCAGCACCGGTTCCGAGGAGATCTCCCATGCCCGCACGCCGCAAGGCCGCCGTCGCCGCCCTGGGCCTGGCCCCGCTGGCCCTGACCGCGCTGTCCGCGAGCCCCGCGGCCGCGCACGGCTCGATGGGCGACCCGGTCAGCCGCGTCGCGCAGTGCTACGCGGAGGGCCCCGAGAGCCCGAAGTCGGACGCCTGCAAGGCCGCGGTCGCGGCGGGCGGGACGCAGGCGCTGTACGACTGGAACGGCATCCGCATCGGCGACGCCGGCGGCCGGCACCAGGAGCTGATCCCGGACGGCAAACTGTGCAGCGCGAACAACGCCGTGTTCAAGGGCCTCGACCTGGCCCGCGCGGACTGGCCGGCGACGAGCGTGCGCGGGGGGTCGTACACCTTCAAGTACCGGGTGACCGCCCCGCACAAGGGCACCTTCAAGGTGTACGTCACCAAGAGCGGTTACGACCCGGCGCAGCCGCTGGCCTGGTCCGACCTGGATCTGGAGCGTCCGGTGGCGACGGCCACCGATCCGGTCGCGGCAGGCGGTTTCTACACGTTCTCAGGGGCGCTGCCCGAGCGCTCGGGGCGGCATGTGCTGTACGCGGTGTGGCAGCGCTCGGACAGCCCGGAGGCGTTCTACTCCTGCTCGGACGTCACCTTCGGCGGAGCGGAAAGCGGTTCGGCAAGCGGTTCCACGGGCGTTTCCACGGCCGGTTCCTCAACCGGTTCCACAAGCGGTTCGACCGGCGGCTCCGCCCCGGCGCCCTCCCTCCCGGCCGCCTCCGCGCCGTCCGAGGAGCAGATCGAGGACGGTGCCGGCAAGTCGACGATCGAGCACCACGGTCACGGCGACGACGACCCCGCCACCACGACGGACCCGACCCCACCGGCCCCTGCCGCCGAGGCCAACGAGCCGAAGGCGGCCGGGGCCGGTGAGAGCCTCGCCGAGACCGGCGGCGACGGCAGCACGCCGTATCTCGCGGCCGGCGGGGCGGCCGTACTGGCGCTGGGCGCGGGCGTGCTGTTCGCGTCGGTGCGGCGGCGCGCGGTGGACGGTGGCCGGGGCGGCCGCTGACCCGACGGACTCCGGGGCCTGACCGGCGGCTCAGGCCGGTCAGGCCCCGGCGGAACCGCCTCCGTCAGCCGAAGACGGAGGCACAGGTGGTGGCGGTGGCGCGGGCCGGGTCGAGCGCGTTGGCCACCTCGTGGAAGGCGATCCGGTCGGTGAGTCCGAGCAGCGCGTGCTCGGAGAGGTCGAGCGGGCAGAGGTCCTGGATGAGGATGTTCCTGACGTTCGCCCCGCTCAGGTACTGCGTCCGGTGCGGTGTCACCACCTCGTCGTAGCGGGTCGCGATGACCGTGTAGCGGACGCCGGGGACGGTGTCGCCGCCCTCGTTCAGCTTCGTCATGAAGTCGGAGCCGACGATCTGCTGGGCGAGTGCGGGGGTGGCGGCGGTGAGGAGGTCCTCGGCGCCGGGGAAGAAGGGCAGCAGGTTGGTGAGCCCGGCGAGGGTGGTGCCGTGGTTGTTGGGGGCGATACCGACGAGGGCGTTCACCTTGGCGGCTCCGCCGAGGAACTTGAGGTAGTAGCGGGGCATCATGCCGCCCTGCGAGTGGCCGACGACGTCGGCCTTGGTGGCGCCGGTCGCGGCGAGCACCTTGTCGACGTAGGCGGACAGTTGTTCCGCCGACTTGTCGATGGGCCCGAGGGCGTGGAAGAAGGGGACTCCGGGCAACTGGCCGTAGTCGAGGGAGAAGACGCAGTACCCGCGGTGCATGAGATAGGGCGCGAGGCCGAGCCAGTTGTCGACGGAGTTGCCGAGGGTGCCGTGGACGAGGACGACGGGGCGGGGATGTGCGGCGGAGGGCTTGCAGCTGTAGTCGTTCCACCCACTCTCGGCTTCGCTCGAGCGGGGGGACCCCCAGCTCGTGGCGGTGGCGGCAGTGGCCGCGTGGGCAGTTGTCGCGGCGGGGACGACCGTGGCCGAGACCGCCAGCAACAGGGCGGAGACCGGTCTGAGCAGGCGTTTCCAGGGCAGCATCGCGTGATCTCCTTGCGGCTCAAGGGAGGTTCGACGGCCTTACGCCTGGTGATCCGGATCACGAGGATGCTGTTCACTCGTCAAGTTACGGGCGAGTAGCTGAAGTGTGAAGTTACGCGTCGGTAAAAACTTCCAGCGGTAGTCGGCGACGACCGGGGCATCCGACGCGCAGTCACCAGGTGGGCCTGAGGGGACCGTAGGGGGCGATTCGCGCCAAACGGTCGCACAACACGCGCACTTCACTCTCCCCGAGGACCTCGGCCCATGCCCGTACGGCGTCGGCGGCCGCCTCTTCCGCGGCGCGGGTGCACTCCCAGCCACGCTCGGTGAGGACGACCAGCCGGGCCCGCGCGTCCACGGGATGCGCCCGCCGTTCGGCGTACCCCTTGCTGACCAGCTCGTCGACGAGCTGACTGGCCGCCTGCTTGGTGACCCCGAGGTGCGTGGCCAGCTCGGTGACGGTCGCCCCGTCCGGGGCGAGCCGCGCGAAGGCGAAGCCGTGGGCGGGCCGCCCCTCGAACCCGCGGGCGTGGACGCCGTCGTTGATGCGCCGCGTGAGGTCGCCGGCGGCGGCGAGCAGGGCGGCGGTCAGGGCGAGGGCTTCGGAGTTCTGCACGCCTGCATTGAAACACCCTTGACGTATTGGTCAAGCTGCTTGACCATATCCACAGTCCAACTAGTCAAGCGCCTTGACCAAAACCGACCCTCAGGAGACATCCATGCCGTTCATCCGCTCCTCCGACGCCGTGACCCACGAGATCCACGGCGCCCGCTTCGTCTCGTACGCCGCTCCCCGTACCGGCAGCAAGGAGCTGGCCGCCTGGCGGGGCGAGGTCCCGCCGGGGACGAAGGCTCCCGCGCACACCGTCAGCCGGGAGGAGATCCTCCACGTCCTCGTCGGCGAGCTGTCCCTCACACTCGACGGCCGCACCGAGCGGGTCGGCGCGGGAGACACCGTGATCGTCAACGCCGGGTCGACCCTGAGCGTCGAGAACCCGACGGATCACACCGCGATCACCTGGGTCACCACCTCCGTCGGCCTGACGGCGGAACTGGCCGACGGAACCGTGATCACTCCCCCGTGGGCGAACTGATCCCGGCGGCGAACAGCTCGGAGCGGACCAGTTCCAGCAGGCGGCCGACCCAGTTGCGGCCCGTGTCGTCGCGGGCGGTCCTCCAGTACGGGGACTCGTCGTAACCGCTGTAGCTGATGCGCGCGTCCCCGGTGCCGAGCAGGATCTCGGCCAGTGCGGGGTGCTGGGTGAACTTGGCGCGCAGCAGACCGGCCATGACGGCGAGACGTACGTCGCTCCAGTCCTCGCGGCGCGGGGCCAGGGCGCCCAGTTCGTGGGCGGCGTCGGCGGTCGGGGCGTCGCGGACGGCGAGGCGGTCGGCCTCCTCGGCGGTGGACAGGGCCCAGTAGCCGTGGTGGACGGAGGGGTAGGTGCCGTCGGCGTGGTGGAGGATGACGGGGAAGTCGTTGCGCAGGGCGGAGAGGCCGGGGTCGGCGGGACGACCGTTGGGGAAGTGGATCTGGTTCAGGATGATGGCCGGGCTTCCCGGCGACGTCGGATCGTCCGCGTGCCGGACGGTCTCCCGCTCCCGCGCTCGGGCGACGGCCTTCTCCCGGTCCCGGAAGTAGTCCAGCGCCTGCCGGTGCATCTCGGCGGTCGCCACCGGACCGTCCCCGTCGACCGGTTCGCCGAGGTCTGTGAACAGGATCCGCAGGGGCCGGTCCTGGCGGTCCATGTCGCCGAGGCAGTAGATGCGCAGATGGGGCGCGATGGCGAGATAGGCGTCGCGGAGGAGGGACCGGTCGGCGTCGGTGGACGTCTCCCTGAAGCGCTCGATCGCGTCCCGGAAGCGGTCACGGACCGTCGGCCGACCCGCCAACTCCTCGATCTTGTCCGCGACTTCGAGGAGGAACCCCTCCTGGGTCAGAGGTGCGGGAGACCGGGACTCCCACTTGTTCTCCGGCTCCTCCCGGGCAGGCGCCGCCGGATTTGTGACGGCGACCAGCCCCCGGTCCAGCATCCGCTCCAGACCGGCCAGGTCGGTGGTCCGCTCGCAGCGCACCGTCCCGTCGGCGTAGACGAGCAGGTCCTCGACGACGTAGGTGTCACGCCACTCGTCCCGGTGCCAGACGTGACACCAGGCCCCGTCGATCCGCTCCCCGTCCACCGTCCGGAACGTCGGGCCTCTCCATGTCATTCGCACACTCTATCGAGCCGGGACGGGTGCACCTCCTTGAGGACGGGCCACCTCGCCCCGCCGCGGAGCCCTCCTCACGCCGCCAGCGCCCCCGGCATCACCGCCCTCGGGCCGAACTTCGCCCGCGCGCGGTCGGCGACCTCCTCGATGCGGCGGGCCTTCTCGTCGACGGGGTCGAAGGTGAGCTGGTGGGAGGCCTGTTCGGCGGGGGTGAGGCCCTCGGCGCGCAGGACGATCGCGCGGACGCGGGCGCGCTGGAGGCCGAGCGCCTCGTACAGGCCGTACGCGGTCCTCGTCAGGTCCGCCGAATGCGCGGTCGGTTCCCCGAGGGTGCGGCTGCGGGTGGTGGACGACCGGTCGGCGTAGCGGACGGTGAGGGTCAGGGAGCGGCAGACCTTCTCCACGGCACGCAGCCGGGAGCCCAGTTCCTCGGCGGCCGACAGCAGTGCCCTGCGGTGCCGGTGGGGGTCCAACTCGTCGCGGTCGAAGGGGCGTTCGGCGGCAAGGGAACGGGCGACCGCGTTGGGGACGACCCGGCCGCGGTCGACGCCGTTCGCCTTCTCGTGGAGTTCGCGGCCCGCCTTCGCGCCGACCAGCCGCTGGAGGGTGGCGAGCGGCGCGGTGGCGACCCTGCCGAGGGTGTCGAGGCCGTACTCGCACAGGGTGCGGGCGGTCGCGGTGCCGACGCCGGGGAGCGCGGCGACGGGTTTCCCGTCGAGGAACTCCCGTACCCCGTCCTCGGTCACGGCGCAGGTCACTCCGGGCCGGGCGTCCCGTAGTGCCATGCGGGCCAGCATCGGACCCGGCCCGGCGCCGATCATGCAGTCGACCCCGTGCAGGGCGAGCGACCGCACCCGGATCACGGACGCCAGCTCGACCGCGCTGCGCCCGAAGTACCGCTCGGCGCCCCGCACGTCGATCAGCGCCCCGTCCGGTGGCAGCGCCTCGACGACGGGGGTGAACTCCTCCAGGAGTCCGAGCAGCCCCGGCAGGACGGCCTCGTGCATCGGAGGCAGCTGGAAACGTACGCAGAGGATGGTCATCCCGCACTCCCCGGACTCTGGTGCCACAACTTCCTTACTGTCGAAGGCCCTTGTGAGGCCTCCTGGCCCGCGGGGCGCAGATCCGCCCACGGGTGCATCTGGTAGCCGGTGGGCAGGTGGATGCGCCGGCCGTGGGTCGGATCGCCGCCCTGCCCGTCCGGGTCTTCCGGTCCCTCCGGGTCTTTCGGTGCGGGCGGCGGTTCCGCGAGCCGTGCCGCGACCTCGTCGAGGCCTCCCTCGGCGCGGAGTTCGACGAGTTCGGCGAGGTTCCAGGCGGCGGCGCCCACCACGCTGAGGCTGCGCGGCCCGCGCCGTTGCACCACTCCGCGCACCAGCAGCAGCCAGGAGTGGAAGACGGTGTGGGCGCAGGCGTCGTGGGAGTCGTCGAAGAAGGCGAGGTCGACCAGCCCGGTGCCGTCGTCCAGGGTGGAGAAGATGACTCGCTTGCCGGAACGGATCGGCGGGGTCTGGGTGGCCGCCTTGGCGCCCGCGACCAGCACCGTCTCGCCGTGCCGTGTCTCGCGCAGCTGTCGCGCCGACACCACGCCCAGCTCGTTCAGGAACTCCCGGTGGTCGTCCATCAGATTGCGCGAGGCGTCCATCGACAGCACCCCCAGCTCGGCGCTGAGCCGCTCCGCCGAGGAGAGGTCGGGCAGCCCGGCCGGGGCGGTCTTCCGGCCTCCCGCCAGGGGGAGTTGGCCACCGCCGCCGCCCCGCGATCCCCGGTGAAGCTCGGTCAGATGCAGTTGCAGGTCACGTCGGTTGGCGCCGAAGGCGTCCAACGCGCCTACTTGGGCCAGCCGTTGGGCGAGCGGACGGCTGGGCCGGGCCCGTTCCCAGAAGTCGAGCAGTGAGGCGTACGGCTGTCCGTCCGCGATCCGCTTCGCCTCGGCCTCGCTGATGCCGTGCACATCGGAGAGGGCGAGCCGCAGCCCCCAGACGCCCGAAGCTGCTGATTCAGACACCAGTTCGATACGGTGGGCGACGCCCGACCGGTTCACGTCCAACGGCAGGATCGGCACCCCGCGCCGCCGCGCGTCCGCCAGCAGCAGCCGCTTCGGGTACATCCCGGGATCGTGCGTGAGCAGCCCGGCGTAGAAGGCGGCCGGGTGGTGCGCCTTCAGCCAGGCCGACTGGTACGTCGGTACGGCGAAGGCGACCGCGTGCGCCTTGCAGAAGCCGTAGGACCCGAAGGCCTCGACGATCTCCCAGGTCCGCCGAATCGTTTCCGCGGCATAGCCGTTCTCCGCCGCCCGCTGCCCGAACCACACCTTGATCCGCCCCTGCGACTCGGGATCGGACAGCCCGCGCCGGATCCGGTCGGCCTCGCCGCGCCCGCAGCCGGTCATGATCGCGACGATGTCGATGATCTGCTCGTGGAAGACGACGACCCCGTACGTCCCCTTCAGCGGCTCCGCCAGATCCGGGTGCGGGTAGCGGACGGGCGCCCGCCCGTGCCGCGCCTCGATGAACGGCCGCACCATGTCGGCGGCGACCGGCCCCGGACGGAACAGCGAGATGTCGACGACCAGGTCGTGGAAGGTGGCCGGCTGGAGCCGCCCGACCAGATCGCGCTGCCCCGGCGACTCGATCTGGAAGCAGCCCAGCGTCTCGGTGGAACGGATGAGCCGGTACGTCGCCGGGTCGCCGGGGGGCACCGCGTCCAGGTCGATCCGCTCCCCCGTCGCGCGCTCCACCTCCGTGACCGCGTGCGCCATCGCCGACTGCATCCGCACCCCGAGCACATCCAGCTTGAGCAGCCCGAGGTCCTCGACGTCGTCCTTGTCGAACTGCGCCATCGGGAACCCCTCGCCACTGGTCGGCATGACCGGCGTACGGGAGAGGAGGGAGGCGTCGGAGAGCAGGACCCCGCAGGGGTGCATGGCGACTCCGCGCGGGAGGGCGTCGAGGGCCTCGACCAGCTCCCACAGCTTTCCGTACTTCTCCCGCTCCGCCGCGAGCGGCTTCAGTTCGGGCAGCTCCGCCAGGGCCGCGCGGGCGTCCCGCGCCCGGATGTGCGGGAAGGACTTGGCGACGCGGTCGATCTCGGCGGGGTCCATGGACAGGGCCGCGCCGACGTCCCGGATCGCGTGCCGGACGCGGTACGTCTCCGGCATCGCGACCGTCGCGACCCGCTCGGTGCCGAACCGGCCGATGATCGCGCGGTAGACCTCCAGCCGGCGCGCGGACTCCACGTCGATGTCGATGTCCGGCAGCACCACCCGTTCCTTGGACAGGAAGCGTTCCATCAGGAGCCCGTGCTCGACCGGGTCGGCGTGGGCGATGCCGAGGAGGTGGTTGACCAGCGAGCCCGCCCCGGAGCCGCGCGCGGCGACCCGGATGCCCATGTCCCGTATGTCGTACGCGACCTGAGCGACCGTCAGGAAGTAGGAGGCGAAGCCGTGGTGGGCGATGATGTCCAGCTCGTGGTGCATCCGCTCCCAGTAGTCGCGCCGCCCGTCGTAGCCGCGCCGGACCATTCCCGCCGTCGCCCGCGAGGCCAGCGTCCGCTGGGCGGTGCGGCGGCCGGCGCCGACGAGGTGCGGTTCGGGGAAGTGGACGGTGCCGATGCCGAGGTCGTCCTCCGGGTCGACCAGGCACTCGGCGGCCGCCGCCCGGGTCTGCTCCAGCAGCCGGGGGGCGGTGTCCCGCCGGAAGCCCGCGGCCTCCACGATCCGTTCGGCGGCGCGCAGCATGGCGTCGGCGTCCTTCAGCCAGGCCTCGCCGGAGTCCAGCTCCTTGGCCGGGTCGATGGGCACCAGACGGCGAGCGGCGTCCAGGACGTCGGCGACCGGGCCCAGGCCGGGGTCGGCGTACCGGACGGCGTTGCTGAGCACCGGGCGGATCCGCTGTTCGGCGGCGAATCCGACGGTACGGGCGGCGAGGCGCAGGGAGCCGGGTCCGGTGCCCGTCCGGCCGTGCCAGACGGCCTCCAGGCGCAGGGCGTCGCCGTAGGTCTCCCGCCAGGGGACGAGGAGCCGGGCCGCGCGGTCCGGCCGGCCGGCGGCGAGGGCGCGGCCGACGTCGGAGGCGGGGCCGAGCAGCACGGTCAGACCGTCGCCGCGGTTGTCCTCCCAGGCCAGCAGGGGGGTGTCCGGGGCGGTGTGGGCGGCGGTGACGAGGCGGCACAGGTCGGCCCAGCCCCGGGCGCCGTCGCGGGCGAGAAAGGTGACACGGGGTGTCGACTCGTCGACGAAGGCGCCTCCGCGGACCGGGGTGCGGCGCCTCTCCTTGCGTACCGGCTCGGGAGCGGCCACCGCCAGGTCCACCCCGAACAGCGGACGTACGCCCGCCTTCGCGCAGGCCTTGGCGAAGCGGACCGTACCGGCGAGGGTGTCGCGGTCGGTGAGGGCGAGGGCGTCCATGCCCCGCTCGGAGGCGCGCTCGGCGAGCCGCTCCGGGTGGGAGGCGCCGTGGCGCAGGGAGAACCCGGAGACGGTGTGCAGATGCGTGAAACCCGGCACACGCACCTCCCGCACTCGTGAGTCCGAACGAGCCCGCCGGGTCCGGGTGCCAGGTCCCGGAAACAGGCTCTCGAACGTTTGTTCCCAACTCGCTCACCCCCACCATAGACCAAATCCCGAACATGTGTACGACATCCGTTCGGCCGCCTCCCACCTGCGCAAACGTCCCCGGCACCGGACGGTGGGGACATGTCACAGGCCGTCGGCGCACCCGACCGTTCCTTCCTCGCGGAGGTGAAGGACGCGGTCACTCCGCGCGCCACCCTGCTGGTCATCGGCGTGCTCGCCCTCCACCTGCTCTTCATCGCCTCCTACGTGGGCGCGCTGCACGACCCGAAGCCCAAGGACGTGCCCTTCGGGGTCGTCGCACCGGGGGCCGTGGCCGAGCGGACGGTCACCCGGCTGGAGCGGCTCCCGGGCGCGCCGCTGGATCCGCGCACGGTGGCCGACCGGGCGACGGCCCGGAAGCAGATCCTGGACCGGAAGATCGACGGCGCGCTGGTCGTCGACCGGACCGGCACCACCGACACCCTCCTGGTCGCCACCGGCGGCGGCCGCGTGCTGGCCACCACCCTGGAGGCGCTCACCGCCCGCGTGGAGAAGTCCGAGGGCCGCACGGTACGCACCGTCGACGTGGTCCCGGCCGCCACCGGCGACGCCAACGGACTGTCGTCCTTCTATGTGACCGTGGGCTGGTGCGTGGGCGGCTACCTCTGCGCGTCGATCATGACGATCAGCGCGGGCGCCGCCCGTTCCACGCCGAGACGTGCGGTGATCCGGCTCATCGCCATGGCCGTCGTCGCGCTCGTCGGCGGACTCGGCGGCGCCCTGATCGTCGGGCCGGTCCTGGGCGCGCTGCCCGGCAGCTTCCCGGCCCTCTGGGGGCTCGGCGCCCTGCTCATCTTCGCCGTCGGCGCGGCCACACTCGCCTGCCAGGCCCTCTTCGGGCTCGCCGGCATCGGCCTGGTCATCCTGATCGTGGTGATCCTGGGCAACCCGAGCGCGGGCGGTGCCCTCCCGCCCCCGCTGCTCCCGCCCTTCTGGAAGGCGATCGGTCCGGCCCTGCCGCCGGGCGCGGGCACCTGGGCCGCACGGTCGATCGCGTACTTCCAGGGCAACGCCGTCACAGCCGCCCTGCTGGTCCTGTCGGCGTGGGCGGTCGCCGGAACCGCGATCACCCTGCTGGCGACGGCACTGCGCACACGGCGGGCCGCCGCCTAGCCCACCTCTCCACGACGCGGAAGTCCCGCCCCTCGCGCGCGGGGCGGGACTCCTCTTGGCCGGGACCGGAGGCCGGGGCCGAAGGCCGGGGCGTCAGCCGATCTGGGTGCCCGTCGCCGACAGCGCCTCCGTCACCGGCTGGAAGAACGTCTCCCCGCCCGAGGTGCAGTCGCCGCTGCCGCCGGAGGTGAGGCCGATCGCACTGCTGCCCGAGAAGAGGGAGCCGCCGCTGTCGCCGGGCTCGGCGCAGACGTCGGTCTGGACGAGGCCGTTGACGATGTCGCCGTTGCCGTAGTTCACGGTGGCGTCCAGGCCGGTGACCGTGCCGTCGTGCACCTGGGTCGTCGAGCCGCTGCGGGTGACCTTCATGCCGACGGTGGCCTCGGCGGCGCCGGTGATCGCCTGGGCGGAGCCGTTGTAGAGGTTCACCTCGCTCGGGTGGTCGACCTCGGCCGTGTACTTGACCAGGCCGTAGTCGTCGCCGGGGAAGCTGGAGGTCTCGTTGGTGCCGATCTCGGCGCCGGAGGAGTCCGACCAGGTCGAGATCGACTCGGTGCAGTGACCGGCGGTCAGGAAGTACGGCTCGCCGCCCTTGACCACGTTGAAGCCGAGCGAGCAGCGGCCGCCGCCGCCGGTGATCGCGTCGCCGCCCGCCACGAGGGGCTTGAACTCCCCCTTGCTGCGCTGGAGTTCGGCCTTGGCGCCGAGCCCTTCGACGACCTTGGTGAGCTTGGCCCACTCGGCGGCGGAGACCGTACGGTCGGCGGTGACGACGACCTTGTTGGTGGTCGGGTCCGTCACCCAGGCGGTGCCCGGGATGGTCGCGTCCTTCTTGAGCGTCGTACGGGCGCTCGTCAGCTCGGCGAGGGAGTTCTGAACGAGTCTGGCCTCGGCGCCGGCCGCCTCGACGGTCTTCGCGGCGGCCTCGTCGAGCACGTTCACCACGAGGCTCCTGCTCTGCGCGTCGTAGTAGATGCCGGCCGCGTCGGCGCCGAGGTCCTCGCCGAGCGTCGAGCCGAGCTTTCCGGCCGCGAGGGCGGAGAGGAGCCGGGGCTCAGGGGTGTCCGGGGTTTCGCTAGCGTTCGCAGTCTGGAAGGTGACTCCTGCGGCTACGAGAGCGGCGATGCCCGCTCCCGTCATGACGGCCCGTCGCCTGGGTATGCGTCGGTGCTTCAACTCGGGTCCTCCTGTGGGGGGCGGACCGGACGGCTGTGGGGGCCGTCGCGGCCCGGAAGGCTGGGTTGACGGGCGTTCACTCTTCCGAACCGCACAGGGCGCACACAAGGTCGAACGGAGGACGCGCACAGGGTGAGCACCGCGCGCCCTCCGCACCTTCACCACCCCGGGAGCCAACACTGGGTAAATCGCCGGTAGTTCGCTTTGCAAATACTACGCGGGTCACATGGACCGCTCGGCGGGCACGCGAGAGCCCCCGCACGCCGGTCGCGTGCGGGGGCTCTCCTGCGGGACGGAACGGGTTAGAACACGCTGACGCCGTACGCGTTCAGCGCCTCCACCACGGGCTGGAAGAACGTCGTGCCGCCGGAGCTGCAGTTGCCGCTGCCGCCGGAGGTCAGACCGTAGGCCACACCGTTGCTGCCGTAGAGCGAGCCGCCGGAGTCGCCGCCCTCGGCGCAGACGTTGGTCTGGATCATGCCGTAGACGACGTCGCCGCCACCGTAGTTGACGGTCGCGTTGAGCGCGGTGACCCGTCCGCTGTGGGTGCCGGTGGTCGAGCCGTCACGGTAGACGGTGGTGCCCACGGTCGGGTTGGCCGCGCGGGTGATGTCCACACCGCCGGCGGTGCCCGCCTTGGCGACCGAGGTGTTGGTGTACCGGACGATGCCGTAGTCGTTCGTCGGGAAGCTGGAACCCGCCGTGGTGCCGAGCGTCGTGGTGTGGGACGAGTTGGACCACCACGTGCCGGCGCCGTCGGTGCAGTGACCGGCGGTCAGGAAGTAGTAGTTGCCCGCACTGTCACGGACGTTGAAGCCGAGGGAGCAGCGCCAGCTACTCGCATAGATGGCGTCGCCACCTTGGATGTACTTCTGGAACTTGCCCTCGGTGCGCTTGATCGTCAGAGCGTCGGCGTCGCCGCCGGCCTGCTCCTTGATCTTGGCGATCTCGGCCTGCGAGACCGTGCTGTCGACGGTGACGACGAGTCGGTTGGTCTTGCTGTCGACCGCCCAGGCGGTGCCCGGGACGTCGGCCTTGAGCACCGAGTTGCCGGCGCTCTTGAGTTCCGCGGCACTGAAGGGGGTGGTGTCCGCGGCGTTCGCGTGGGGGATGGCGATGGCGGCGGCGGCCACGAGGCCGGTGGAGACGGCGATCAGCCGGGTGCGTCTCGTGATGCCGCTGGTGGTGGTGCGCTTGATCCTCACGTTTCGTTCCCTCCCAGGGGAATTCGGCGGGCCCGCGTGGGGTCGGGGCCCGTGAGGCGCAGTCGGGAGGCATCAGGCGTCCGGATTCCGTCCGGGGTTCCCTCCGGATTCCGGACACACCATGCTCCTGACAAGCGCTGAGGGGGAGTATTCGGCCGAACGGCCGGTCGGCGCAAGGGCGCCTTTCGGCCGTCAAGCTTTGCATCAACTGTGCGGGCCGGGCACCGACGGCCTGCCGGCAGCGTGGTCCGCCGTACGGCGCAAAGCGCCCCGGTACGGACTGAGTCGAGCAGTACGGGGGACGTCGACACCCCGGAACCGGCGCCTCGAACCTCACCCCCCGCACCTTCGGCCACCCGCGCCCCTGGATGTCCGGAAGTCGCCCCTCCGGAACCTCACGCCGGTCCTCCCGCGATCTGCCCGACCGGCCGGGCCAGGCCCAGGTGCTCCCGCAGGGTGCTGCCCGGATAGAAGGTGCGGAACAGACCCCGGTGCTGGAGCAGCGCCACCGTGCCGTTGACCAGCCGCTCCAGGTCGCGGCGCGGTTCGGCGGGGATGAGGTGGAAGCCGTCGACGGCACCGTCCCGGTGCCAGGAGGCGATCAGGTCGGCGAGGTCGACGGGGCCGCCCCGGTAGAGCGGGCCCCGCGCGCTCCGACGGGGACCGCCCCCGCCATGACCGGGCTCGGCGGCGTGCTCGCCGTCGCCGAGGTCGATCAGCAGGGCCGCCAGCACCCGCAGGGAATCCGGCTCCCGACCGAACTCCGCCGCCTCGGCGCGCAGTTGATCACGCATCGACCGGGCCTGCGCACGGCTCGTCACCCGCGCCAGTACGACATCGGCGTACCGGGCGGCGGCGCGGCGGGCGGGTCCGTCGGTGGCATCGGCCACGCAGCACACGGGGTGCCCCTGCGGGGAGCCGGTGAGGCCGGCGTGGAGAAGCGTCTCGCCGCCCGACACGTCGATCCACCGGCCCGCCCGTCCCCGGCTGACCCGGTCCAGATCGGCGACCGCGGCCACGACGTCAGCGGAATCGGCGTGCGGGCCGGTGACCGTGGGCACCAGGCCGACGCGGTGCGTGGCGGGCGCCGCCCGCGACAGCACGGCCACCGCGTCGAGACCGGGTCCGGGTCCGGGTCCGGCGGAGCTGTCGTCCAGGGTGACGAAGTCGAGCCCGCCCCGCTCGGCGAGCCGGATCAGCTCGACGTGTGCGCCGACGTCGTACACCCCCGGCAGATCGACGGCGGCCGCCAGATGCGGCAGACCCCGTCCGGACGATGACGTCATCGGCACACCCGCCTTCCCCGGCACGCGGAACCCCGGCCCACCGGACCTCGCCTCACAGCACCTTGGAGAGGAACAACCGCGTCCGCTCCTCCCTCGGCCGCTCCAGCACCTCCGCCGGCGGCCCCTGCTCGACGATCCGGCCGTCGTCCATGAACACGACCGTGTCGGCGACCTCACGGGCGAAGCCGATCTCGTGCGTGACGACGATCATCGTCGTGCCCTGGAGCGCCAGGTCCCGGATCACGTCGAGGACTTCGCCCACCAGCTCCGGGTCGAGCGCGGACGTGGGCTCGTCGAACAGCAGCAGCCTGGGTTCCAGCGCGAGCGCCCGCGCGATGGCGACCCGCTGCTGCTGACCGCCGGACAGCTGCCTCGGGTAGGCGTCGGCCTTGTCGGCGAGGCCGACCCGCTCCAGCAGCCGGCGCGCCGCCTCCACCGCCTCCTCGCGCGGCCGCTTCAGCGCGGACACCGGTGCCTCGATGACGTTGTCGACAACGGTGAGGTGCGGGAACAGGTTGAAGTTCTGGAAGACGAACCCGATCCGGGTGCGCTGGCGCAGCACCTCCCGTTCGGGCAGCTCGTACAGCCGGTTGCCGGACCGCCGGTAGCCGACGAGCACGCCGTCCACGCTGATCGCGCCCCGGTCCACCTTCTCCAGGTGGTTGATGGTGCGCAGCAGCGTCGACTTGCCGGAGCCGGAGGGGCCGAGGACGACGGTGACCTCCCCGGCGCGCACCGACAGGTCGATGCCCTTGAGGACCTCCAGCGAGCCGAAGCTCTTGTGGACCGACCTGATGTCGACCATGACACTCATGGCGTGATTCCTTCGTGTGAAAGGTGCGTTGACGGACGTGGGTCAGCCGACGGCGGAACAGCCCAGGTCACGCAGGAAGACCAGGGCGGCCCGCGCGGTGGCGTCGTTCTGCCGGAACGCCGGCCCGCCCGTCCGCGGCCTGGTGAACGCGCCCGGCGTCCGCCCGTCGGTATGCGGCCCGAGCGCGAAGCGCCGGGGATGCGGCTCACCGTTGCGGTCCAGGATCCGCCCGTCGAGGCGGTCCACCCGCAGCAGCCCGTCCGGGGTCTCGGCGGCGCCCTCCTGGTGCAGTTCGCGCAGCAGCGGGTCGCGGGCGCGCCGGACCGTCGGCTCGGGCAGCCGGGCCTCGACCAGCGCCCGTGCCTCGACCGTGGTCCCGGGCACGGTGGGACTCGACGCCCGGAACACACCGTCCTCGGCGCGTACGGCCATGTCGGCGCCGACGAAGTTCAGCACCCCCGCCCGGGACAGTGCGAGCAGTTGTCGCAGCCGGGGTCCGGGCGGACCGGAGGCCAGGTAGCTGAAGAAGCCGTGCCACCAGGACCCGATGTCCCCGAGCCGCACGAGCTGACCGTAGACGGACAGCAGCCCGAGGAAGACGGCCAGGTCGGGGCTGCGGCCGGGGTCATGGCGACGGCTCAGGTCGGCCTCGACGTACGCCCGCAGCCCTTCCTGGAACTCCTCGGAGGACCCGTACCGCACCCCGTCGAGCGGCCGGTCGAGTGCCGCCAGGTCGAGCCGGTCGCCCGGGTCGGGCACGGCGGACGCCACGAGGGTCTCCCGCTCGGCGGCGTCCCCGGCGGCGGCGTACTTCTCCTCGAAGTCGGTCCAGGCGATCGCCGTGCGCTCGGGGTGGGCGGCGAACAGCCGGTGGTAGTGGGCGAACCCCAGCTCCTTCTCCACCAGCGGCCACACGTCCCGCCGGAAGTCGAACCCCTGTGGCCGGGCGAGCAGTTCGGCGGTCTCGGCGGGGCCGAAGAACCTCGGCAGCGGCGGCCGTTCCCCGCTCCAGTCGTACCCGATCTTCGCGTGGTACGGCACTCCGCGCCGCGAGCCGACGTACAGCACGGGCTCCCGCCCCGAGGGGACGTAGGTGTCGCCCTCGTAGCGGCCGCCGCGGCCCTCGGTGAGCAGCACCATCAGGTCGACGAAGGCGAGGCCGAAGCCGCGGACCAGGACGGGTTCGCCGGGCCGCAGCGCGGACAGGTCGCTGTCGGCGGTGAAGTCCGGCGGGAGGTGCACCAGTCCGTGCTGGTCGGCGTATGCCGACAACGCCCGCTGCTCGTGGTCGAGTCGGGCGTCGAGGTGGCCGAGGGCGAGGACGACGAGGTCGGCCGGGAGCGGCCGGGGGCGGTCCTCCAGCCACACCTGTTGGCGGCCCTCGCGCGGTCCGCTGACGCGCAGGGCGCGGCGCGGGTGGTGGTGGACGGTGACGGACGGGGGCAGCGCGGCCACCGCCTGCTCGTGCACCCAGCGCAGATAGCCGCCCTGGAGCTGCCGGTCGGCGAAGGTACGACCGTCGATGCCGGCCCACTCGTGCAGGGTGGGCCCCTCCCGGACGGGTCCGGCCATGTCCACCGTGTCGTCGGTGAACATGGTGACGTCCTCGGCGTGCGAGTTCATCCACAGCAGCGGTGACTGCGCGGCCCGCCAGATGCGTCCGGCGCCCGGCGGATGCGGGTCGACGAGATGGATGTCGAGACCCGAACCGCCGTACAGCTCGGGCGCGTTGGCGGCGATCCGCTCGATGAGACCGGTCCCCCGCGGTCCGGCCCCGACGATCACCAGGGAGTGTCTCATCGGGTGCGCTCCGCACCGCGCGCGTAGTACTTCTCCACGTAGTGCTGGCCGACGCCGAGCAGCGAGGTGACGACCGTGTACCAGACGGTGGCCACCATCAGCAGCGGGATCACCTGGTAGGTGCGGTGGTAGACGAGCTGCACGGAGAACAGCAGGTCCTGGACGGCGATGACGCTGACGATGGAGGTGCCCTTGAGGGTGCCGATCAGCATGTTCCCGGCCGGCGGCACGATGGAGCGCATGGCCTGCGGCAGGACGATCCGCCACCAGCGGCGCCACCGGCTGAGCCCGAGCGCCTGCGCGGCCTCGATCTGCCCGCGGTCGACGGAGAGGATCCCGCCGCGCACCACCTCGGCGGCGTAGGCGGCCTCGTGCAGGGTGAGTCCGATGATCGCGACGGCGACGGGGGTGAACAGGTTCACCGTCTTCACCCCGAACAACTGCGGGTACAGCGCCCCGATGTTGAACCACAGCAGCAACTGCACCAGGATCGGGATCGACCGGAACAGCCAGACGTATCCCCAACTGACCGAGCGCAGAACCGGGTTGGCGGACATCCGGCCCGCGGCGAGCAGTGTGCCCAGGGCGAAGCCGAGCACCATCACCACTGCCGTCAGCCAGAGCGTGAGCCACAGCCCGCGCAGCACGGAGTCGGAGGTGAAGTAGTCCGCGACGAGGTCCCACCGGAACGCCTCGTTGCGCAGGACGGAGTTGACGGCGAGGCCGAGCAGGACCAGGACGGCGACGGCGGCCGTCCACTGTCCGAGACGGCGGTGCGGGACGATCCGCAGGGTGTCCGCGTGCTCCGGTATGTCCGGTGCGGCGGAGGCTTTGGCGAGGGTGTCGGAAGACATGCGAAGGCTCCGTGACTTCGAGTCGAACACGGGTGGGTGCCTTCACACCGATGCGCCGCGCGGCGCCGTACGGCCGAGCCCCTCAGCAGGGCCGTGCACCGAGAGTACGGCGGCGTTTCCCCTCGCTGTCAAGGCCGTCCACACTGTGAGCCGTACGTCTCAGGTCAGTTGACGCACCACCGGATGCCTGTTCCACTTGGCCCATGCATCCACAGCAGTGGCTGGTCACGCGCTCCCACATCGACTTCGGTCGAGTGTGGTCCTCTTCCTGTTGAGCTGACCCCCTGCGTGCCCTGATTCCAGGGCACCCCTTTTCGCGTTCTCCCCTCCCCCAGCTCTGCCTTCACCCGCGCCACCTCCCCTCGGCTCGCGCTTCCCGCCTTCCTTTCCGCTGTCTTGGAGACCGCACACGATGCGTACGTCCACGCGCTCACTCAGGCGCATTTTCGCCCCTTTCGCCCTGATCACGTCGGCGACCCTGCTGCTCACCGCCTGCGGCTCCGGTGCGGACGGCAGCGGGTCCGGCGGCACCGCCCAGGCGGCCGTCAAGTCCGGCGCGATCCCCACCGAGGACGTCGTCTCCGCCATCCGGAAGGACACGAAGGCCGCGGCGCTGCTGCCCCCCGGGGTGAGCGGCCTGACCGTCGCGGTCAGCGTCGGCGGCACCCCGCCGGGCACCAGCTACCTGGACGACGGCAAGACCCTGGCCGGCCAGGACGTCGACTTCGCCCAGGCCGTCGCCAAGGTGCTGGGGCTCGGACTCCGCACCGAGCAGGCGAGTTTCGAGGCGATCCTGCCCGCGCTCGACAGCGGCAAGTACGACGTCGGCATCGGCAACTTCGGCGTCACCACCGAGCGCCTCAGGACCATCGACTTCGTCACCTACATCAACGACGGCCAGGGCTTCGCCACCCGCGCGGACAGCAAGCTCACGAAGGTGACCGACCTGAAGCAGCTGTGCGGCCTGAACATCGCCACCGGCGCGGGCACCACGTTCGAGGCCACGCTGGAGGACAACAAGCACGTCTGCTCCGACGCCGGTAAGAAGGCGTACAAGGTGCAGACGTACAGCGAGCAGGGAGCGATCTGGTCGTCGGTCCAGCAGGGCCGCAGCGACGTCGTGATGTCCACCATCAACGGACTGCGCTACGCCGTCGCCCAGCAGGACGGCCTGAAGTTCCTCAACGAGTTCCGCCGTCTCGACGTCGGCTTCGCCTTCGAGAAGGGCACGAAGCTGGCCCCCGCCTTCCGGGCGGCCGTCGACGAACTCATCGCCGACGGCACCTACGCCAGGATCCTCGAGAAGTGGGGCACGACGGGCTCGGCGATCGAGAAGTCACAGATCTCCCCGCCCGAACTGAAGGAGTGACGGGACTGACCGGAGAAGGGCCGGACTAGCAGTCGCAGCCGCAGCCGTCGCAGCAACAGCTGTCGCAGCAGTTCCCGCAGCAGTCACAGCCCTCGCAGCAGTCGCCGCAGTCGCAGCGCTGGCACAGACCCTCCTTGGGCTCCCGGGTCCACGGGTCCTCGTACGTGCCGCAGCACATCTGGCACGTACAGGCGAGGCCCGACCACACCAGACACCCGGTGAGGAGGCCGCGCCGGTCGCGGTGCGGCGGCCGTGGGGGCGGCGGCGGACTGCCGGGACCCGACGGGGCGTACGGGTTGCCCGGCGGCGGCCCGTACAGCTCCGGCCCGTGCTGTTCCGCCGTGTGCGCGTGTCCGCACGAGGCGGTGCCGAAGGCCCGGTCCACCGAGGTGCGCAGTTCGTGCACGAGCAGCACATGGGCGAGCTTGGCGTCGGTGAACTCGGCGTCGCGCAAGGCCAGGCGAATGCCGTGCACCGCGTCGTCGGCGAGCCGCCGGGCCTCCACGAGGGAGGTCCCGGTGGCCGTGAGCGGGTTCCAGGCGCCCGAGGCGGCGTCGGTCTCCCGGTCCTCCACGGCGTCGAGGAGATGAGCGAGCCGGCCGAAGAGACGGCCGGCCTCGGCGAGCGGCTGGGCGTTGCCGGGCCGGCCCGCCAGGACCGCGGTGTGCGCGAAGGCCGCGGCGGTGGCCGTCTCGGTCGGTTCGGTGACGGTCAGCAGCGGTGTGCCGGGGCCGGCGAGGCCCTCGATGCCGACCTGCCGGTCCACGGCGTCCACCAGGACCGCCGTGTCGAAACCGACGGCGGAGCCGCCGCGCGCACCTGCCCGCCCCCAGCTCGTGGCCACCCGGCGCGCGGCCAGGGCGACCGGACGGCGTGCCAGCAGTCCGTCCCCGTCGGCGACATGGTCACGCACCTTGGCGGCGGCCAGCACCAGCGAGACGGCCGCCGCGAGACGGGCCCCCTCACCCTGGGCGACGGACGCGGAGCGCATACCGCGCAGCGGACAGGGCCCCGCCGTACGCCGCCATCCGTCGGTCCGTTCGGCCTGAGCCTCCGTCAGGACCGAGACGAGCAGGCCGTCGTAGTTGGTGACGATCCGCGCGAACTGTCCGTGGTCGCGCCGCAGGGCGAGGCAGAGCCCGCACAAGTGCGCCATCCACTGGGTTTTGAGCCCTTCACCGAGCCGGTGCCGGCACGGCCTCACGATCCCGAACATGTCCGATCCCCCGTGATTGTCTGTTGATCCCCACGACATCGAGCGGCCATGAGCACCGCCATGGGCTGCCGCATCGTATCGACCGATTGTCACGCGGGAACGGCTCGCCCCGTTCACCCGTCCGCACCGCCACTCACCCGTACGCCGTGAAGAATCATATTTCACTCACAGTCAGCAGCCGTGTGGGTCACGACCCTTGGGGCACTTGGACTCTCGACGGATCCGCTGTGCACCAGTACCGTCACAAACCCCCCGCGCGGCGTCTATCCACTTGGCGCGACATCCGCATCATGGACGACCATGGGGAATGCGGAAAGCAAGAATGACCGCTGTGAGAGGAGGCGTCCATGGGATCGGTACGCAAGGCAAGTGCCTGGCTTGGCCTCGTCGACGACAACAACGATGACGAGCGTTACTACGACGACGACTATTCCGAGGAGACCGACTCCGGGGACGCCTGGGTCACCGACCCGCGGGTCAAGGTCGCCAACGACACGGCCGAGCAGAAGGGCCGCCGGATCGGCACCGTGACCCCGGACAGCTTCCGGGACGCACGGGCGATCGGCGAGCTGTTCCGCGAGGGCGTCCCGGTCATCATGAACCTCACGGCCATGGAGGCCGGCGACGCCAAGCGCGTCGTCGACTTCGCGGCCGGGCTGATCTTCGGCCTCCGTGGTTCCATCGAGCGGGTCTCGACCCGCGTGTTCCTGCTCAGCCCCGCCAACACCGAGATCGTCAACGGCGACCCGGCCGCGCACCGCGCGGACGGCTTCTTCAACCAGAGCTGAGGCACGGCCGCTCGCCGGCCCTGCCCCTCCCGGGGTCAGCGGAAGGCGTCGAGTCCGGTGAGCGCCTTGCCCAGTACGAGCTGGTGCATCTCGACGGTGCCCTCGTAGGTCAGCACCGACTCGAGGTTGGTCGCGTGCCGCATGACGGGGTATTCGAGGGAGATCCCGTTGGCCCCGAGGATCGTCCGCGCCGTACGGCAGATCTCGATCGCCTCCCGTACGTTGTTGAGCTTGCCGAAACTGACCTGCTCGGGACGCAGACGGCCGGCGTCCAGGCGCCGCCCCAGATGGTGGGCGAGCAGAATCCCCTTGTGCAGTTCCACCGCCATGTCGGCGAGTTTGGCCTGGGTGAGCTGGAAGCCGCCGATCGGCCGCCCGAACTGCTCCCGTGACTTCGCGTAGTCGACGGCGGTCTCGAAGCAGGCCCGCGCCGCACCCATGGCGCCCCACACGATCCCGTACCGGGCGTGTGACAGACAGCTGAGCGGGCCCTTGAGTCCGACGACCTCCGGCAGCACGGCGTCGGCGGGCAGCCGTACGCCGTCCAGCACGAGTTCGCTGGTGACGCTGGCCCGCAGGGACCACTTGTGCTTGATCTCCGGCGCGGAGAAGCCGGGGGCGTCGGTGGGCACGACGAAGCCCCTGATGCCGTCCTCCGTCTGCGCCCACACCACGGCGACGCCCGCGACGGAACCGTTGGTGATCCACATCTTGCGTCCGTCGAGGACCCAGTCGGAGCCGTCCTTCTTGGCGCGGGTCCGCATGCCGGCCGGATCGGAGCCGTGGTCTGGCTCGGTCAGCCCGAAGCAGCCGATGACCTCACCGGTGGCCATGCGCGGCAGCCAGTTCCGCTTCTGCTCCTCGCTCCCGAACCGGTGGACGGCGTACATCGCGAGGGAGCCCTGGACGGAGACGAGTGACCGGATCCCGGAGTCGGCGGCCTCCAGTTCCAGACAGGCCAGTCCGTACTGCACGGCACTGGCCCCGGCGCAGCCGTATCCCGTGAGGGACATCCCGAGCGCCCCGATCCCGCCCAGCTCGCGGGCCAGCTCCCGGATCTGCGGCAGCTCGCCCTTCTCGTACCAGTCGGCGACATACGGCAGCACCCGGTCGCCGGCCCAGCCGCGCACGGTGTCCCGTACGGCGAGGTCCTCGTCGCTGAGGAGATCGTCGATCCCGAGGGGGTCGGACGGATCGAAAGGAGGCAGCACGGACCCCGAGGACGACGACATGATTCCCTCCGAAACCAGAAAACTAGCACCGCTAGTCACGCAACTCCCCCGACGTTACGACGCCCGGCGAACCCCGTCCAGCCCCCACTCCCTGCAACGCACGGAGAGCCGCCGCCTGAACCGAACCCCCACGGGCGTCAGGGGCGCCGCGTGGGTGGGAGACAGAACGGCCGTCAGGCCGAGACCCGCGACGGCACGGCTTCCCGGGGCGACGGCAGCTCCACCGCGGGTGCCTCGCACTGCATCACCCGCGGCAGCCGCAGCGCCATGACCGCGCCAAGGAGCAACAGCCCCGCGCTCACCACCAGCGTCACATGCAGTCCGTGCACGAAACAGTCCCGAGCCGTCTGCCGCAGGACCTCCCCGGCCGGCCCCCCGAGCCGCCCGGCGACCTCGTAGGCCTCGCCCAGTGAGTTCCCCGCCGCGGCCGACGCCGCGGCCGGCACCCCCGGCACCGACGACAGCCCCGGCGCGTAGGCCGCGTTCATCACGCTGCCCAGCAGCGCGATCCCGATCCCGGCGCCCAGCTGGTACGAGGTCTCGCCGATCGCCGCCGCCCCGCCCGCCTGCTCCGGCGGAGCCTCGCTCAGCATCGACTCGTACGCCCCGAACAGCGTCGTCTCCAGCCCGAACCCCAGCAGCAGGAACCCCGTCAGCAGCAGCCCCGCGTTGTCCGTCCCGCCCATCGAGGTCAGCAGGACGACCGCGGCGGCCGTGAGGCAGAACCCGGCGCACACCATCCGCCGCGGCCCGAAGCGCCGCAGCAGCCGCGCGCCGGCGAGCCCGGCGGCCATCGCCGCGAAGGTCAGCGGAAGCAGTCGTAGGCCCGTCTCCAGCGGGGACAGGTCCAGCACCAGCTGGAGATACTGCGCCGCGATCAGCTCCAGACCGACCAGCGCCAGCATCGCCAGCACGATGCACCCGACCGCCGTACTGAACGCGGGCCGCGCGAACATCCGCAGGTCCACCAGGGGATGCCTGCGCCGTCGCTGACGCCGTACGAACAGCACGATCAGCAGCGCGCCCACCGCCAGCGGCACCAGGGTGAAGAGACCCAGTTCGCCGCCGCCCAGCCGCTTCACGCCGAGGACGGCGCCGAACAGTCCGGCGGCGGCCATCAGCGCGCCCACGACGTCCCACGGCCCCTCCCCGGAGCCCTTGGACTCGGGCAGCAGCAGCCGCCCCACGGGCAGGCTGACCAGCATCAGGGGGATGTTGACGAGGAAGACCGAGCCCCACCAGAAGTGCTCCAGCAGGAAGCCGCCGAGCAGCGGACCGACCGCCGCGCCGACCGCGGCCACCGCACTCCAGATGCCGATCGCGAGCGCCCTCTCCCGCCGGTCGGGGAAGACCTGGCGCAGGATCGACAGCGTGGCGGGCATGATCATCGCGCCGCCGACGCCGAGCAGCGCCCGCGCGACGATGAGCACCTCGGCGGTGCCGGCGAACGCCGCCATCGCGGAGGCCACGCCGAACAGCGTGTAACCGAGCAGCAGGATCCTTCTGCGGCCGACCCTGTCGCCGAGGGTGCCGAAGAGGATCAGCAGCGAGGCGCAGACGAGGGGATAGGTGTCGACGATCCAGAGCAGTTCGATCCCGCCGGGCCGGAGGTCCTCGGTGACGGCGGGCACCGCCACGTGCAGCACGGTCGCATCGACGGCGACCAGGAGCAGGCTGACGCACAGCACCACCAGCACGACCCAGCGGTTGGCACCGGCCCCGGCCGCCCGACGGCGGAGCCGAACGGCGGCCGTGGTCGTCCCGGACATGAACGTACCTCCCAGAGTTTCCTCGGGTTCGGCGGGCTCGCGGGGTGGGGACTCCCCGGGGCTCGGCCGGAGAGGAGCGGTGGTCTCCGGCCCGCGCACTGAACGACGAGTGACACGCAGCGTACGCGAGTTCGCGCGTCGTCCACGTGGCGGACCTCTCACAGCCCCCGGACAACCATGTGGCGTACGCCACTCCCCTCACGGCCCGTCGCACCCCGGCGCACGCTCCGCTTCCGGGCCCCGCCGATAATCGCACCGTGACCGATCTCGAGACCCGTGTGGCGCCGTCCGGCCCCGCGGCCCTGCGCCGGGCTGCCCCCGCCCTCCTGGGGTACGCGGCCGTGCGCGTCCTCGGGCTGCTCGCCCTCGCCGCGTGGAGCGCCGCGCGGGACAAGAGCGCCTACACCTTGTTGACGGCCCGCTGGGACTCCCTGTGGTACACCCGGGTCGCCGAGCTGGGTTACGGCTACGAGGTGCGCCTGCCGAACGGCGACATCCACTCCAACCTGGCCTTCTTCCCGCTGCTGCCGTGGCTGGAGCGGCTGGTCTCGGCGGTGACCCCGTTGTCGTACGCCGACGCCGGTTTCGCCGTCTCCCTGTTCGCCTCGCTCGCCGCGGCCTGGGGGATCTTCGCGGTCGCCGACCGTCTGTACGGGCTGCGGGCCGGGGTGTGCGCGGTCCTGCTGTGGGCGGTGCTGCCGGTCGGGATCGTGCAGTCGATGGCGTACAGCGAGTCACTCTTCACCGCGCTGGCCGCCTGGTCGCTGTACGCGCTCCTCACCGGCCGCTGGGTGACCGCCGGTCTGCTGGCTTCGCTGGCCGGCCTGACCCGTCCGGTCGGACTCGCCGTGGTGGCCGCGGTGTGGGTTGCGGGCGTGGTCTCGTTCGTGCGAGAGCGGAGCACGGCGGACGCGGAGGGCGCGCGCATCGCACCACGCGCCCTCGGTCTCCTCCTCGCGCCCCTGGGCGCGACCGGCTACGTCCTCTGGGTCGGCCGCCGCACCGGGAAGGGCCCTCTCGGCTATCTCGACGTCCAGGCGGGCTGGCGCAACGGTTTCGACGGCGGTTACGCCTTCGCCCGCTTCATCATCGACAAGTTCACGTCAATTCCGTCCGCCTTCGCCGGTCTCGCCCTGATCATCGGCGTCGCCCTGCTGATCCGCCTGTACGTCGCCGGTGCGCGCGGGCGCCAACCGCTCCCGCTGCTGGTGTACACGGGGATCGTCCTCGCGCTCGCCCTGTGCGCCTCGAGCTACTTCGGCTCGAAACCGCGTCTGCTGCTGCCCGCCTTCCCGCTGCTGTTCCCCCTCGCCCTGCCCCTCGCCCGACTGCGGCCCTGGCGATCGGCGCTGGTCGTGGGCGGTGTCGCGGTGGCGTCGGCGGTGTACGGCGCGTGGTGGCTGAACGGCTCCGGCCCGCCCTGACCGCTCCGGGCGGTCGGGTGAGCGGGCGGAGAATGGCGGCCATGCATTCGGTGAACGCATTCATAAGTCAGCTAAAACTGCCCTCCGGAATGATCAAAGGAATTGAACGGAACAGTGTTCGGGGATTGCTGATTCCAGCGGAATAAGTGCCCTTCTGAGAGCAATCCCACATCACATCGTCATCACAAAGCCGTGGATTCGGCGGGGAACTGCACTCACCCGCTGTAACGTCGATTGGGTGCGTACCGAACAAAACCTCACCCGTCTGGACCGGGTGTTCGCAAGGCTGGACCGTGAGCCGGAACGGCCGGCCCACATCGACGTGCCGCAGATGAGCAGGCACCGGGTCGCGCTGTTCTCGGCGACCCTGGCCTTCTACCTGGCCATCGTGTGGCTCGTGGTGACCACCTCGTGGCTGGTCCGCCTCGACTGGCAGGTCATGTTCTTCCGGCCGTACCAGCAGTGGTCCGAAATCCACTGGTTCGTCGACTACTACGTGGTCCTCGGCCAGCGCGGGCCCACCGCCGTCATGATCTGCGCCTGGCTCGGCTGGAGATCCTGGCGCCAGCACACCCTGCGGCCGCTGCTCACGCTCGGTGCGTCGCTGCTGCTGCTGAACATCACGGTGGGCGCCGCCAAGATCGGCATGGGCCGTCTCGGCCCCCACTACGCCACCACCATCGGCTCGAACGAGATGGGTCTGGGCGGCGATATATTTCCCAGCGGCCACACCGCCAACGCGGTCGTGACCTGGGGAATCCTGGCTTATCTGGCCTCCACCCCGCGAGCCCGCCGCTGGCTGTCGGCCCTCTCCGCGGTGACCTCGCTGGGTGTCGGTCTCGCCACGGTCTACCTCGGTACGCACTGGCTGAGCGACGTGGTCCTCGGCTGGGCCGCCGGTCTGCTGATCCTGCTGGCGCTGCCCTGGTGCGAGCCGCTGATCGCGCGCGCCGAGACCTGGATCTTCACGCTGCGCGACCGCTGGCGCGCCCGCCGCACCGGTACGGCGCCCGCGTCGGCCCCGACCCCGGTCCCGGTGGCCGTCCCGCTCAAGCAGCGCGCCCCGGCCGGCCGGACGGACGAGACCACCGCCGCCTGCGAGGCGGCGACCCGTCCGCCCAGGGCGCCGGTCTACCTCGCCCCCGGCCCGCACACGGGCCGCGCGGACCGTGCCCCCGTCGGCAGCCGCCGCCCGCCGCACGCGGACCGGCTCCCGCACGGCCCGAACACCCCGTCCACCCCGGCCGCCCGTCCCCTGACCGGCGGCTGACCTGCTCGCGCGGGGCCACCGGTACGCACAGACCCGGCCCCGCGCGTCTCAGCCCTTCCAGGCCCGCGTCACCCGGCCCTCGCGCACCTCGAAGTTCAGCCGACCCACCCGGTACTCCATCGTGATGATCGTCCCGGGTGCCAGCGAGCGCACCGTCGACCACCCCCGCTCACGGGCGAGCCGCTCGGCCCGGTCGTTCTCGAGGCCGACATATCCGTCCGGACTGTCCTGGGGCTCCGCTGGCGGAGTGGGAATCGGTGCCATACCCGTAACGCTAGGCCGGGGCAGCCGTTCCGGGAACCCCGAACGGGAGATGTGGATCACTCCGGTCACACTTCTGTCACAGGATCACGACACGCGTTTCCGTTCGCATCCGTCACACGAACGGGCGGTTCCGTACGCCTTCCGCAGGTATTCGACCGGCATTTCCGCGTGTCGTACCGGCCCCTTCAATTACCCGGCGGAAAGTTCCCGGAGAACCGTTCCCGGACCCCGTTCCATTCCGATTCCGCCGGGTTCCGCGGGAGCCGAGTCCTCATAGGAAATACACGGCTCCCCCACACAACCTCCGTACGCCCTCTGTCGGGCGCGTGGCGGCGCCAGCATCATGGCGACAGCTCGCGGGCACCCGTGCGGCACGGGCGCCGCAGGGCCCGGGGCACGACGAGCGAAGGGGCGAGCGAGCGATGGGGACGGAGACCGTACCGGCGACGGCACGCGCCGTGGGCGGGAGGCGGGGACGGGTGGTCGTCGACTGGCTGACCACCACCGACCACAAGAAGATCGGGCACCTCTACCTGATCACGTCGTTCGCGTTCTTCCTGATCGGCGGGGTCATGGCGCTGATCATGCGGGCCGAACTGGCCCGCCCCGGGCTGCAGATCGTGAGCAACCAGGAGTTCAACCAGTTGTTCACCCTGCACGGCACCATCATGCTGCTGCTGTTCGCGACCCCGACCTTCGCCGGCTTCGCCAATGAGCTGATGCCGCTCCAGATCGGCGCCCCCGACGTGGCCTTCCCCCGGCTGAACATGCTGTCGTACTGGCTGTTCCTGTTCGGCGGACTCATCGTGACGGGCTCGCTGCTGGTGCCCGACGGGCCCGCCGCCTTCGGCTGGTTCGCCTACGCGCCGCTCAACAACGCGACGCACTCCCCCGGCATCGGCCCCGACCTGTGGATCATGGGGCTGGCGCTGGCCGGCTTCGGCACGATCCTCGGCGCGGTCAACTTCATCACCACCATCATCGGGATGCGCGCGCCCGGCATGACGATGTTCCGGATGCCGATCTTCACCTGGAACACGCTGTTCACGTCGATCCTGATCCTGCTGGCGTTCCCGGTGCTGGCGGCGGCGCTGCTGGTGCTGGAGGCGGACCGGCGGTTCGGCTCGCAGGTGTTCGAGGCGGCCAACGGCGGAGCGCTGTTGTGGCAGCACCTGTTCTGGTTCTTCGGGCATCCCGAGGTGTACATCATCGCGCTGCCGTTCTTCGGGATCATCACGGAGATCATCCCGGTCTTCAGCCGCAAGCCGATCTTCGGCTACCTGACCCTGGTCGGCGCGACGATGGCGATCACCGGGCTCTCGGTGGTCGTATGGGCCCACCACATGTTCGCCACCGGCGCGGTGCTGCTGCCGTTCTTCTCCTTCATGTCGTTCCTGATCGCGGTGCCGACGGGCGTGAAGTTCTTCAACTGGACCGGAACCATGCTGAAGGGCTCGGTGTCCTTCGAGACGCCGATGCTGTGGGCGACCGGCTTCCTGGTGACGTTCCTGTTCGGCGGTCTGACCGGGGTCATCCTGGCGTCACCGCCGCTGGACTTCCACGTCACCGACTCGTACTTCGTCGTCGCGCACTTCCACTACGTCGTCTTCGGCACGGTGGTCTTCGCGATCTTCGCCGGGTTCTTCTTCTGGTGGCCGAAGTTCACCGGCAAGCTGCTCGACGAGCGGCTCGGCAAGATCCAGTTCTGGACTCTGTTCGTCGGCTTCCACACCACGTTCCTGGTGCAGCACTGGCTGGGTGCCGAGGGCATGCCGCGCCGCTACCCGGACTATCTGGCCGCGGACGGCTTCACCGCTCTCAACACCGTTTCCACGATCGGCGCGTTCCTGCTCGGCCTGTCCACGCTGCCGTTCCTCTACAACGTGTGGAAGACCGCCAAGTACGGCGAGAAGGTCGAGGTCGACGACCCCTGGGGCTTCGGCCGCTCCCTGGAGTGGATGACCTCCTGCCCGCCGCCCCGGCACAACTTCACCGCGCTGCCCCGGATCCGCTCGGAGTCCCCGGCGTTCGACCTGCACTATCCCGAGTTCGCGGCGGAGATCCCGCAGCCGGAGCCGGAGAAGCACCAGGCGGGCTCGTGAGCGGGGCCGGGCGGCCCTGTCCGGTGTGCACGCCGGACAGGGCCGCGGGGCCGGGCGTCAGAAGTTCAGCCGCAGGCCCGGCATGATCAGGTCGGGGTTCCCGCCGATGGCCGTCCTGTTCGCGGCGTAGACGCGCTGCCAGGTGGTCCCCCGGCGCGCGGCGATCGTGCTGAGCGTGTCGCCGGTACGGACGGTGTAGTCGCCGTCGCCGCGGGGGGAGGTGCCACGGGAGCCGTGCCCGGTGGAACGCTCGGCGGCGTCGGCCGCCTTCGAGGAGCCGTTCCTGGCCGAACCGTTCGTCGACGAGCCGCTCTTCGAGGAGCCGTTCGTGGAGGAGCCGCTCTTCGAGGAGCCGCTCTTGGCCGGACCGCTCTTGGCCGTGGGCACGCTCCCGGAGGCCCCGGCGCGTGTCGAGCAGGTCGGCCACGCGCCCCATCCCTGGGAGCGCTGCACCTTGGTGGCGACGGCGATCTGCTGCTCCCTGGTGGCCCGGTCGGCGGTCGGCGCGTAGGCCGTGCCGCCGAAGGCGCGCCAGGTGGACGCGGAGAACTGGAGTCCGCCGTAGTAACCGTTGCCGGTGTCGATGTGCCAGTTGCCGCCGCTCTCGCACCGGGCGATGCGGTCCCACACTCCGGCGTCCGCCGCGGCGGCGTTGCCGCCGGCTGCCAGCAGTCCGAGGGGGGCGAGAAGCGCCGCCCCGGCGAGGACCGCTGTCGTACGCGCCTTGGCGGCGCGAGCGTCGACGCGGGTGTCATCGGCACATTCGGACATGTAGATCCCTCTCTACGAACCCGGGTCTCCCCCTGGTCGGAGCACGCCGTCCGCGCGGGAACGCGGTCGTCGTGCTCCGCCCCGTCCGGCGGCGGTGGTACTGCGCGCTGTCCCGCTCTGCGCGGCCGGCGGACGTACCCGGGCGGTGCTCGCTGCACACGGCCGAGCAATCTAGGTCTCCGACAGCCCGTTATCAATCAACTCGCCTTCGCCGCAGGCCAGTTCGCCGTTACCGCCGGTATCGGCGAGATCAGGACACCCACTTCATTCCCTGATTTCCGGATTTGTCGACCAACCTCCCGGTTGCCCTGTGCTCCACCTCACACATCCAACGACCGTAACCCTCTCGTTACTTGACGTTGAGTGGCCGATTCCGCACGTCAGGTGACCCAGCGCGCAGGCGGGTTCGATTCGCTTCGCCGTGCAGCGTGACCCCCGCCACAGCTCGCCCGTTGTCTTCTGCATGAGCCGGGGAGCCACCCGGCCCGCCCACGCACCGCATCCGAGGGAGTCACCCGTGCCGCGCATGCTCGACGTCAGCGACGAGGTACGCGCCGAGATCGGCGCCGAAGAAGCCGACCGGCTGCTCGCCGGAGAGAACGCCCCGGGCAGTTACGACTGCACGTCCTGCCGCACCCCGGGCGACTCCGAGCACGAGCGCACCAGCACCGTCCTGTTCATCGGGGACGACACCGCCGTCCTCGCCTTCGCCCACGCCTCCTGCCTGCCCTCGCAGGTCGTCCAGGTCACCGAGGAGCAGCTCCAGGGCGCCGTCCGCTCGATCAGCGGCGACACCGTCGACCTGGACCCCGACAAGGTCGTTCCCGAGCAGGCCGTGCTCGGCGTGACGAGCGGACTCGTCCTGATCTCCGGGGAGTTGCACCCGGCCCTGGTCGTGGAACCGACCGCGCCCATCGTGCGGCCCGGCGCCACCGACATCGGTGACGACTTCCTGCCGCTGCTCATCGAGCAGGGCTTCATGCCGCTGTCCGAGCTGTCCGAGGTGCCGCCCGTGCAGCACGGCTGGTCCGTGCTGCTGGCGATGGGTCAGCTGCACGCGGTGCTCCAGCCCTCGGTCAACGGCGGCCAGCCGATGGCCTGGTGGCAGGCCCACCAGCCGTTGCAGGTGACGGAGGGCTGGCGGGCCGCCGCCAACAAGCACCAGCAGGTGCTGATGTTCGCGGCACCGGTGGGCTCGATCGGCCGCCAGCCCAGGGAGGACCTGCTGCGGGGCGCGCTGGACAAGGCGGCGGCGAACGGAAAGCTGGTCGGGGCGGCGCTGCCCCTCGCCGGAACCTGAGCCCGCAGGGCGGGGGACGCGGCCGTACCGCCGCGCCCCCGAAGGCCGTCC
The DNA here is from genome assembly GCF_042723915.1 of Streptomyces sp. NPDC058335. Classification (NCBI taxonomy): domain Bacteria; kingdom Bacillati; phylum Actinomycetota; class Actinomycetes; order Kitasatosporales; family Streptomycetaceae; genus Streptomyces; species Streptomyces sp. NPDC058335. The sequence continues at coordinate 37,058 of NZ_JBHXHX010000019.1, read as the reverse complement.
ACCGGCCGCATCCCTTGACCTCACACGTCGTTTGGACATACGTGCACACCTACGACGTTCCCCGCCGCCAGTCCTACCCGATCCCGTCCGCGCGACCGGCCCAGGACTCCCATGGCGGCCCTTCGGCCACGCCGATCTACGACACGCTCTACGCCGAGTACGTCAAGTCGTTCCGCTCCCTGCCGGGTGACCGCAGCGGCGAGGACGAACTGGGGTTCACCGCCTTCGGGAACATCCCGTACAGCACGGGGTCGTACGCGGTGCCGCGGCCGGGGTCGTTCAGCAGCTCGTACAGCGCCTACAGCGCGGGCGCGCAGAGCGCCCGGCTCGGACAGCCGTCGCAGGGACAGTCACAGGTACAGGCACAGCCGCAGTCGCAGTCCCAGTGGCAGCGGGTCGGCCCGCTCGGGCAGGTCGGGCAGGTCGGGCAGGTCGGGCAGGTCGGGCAGCAGCACACGCCCACCGGGATGCACCACATCCCGGCGCTGCCCCCGGCGCCCCGGCGGAGCGGCTGAGGCAGACAGGCAGACAGGCGTGACACGGCCGGAGGGCGGCACCCACTGCGGGTGCCGCCCTCCGGCCGTGTCGTCTCGTCAGGTCATTTCTTCTTGCCGCGCTTCTCGCGCACCCGCACCGAGATGTGGATCGGCGTGCCCTCGAAGGCGAACTCCTCGCGCAGCCGGCGTTCGATGAAGCGCCGGTAGCCCGCCTCGATGAAGCCGGAGGCGAACAGCACGAACCGCGGCGGCTTGGTGCCGGCCTGGGTGCCGAAGAGGATGCGCGGCTGCTTGCCGCCCCGAATCGGGTGCGGGTGGGCCGACACCAGCTCGCCGAGGAAGGCGTTCAGCCGGCCCGTGGGGACGCGGGTCTCCCAGCCGGCCAGGGCCGTCTCGATCGCCGGGACCAGCTTCTCCATGTGCCGTCCGGTGCGCGCCGAGACGTTCACCCGCGGCGCCCACGCCACCTGGGCCAGCTCGGTCTCGATCTCCCGCTCCAGGTAGTAGCGGCGCTCCTCGTCGAGGGTGTCCCACTTGTTGAAGGCGAGCACGATCGCGCGGCCCGCGTCCACCGCCATGGTGACGATCCGCTGGTCCTGCACGGAGATCGACTCGGAGGCGTCGATCAGGATGACCGCCACCTCGGCCTTCTCCACAGCGGCCGCGGTGCGCAGCGAGGCGTAGTAGTCGGCGCCCTGCTGGAGGTGGACCCGCTTGCGGATGCCGGCCGTGTCGACGAACTTCCAGGTGACACCGCCCAGTTCGATCAGCTCGTCGACCGGGTCACGGGTGGTGCCCGCGATCTCGTTGACGACGACGCGCTCCTCGCCGGCCACCTTGTTCAGCAGCGAGGACTTGCCGACGTTCGGGCGGCCGATGAGGGCGATGCGGCGCGGGCCGCCGACCGCCGTGCCGAAGGTCTGCTCGGGCGCCTCCGGAAGCGCCTCCAGGACGGCGTCCAGCATGTCGCCGGTGCCGCGGCCGTGCAGCGCGGAGACGGGGTGCGGCTCGCCGAGGCCCAGGGCCCACAGGTAGGCCGCGTCCGCCTCACCGCTGAGGCCGTCCACCTTGTTGGCGGCCAGCACGACGGGCTTGCCGGCCTTGCGCAGCAGTCGTACGACCGCCTCGTCGGTGTCGGTCGCGCCGACCTTGGCGTCGACGACGAAGACGACGGCGTCGGCGGCCTCGATCGCGTACTCGGCCTGTGCGGCCACGGAGGCGTCGATGCCGAGGACGTCCTGCTCCCAGCCGCCGGTGTCGACGACCTTGAAGCGGCGGCCCGCCCACTCGGCCTCGTAGGTCACGCGGTCACGGGTGACGCCCGGCTTGTCCTCGACGACCGCCTCGCGCCGCCCGATGATCCGGTTGACGAGGGTCGACTTGCCGACATTGGGGCGGCCGACGACGGCGAGGACCGGCAGCGGTCCGTGCCCTGCGGCCTCGATCGCTCCCTCGACGTCCTCGACGTCGAAGCCCTCTACCGCGGCGAGCTCCATGAACTCCGCGTACTCGGCGTCGCCGAGTGCCCCGTGGTCGTGCTCGAAGGAGTCCGAGCCGTCGGGCTGGATGTGGTCGTTCATGAAGTCCGTACCTCTGCGTTCATTCGTGGTGATCGGTGGAGCACCCGTTTTCGGCGGTTTGATCCACTACTCAGTGTCGCCCAGCGTCCGCCCGGACGCCCGGCGTTTCCGTTCTGTCGTGCCGCTATCCCGCGTCCGCCGGCCGGCCGGTGAGCCGTCTGGCGTGCTCCAGGTGGGCGGCCAGTTGCTTCTGGATGCGCTCGGTGGCCTCGTCCAGCGCCTTGCGCGTACGCCGCCCGCTGCCGTCGCCCGCTTCGAACGGGTCGCCGAAGACGACGTCGACGCGGGACCGCAGCGGGGGCAGCCCCTTGAACAACCGTCCGCGCCGCTCGGTGCTTCCCAGTACGGCCACGGGGACGATCGCCGCCCCGCTGCGCACCGCGAAATAGGCGAGCCCCGCGCGCAGCGAGGCGAAGTCGCCCTCGCCCCGCGTGCCCTCCGGGAAGATACCGAGAACGCCGCCGGACTCCAGCACGCCCAGCGCGCGGGTGATGGCCTTGCGGTCGGTGGTGTCCCGGTCGACCTTGAGCTGCCCGATGCCCGTCAGGAACGGGTCGAGGGGGCCGATGAACGCTTCCTTCTTGATCAGGAAGTGCGTCGGCCGGGGCGCCACGCCCATGACCATCGGCCCGTCGATGTTGTGGGAGTGGTTGACGGCGAAGATCACGGGACCGGTCGCCGGAACCTTCCAGGCGCCCAGCACCCGCGGCTTCCAGAAGCCGTACATCAGGCCGACGCCGATGCGCCGCCCGACCTCCGCACCCCGCTCCGAGGGCAGTTCTCTCACTTCGCCGCCCGCTTCTCCCCGACGAGGGTGACCACACACTCGATGACCTGGGTCAGCGTCAGCTCGGTGGTGTCCACCTCGACGGCGTCGTCCGCCTTGGCGAGCGGGGAGGTCTTGCGCGAGGAGTCGGCCGCGTCCCGCTTGATCAGCGCCTCGCGGGTGCTGATCACGTCCGCGCCCTTCAGTTCACCGCTGCGGCGGGCCGCGCGGGCCTCCGGCGAGGCGGTGAGGAAGATCTTCAGATCGGCGTCGGGCAGCACGGTCGTCCCGATGTCACGCCCCTCGACGACGATGCCCCGCTCGGCGGAGGCCGCCAGCGATCGCTGAAGCTCGGTGATCCGCGCCCGCACCTCCGGTACGGCGCTCACCGCACTGACCTTGGAGGTGACCTCCTGGGTGCGGATCGGGCCGGCCACGTCCGTGCCGTCGACCGTGATCGTCGGGTCCGCCGGGTCGGTGCCGGAGACGATCTCGGGCTTCCCGGCGACGGCGGCGATCGCCGTGGGGTCCTCGATGTCGATCCCGTTGCTGACCATCCACCACGTGATCGCCCGGTACTGGGCACCGGTGTCCAGGTAGCTCAGCCCCAGCTGGGCGGCCACGGCCTTGGACGTGCTCGACTTGCCCGTGCCGGAGGGACCGTCGATGGCGACGATCACGGGCTGGGCGGCGCCGTTTTCCACGGGAGGACACCTTCCTGGTGCGAGGCGGTGGGCTACGGGACGAGAATGCGCCCCGCACAAGGTTACTGGGTGCGGGTCACTCATCCGGCCGACGGCCACCGGGAGGGCACTTCCCGACGCACGCGGCCCCCGGCGGCGCCCACCCGGACACCGGTTGCCTACTGCCGCAGCGCCCACCCCCGCTCCCGCAGCGCGGCGCCCAGCACACCCACCGCCTTGGGCTCGACCATCAACTGCACCAGACCCGCCTGCTGCCCCGTCGCATGCTCGATGCGTACGTCCTCGATGTTGACGCCCGCCCGCCCGGCATCGGCGAAGATGCGGGCCAGCTGCCCCGGCTGGTCGTCGATGAGCACCGCCACCACCTCGTACGCCCGCGGAGCGGACCCGTGCTTGCCGGGGACCCGGACCTGACCGGCGTTGCCCCGCCGCAGGACGTCCTCGATGCCGCCGACGCCCTCGCGGCGCTTGTCCTCGTCGGAGGACTGGAGGGCCCGCAGCGCCCGGACCGTCTCGTCGAGGTCGTCGGCGACGTCGCCGAGCAGGTCGGCGACCGGCCCGGGGTTCGCGGAGAGGATGTCGATCCACATGCGGGGGTCGGAGGCGGCGATCCGGGTGACGTCCCGGATGCCCTGCCCGCACAGCCGTACGGCGGCCTCCTCGGCGTTCTGGAGGCGTGCGGCGACCATGCTGGAGACCAGGTGGGGCATGTGGGAGACGAGCGCCACCGCCCGGTCGTGGGCGTCGGCGTCCATGACCACGGGGACGGCACGGCAGTGCGAGACCAGCTCCAGGGCGAGGTTGAGTACCTCGGTGTCGGTGTCGCGGGTCGGCGTGAGCACCCAGGGGCGGCCCTCGAAGAGGTCGGCGGTCGCGGCCAGCGGACCGGACTTCTCGCGTCCGGACATGGGGTGGGTGCCGAGGTAGGCCGACAGGTCGAGGCCCAGCGCCTCCAGTTCCCGGCGCGGTCCGCCCTTGACACTGGCGACGTCGAGGTAGCCGCGGGCCACACCCCGGCGCATGGCGTCGGCGAGCACGGCGGCCACATGGGCGGGCGGGGCGGCGACGATGGCCACGTCGACCGGGCCCTGGGGGGCGTCGTCGGTGCCGGCGCCGAGCGCCGCGGCCGTACGGGCCTGCTCGGGATCGTGGTCCTCCAGGTGGACGACGACGCCCCGCTGGGCGAGGGCGAGGGCCGCGGAGGTGCCGATGAGTCCGGTTCCGATGACGAGCGCGGTTCTCACTGGGCGATGTCCTTGCGCAGGGCGGCCGCGGCGCCGAGGTAGACGTGGTTGATCTCCGAGCGGGGCCGGTCCGACTCGATGTGCGCGAGGAGGCGGACGACCCTCGGCAGGGCGCCCTGGATGTCGAGTTCCTGGGCGCAGATCAGCGGTACGTCGACGATGCCCAGCTTGCGCGCGGCGGCGGCCGGGAAGTCGCTGTGCAGGTCGGGTGTGGCCGTGAACCAGATGCTGATCAGGTCGTCGGCGCTGAGGGAGTTCCGCTCCATGACGGCGGTGAGCAGCGCCCCGACCTGCTCGTCCATGTGTCCGGCTTCGTCCCTGTCCAGCTGGACGGCCCCCCGGACCGCTCGTACCGCCACGGCGCTGCTCCTCGCTGATGTTGGTGACGACTCTCTCCGTCTGTGTTCGCCGTCCAGCGTAGTCAGCCCGGACCGGCCCGGAACACGGCGCCCGCCCGCTGAGACGCGTCCCGTACGCGCTCCGCCGCCGCCGGTCCGCGTCGGGTGTTCTGTGTCACTCTGTCCCTCGGACTCATCCTCTGGTTCCTTCCGCACTTTCGGAGTGACGACATGACCCTCCCCGCCTCTCGCCGGACGGTTCTCCTCGCGACGGGCGCGGCGGCGCTCGCCGTCGGCTGCGGGGAACAGGACGACAGCGGCGACTCGTCCGGAGCCTCCCCCTCCCCCGGTCAGGAGCTGGCGAGTACGGCCGACATCCCGGTCGGCGGCGGCAAGATCTTCAAGGACGAGAAGGTCGTGGTGACGCAGCCGACGCGGGGCGACTTCAAGGCGTTCTCGGCGATCTGCACCCATCAGAGGTGCATCGTCGCGACCGTCGCCGACGGCACCATCAACTGCGCCTGCCACCGGAGCAGCTTCGGGATCGCCGACGGAGCGGTGGCGGGCGGCCCGGCGACCGAGCCGCTGCCCGCGCGGAAGATCACGGTGAAGGGCGACGCCATCACGCTGGCGTGAGCGGGGTCAGTGGTCCCACAGCGCCCCGAGGGTGACCAGTTCGCTCTGGTGCTCGATCCGGTCCGCCCACTCCGTCGGCCAGGCGTCGGACCCGGCGTGCGCGCCCGCGAAGGCGCCGGCCAGGCAGGCGATGGAGTCGGAGTCGCCGGCGGAGCAGGCGGCCCGGCGCAGCGCGGTGACCGGTTCGTCGGGAAAGAGCAGGAAACACAGCAGCCCGGTCGCCAGCGCCTCCTCGGCGATCCAGCCCTCCCCCGTGGCCAGGCACGGGTCCGTCTCCGGTGAGGGGCTGCGCAGAGCCTCCTGGAGCCGCTCCAGGACGCCCAGGCAGTCGTCCCAGCCCCGCGCGATGAAGTGTTCCGGCGTCGGGTCCTGGGAGCGGGTCCACAGGTCGCCGAGCCAGCGGTGGTGGTAGCGGGTGCGGTTGTCGAGGGCGTACGACCGCAGCAGCCCGACCAGGCCCACCGGTTCGGCGCCCTCCGCGAGCAGCCGTACGGCGTGGGCGGTCAGGTCGGAGGCGGCGAGCGCGGTGGGGTGGCCGTGGGTGAGGCCGGACTGGAGCTGGGCGGCACCGGCCCGCTGCTCGTCGCTGAGGCCGGGGGCGAGGCCGAGGGGCGCGACGCGCATGTTGGCGCCGCAGCCCTTGGAGCCGATCTGACTGGCGTCCTGCCACAGCCGCCTGTCGTCCCTCAGCAGGTCGCAGGCGGTCAGGCAGGTCCGGCCGGGGGCGCGGTTGTTCTCGGGCGACTGGTACCAGTCCACGAACTCCTCGCGCAGCGGCCGCTCCAGCCGGGCCGGAACGAGCAGCCCGCGGTCCATGGCCGTGCGCAGGGCCCGCGCGACGGCCAGCGTCATCTGGGTGTCGTCGGAGACGAAGGCCCGCCTGGGCAGCTCCATCTCCCGCCAGGGCCCGCACTTGGCGAGGATGGAGGGGACATCGTTGAACTCGGTCGGAAACCCGAGCGCGTCCCCCAGCGCGAGGCCCAGCAGGGCCCCCGTCGCGGCGCGCTTCCTGACGGTCGTGGTGGTCATGCGGAACGTCCTTCCCGGGGCGGTCGCAGCAGGGGTGGGTGCAGGGTGGTGGCGGTGCCCGCGCGGTAGAGGGCGGCCGGTTTGCCGCGGCCGCCGGTCAGCCGCGCGCCGCCGCCGGGGACGGGCTCGACGAAGCCGGGGGTGGCGAGCACCTTGCGGCGGAAGTTGGGCCGGTCCAGGCCGGTGCCCCAGACCGTCTCGTAGACCTGCTGGAGCTCGCCGAGGGTGAACTCGGGCGGGCAGAAGGCCGTGGCGAGGCAGGTGTACTCGAGCTTGGCACCGACCCGTTCGTGGGCGTCGGCCAGGATCCGGTCGTGGTCGAAGGCGAGCGGCTCGGTGCCGTCGTACGGCAGCCAGCGCGCCTGGGCCGCGTCGCCGCCGCCGCGCGGTTCGGGAGCGTCGGGGAGCAGGGCGGCGAAGGCGACGGAGACGACCCGCATCCGGGGGTCGCGGTCGGGTTCGCTGTAGGTGCGCAGCTGCTCCAGGTGGAGCCCGGAGACGTCGGCGAGGCCGGTCTCCTCGGCGAGTTCGCGCCGGGCCGCGGTCTCGGCGGACTCGTCCGGCAGCACGAACCCGCCGGGCAGCGCCCAGTGGCCGAGGTACGGCTCCTGCCCGCGCTCGACGAGCAGGACGTGCAGGGCGCCCGCCCGCAGGGTGAGGACGGCGAGGTCCACGGTGACGGCGAAGGGTTCGAAGGCGTACTTGTCGTAGCCCCGCATCCGCCTCACCCCCTTTAATAGTCGTACCGACTATAAACCTGGCCGGTGTCCGGGCACAAGAAAGCGGCCGGCCCGGAAATCCGGAACCGGCCGCTCCCACAAGGCGCCTGGAGGTCGAGGCTCTCCAGACGTCGAGGCTCTCTAGAGGTCCACTTCCTGCATCAGCATGCCGACCTCGGTGTTCGACAGCCGGCGCAGCCAGCCCGACTTCTGGTCGCCCAGGGTGATCGGGCCGAAGGCCGTGCGCACCAGCTTGTCGACCGGGAAACCGGCCTCCGCGAGCATCCGGCGCACGATGTGCTTGCGGCCCTCGTGGAGGGTGACCTCGACGAGGTAGTTCTTGCCGGTCTGCTCGACGACCCGGAAGTGGTCCGCCTTCGCGTACCCGTCCTCCAGCTGGATGCCGTCCTTGAGCCGCTTGCCCAGGTCACGCGGGATCGGGCCCACGATGTGCGCGAGATAGACCTTCTTCACGCCGTACTTGGGGTGCGTCAGCCGGTGGGCCAGCTCACCGTGGTTGGTGAGCAGGATGACGCCCTCGGTCTCGGTGTCGAGCCGCCCGACGTGGAACAGCCGGGTCTCACGGTTGGTGACGTAGTCGCCGAGGCACTGCCGGCCCTCGTTGTCCTCCATCGTGGAGACGACACCGGCGGGCTTGTTCAGCGAGAAGAACTGGTACGACTGCGTCGCCACGGTCAGGCCGTCGACCTTGACCTCGTCCTTCTCCGGGTCGACCCGCTTGCCCTGCTCCAGGACGATCTCGCCGTTGACCTCGACCCGCGCCTGCTCGATCAGCTCCTCGCAGGCCCGCCGGGAGCCGTAGCCGGCGCGCGCGAGGATCTTCTGGATCCGCTCGCCCTCCTGCTCGGCACCCGGGAAGGTCTTGGGCAGCTTGACGTCCTTCTTGTTCGCGTACCGCTCGCGGTTGCGCTCCTCGGCCCGCGTCTCGTACTCGCGCGAGGTCGCCGGGACCGACGGCCCGCGCTGCTGGGGCTTCTTCGGACCGCCCTTGGCACCGCCGCGGGCCGCGCCGCCGCGACCGGCCTTCGGGCCCTCGTGCGACGCGCCGGGGCCCACGTCGTAGCGGCGCTCCTCGGGGCGGGGCTTGCTGGGCCGGCCCTGAGCCTCGCCCTGGCCGCCACGACCGCCCTGGCCACGGCCCTGAGCCTGCCCCCGACCCTGGCCCTGCTTCTGGCCCCTGTTGTTGCCGGCGCCGCGGGGGTTGCCGCGCCCACCGCTCTTGCCGCTACCGCTACCGCTGCTTCGCATCAGATTTCCGTCGTCGTCGTGTCCGTCGTGGGACCGTCGTCCGCATCCGGGGCGTCCGGATCGAACGACGGTACGGCTTCCTGGGTCTCGGCCTCGATCGCCTCCGCCTCCGGGAGGAAGGGCGCGAGCTCCGGGAGCTCGTCCAGACCGCGCAGGCCCATCCGCTCCAGGAAGTAGTTCGTCGTCCTGTACAGGATCGCACTTGTTTCGGGTTCCGTGCCCGCCTCCTCGACCAGACCGCGCTGGAGGAGGGTGCGCATCACGCCGTCGCAGTTCACTCCGCGGACCGCGGAGACCCTGCTGCGGCTGACCGGCTGGCGGTAGGCGACCACCGCCAGGGTCTCCAGCGCCGCCTGGGTGAGCCGGGCCTGCTGACCGTCCAGGACGTACCGTTCGACGGCCGGGGCGTACTCGGCGCGGGTGTAGAAGCGCCAGCCGCCCGCGACGAACCGCAGCTCGAAGCCGCGCCCCTGCACGGTGTACTCGTCGGCCAGCTCGCGCAGCGCGTCCGCGACCTGGCGGCGCGGGCGCTCCACGATCTTCGCGAGATGCTCCTCGGCCGCGGGCTCGTCCACGACCATCAGGACGGCCTCCAGGGCGGGCTTGAGGTCGAGGCCGGCGGCGGTACGCGGCCCGGCCGGGGCCTCTGTGGTGTCCTCGCTCACGGCTTCTTCTCCTCCTCCGTCTTCTCCGGCGGCCGGTCGAACTCGTCGGTCACCCTGGGCGGGTCCTCCCCGTGCCCGCCCGTCCAGCGCACCAGGAGTTCCCCGAGGGCGGTCTCCTGGTCGAGGGCGACGGCCTTCTCCCGGTACAGCTCCAGCAGGGCCAGGAATCTCGCCACGACGGTGAGGGTGTCGTCGGTGTCCTCGACGAGCGTGCGGAAGCTCACCTCGCCGAGCTGCCGCAGCCGCGCGACGACGATCCCGGCCTGCTCCTGCACGCTGACCAGCGGGGCGTGGATGTGGTCGACGTACACCTGCGGCTTGGGCCTCGGCTGCATCGCCTTGACCGCGAGCCTCGCGAAGCCCTCCGCGCCGATGCTGATGACGACCTCGGGCAGCAGCTCGGCGTGGTGCGGTTCCAGGCCGACGGTCCGCGGATAGCGGCGGGCCTCCACCTCCAGCCGCTCCTGGAGGATGTCGGCGATCCGCTTGTACGCGCGGTACTGCAGCAGCCGGGCGAAGAGCAGGTCACGGGCCTCGAAGAGGGCGAGGTCCGCCTCGTCCTCGACCTCCGCGGCGGGCAGCAGACGGGCCGCCTTCAGATCGAGCAGCGTCGCGGCGACGACGAGGAACTCGGTCGTCTGGTCGAGGTCCCAGTCGGGGCCCATCGCCCGGATGTGCGCCATGAACTCGTCGGTGACCTTCGACAGCGCGACCTCGGTGACGTCCAGCTTGTGCCGGGAGATCAACTGGAGCAGCAGGTCGAAGGGGCCCTCGAAGTTGGCGAGCCGGACCTTGAAGACGCCGTCGGGGGGCTCCGGGGGGCCGTCGGCCGGGTCCCTGACCGGTACCGGTACCGGAACGGGTTCCGGTACGGCCGTCTCGGGCTGCTCCTCCGGTTCCGGAGGTGCCGCTCCCGGTCCCCGCCCCAACGCACGCCGACGGCCGGCTGGTGCGCCGGAACGGGGGGCGGGATCGTTCGAGGTCATGGCCCCCGCAGGCTACCGCTACCGTCCGCGAAGCCGTCGTACGAGAATGCTGGCGTCTCCGCGGCTCTCCAGGTCGGCGAGGACCACGGCGACCGCCTCGCGGACGATGCGCCCGCGGTCGACCGCGAGTCCGTGTTCGCCGCGGAGCACCAGACGGGCGTGCTCCAGGTCCATCAGTTCCTCGGCGGACACGTACACGGTGATCTTCTCGTCGTGCCGCTCCCGGCCACTGGGCCGGCGGGCGGCGGCCCGCCCGCGCTTGCGCGACTGGGCGTCGGCCTGGGCGGCAGCACCTTCCTGCGGGCCCTGACGCGGGCCGGAGCGTTCCCCGGTGCCCCGGGTGCCGCCCTGCTCGGCGCCGGCCGCCGCGTGTTCGGCGCCCTCGCCGTCCCCGCCCTGTGCGGGCACGGCGTGCGGCGCGTTCTCGGCGGAACCGGGCGCCGCACCGTCGCTGTCCCCCGCCGGAGCGGGAACCCGGGCCTCGCCGTTGGCGGGGCGCCGGGGTGCGGACGGCTGGAGCGCCATTCCCCCTGTCGTACGGAAGAGTTCGTCGGCCCCCGGCAGACTCACTCGGCGGGACACCGGGCGAGCACCTCCCTGGCGAGCTGGCGGTAGGCGGCGGCACCGACGGAGTTGGAGGCGTAGGTGGTGATCGGCTCACCGGCCACCGTGGTCTCCGGGAAACGGACCGTGCGCCCGATGACCGTGTGGTAGACGTGGTCGTCGAAGGCCTCGACGACCCGCGCGAGCACCTCACGGCTGTGCACCGTGCGCGAGTCGTACATGGTCGCCAGGATCCCGTCGAGCTCCAGCTCCGGGTTGAGGCGCTCCTGGACCTTCTCGATGGTCTCCGTCAGCAGGGCGACACCGCGCAGCGCGAAGAACTCGCACTCCAGCGGCACTATCACCTTGTGGGCGGCGGTGAGCGCGTTGACGGTGAGCAGGCCGAGCGAGGGCTGACAGTCGATCACGATGTAGTCGTAGTCGTCCATCAGCGGCTTCAGTGCCCGCTGGAGCGTCGACTCGCGCGCGACCTCGGAGACCAGCTGGACCTCGGCGGCGGACAGGTCGATGTTGCTGGGCAGCAGGTCCATGTTGGGGACCGCCGTCTTCAGGAGCACCTCGTCGGCCGACATCCCCCGCTCCATGAGCAGGTTGTAGACCGTGAGGTCGAGCTCCATGGGGTTGACGCCCAGACCGACCGACAGCGCGCCCTGCGGGTCGAAGTCCACGAGCAGTACCCGGCGTCCGTACTCCGCGAGCGCCGCACCCAGGTTGATGGTCGACGTGGTCTTGCCGACGCCGCCCTTCTGGTTGCACATGGCGATGATCGTCGCGGGACCGTGGTTGGTCAGCGGTCCCGGGATCGGGAAGTACGGCAGCGGGCGACCGGTCGGGCCGATGCGCTCGCGGCGCTGGCGGGCAGCGTCGGGCGCGAGTGTGGCCGCGTACTCGGGGTCGGGCTCGTACTCGGCGTCGGGGTCGTAGAAGTGCCCTTCGGGCAGTTCGTCGTAGTCGGCGAAGTGGTTGCGGGGCGCGCCACTTCCGTCGCCGGCCATGGCGTTCACGTGATGGCCATCCATGCTCTGGTGTGCTGACAGAGCCGTGTGGGGGTTTGACTGGCTCTGGTGGGCTGCGAAGGTTCGGACAGCGACGGAGCCGACAGCCTCGAGCCCCGTGGAGCCCTGACTCCGCGTAGGCATTCCTGGTTGACCACCCCCGGGAGAAAATGTCGACTCATTCACAAGTCGTCTTACCTCCTTGGTGACCAGGAAACTTCTAGACAAGGTCAGCGTGGCACCATGCCGACGGTTGGCGACTCTATGGCGTGTCGGGTGTTCGCAGCAACACAATCCGCCGTACCCGACTCGATGTGTCGACAATGAAACATCCGACTGTCAAGGGCGTACGACCGTCGCACAGCAGGCTTCACCGGCGTGCGAATCGGTCGAAGGGTTACGTTCGACGCGAGTTGACCGAGAGCCGCAAAGTGACCATACACACATCGGGCCGGACCTTGTCGGGCAAGGTCCGGCCGTTGGTGCGCCATTGACGCGGCGTGTTGACGTATCGCCTTTACGGCGAGGTGACTTGCCCGGACCGGTCAGCCGAGGAGCGTTTCCAGCTCCACGTGCGCCAGGCCGTGCGCCTCGGCGACCTCGCGGTAAACGACCTGGCCGTCGTGGGTGTTGAGGCCCTTGGCGAGCGCGGGGTCACGGCGCAGCGCCTCGACCCAGCCGTTGTTGGCGAGCGAGACGATGTAGGGCAGCGTGGCGTTGGTGAGGGCGTTGGTGGAGGTGTTGGGCACCGCGCCCGGCATGTTGGCGACGCAGTAGAAGACCGAGTTGTGCACCGGGAAGGTCGGCTCGGCATGGGTGGTGGGACGGGAGTCCTCGAAGCAGCCACCCTGGTCGATCGCGATGTCGACAAGGACACTCCCGGGCTTCATCCGGGACACCAGCTCGTTGGTGACCAGCTTCGGGGCCTTGGCGCCCGGGATGAGCACGGCGCCGATGACGAGGTCGGCCTCGAGGACGGCCTTCTCCAGCTCGAAGGAGTTGGACATGACGGCCTTGACCCTGGTGCCGAAGATCTTGTCGGCCTCACGCAGCTTGTTGATGTCGCGGTCCAGCAGCGTCACGTCGAAGCCCATGCCGACGGCGATCTGGGTGGCGTTCCAGCCCGACACACCGCCGCCGATGACGACGGCCCTGGCCGGGGTGACGCCGGGGACGCCGCCGGGCAGGACGCCACGGCCTCCGTTGGCGCGCATCAGGTGGTAGGCGCCGACCTGCGGGGCCAGCCGGCCCGCGACCTCGGACATCGGGGCGAGCAGCGGCAGGGCGCGGCTCGGCAGCTCGACGGTCTCGTAGGCGATCGCGGTGGTGCCGGAGGCGACGAGGGCGTCCGTGCACTCCTTGGACGCGGCCAGGTGCAGGTAGGTGAAGAGGGTCTGGTCCTTGCGGAGGCGGTGGTACTCCTCGGCGACCGGCTCCTTGACCTTCAGCAGCAGGTCTGCGGTGGCCCACACCTCGTCGGCGGTCTCCAGGATCCGCGCCCCGGCGGCGACGTACTCGTCGTCCGTGATCGACGACCCGACACCGGCGTTGCGCTCGATGACGACCTGGTGGCCGTTGCGCACCAGCTCGTGCACGCCGGCGGGGGTGATGGCCACCCGGAACTCGTTGTTCTTGACCTCGCGGGGGATGCCGACCTTCACGTCGATCACGGTCCTTGGCTCAGAGGGTGGGGAGATAGCAACGCATACCCGGAGGTCACGGACGCACCGGGATGCACCGCAGGAGAACGTGCGGCAGAGCCAGTCTAATGAAGGTGTTCCCGCTGTCTAGCCTTTCATTGCATCAATCTTCAGCGGGTGTACTGCGGATTTCGCAGGCGTTAGCTCCATGTTCCGGCTCCGGATCACGGTCTCCGGGCTCTTCTTCCAGGATGCGCTCGGCCGCGGCCCGGTGCAGACGGGCGGCCGCGGGGTCGCCGAGGTGCTCCAGCGTGTCGGCCAGCCGGAGCTGGAGAGCGGCCTGGAGACGCGTGTCGTCGGCGCGCCGGGCCCACTCCACCGCCTCCTGGCAGGTGCGCAGCGACTCCTCGGGCCGGCCGGCGTACTCCTGCACCCGTGCCAGTTCGCTCAACGCCCGCGCGGCCGCGGCGACATCGCCGTTCTTGCGGTGCCCGGCGGCCGCGGCCCGCCAGCCCCGCTGCGCCTCGCCGTACCGTCCGGCGTAGGTGTGGGCGGTGGCGATACGGCCGTACAGCCGGGCGGCGTCGGCGCGCTCGTCGCGGGCCTGCCGCTGGGCGAGGGCCCGGCCGAACCAGTCGGCGGCCCGGTCGTAGTCCCCCAGCTCCAGATGCGCGCCGCCTACGGATTCCATCGCGCGGCCGGTCGCATACGGGTCGTTCGCCTCTCGTCCGGCGTCCAGCGCGGCCCGGTAGCGCACCAGGGCCTCCGCCGTCCGCCCGGTGTGCGCGTCGACGTCGGCCAGGTTCAGCAGGGCGGCGGCCTTCTCGCGGGGCAGATCACGTCGCTCGGCCACGTCCAGGACGAGCTGGTGGATGCCGTACAGGTCGGGCGCTGCCCCCTGGGTGCCGAAGTGCGCGACCATCGCCCTGACCAGCTGGGACATCAGGCGCCTGGCCAGTGTGTCCAGCTCGCCGTCGGCGACCGCGAGGCGGGCCGAGGCGAGCAGGGCGGGCCGGCGGGCGCGCAGCCAGTCGGCGGCGGCGCGCGGGGTGGCGAAGCGCAGGGCCTGGGGCATGCCCTGCAGCTTCTCCCGGGCCTGCGGGTTGTCCGTCTCGGTGATCGCCCGGCAGGACTGGAGCAGCCGTACCGTCCGCTCCAGCATGCGGGCGCGGGCCAGCTGGAGCTCGGCCGGGCGCTCATGGGTCTCGGCGGCCGTCCGCAGCAGGGGCTGGAGGCAGCCGGGGATCTCGTACTGGTCGGGCGGCGAGGGGACGGTCCGCAGCAGGCCCAGGGCGACGAAGTCGTCCAGGGTGGTGCGCGCGGCGCCGATCGAGCAGCCGGCGAGCGCGGAGGCGGTGTGCGGGTCGACGAGGCCGGCCGGGGCCAGGCTGAGCAGTCGCAGTATCCGCGCGGCGGCCGAGGGCAGGGTGGCGTGCACGAGCCGGAAGATCCGGCTGAGGGGGGATCCGTCGTCGCCCTCGGCGTGCAGCTGCTTGGCGAGGTCGGCGACCGCCGACTTGGGCCGGGCGGCGAGCCAGCCGCCGGCGAGGATCAGCGCGGCGGGGTGCCCCTGGCAGGCCTCGACGAGACCCTCGGCGGACCGCGGGTCCACGGTGATGCGGACCGAGCCGGTGTGGCGGGTCAGCAGGTCGAGGGCGGACTTGGTGTCCAGGCCGCCCAGGGTGCAGGGCCGCACGTCGGAGATCCCGGTGAGCGGGCCCGCCGAGACGGCGACGACCAGGCACTCGGGGGTGTCCGGGAGGAGCGCGTCGACCTGTTCGGCACCGGCCGCGTCGTCGAGCAGGAGCAGCACGCGCCGCTCGGCGAGGGCCTCGCGCAGAGTGGCCGAAAGGTCGTCCTCACCGGCGCCGGGCGGGACCGGCCGGCCGAGTGCGGCAAGTAGTTCGCGGGCGGCGCGCTCGACGGGAACAGGTGTGCCGTCGGGTTCGCCGAGCCGGACGCGGAGCACGCCGTCCCCGTAACGCTCGGCGACCTGACGGACGAACTCCTCGGCCAGGGCGGTACGGCCGGAACCGGGCCGTCCGGCGATGAGGAGCACGCGCGCGCGGGGGGCCTTCTTCCCGGAGAGGGTGTCCAGTCCCGCGCGCTCGATGTCGGCGCGCAGTTCCTTCAACTCCCGGGTACGGCCCAGGAAGTGGCCCTCCGTCGCAGCGTGTCCGGACAGCTGCACGCCGCCTGTGTCCACTGCCTGATCCGTCACGGGCCACACTCCCGTCCCACCGCACGCGCAAGCCCGCCGGGACTCCGGATCGGGCGATTCCTGAGCCTAGTTCACGCTCTGCGACGTTCCGTGAGGAGCACGGCGGTGACGTCCCCCGATCGGATCAGCCGATCGTCACACCGCACGGGTCGGTGAGAGGTGCGCCGAGGCGGTCAGGCCTCGAAGGGACGGGCCGGCCACGGTGCCTGCGCCGGGCGCAGCGCGTCGATCCCGTCGCCGCTCCGGGCGGCGACCAGCGCGAGGACGCCCACGACGAGGCAGTTGTTGTGCAGCTCTCCGGCGAGTACCCCCCGGACGAGTTCGTCGACCGGCACGCGCGCGTGCTCCATGTCGGCCTCCTCGTCCTCGACCTCGAAGCACTCCCCGTCGGCCTCCGACAGCCCCCGGGCCAGGAAGATGCGTACGGCCTCGTCGCAGCCGCCGGGGCTGGTGTAGACGTCGGTCAGCACCCGCCAGTCCTCGGCCTTGACGTGCGCCTCCTCGTACAGCTCGCGCTGGGCGGCGTGCAGCGGGTTCTCGCCGGGCACGTCGAGCAGGCCGGCCGGGATCTCCCACAGCTTCTGCCGCACGGGGTGGCGGTACTGGTTGATCAGCAGGACACGGCCCTCGTCGTCGAGGGCGAGGACGGCCACGGACCCGGGGTGGACCTGGTAGTCACGGCTCACGACGGAGCCGTCGGGCATGACCACCTCGTCCGTGCGGACGGAGGTCTTGTTGCCCACGAAGGGGGTCTCCGTCGCCCGGATCTCCCACGCCTGCGCGGTGTCCTTGATCGTCATGCCCTGTCCTTCCACACGTACAAAAGGAATCCGGCCAGAGGAAAACCGGCCAAATCGAACGATAAAAAAGAGGCCGGGGTGCTCACCTTTGAGGAGAAGCACCCCGGCCACCGTACAACTGGTGTGTTACTTCGAAGTCTTCCGCTCGACCGCGGCCTTCACCAGCCCGGCGAACAGCGGGTGCGGACGCGTCGGCCGCGAGCGCAGCTCCGGGTGGGCCTGCGTGGCGACCAGGTACGGGTGGACGTCACGCGGGTACTCCACGTACTCGACGAGCTTGCCGTCCGGCGAGGTGCCGGAGAACAGGATGCCCGCCTTCTTCTCCAGCTCCGCGCGGTAGGCGTTGTTCACCTCGTAGCGGTGACGGTGCCGCTCCTCGACGTACTCCTTGCCGTCGTAGACCTCGCGCACGATCGAGCCCTCGGCCAGCTTGGCCGGGTACATGCCCAGCCGCATGGTGCCGCCCATGTCGCCCTCGCCGGCGACGATGTCGAGCTGCTCGGCCATCGTGGAGATGACCGGGTGGGCGGTGGCCGGGTCGAACTCGGTGGAGTTCGCGTCCGAGATGTCGAGCAGGCCGCGCGCCGCCTCGATCACGATGCACTGGAGGCCGAGGCACAGCCCGAGCAGCGGGATCTTGTTCTCGCGGGCGTAGCGGATCGCACCGACCTTGCCGAGCACACCGCGGTCGCCGAAGCCGCCGGGGATGCAGACGCCGTCGACGTCGGCGAGCTGCGCCTTGGCGCCCGCCGGGGTCTTGCAGTCGTCCGAGGTGACCCACTTGATCTTCACGCGGGCCTTGTTCGCGAAGCCTCCGGCGCGCAGCGCCTCGGTGACCGAGAGGTAGGCGTCGGGCAGGTCGATGTACTTGCCGACCAGGGCGAGCGTGATCTCGTGGTCGGGGTTGTGGACGCGGTCGAGCAGGTCGTCCCAGGTCGTCCAGTCCACGTCACGGAACGGCAGGTCCAGCTTGCGGACGACATAGGCGTCCAGGCCCTCGCCGTGCACGGTCTTCGGGATGTCGTAGATCGAGCGGGCGTCGGGGCAGGCGACGACGGCGGCCTCGTCGACGTCGCACATCAGCGAGATCTTCCGCTTGATCGCGGTGGGGACCTCGCGGTCGCAGCGCAGCACGATCGCGTCGGGCTGGATACCGATGTTGCGCAGAGCGGCCACGGAGTGCTGGGTGGGCTTGGTCTTCAGCTCGCCCGAGGGACCGATGTAGGGCAGGAGCGAGATGTGAACGACGAAGACGTTGTCCCGGCCGACCTCGTGGCGGACCTGGCGGACGGTCTCCAGGAACGGCAGCGACTCGATGTCGCCGACCGTGCCGCCGACCTCCGTGATCACCACGTCCACCTCGTCCGTCGCCATACGACGGATGCGGTGCTTGATCTCGTTGGTGATGTGCGGGATGACCTGCACGGTGTCGCCCAGGTACTCGCCGCGGCGCTCCTTGGCGATCACGGTCGAGTAGATCTGGCCGGTGGTGACGTTGGCGGAGCCGTCGAGGTCGCGGTCGAGGAAGCGCTCGTAGTGGCCGATGTCCAGGTCGGTCTCGGCGCCGTCGTTGGTGACGAACACCTCACCGTGCTGGAAGGGGTTCATCGTGCCGGGGTCGACGTTGAGATACGGGTCGAGCTTCTGCATCACGACGCGCAGGCCCCGCGCCTTGAGCAGCATGCCGAGGCTGGAGGCGGTCAGCCCCTTGCCGAGAGAGGAGGCGACACCCCCGGTGACGAAGATGTGCTTGGTCGTCGTGGCGGAGCTGTTTCGGTAAGCAGCGGTCGGCATGGCCAAGAGGGGGCTCCCGTGGTCGCGATCTGGGGGTGCGGAGCGGCTCCCGGAGGCTTTCACCAGCGGTTCGTGCCGGAGATTTCCGGGGGTGCCGTCGCTGCGGTTCGGGGGTTTCGTGCCCACCGGTCCACGGGCTACCAGGGTATCAGCGCCTCGGGGGGATGGCTTCC
This sequence comes from Streptomyces sp. NPDC058335, assembly GCF_042723915.1. Classification (NCBI taxonomy): domain Bacteria; kingdom Bacillati; phylum Actinomycetota; class Actinomycetes; order Kitasatosporales; family Streptomycetaceae; genus Streptomyces; species Streptomyces sp. NPDC058335. The sequence goes on along the minus strand of NZ_JBHXHX010000019.1, from coordinate 18,438 downwards.
GACCACGCTCCGCACACGGTCCGGCACCCGCAGGCACACGCTCACCGGGTCCTCACCCACTGCTCACCCGTTCGGCCCACCCGCGTTGCCCGGAGCGGCACGCAGATCATCTACGTGCGTCGTATCCTGCTCGGACACTCGCTGCCGAGCCCGGCCGGCAAGACGGCACACCCCAGCCCGTACCCACCGGAACAATGAGAGCTCGTCAGTTCGTTGAGCAAGAATTGGCGTTTTGCCAACACGGCTGAGCGACTGCTTTGCTTCACCGCTCAACGACGCATGACAACAACGTCCCCCTTGACCGCACCAAGCGACAGCCCCCTCATGGGGGCCTACGTGGCCGTTCGACTGGAGTTGCACGTGGCCGGGCGCATCGAAGACTACGCACTCATCGGAGACATGCAGACAGCCGCTCTGGTCTGCCGCGACGGGACGGTGGACTGGCTCTGCCTGCCCCGCTTCGACTCCCACGCGATCTTCGCCGGGCTGCTGGGCACCGAGGAGCACGGCTTCTGGCGGCTCGGGCCTGCGCACGCCTCCGACGCCGAGCCACCGCGAGCGGCCCGGCGCGGCTACCGGGGCGACTCGCTGATCCTGGAGTCCGAGTGGGACACCCCGCGCGGCACGGTCCGGGTGACGGATTTCATGCCCCCGCGTGACGGCGCCCCGCAGCTGATCCGGATCGTCGAGGGCGTCTCGGGCCGCGTCCCCATGCGCTCGACCCTGCGGATGCGCTTCTCCTACGGCCGGGTCGTGCCGTGGGTGCACAAGCACGAGGGCCGTACGGTCGCCGTCGCCGGTCCCGACTCCGTGTGGTTCGACACAGAGGCCGAGACCTACGGAAAGTCACTGACGACGTACGCCGACTTCACGGTCGCCCCCGGTGACCGGATCGCGTTCACGATCTCGTGGGAGCCCTCGCACAAGGAGCCGCCCGCGCTGCCGGAGCCGGAGCAGTCGCTCCAGGCCACGGAGGACTTCTGGCGCGAGTGGGTCGAGCACTGTACGTACCACGGGCCCTACCGCGAGGCGGTGATCCGTTCGCTGATCACCCTGAAGGCGCTGACGTACGCGCCCACCGGCGGCATCGTGGCGGCCCCCACCACCTCCCTGCCCGAGGACATCGGCGGTGTCCGCAACTGGGACTACCGCTACACCTGGCTGCGCGACGCGGCCATCACCCTGTCCTCGCTGCTGCGCACCGGCTACCGCGAGGAGGCCCGCGCCTGGCGCGAGTGGCTGCTGCGCGCGGTCGCGGGCGACCCCGAGAACCTCCAGATCATGTACGGCATCGCCGGCGAGCGCGAGCTGGGGGAGGCGGAGCTGGACTGGCTGCCCGGCTACGAGAGCTCCGCCCCGGTCCGGGTGGGCAACGGCGCGGCGCACCAGCTCCAGCTGGACGTGTACGGCGAGGTCACCGAGGCCCTGCACCTGGGCCACATGACCGGGCTGGCCCGCAACGACTACGCCTCGCTACTCCAGCTGAAGCTGATCCGCTACCTGGAGCGGCACTGGGACGAGCCGGACGAGGGCATCTGGGAGGTGCGCGGCCCGCGCCGCCACTTCGTGCACTCCAAGGTGATGGCCTGGGTCGCCGTGGACCGCACGATCAAGCTGATCGAGTCCGGTGACGCGGACGGCCCGCTGGAGCGCTGGCGCGAGCTGCGTGACGACATCCACCGGGACGTGTGTGAGAAGGGTTACGACAAGGAGCGCAACACCTTCACGCAGTCCTACGGCTCGAAGGAGCTGGACGCTTCCCTGCTCCTCATCCCGCAGATGGGCTTCCTGCCCCCGGACGACAAGCGCGTGATCGGCACCATCGAGGCGATCCAGCGCGAGCTGTCCACGTCGGACGGCTTCATCCTGCGCTACCCGACCGAGGGCGACAGCGAGGGCGTCGACGGGCTCCCCGGCGACGAGGGCGCCTTCCTGGCCTGCTCGTTCTGGATGGCGGACGACCTGGCGATGATCGGCCGGGTGGACGAGGCCCGCAAGCTCTTCGAGAAGCTCCTGGCCCTGCGCAACGACCTGGGCCTCCTCGCCGAGGAATGGGACCCCCGCCTGAAGCGCCAGGTGGGCAACTTCCCCCAGGCCTTCAGCCACGTCCCCCTCATCGACACGGCCCTGCGTCTGACGGCCTCGGGGGCGTACGGCGGCTGAGGCACCTGCGTGGTCGGCCGGGAGATGTGGCCGGGCCGCGTCCGCGGGTAGCGTCCGCTGCATGGACAGCCGCGCGGACCAACGATTCGACAGCCGGGGCGCCGGCATCACCGTGCAGCGGGCGCTGGAGCTGCCCGGCCTGCGCAGCGGCCTGCCGGAGATCCTGGCGGGCGCGGAGCGGCTGGGCCGCACGGTGCGCTGGGTGCACGCCGGCGAGGTCCCGAACATCGCCTCCCTGCTCAAGGGGGGCGAACTGCTGCTGACCACCGGCTACGGTCTCGGCACCCGTCCCGCCGAACAGCGGGCGTTCGTGCGCACCCTGGCCGAGCGTGGCATCGCGGCCCTGGTCATCGAGCTGGGCCCGCGCTTCACCCGGCTGCCCGCGGCGCTGGTGGAGACGGCCCGCTCGACCGGTCTGCCGCTGGTGCAGCTGCACCGCGAGGTGCCGTTCGTCGCGGTCACCGAGGAGATCCACACCGAGATCGTCAACGGCCACTACACGCTCCTCCAGCAGGCGGAGGAGGTGCACCGGCGCTGCACCCAGGCGCTGCTGGGCGGCGGTGGCATCCCCCAGGTGCTGGGCATCCTCGCGGACTTCAGCGACAACCCGGTGTTCCTGGAGACCACCGACGGGCAGCTGCTGTACGCGGCCGGGTCCGGACCCGAGGGGGCCGACCCGCTCCAGGTGTGGGAGGGGCTGCGCGGCCCGCACAAGGACGCGCCCGCCGGTTCGGTGCTGGTGGACGTGCCGGGCGGCGGACCGGGGGCGGGTGCGGTGCGCGCCCGGCTCGCGCTGCTGCCGGTGCGCTCGCCGCTCGCGCCGGTGCACCGGATCGCCGCCGAGCGGGCGGCCGGGATCCTCGCCGTGGTGCTGATGCAGGCACGGCAGGAGGAGGAACTCGCGGCGCGCGGGCGGGGCGACTTCCTCACCGACCTCGCCGAGGGCCGTATCGCGGCCGAGGACGCTCCGGCGCAGGCGCGCGTCCTCGGTTTCAAGCCCGGCGGCAGCCCGCTGCTGCCGGTCGTCATGCGCCTGGGCGACGCGCTCTCCCCCGGCGGGGGCTGGGCGGTGCTGGCGCGGGCGGTCGCGGAGGAGCTGGCGTCGGTGGGGGTCCCGGTCCTGCTGGGCGTACGGCCGGTGGAGGGCCGGGTGCCGCTGCTGCTGGGCCTGCGCTCGGAGTCGGAGCGGTCGGCGGTCGCCGACCGGGTCGCGGCGGCGCTGCGGGCCGGGGTGGAACGGGCCGGGATCCAGCGTCCGGGTGCCCAGCCGCCGGTCGTGGTGGTCGGCGTCGCGGGCGGCTGGGCGGCGGCCTCTGCGGGCCTCCGCCATGCGGCGGAGACGGCGACGGCGGCGCAGGGACTGTCGGACCGGCCCTGGTACGACGCCCGCCGCCTCGACATCGACCTGCTGCTGTGGCGGCTGCGCGACCATCCCGACCTGGCGGCCTTCGTGGACCGCGCGATCGGTCCGGTCCGCGACCACGACCACCGCTCCCGGCCGCCCCTGCTGCCCACCCTGGAGACCTATCTGGCGCACGCGGGGCGCAAGGCGGAGACGGCCCGCGAGCTGCACCTCAACCGGCAGACGCTGTACAACCGTCTCGCCCGCATCGGCGAGTTGCTGGGCACCGACCTCGACGACCCGCAGACGGTCCTGGCGTTGAGCCTGGCGCTGCGGGCCCGACGTCTCGTGCCCTGAGGTTCCGCCGCCGGGCGGTTGCCGCGGAGCCGGGTCGGAGGCCTGCGTCAGATCATCGGCAGCGGCTGCGTCAACTCGTCGTACACGCTGAGGACCTGGGCCACGGTCTCGTCCTCGCTCGGCCAGGTGGCCGCCTGCCGGATGCCCGACTCCCGGAGCAGCTCGCAGCGTCCGGGTGCGGCGAGGAGGCGTACGACGGCGTCGGCGAAGGCGTCCGCGTCGCCGTGCGGCACGAACTCGGCCGCGTCGCCGACGAGTTCGCGCACGCCGCCGGTCAGCGCCGCGACGAGCGGCACGCGCGCGTGGAGGGCCTCCTGAGCGAGCACCGAGCGCGACTCCCCGGCACCGGGCAGCAGGGCGAGATCGGCGGCGGTCAGCAGTTCGCTCACGTCGTCCCGCCGCCCGAGGAGCCGGACGGGCAGTGCCTCGTCCTCGATACGGCGCTGGAGTTCCGCCCGCAGCGGCCCCTCCCCGGCGACCACGACCAGCGGCACGGGGTCCAGCCGGCCCCACACCCGGGCGGCGTCGAGGAGGACGTCGTACCCGCGGGCGCGGTCGAGGGAGCCGACCGCCATCAGCAACGGGCGGCCGATCGCGCCGAGTTCGGCCCGCACCTTCGCACGCGGCCGCTCGGGGTCCTCCTCGGCCCTACGGGGTCCGGGGAGACCCACCGCGGCGAGCCGGGCGTCCCGGGCGCCGGTGCGGCGCGCCCGGTCCACGAGGTCGGAGGTGGTGCCGAGCACCACGGCGGCCGCCTTGGCGACCCGCCGCTCCAGCAGGCGCAGCAGATGGGCGCGGGCGCCCTCGGCGTGGGCCCGGTTGTGCCAGGTGACGACGAGCGGGGTGCGCCGCCCGCCGAGCGCGAGCACGGCCCGGAACGAGGCGTGCAGTCCGTGCGCGTGGACCAGGTCGGCGTCCGTGCAGGCCGCCCGCAGCGCCGCCACGGACGTGGGATCGCTGCTGCGCGGCACGGGCACGTGGTCGGCTCCGGCGCCCGTGAAGTCGTAGGCGTGATCGGACTCGGCGGGGGCGCACACCGTCACCCGCACGCCCCGCGCGACGAGCCCCGCGGCCAGGGAGCGCACATGGGCGCTGCTGGCGGCGTTGCCGCCGCCCAGCACCTGCACGGTGCGCAGCGGCGACTGGCCGTGCGGTGAGTGGCTGCTCACGTGGCCGGGGCTCCTGGTTCGGCGTCGGTCGGTCACGAAGGAACGTACAGAAGGGACTCGGGCGGAGGGGTGGACCGCTCGCGCTCCTCCATGTCCTCCGCCCAAGGATGCCAGGACGTACGGGTGTTCCGTGCCGCCGAGCACCCTCGGCCCCGGCAACACACCCCCGCTTATCACCCACACGAGTGAAGGAGGGCGGGGTTCCGTTCGACGGGGGAGCCGGTCGGCGGGACTCGGCGACGGCCTGCCGGGGGCGGCGAGGACCCTCCCGGGTGCGCGGCGGGAGCCGGGCCGGCGCGCAGGTCGCGGCCCGCCGACACACGAGGCCGGGCCTCCCGGCGTGTCCGGAGGGATCTGACGCGTGGGTCACGGCCGACCGCGTCGCCCCACTCACACCGGCGCGCGCCCCCGCGCCCCCTACCGCCAGGCGACCCGCGCCACCTCGCTCACCCGCTCCCCGCACACCGCCGCGCCCACCACCGCGGCCGCGTGCGCCACAAGGCCCGGACGCCCGTTGCCCACCACGACCGCCGCCCCCAGCAGCGCGCCCAGCGCGTGCGCCCCGGTGTCACCGAGCATCGCGCGCTCCCCCAGGTCGTCGGACAGCACCGCCGCCGCGACCCCCGTCGCCACGGCGGCCAGCTCACCGGCGGGCCCCGCCCGCAGCAGCCCCGGCGCGCCCAGCGCGAGCACGGCACCGGCGGCTCGTCCGGGCCGTACGTCCACGAGGTTGGCGAAGTGCGCCGCCCCGGCGATCACGACACCCGCGAGCACCTTGTCCAGGGGCCGCTCCTTCAGCAGGGCCCCGGCCAGCAGCCCCGCCGCGCAGATCCCGCCCAGCTTGACGGTCCCGCTGGTGACCTCGCCCTGCCGCAGCGCCCCCAGGTGCGCGCGGAAGCCGCGCCGCGGATCACCGGCGCCCACGAGGTCGTCGTACGCCCCACAGGCCCCGGCGGCGAGGACGGCCCCGGCCACGGCCGGACGCACCCGTGCCGCCCCGAGCGCGGCCGCGAGGACGGCGGCCGGGCCGACGTACAACTCCACGGTCCGCCCGGCGAAGTTCGTCCGCTGCCAGCGCGCCCGCCCGCCGGGCGCCGCCGCGCGCAGGGCCGCCGCTCCCGCGCGCGTGAAACCGGCCGCGACCACGAACGCGGCGCTCCTGCCGCTCCTCCGTGTGATCATCGGCCCACTCCGGAGATGCCGAACCCGAGAGGGCCGGACGCCGGGGACGTCGAAGGGCGGGACCGACCACCCGTGGGTCGCCGTCCCGCCCTCTCCGCCCGGACCCGTCACGCGTCCGCGCGTGCCGTCTCCAGCAGTTCCTCCGCGTGGGCCCGTGCCGTCTCGGAGTCCTCCTGGCCCGCGAGCATCCGGGACAGCTCCCGGATCCGGTCCTCGCCCTCCAGGACCTTCACGCCGGACCGGGTCACGGACCCGTCGTTGGTCTTCTCGACCAGCAACTGCCGGTCGGCGAAGGCGGCGACCTGCGGCAGGTGGGTGACGACGACGACCTGCGCGGTCTTCGCGAGCCGCGCCAGGCGCCGCCCGATCTCCACCGCGGCCTTGCCGCCCACGCCCGCGTCGACCTCGTCGAAGAGGTACGTCGGCACCGGGTCCGTCCCCGCGAACACGACCTCGACGGCCAGCATCACGCGCGACAGCTCACCGCCGGACGCGCCCTTGGCGATGGGCCGCGGCGGCGCCCCCGGATGCGGCGCGAGCAGCAGCTCGACCTCGTCGGCGCCGGACGGCCCGTAGGCGACGGTACGGCCGCCGACCGCCACGCCCACCGGGTCCTCGGTCTGCCGGATGTCGAACGACACGCGCGCGTGCGGCATCGCCAGCGAGGCCAGCTCGGCGGTCACGGCGGCGGCGAACCGCTCGGCGGCCTCCGTCCGCGCGTCGGTCAGCGCCTGCGCCAGCCCGCTCAGCTCGGCCCGCAGGGCGTCGCGCTCGGCGGTCAGCTCGTCGATGCGCTCGTCGTCGCCGTCGAGTTCGCCGAGCCGCGCGGCGCCGCGTTCGGCCCAGTCGAGGACCTCGTCGACGTCCTTGCCGTACTTCCGGGTCAGCGCGGTCAGTGCGGCCCTGCGCTCCTCGACGGCCGCCAGCCGCAGCGGATCGGCGTCGAGATCGTCGGCGTACCCCGCCAGCTCCCCCGCGACATCGCCCAGCAGGATCCCGATCTCGCCGATCCGGTCGGCCAGCGCGGCCAGCGCCGGATCGTGCGACCGCACGGCCTCCAGGGCCCGCTGGGCGCCCGCGACGAGCGTGGCGGCGTCGATGCCCTCGGGGTCCTCGGGATTGCCCGCCAGAGCCCCGTGGGCGGCCGTGGCGGCCGAGGACAGGGCCTCCGCGTGCCCGAGCCGCTCCGCCTCCTCCGCCAGCTCCGTGTCCTCGCCCGCGCGCGGTTCGACACCGGCGATCTCGTCGAGGCCGTAGCGCAGCATGTCGGCCTCCTGGGCCCGTTCACGCGCGCGCGTGGTGATCTCGTCGAGCTGGCCGGCGACGGCCCGCAGCCGCCGGTAGGCCTCGGTGTACTTGGCGAGCGGCGCGGCGACCGCCTCGCCCGCGTACCGGTCGAGCGCCTGCCGCTGCCGGGACAGCTTCAGCAGCCCCTGCTGGTCGGTCTGTCCGTGCACGGCCACCAGCTCGTCCGCGAGTTCGGCGAGCACCCCGACGGGCACACTCCGCCCGCCGACATGCGCCCGCGACCGCCCCTCGGCGGAAACGGTACGGCTGATCAGCAGCGCCCCGTCGTCGAGTTCGGCCCCGGCCTCCTCTGCCCGGACGGCCACCGAGGTGCCCGCGGGCACGGTGATCCGCCCCTCCACGACCGCTTTGTCGGCGCCGAGCCGCACGAGCGCGGCGTCGGCGCGCCCGCCCAGCAACAGCCCGAGGCTGGTGACCACCATGGTCTTGCCCGCGCCCGTCTCACCCGTGACCGCGGTGAAGCCTGGCGACAGCTCGACGACAGCGTCGTCGATGACTCCGAGCGACCGTATCCGCATCTCCTCCAACACGGACACGACCTTACGAGGTCGGGGGGAGGAAGTGCGAGGCACCCCGTCAACCGGACGAGCGGACCTCCCTCCCCCGACACCGTACGTACGGTCAGTGCCGGGCTCCGCGCCACCCCGAAACGGGCAGCGCGAACTTGGCCACCAGCCGGTCGGTGAAGGACGCGTGGTGCAGACGGGCCAGCCGCACGGGCACGGCACCCCGCCGCACCTCGACCCGGGCCCCCGGCGGCAGATCGAAGGTCCGCCGGCCGTCGCACCACAGGACCCCCGGCGGAATGTGCGGCAGCAGTTCCACCGCGAGCACCGAGTTCGGCGAGGTCACCAGCGGCTTGGCGAACAGGGCGTGCGCGCTGATCGGCACCATCAGCAACGCCTCGACCTCGGGCCACACCACGGGCCCGCCCGCGGAGAAGGCGTAGGCGGTGGATCCGGTCGGCGTCGACAGCACGATCCCGTCGCAGCCGAAGCCGGTGACCGGCCGCCCGTCGATCTCCAGCACCACCTCGAGCAGCTTCTCCGCGCCGGCCTTCTGCACGGCCGCCTCGTTCAGCGCCCAGTCCGTGTGCACGATGTCCCCGTTGCGGTGCACGACGACGTCGACGGTCATCCGCTCCTCGACCTCGTACGACTTCGTCACCACCCGGTCGACGACCTTGTCGAGGTCGTCCCGCTCGGCCTCCGCCAGGAAGCCGACGCTGCCGAGGTTCACGCCGAGCATCGGCACCCCGGACGCCCGCGCGAACTCCGCGCCGCGCAGCAGGGTCCCGTCACCGCCGAGGACGATGAGCAGCTCGCAGCCCTCCAGGCACTGCGGGGTGGCCTCGCAGACCAGCTCCACCTCGTCCGGGAGGGGCAGGTCGGCGGCCTCGTACTCCAGGACGCGCACCCCGATGCCCTCGCGCAGCAGCCCCTTCACCACCAGCTCCGCACTGCGGATCGCGGCGGGCCGCCCGGTGTGGGCCAGGAGGAAAACAGTACGAGCTCGGTTCTGTGTCAACGCGGCCCCTCCGCCACTGCACGGTCAACATCGGCCGGGTCCAGGGCAGGCGCCCCGGCCCGGAGCCACAGGAAGTACTCGACGTTGCCCGAGGGTCCGGGCAGCGGACTGGCGGTGACACCCTGCACGCCGAGTCCCAGGTCCCACGCCTTCCGGGCCACGCCCCGCACCGCCTCGGCCCGCAACTGCGGGCTGCGCACGACGCCCCCGCTGCCCAGCCGTTCCTTGCCCACCTCGAACTGTGGCTTCACCATCATCACCAGGTCCGCGTCCGGCTTGGTGCACCGTGCCAGGGCCGGCAGCACCAGCCCGAGCGGGATGAAGGACAAGTCCCCCACGACAAGATCCACTGGCTCCCCATCGATCGCTTCGAGCGTCAACTCGCGTACGTTCGTACGGTCCTTGACGGTGACGCGTTCATCGCTCTGGAGAGACCAGGCGAGTTGCCCGTAGCCGACGTCGACCGCGACCACGTGCGCGGCCCCCGCCCGCAGCAGCACATCGGTGAAACCCCCGGTGGACGCGCCGGCGTCCAGCGCCCGCCGCCCCTCGACGAGGAGCCCCTGCGGCACGAACGCCTCCAGGGCACCGGCGAGTTTGTGCCCGCCCCGCGACACGTAGTCGGGATCGCTGTCGTCGACGGAGACGACGATCGCCGCCGCCGTCTCCACCTGTGTGGCGGACTTGGTGGCGACGGTCTTCCCGACCGAGACCCGCCCCGCGGCGATCAGCTGACCGGCGTGCTCCCGCGAGCGCGCGAGCTTCCGACGCACCAGCTCCGCGTCCAGACGACGACGTGCGACTCCTGCCACGTTCGGTTCAGCTCCTACTGCCGTACGACGATGGGGGCACCGGAGGTCCCGGGCGGGCGTCGAGCGCGGTGAGCGCGTCGCGCAGCCCCCGGTGTACATCCTCGTACACCTCGAGGTGTCCGTCCGTGGCGAGGTGGTCGGCGTCGGCCAGCCGGTCCAGGTGGGCGTCCACCTCGGCGTCGCCGGTGGGGATGCGGGGCACCTGGAGGGGGGCGGGAGCGGACGGGTCGTACTCCTGCTCCTGGGGCGCGGCCTCCGTCTCCGGAACTCTGTCGCTCATGCCCCGACGCTACCCCGAACCGCTGCGGTACCGTCGAGCGCGATGGCCACGATCGAGGAGTGCCGCGCCGCACTCGAGAAGCTCTCGGAGAACATGGGCAGCGCCGAGGGGGACGTGCGGGCCGCCGCCACCCTGGACCGCTCGGTGAGCTGCTGGATCACCGACCTGGACGTCACGTTCGTCGGCCGGATGACGGGCGGCCGGATCGTGGTGCGGGACACCTTGCAGGGTCCTCCTCGCGAGCGGGCCGGCATCAGGCTGCGGATGACCGGCGACGACCTGGTCGCGCTGGTCGACGGTGAGCTGAACTTCGCGAAGGCGTGGGGTTCGGGGCGGGTGCGGCTGGAGGCAGGTCTCAGGGACCTGCTCCAGCTCAGAAAACTCCTCTGACCGTCAGGCGGTTCCCGCGGCCGTCAGGAGGCCTGGTCGGCGGTCGGACTTCCGTGACCGTCAGGAGGCTTCCGTGACCGGCACGCGCGCGCGTGCCTTCCGCGCGGCCGGCACCACCAGCGGTGTGCCCGTCTCCGGGTCGTCGATGACCTGGCAACGCAGCCCGAAGACCTCCTCGACCAGACCGGCCGTGACGACGTCCTCGGGTGCGCCCTGGGCGATGACCGTGCCCTCCTTGAGCGCGATGAGGTGGGTGGCGTACCGGGCGGCGTGGTTGAGGTCGTGCAGGACGGCGACCAGGGTGCGGCCCTGTTCCTCGTGCAGCTCGGCGCAGAGGTCGAGGACGTCGATCTGGTGCTGGATGTCGAGGTAGGTGGTCGGCTCGTCGAGCAGCAGCAGCGGGGTCTGCTGGGCGAGGGCCATGGCGATCCACACGCGCTGGCGCTGACCGCCGGACAGCTCGTCGACGTACCGGTCGGCGAGTTCGGCGACGCCGGTCTGGGCCATCGACTCCTGGACGACCCGCTCGTCGTCGGTCGACCACTGGCGCAGGATGCCCTGGTGCGGGTAACGGCCGCGGCCCACCAGGTCGGCGACGGTGATGCCGTCGGGCGGGATCGAGGACTGCGGGAGCAGGCCCAGCGTCCGGGCGACCTTCTTCGCGGGCATCGACTGGATGACCTGCCCGTCGAGCAGCACCCGGCCCTCGCTCGGCTTCAGCATCCGCGACAGCGCCCGCAGGAGCGTCGACTTGCCGCAGGCGTTGGGGCCGACGATCACGGTGAACGAGTTGTCGGGAATCTCCACCGACAGCTTTTCGGCGATGACCCGCTGGTCGTAGGCGAGGGTGACGTTCTCGGCGGACAGGCGGTTCACGGTGCTCCTTTGGTTGTTCGGCCCGCGGCTGACACGGGTGGCGGTGCTGCTCATATCCGGCCCGCCTTACGCTCGGTGACCAGCAGCCACAGCAGGTAGACACCGCCGAGCACGCCGGTGACCACGCCCACGGGCAGCTGTCCGTCACCGAACAGCCGCTGGGCGGCCCAGTCGGCGGTGACCAGGAGGGCGGCGCCCATGAACAGGGCGGGCACGAGGTTCGGTCCGGGTGAGCGGGTCAGGCGCCGGGCGAGCTGCGGCGCGGTGAGCGCCACGAAGGCCACGGGTCCCGCGGCGGCGGTGGCGGAGGCGGTGAGCAGCACGGCGCACACCATGAGCAGCAGCCGTACGCGCTCCACGCGCACCCCGAGGGCGTTGGAGACGTCGTCGCCCATCTCCATCATGCGCAGCCCGCGCGCGTTGGCGAGGACGAGCGGGACGAGCACACAGCACAGGACGAGCAGCGGCCAGACCTGCTTCCAGTCCCGGCCGTCGAGCGAGCCGGTCATCCACACGACCGCGCGGGCGGCGTCGACGAGGTCGGCCTTGGTGATCAGATAGCCGTTGACCGCGGTCGCGATCGCGGACACCCCGATGCCGACGAGGACCAGACGGTAGCCGTGCACGCCCCGCTTCCAGGCGAGCAGGTAGATGGCGGCGCCGGTGACCAGTCCGCCGATGAGCGCTCCGACCGCGACCTGGTTGGCGGAGCCGGACATCAGCACGATCACCACGAGCGCGCCGGCCGTCGCCCCCTGACCGAGCCCCAGTACGTCCGGGCTGCCCAGCGGATTGCGGGAGACGGCCTGGAACACCGCGCCGCCGAGCCCCAGCGCGGCACCGACCAGCAGGCCCACGATCACCCGCGGCAGCCGCAGGTCGTTGACGATGAACTCCTGACCCTCGGTGCCGTTGCCCACGAGCGTCTTCAGTACGTCGCCGGTGGAGATCGGGAAGTCGCCGGTGCCGATCAGCACGACGCTCGCGGCGCACGCGGCCAGCGCCAGCACGACCACGACGATCAGGGCACGCGGGTCCACCCGCAGGGACAGTCCGCCGGGGGTGCGCAGGGCACGGCGGGTTCCCGTGGTTCGGGTGGCGGCAGGCGCGGTCCGCGTGGGCTCCGGCGCCGTCTTGGATGCGGTCTTCACAGCTGGGCCGTCCTCCGCCGTCGTACGAGAAAGATGAAGACCGGGCCGCCGATGATCGCGGTGATGATCCCGACCTGGACCTCGGAGGGGCGGGCGACGACCCGGCCGAGCACGTCGGAGCCCAGCAGCAGCACGGGCGACAGGATCGCGGCGTACGGCATGATCCAGCGCAGGTCGGGCCCGGTGAAGGAGCGGACGACGTGCGGGACCATCAGCCCGACGAACACGATCGGCCCGCAGGCGGCGGTCGCGGCACCGCACAGCACGGTGGCGGCGAGCATGGACAGCGCCCGGGTGCGGTTGAGGTGCGCGCCGAGGGCCTTGGCGGTGTCGTCGCCCATGGCCATCGCGTTCAGCGGCCGGGCGAGGGCGAACGCGAGCAGGGTGCCGACCGCGAGGAAGGGCAGCACCTGCCAGATCATGTCCTCGGTCGCCGAGGCCAGCGATCCGACCGTCCAGAAGCGCATCCGGGCGAGCGCCGCCTTGTCCATGATCATCACGGCCTGGACGTATCCGAAGAGCGCCGCGCTGAGCGCGGTCCCGGCGAGCGCGAGCCGCACCGGCGTGGCCCCCCGGCTGCCGCCGAGGAACCAGACCAGCGCACCGACGGCCGCGGCGCCGAAGAACGCGAACCACACGTAACCGCTGAGGCTGGTCACGCCGAAGTAGGTGATGGCCGTGACCACCGCGGCCGAGGCGCCCGCGTTGATGCCGAGCAGCCCGGGGTCGGCGAGCGGATTGCGGGTCAGGGCCTGGAGCACGGTTCCGGACAGTCCCAGCGCGGCGCCGACCAGCAGTCCGAGCACGGTCCGTGACACCCGCTCCCCCACGACGACATCGCCGTACGTCCCGGTGTCCTGGAACAGCCCGTGCCACACCTGGTCGAGAGACAGCTCCTTGGCGCCGATGGCGATGCTCGCCACCGCCACCAGCAGCAGGATCGCGAGGGAAGCGAGCAACCCAAGGGAGCGTATCGCCCGGCGGGTTGGGGGCGCGGGGGCGGTCTCCGCGCGCTGTTCGGGAACACTGTCGACCAACACGCAGTTAGGTTAGCCTACCCTGCGATCTCGTCTCGATCCCTGGTCACGGCTACGCCAGGGCCGTCACGGCCAGCGGGCGACCCGCGCACCACACCGGTCACGGCGGCGGACCACGCCGCCGGACTCACAGCCCCAGCCGAGCCAGCGCCTTCCCCCCGTCCAGCCCGCACGGACCCTCGCCCGCCGCGGTCCAGGCCGCCGCGCACAGCGCCCGCAGCCCGTCCAGGACGGCGCCGTCACCATCGAGTTCCAGCCTGCCGCGCATCGCGTCCGCCGACGCCGTCCAACCCCCGCACCGGAAGCCGCTCCCCTCCTCCGCCACCTCCGGCTGCCCGGTCAGCAGGCCGCGCAGATCCGCGTCCACGTACGTCGGCCGGTGCTGCGGCGGGGCCGCGAGGAGCAGCGCGCCGTCGGTCACCCCGGTCAGCACGAGCAGCGAGTCCACCCCGCCGTTGAACGCGCCCTCGATGTCGGTGTCCAGCCGGTCCCCGACCACCAACGGCCGCTCGGCGCCCGTCCGCAGGATCGTCTCCCGGTGCATGGGCGGCAACGGCTTGCCCGCGACCTGCGGCTCGGCACCGGTCGCGATCCGCACGACCTGCACGGCGGCGCCGTTCCCGGGCGCGATCCCCCGCCCGCTCGGAATCGTCAGGTCGGTGTTGGACGCGAACCACGGCACCCCGCGCGCGACGGCGTACGACGCCTCGGCGAACCGCCCCCACGGCAGGTCGGGCCCGCCGTACCCCTGCACCACGGCCGCCGGCTCGTCGTCCGCCGACTCGACGGGCTCGAGCCCGCGCTCGCGCAGCGCGACCCGCAGCCCCTCCCCACCGATCACCAGGACCCGCGCGCCCGCCGGAACCTGCTCACTGATCAGCCGGGCCACCGCCTGTGCCGAGGTGATGACGTCGTCCGCCCCGGTCGGTATGCCCAGCTCGGTGAGGTGCTCCGCCACGGCGTCGGGCGTGCGCAGCGCGTTGTTGGTGACGTACGCCAGCCGCATTCCGCCCCCGCGCGCGGTCGCCAGCGACTCGACGGCGTGCACGATCGCGTTCCCGCCCGCGTACACCACTCCGTCCAGGTCGAGCAGCGCCGTGTCGTACGCCTCGCTCAGGGCCTGGCCACTGCCCTCGGGCCTCGTCCTGACGCTCCGGCTCATTCCACATCGCTCCTCGTTCGATCGCTTTCCCCGATCATCCCGCATGCCACTGACACACGTACGATGCCGGGATGAACTCAGCAGGTCACTCGGAAGCGACGGCGCCCCGAGGCCTGGAACTCACCCCGTTCCGAGGCCTGCGCTACGACCCCGACCGGGTCGGAAGTCTCGCCGCCGTCACCTCCCCGCCGTACGACGTCGTGGTCCGCCCCGACGGCCTGCACCACCTCCAGGACGCGGACCCGTACAACATCGTCCGGCTGATCCTCCCTCAGGCGACCACGCCCAGCGCCCGCAACGACCAGGCCGCGGACACCCTGCGCCGCTGGCTCGCCGAGGGCGTCCTCACCACCGATCCCGTACCGGCCCTGTACGTCTACGAGCAGCGGCACGCCGACGGCATGCTCCAGCGGGGCCTCATCGGCACCCTGCGGGTCTCCGAGCCCTCGGCCGGCGTGGTCCTCCCCCACGAGGACGTGATGCCGCACATCGTCGCCGACCGCGCGGCCCTGATGCGCGCCACCCGGGCCAACCTCGAACCCCTGCTCCTGACCTACCGCGGCAACGGCACGGCGGCGGAGGTCATCGAGTACGTCGCCGAACAGGACCCACTCCTGTCGACGACCACGGAGGACGGCTTCAGCCACCGCCTCTGGCCGATCACCGACCCCGCCGAGGTGGCCCGCGTCCAGGCCGACCTCGCCCGCCATCAGGCCCTGATCGCCGACGGCCACCACCGCTGGGCGACGTATCTGCGTCTGCGCGCGGAGCACGGCTCCCCCAGTCCCTGGGACGACGGCCTGGTCCTCCTGGTCGACACCGCCCGCTATCCCCTGCGCGTCCGCGCCATCCACCGCCTCCTGCACGGCCTCCCCGTCAGCGGGGCTCTGGCCGCGGTCCAGGGCCTGTTCCGCGTCCAGCGTCTCGACGTGCCCCTGCCCCGGGCCCTCGACGCCCTCGCGGACGCGACCGCCGAGGGCAACGCCTTCCTGCTGGCCGGCGACGGCGCCTTCCACCTCCTGGACCGCCCGGACCCGGCCCTCCTCGCCCGTACGGTCCCCGCCGACCGCCCGCAGGCCTGGCGCACCCTGGACGCGACCGTCCTGCACACCACGCTCCTGGACCAGGTGTGGCACGTCCCCGAGGACGACCCGAGCCGCATCGCCTACATCCACGACACGGCCGCCACGGTCGAGAAGGCCGAACGCGACGCCGCTACGGCCGTGCTGCTGCACCCGGTCCGCGAGGAGGTCGTCCGCGACCTCGCCCGCCAAGGCGTCACCATGCCCCGCAAGTCGACGTCGTTCGGCCCGAAACCGGCCTCGGGCCTGGTCCTGCGCGCACTGGACCTCTGACCCGGAAACCCGACCGGGAGAACGAAAAAGGGGCTCGGCCCCGGTATGACACCGGGGCCGAGCCCCTCTTTCTCACGTACGCATGTCAGTCCTGGTCGTCGGCCTTGCCCTCGACCGGCTGCTCACCTGCGACGACGACATCCTCGTCGCCGTCCTCGGTCAGCGCGTCCACGAACTCCACGCCGTCCAGCTCGGCCAGCCGGTCCGAGGCGTCGGTGCTGCTGTCCCGGTCGGCCTCGACGGCCTTCGCGAACCACTCCCGCGCCTCGCCCTTACGGCCGGCGGCGAGCAGCGCGTCGGCGTACGCGTACCGCAACCGCGCGGTCCACGGCTGCACCGAGTTCGACGCCAGCTCCGGGCTCTGGAGCGTCACGATGGCCGCGTCCAGCTGATCCATGTCACGCCGGGCACCGGCCGCGACAAGCCGCATCTCCACCTGCCCGGCCTTGTCGAGCTTGTGCACCTCGGGCGCGCCGGCCATCTCCAGCGCCTTCTCCGGCCGCCCGAGCCCGCGCTCGCAGTCGGCCATCACGGGCCACAGTTCCACGGACCCGCTCATCCGCCGGGCGGCACGGAACTCGGCCAGCGCCTCGCTGTACTTCTGGGTGGCGTACGCCGCGAACCCGGCCGCCTCCCGTACGGCGGCGACGCGTGACGCCAGCCGCAGCGCCACCTTGGAGTACGCGTAGGCGTTCTCGGGCTCCTCGTCGATGAGCCGCGCGACCATCACCAGGTTCTTGGCGACGTCCTCCGCCAGCCCCTTGGGCAGGCTCTGCAGCTCCTGCCGTACGTCCTTGTCGATCTCGTCGCCGGTGACGTCCTCGGGGATCGGCAGCCGCTTGATCGGCTCCCGGTCCCGGTCCCGGTCGTCACGGAACCGGCCACCGCCGGTGCCACCGCCACGCCGGTCGTCCCGACGGTCGTCACGCCCACCGCGGTCGTCACGGCCGCGGAAGCCACCGGGTCGCCCGCCACGGTCGTCACGCCCCTGGAAGCCACCGGGCCGACCACCGCGGTCGTCCCGTCCGCGGAACCCACCGCGATCGCCGCCGCGGTCCCCGCCACGCTCGCCACCACGACTGTCGTCACGCTGCCGGAAACCACCACGGTCCCCGCGGTCGTCGCTGCGGCGGTCCGCCGGACGCTCGTCACGACGGTCGTCACGACGGAAGGGCGGCCGCTCACCACGGTCGTCACGACGGAAGGGGGGACGCTCGCCACGGTCGTCACGGCGGAAGGGCGGGCGCTCGCCACGGTCGTCACGACGCGGCCCGCGGTCACGGTCGTCACGCCGGACGAATCCACCGCGGTCGTCGCGTCGGTCGTCGCTGCGGCGGTCCGCCGGACGCTCGTCACGACGGTCGTCGCGACGGAAGGCGGGACGGTCACCACGGTCGTCACGACGGAAGGGCGGGCGCTCGCCACGGTCGTCACGACGGAAGGGCGGGCGCTCGCCACGGTCGTCCCGACGCGGCCCGCGGTCACGGTCGTCACGCCGGACGAAACCACCGCGGTCGTCGCGTCGGTCGTCGCTGCGGCGGTCCGCCGGACGCTCGTCACGACGGTCGTCGCGACGGAACGCGGGACGCTCGCCACGGTCGTCACGACGGAAGGGGGGACGCTCGCCACGGTCGTCACGACGGAAGGGCGGGCGCTCGCCACGGTCGTCACGACGCGGCCCGCGGTCGTCACGCTGGAACGCCGGACGAGAACCCCGATCACCCTCACGACGATCGTCACGACGGCCGTAACCACCACGGTCACGATCACCCTGACCGCCACGGTTGTCATCACGACGTCCTGCAGCGGGACGGTCGTCACGCCTGTCGTCGCGACGGAAGCCACCACGATCACCACGGTCGTCGCCGCGGCGGTCGTCCCGGCGGTCGTCACGCCGTGCGTAACCGCCACCGCCGACGCCGGCACTTCCAGTGCCGCCCCCACGGTTGTCGTCGCGTCGGCCGGCAGCGGGGCGATCGTTGTCGCGACGGAAGCCGCCACGGTCACCGCGGTCGCTGCGGAAGCCTCCGCGCTCGCCACGGTCTCCGCGGTCCCCACTGTCCCGTCGCCGCTGGTCGCGCTCCGGTCGATCGTCGGGAGAGTTGGTGGACATGGGTGACTCCTGTCTTCGGTACCGCAAGTCATTCTCGCGCAGCCGGGTACCCGGCGCTTCCTGGAAAAACAAAAGGACCCCTGGTCCCCAGCGTGAACGCTGGGGACCAGGGGTCCTTCCAAAGATTGTTCGGCGGCGTCCTACTCTCCCACAGGGTCCCCCCTGCAGTACCATCGGCGCTGTAAGGCTTAGCTTCCGGGTTCGGAATGTAACC
>NZ_JBHXHX010000018.1:126856-166503 GCF_042723915.1 Streptomyces sp. NPDC058335 | reverse complement strand
CTGCCCAGCTCTCGTCCCGATCGGTCGGCCACTCCATTCCCTCGCCCCAGGCACCCCCACAGGCAAAGCGACGCCCCGTACGCCAGGCACCGTAGCCAGTGCCACCGACAACCGCTGCCCGTCGCGTCACGCCGCATGCCACAAAAGACCCGCGTCAGCACGGCCATGCTGCCGGCTTTCGCGGCGATGGTGGGATTCGCGGTGGTACTGGCCCGGCTCACGCTGGAACCGTCGGCTGCA
The DNA here is from genome assembly GCF_042723915.1 of Streptomyces sp. NPDC058335. Lineage (NCBI taxonomy): Bacteria > Bacillati > Actinomycetota > Actinomycetes > Kitasatosporales > Streptomycetaceae > Streptomyces > Streptomyces sp. NPDC058335. Next base: position 166,263 of record NZ_JBHXHX010000018.1, on the reverse strand, counting down.
TCCGTGCCGTTGACGCACCTCGTCACGGATCGAGGCGGCCTCTGTGTCGGTCTTGGGCAGAGGCCGCGAGACCGGACGGCGTCCCAGGTGACGCCGCGCGAGGTCGAGTTCGATGTTTCGGCGCTTCAGAAGGTCGGGGCCGCGTCGACGACCCGCAAGTGAAGGCCGCGGGCAACGAGGGCTATCGCGAGTTCGAGCGCGGTCGTGGTCTTCCCCGCGCCACCCTTTTGGTTGCAGATGGCGATGACGCGTGGCAGTGCTCCCAGCAGGAAGGTCGGCGCCACCACGATGCCGGCACTCCACTCGTGGAATGCCGAGTCGACGTCCTACTCGGGGACAACGTCGAGGAATGCCAGGTCGTCGCTCCCTAAGAGGTCCTGACAAAGGCGTTGGACGTGGCGGTGGGTGATCAGGCAGACGGCGAGGCCGAGGGATGCCTCGTGAATGTCATCGCGTCGTTCCCAGCGGATGCGCAGGCGGTGGAAGCCGTGCAGCCAGGCGATCGTCCGCTCGACTACCCAACGGAAGACGCCCAGGCACGAGTGGGGCGGGCGGCCACCCGGACAGCTGGCCGCCCGCGCACTGTCACAAACTGAGGTAGAAGCGCACGGTCGTGCCGTCGTCGCCGGTGTGCACGCGCACCAGGTCGGCAACGTAGTGGACCAGCATCAGGCCCCGGCCGCCCAACTGGTCGCGCGCCGGCGGGCGGCGGCCGGCCAGCGGATCGGCCAGTCGGCCCGCATCGCGGACCTCACACACCAGCTGCCCCTGCTCGGCCCAGATGGCGAGTGTCCCGCGGCCTCCGCCATGGACCACGCTGTTGGTCGTCAGCTCCGCGACCGCCAGCTCCACATCCATCAGCCGCTCCCCGGCCATACCCAGCCGCATCGCCTGAGCGAGCGCGAACCGGCGGACCGCCGGAAGGTCCTCACCACCGTAGGAGAAGGCCGCGGCGTCCGGTGCAGGCGCAAGCACCTGGTTGTACCGGTCGACGACCGCCTGCCAGTCGTAGGCGTCGCTGACCGACTCACGTCCGTCCCCGCTGATGAGGGTCGGGTGGGTGACCTTCGCATCGGCGATCACCTGCGGGTCCAGCCGCACCTCGTCGTAGGGGCACAGGATCGTCACCGCCCGGCCCTCGAACGCGGCGTTGATGAGCGCCTCGTGCTGCGCGCACGCCGGGTACTCGATCGCACTGCGTCCGGCCCAGATCGGCTCGCCGATGATCCGCACACGCCCCTTCAGGTGGGCGTCGGCGAATCCGCGCAGCACCTTGGGGATGATCCGCCCCGGGTTGCGGCCGGCCTCGGTCATGTCCAGGAACAGGATGCCCTCGGCGTCCCCGCCCAGGCCTTCCTTGATCAGTTCCAGGTTGGGACCGGGCACCGCCACGGCCATCGGCTCGCCGTTGGTCAGGCCCTCGCGCAGGAAGGCCACCGTCTGCTGCGTGTACTCCTGCTCGGTGCGGTAGAAGAGGGCAGGGTGCACGAACGCCTCGCGGGTGGTCACCGTGCTCATCACAGAGCCACCTCGATCCGGTCCAGGCCCGGCCAGAACATCTCCAGAACCCGCGGCAGCTGCGGCGGGGGATTCTCGACCACAACCCTCCCGTCGGGCAGGCTCATGGCGGCGACCGCCAGCGCGGTCACCCCGGCCACGTCGACGAACCCCACATCCGACAGCTCCACGTACGACACGCCCGCGTGCCGCCGGGCCAGCTCGGACAGGGCCTGCTCCCACGACGGACGCGTGAAGGCACTGATCTCACCACGGGCCCGTATCCCAGAACGACCGCCGGGCAAGGGGCTCACCTCCAACGCCGCCCTTCCGGGCTCCGCCGGGGCGGGCCCGCCCACCGCAGGTGGGGCATCCACACTCGGACTCCTTCACATCAGGCCGTCTGCCGGCCGTCCCGGCACGGGCAGAGGAAAAGAGCCCCTCCCGACGGGGCAGTGTATCCAGGCGGCAGACACGCCTGGTTCTGTAGATGCCGGGGCAGGGGCGCCTCTCCCCCAAGACTCGCAACAGTCAGGCGCAACTTGGCGCGGTTCGGGCTCGAGGGCTGGAAGGCCGCGCGGCAGCACGGTCATCGATGCCGCGGTCACTCACCCCAGCGCCGCTGCCGCATGTGCCCGCGTAGAGGTGATCACGCGCTCCCAAGGCTCAGCGTCTGCGCGGGAGTGCCCTGCAAGCAGGTGGTGACTCGCCCCCGGTGGGGTTGGGAAGCAAGCCCTGCGCAGGTGTCCTCCGGAAAGCTACTGCCGGGGGACTCGCGCGTAGTGACGCGCTGGAATCGGATGGATGCTGACAGGAAACCGGGGCAGGCGTGTGAGAGTGCCCTGCCCGCTGTCTTTCTCGGTGATTGCCTTGGCCTCATCCGTCCCTCCCCGTCCTCAGTCCACGTCGGCGTCGGCCGATGAGCTGGTGAAAGAGCTGGAACGGTTGCGGGCGGAGCACCGGCAGCTACAGCAGGCCCTCGCCTCGCACGCCGTCGTCGACCAGGCCATCGGCGTCCTGACCGTCCTGGGACAGATACCCCCGTGCGACGGCTTCACGGTGCTGCGAGAGGTCTCCCAGCACACCGACATCAAGCTGACCCAGGTCGCTGAACAGGTCGTCAAACACGGTCAGGGCGCGGCGCTGCCCGATGGCCTTCTCGGAGAACTGCACGCAGCGCCGGCCCGCCACGCCGCCTCACGCCCTGTCTGACTCGGGGCAGCCTGTGTCGTCTACAGGGGCCGACGTCCGGCGATGGCGCCGCCGGGGTCGTCCAGGAGGGCGATGCGGGCGGTGATGCGCTTGCCGACCGGCTCCCGCTGCGCTTCGAAGCTCTGGGCGACGGCCATGACGATCTCCAGACCGTGCTGACCCACCCGTCCCGCGTCGGCGGCCCTCGCCACCGGCAGCACCGGATCGCAGTCCCACACCACCACCTCGACCGCGTCGCCGACGATGCGCAGGTCCATCAGCACCGGGCCCGGCGCGTACTTGCGGGCGTTGGTGACCAGTTCGCTGACCACCAGCTGAGTGAGGTCCATGGCACGCTGCGAGACCGGCAGGCCGTACTCGGCCTGCACACGGGTGAGGAAGCCGGCGGCGACGTGGCGGGCGCGGGCGATGCACGTGCCGTCGCCTTCCAGGGCCACCGTGGTCTGTATGGCTTGCTCATCCGGTACCGCGCTGTCCTCACCCACCGGGGCCGATTCCATCGCGGCTCGCCTCTCCTACCCCGTTCACACCCCTGCGCGTACCCGCGCATGCGTGGTACACGCTTTACGCCCTCGATAGGAAGGCATTACCCGGGCTGTGCAGGGCAGCACTGCCTGGTGAAGGTCCAGCTGTGCCAGTATCACCGACATGGTTGAGGGAGAGATGGCGGACACCGGACAAGCTGAGCAGCCGGGTCAGCTGTCGGTCGTCTCCACCGCCACCGACGGCATCCGCGTGCTGACCCTGGCGGGGGAGATCGACCATGACACCGGCCAGGCGCTCCGCCAGGCCCTGGACACCTCCGGCATCCTCCGCCCCCGCATCGTGGTCGATCTGAGCCGGGTCACCTTCATGGACTCCACCGGCATCAACATCTTCGTCGCCGCCCACCGCACCCTCACCGAGGCCGACGGCTGGATACGTCTGGCCGCACCCGGCGAAGCCGTGATGCGCACCCTGCAGATCGTCGGCGTCGACGCAGTGATCGACTGCCGTGAAACCCTCCGCCAAGCACTCAGCGACTGACCGATCCCCCGCACCGGCCATGCGCTGCCCGACCGGCTCAGTGCTGATGGTGCTGATGGTGCTGAGGGAGACCTACTCGGTGATGACGTTGAAGGCCGGATAGATCTTCGGCCGGCTGTCGGGCATGCTCGCTTCCTTGAGGGCGGGCAGGAGGTGTTCGGTGAACCGTTGGAGGGCTTCTTCCGATTCCCAGACGTCGACAACGACCCATCCATCGGGGGTAGGGCCGGCGGCATGCGAAAGCAGGCCCGCTACTGGATAGTCGGCCCGCGAGCTGAGGCCACCCTTGCCGCCGCTCAGCTGGTCGGTGACCTGCTCGTACTGGGCCTGGGTCACGCCCGGCATCTCCTGCACCATGATGATCGACATCGCGTATGCACCTCCTCGTGCGTCCTTCCAGTTGACTCCCTCCACCAACGGACCGCCAGCCGGTACCCCCTGCGTAATGGCATCCAGTGATGGAGCCACCGCTGCGGGTCTAGTGCCGCTTCGGGCAGGTTCGTGGAGGGCACTGTCCCGTTGGGTGACCGGTGGGATGATCTTCTGGCTGGTCAGGCTGAGAGGGGTCGACCGTGGTGGATCATTTGCGGGACGTCACCCCACTGGCCTGGAGTGATGAGGAACGCGAGCGGAAGCCGTCCCCTCTCACAGACCAGATGGATTTTGCAGTTCAGCCCGCCCCGAGAGTGGCCAAGCGCCTCATCCGAACGCGGCCAGCTTCCGCAAGGTGGCGTCGCCGTTCTCGAACACGACGACCAGGCGCAGCAGTCCGACATCGTCTCCGCTCCGGTCCGCGACGTCGATACGGCGCCGGAGTTCGTCGGCGAGGCCGACCAGGGCGTCGTGGATGCCGACGACGTCGGCGCGGTACGTCACCGTCGGCAGCTCGCGCGCCCACGGCTGGGAGATGCGCTTGTAGTCGAGGACCAGGGCGTGGCGCCGTGGTGCAGGATCTGGGCGGTGAGGGTGCGCAGGATCGTTGAGCTACCACCACTGCCGCAGGTGGAGACCAGGACGTACGGGGCGCCGTCCAGGTCGACGGTGACCGGCCGCCCGTCGGTGCCGACGCCGATCACCGCCATCGGGTACCCGATGGCGGCACGCCCCACGGGTTTGTCAAGCGTCGGCGAGGAGGGGGTCATACGGGGTGTTCGCGCGCCGGCCTGACATGAAGGAAAGGAAGTCGCCCACGAAGGCGCTGCGGCCGTAGGTGCCGTCGGCGGTGGTGGTGAGGTCACGTTGGAAGGCGGTGCGGAAGAGCGTCCTGTGCTCGTCCGCGTCGATGGTCCCGCTGCCGTCCTTGTCGGTGGCGTCGAAGAGCACCTCGGCTACGCGGATGAGCGCGGGACCGGCAAGGGAGGGGACGGCGGCAGCGTACTCGTCTGCACTGACGCGGCCGTCGCCGTCGGTGTCGAGAGTGGCCTGGAGTTCGCGCCACCAGGCGGCGAAGGCGTCGTAGAGGCGGGTCTCCTCGGGTTCGTCCAGGTCGAGGCGGGTGGCCAGTTCGCGTGCCATGGCGGCGAGGTCAGGCCAGTCGAGGTGACCGTCGCCGGTCTGGTCCAACACCTGACGGAAGAACTCCTCCGCCGAGCGCCGGCCCTCCCCCGTAGCCCGCGAGGCGGCCGGGACCGGGTCGGGACCGGTTTCATCGCTCAGTGGTGTGAGGAGGCGGAGCAGGGCGGAAGCCCGCTTCATGCGAGCGCGCAGCGCGGCCACGGTCCGGGCGCGGGGGTCGTCGCTGTCGGGTGAGAGGGACAGGGCCTCGATGATGGTTTCCGCGTTGATCCAGCCCTCGGGCAGGAATCGGGTGAGCCCGGCGGCCAGGTAGGCGCCCTGCATGAGGGTCGGGGCGCCGGGCATCTCGGGCAGGCCGGCCCTGCGCCGGTACGGCTCGGGGAGCGATGCGACGGTGATCGCGCCGAGAAGCGGACCGACGACGGCCCGGCCGGCGGCCCACAGTGTCGGTGCGCCGGCGAGCAGCGCGGGGGCGGGCAGGTGGTCGAAGAGCCGGTAGAGGATGACGCGGGCTGCCTCGGTGTTCTCCAGCTCGTCCTCGACGACCCTGTCGAAGTACCGCCAGAAGTCGCTGAGGTCTTCGGGGAGTTCTCCGGCGTCGCCGTCGAGCGCGGCGAGGAACACTCGGTACTCGGCGTACATGCGCTCCATGGTGTCCTGGTCGAGCGGCTGGCCGCTCAGTCGGCACATGCTGACGGCGCTTTCGAAGAGGGTGGCGACCACCCAGGCGCGGGTCGCGCGGTCCATGGCGTCGTAGGCGCGGCCGCGGGAGTCCGAGCCGCTCATGCGGGCGTGCAGCCTGTTGAGCCGGGCGGCCTCCCGTTCGCGTACCGCCGGATCGGCGTCGAACATGCGCCGCATGCTGAGGAAGGTGTTGCGCAGCCGGCGCCAGGGGTGGGCGACGAAGGTGGAGTTGTCGACGAGTGCGGCACCGATCTGCGGGTGGGCGGCCTCCAACACGGTGGCGCGGATCATGGCCAGCGCCCAGCGCGGGTCGTCGAAGAAGGCGCTGAACTGCGACTCCGGCCCGAGCAGGGGTGTTTCGTCGGCCGTTGTGGTGGTTCCAGTCGTCATGACGGGTCTCCGTTCGTCTGGGACGGTACGCCGCCGAAGCGGCGGTCACGGCTCCGGTAGGTGTGCAGACAGGCGAGGAAGTCCGGGGCCCGGAAGTCCGGCCAGAGCGCCTCGGGGAAGACCCACTCGGCATAGGCGACCTGCCAGAGCATGAAATTCGAGATGCGCTGCTCGCCGGAGGTGCGGATGACGAGGTCCACGTCGGGAGTGTCGGGGAACGGCAGGTGGTCCGCGAAGAGCCGCTCGGTCACCTCCTCGGCGGGCGTCCCGCTTCGGATCAGTGACCTGGCGGCCTCCACAATGTCCCGGCGTCCTCCGTGGTCGAAGGCGACGGTCAGCGTCATCCCCCGGCTGTCGGCGGTCAGCGTCGCCAGATCCGCGAAATCCTGCGCCAGCTCACGTGGGATGCGCGGGTCCGCAGACCCGAGGAAGCGGCAGCGGATGCCGCGGGCGAGCAGCAGCGGCGCGTGCTTGCGCACCACCCGGCGGACCAGGCGCATCAGGTAGTCGACCTCGGGACCAGGACGGCTCCAGTTCTCGGTGGAGAAGGCGTACAGACTGAGCCACTCGACGCCGGCCGCCCGGGCGGCCTCGATGACGTCGATGACGGTGGTCTCCGCAGCCCGATGGCCCGCCGTCCGGGGGAGCGAGCGCCGCTGAGCCCAACGGCCGTTGCCGTCCATCACGCAGGCCACGTGCCGCGGCACCGCACGCACCGGCCCGTCGACTCGCCACTGCTCGTCGCTGTCCTGTCGCCCACCCGGCCGGTCCCCCCTCGCCGCGCGTGCGCGTTGGACGCCCTGGTCCTTCACACCCAGCCCCGTCTCACTCGCAGCGGCACGCTCGGCTTTACCGCGCTCGGTCACGCCCACCCCATGTCGCCCCATACGCGCGCCCCACCGGAGCGTCTCTCTCCAGGAGTCTGGCCGAACGGGCAGGCCCTGACCGGCCAAACGGGGGCCCGTCACCCTCTGCTCATCTGCACGATTCCCTTCACCATCGGCAGCCTTCTCCCCCAGCGACCTGAAAGCGATGGCCGCCCAGCACCCCCTCTCAGCAGCCCTCGCCCGCCAAGTCCCCCTCGGCGCCGCCATCCTCGAAGACCTCGAACAACACGGACCCACCCAACCCGTTTGGACCCCACTCGCCGACGGCACACCCCGCTCCTGGACCAACCTCTGACGACTCCCCCAACCAGGCTCACCCCAAGGTCACCAGCAAGACCCGGTCTCAGGGGCCGTAGCGCTCGGGCACCGAGGACGTAGCCGGTGCCGCGTTCCTCCAGCGCGGTGCGCAGCCTCGGGTTGCCGCCGTAGACCTCGTCTCCCGCGACCCAGGCGGCCCGATGGCCGGCGTCGAGGAATCGGGTGACCATGCGAGCGGCCAGCTCCGGCTTGGTCGCGAACTCCGTATTGTCACCGAGGCCGGCGGCCCGGCAGCGGTCGGGATCGGAGGTCCAGGAACGCGGAACATAGAGTTCCCGGTCCACTGCGGCGTGCCCGCGGCGGCCGGCGTAGACCAGGTAGACGGCGACCTGGGCGTTCTCGATCCTGCCCGCGGTGCCGGGGTACTGCCGCTGGACTCCAACGGTGTCGGTGCCTTTCTTCACGTCGCCGGTCTCGTCGACCACCAGCACCGCCTCGTCGTCGTGCAGATGCTCCACCACGTGGTCACCCACCTCGTCGCGGACCTGGTCGGCATCCCACTTCGCCCTCCCGAGCAGGTGCTGCATGCCGTCCGGGGTCCTGTCCCCGGCCCACTCCGCGATGGTCCAGCAGTTCTTGCGCGGCAGGTCCGGCAACAGGCCGAGTACCAACTCCGGGCCCGGCGCCGGGATTCGACCCGTGTGAAGCGTCCCGTTATCCGACTCATCAGTTCCTCGAACGCCTCCTGCCAGCAGGCAGGGTCTACGCTTGACCTGCGGCCACCGCACGATCGTTTGTCTTCACACACCGATGATCAACGGTGGCCGCACCCGTCTCCACACCGCGTCAGGTCGCGCAGCGTCTGCCTGCCGTCCTGTGTATCGGAGGGCTTGTGCAACGTGGCGAAGTCTGGTGGGTCCAGTTCGACGAGCGGAGGTTGGTCGTACTGCTGTCAGGAGACGACGCGTCCGGGTTCCAGGTGATGCAGGTCGTCGCTCCGGCGGGCCTCGACATCAGCGGTCTGGGCATCGAAGTGACGGTCGGCGCCGGTGAAGGGCTGCCGCTCGAAGGCGTGCTGCGGCTCGCGTTCCCGCGTCCAGGCTTCACCCCGTGCACGTGGCTGACCACCGTGTCCCGGGACGACCTGATAGAGCGGGCGGCCGTCCTGTCCTCCAGGAAGCTCAGCGAGATCGACGATGCCCTCCGACTCGCTGAACAACCACAGGAGCGGACCCCGGCAACGACCGCGAAGCTCAGCGAGATAAGGGACGCCCTCCGTCGCGGTGAACTCGGGTAGACGGAGAAGGAACCGACGCCCGCGACGGCATGGGCGATCTCGGGCGAGATGATCCACGCTGGACACCTGCCGCCAACTTGACCAGCGTCCGGGCGACCCGGTGCGGCAGCGTGTCGCCGGGCGTCCCCAGTTCCGCCTGCCTCTACCTGTCCTCACCGCGGGTGTGCCGCGCGGCGTGTGCGGCCATCCGCTTCGACACGTGCTCCAGCATCACCGGCCACACCGGCTGCCGCCGCGGGGGACTCGTGGGTGCTTCTGCTGCCGCCAGTACAGCGCCCCGCCACCGCCCCGGCTACCACCGCCGCGGCCGCCAGATGCTTCGGACTGCTCTGCCGGATCACCCCTTTTACCAGGCGCTCCGTGATGTTGAGGAAGACGCTGGTCTGCCGTTCCAGGTCGATCAGTTCGGTGAGGACGACGAGATGCCCAGGAACCGCGGAGTGGCCGTGGATCTCACGGGTGGAGAAGACGGCGGCGCGCAGGTCGGGGCGACCATCGTGGTGGCGGGGGGCGCGGGTCATGACCCGCGAGCGCAGCAGGCGCCAGGCGTAGCGGTGGATGTTGTCACTGGCGGTGGCGCCGTCCCAGCAGACCCAGAGGATGTCGAAGGCCTCGGAGACGACCCAGCGGGCTCGCTGGTCGGTGAGGAGGAAGGCTCGGGCGTAGTCGGTGTAGATGCCCTCCACGTCGTCGGTGAAGGCCTGGTAGGGCAGCGGCGCCTCCTCGCCATCGTGGGCGACCTGCCGTATGCCGTGTCGGATCCCGTCGTCGCCCTTGCCGGCTTCCCGGGCGGCCGCGGCCCACAGGCGGCGCAGTGGCCGGGTGGGCAGGCCCAGGGCGCGGGTGACGCTGAAAGTGATCTCCCAGGCAGGGTGGTAGCCGTTGCCGCGCAGGAGTTCGCTGATGCGGGTCTTGGAGTAGCCGGAACGTTCCACGAGGTCGTCCAGGGTGAGGCCGCTGGCGAACAGAGCGCTGCGAACGGGCTCGAGCCAGCCGCGGTGTGAGGGGCCCGCGTCCGGGGAGATCGGTGCCGGCGGCCGGCCACGCTTGACGGTGGTGTGCAGAGGCCGGGGCTGCTGGGGGCAGGGCCCGAGTAGGGCATCATCGCGTCCCCTCCTGGCCGTCCGTGCCGCCGGGACCGCCCGAGTCGGCTGCCCGGGAGGGGCCATCGGGTGATGTGAGGGCCTGGACAGTCTGCTGGACGAGCAGGCCCAGGGAGGGCAGCAGGATCGCGGCGGCGGTCGCGCGCCCCAGCACGATCATGATCGTGCTCCACGTGCGGACCGCCGCCAGCACAACAGCGGTCACCACCTTCTTACTCGACACTGCACTCAATTTCTGTGGGCGAAATCCACAACGGGACTTCCTGGCAGCAGTGCTGAAGCGCTGTCAGGAAGGACCGCCAGCATGACCCCGCCCCTGCCCGCCACGCCACGTGATCACAGAGTTACGGAACAATGGGCGGGCTACGCCAAACCGCGCTACCTCCCGCCACCCCGTCCCGGGAGCAGAACACCCGAGGGTTCAGCACTCTGGGGCGGATACGTCACTTCCGCCCACCCGCAGTGAGCAGTCCGTCATCATGGAACCCAGAGGCGCCACTCGACGCCGCACTCAATGCGGCCCCCTGTGCTGAAGAACCACCCAAGAGAGGGCCGCGCAACCATCCCCCCACTCCCGCCAAGCCCCAGGGCGAAGGCACCCAGGAGCAGCCCACGCAGCCCACACCCTCCGGACAATCCTGCACATCGGGCGGCTGGCTGTTCACAAAGGGGTTCCGTGAAGGCGGGGCCACCACCGCCAACAGGTCATGTCCTTGGCCTCCAGTGACGCCCGAGAGACATGTGCCGCACCGGCCGCCCGTTGACCCACATCCACAGCGGGTAAGCGAGTCGGCATGACTGAAGTGGTGGAAGCTGGACTGTGGGGGTTGGTGGCGGGCTCGGCGCTGCTGCTCGGTGCTGCGCTGGGGTTCGGGCTACGGGTGCCGCAGAAGGTGATCGCGACCGTGATGGCCTTCGGGGCCGGAGTGCTGATCTCCGCGGTCTCCTTCGAACTGGTCGGGGAAGCCTACGAAGAGGCGGGACTTGCTCCCGCGGCCGTCGGCACCCTCATCGGCGCCGTCGCCTACACCGGGGGCAACGTGTGGCTGGCCCGCCGGGGGGCCCGCCACCGCAAGCGCTCCGGTCACGCGCACGCCCAGGCGCAGCCCTCGGAGGCCGAGCAGGGCGGCTCCGGGGCGGCGCTCGCGCTCGGGGCACTGCTCGATGGGGTGCCGGAGTCCGCGGTGATCGGCGTCAGCCTGCTCGACGGCGGCGCGGTCAGTCTGGTGACGGTGGCAGCGGTGTTCATCAGCAACGTGCCCGAAGGGCTGTCCAGTTCGGCGGGCATGAAGAAGGCCGGCCGCACCAAGCGGTACGTCTTCGGCGTCTGGGCCGCGATCGCAGCAGCCAGCACGGTGTCGGCCGTCTTCGGCTACACAGTGGTCGGTTCCTTCTCCCCAGCCGTGATCGCCGCGGTGACCGCGGTGGCGGCCGGGGCGATCCTCGCCATGGTCGCCGACACGATGATCCCCGAAGCGTTCGACGACGCCCACCTGGCCATCGGACTGATCACCGTCAGCGGCTTCCTCGTCTCCTTCGCCCTCTCTCACACCTGACCACTACGACGGGAAACAGTAACCATGCTGCCGGCGGGCGCGCCGACGGAGCAGTTCCCCGACCGCTTCAGCCTTGGCGAAGTGGTCGGCGGCGCCGCCACGCCACTCGCCAGGAGGCGGGTGGCGTCATCGCTGGTACGGCCGCCTCGCTCGCGCTTCAAGGTGTGGGAGAGCCACATGGCTCCCGAGCCGCATCCCCTCCCCTCCGCGTGCCCGTGCGACGGCGTTGGCGCAGCGGATGAGCCGTTCCTCACCGAAGAATTCCCCTTCGGCATCGCGCTCCTCGATCACGCCGTCGGTGTGGCACAGCACCCGGTCACGGGCTGGAGCTGCAAGCTCGGTGGTGACCGTGGGGTGCTCGCCGCCCAGGCCATGCGGGCTCGCCGCGGGCGTTGACCACAATGTTGTCCACAGAGCCCCGGACCAACTGGTGGTCCGGGGCTCTGCACGGTGCTCGGGAGGCTCCTACGCCTCAACGATGGTGATCTGCCGAAGGGCCGTGACGTAGTTTGCTAAGTTACCCAAACGCAATCGACGCGCCGGACGAGCGAGCGCCGCGCTTGGCGGAATGCGCGTCGACCGGCAGTCAGCGTGGTCGTCACAAGAGCCGTGGTCGGGCCTGACCTGCACAATCACGGCGTCGTGCAACAGTCTTCAGCGGGCCGGGCGCGGCGGTGATCAACGCCAGTCGTCGATCACATACGCGCCGGGGTGGCTGTAGCCGGGTTCGTTGGGCCTGTGCATGGTCACGCCCTGCAACCAGGTCCGGAAACCTCGGTCGATCATGCGCCGGTAGGCATCCGGGCGGCCCAGGTTCATGCCAGCGTCCAGTTGTCCCAGCCCGCGCTCGACGGCCAGCCCCTCGCATGCGTCGAGCAGTCGCTCGAACCGGTCAGCGGCCTCCGGACCAGGACGTACGGCGCCGAACTTGACGAAGCACACGTCCGCGCCGGCCTCCGACCCGGCTCCGCAGTGGCAGACGGCCAGGCCGTCGAGTTCGGAGCCGGCGCCATGGAGCAGGATGGTGTCACCGAGTCCCTGCGCGTGCGTGGCCACGATCTCGCGTTCCAGGCTCAGTCCCTCGTACACGGCTCCGGTCAGTGCGCGGCACAGGCTCAGTGCGTCAGGCCGCTCGGCGTCGGGCAGCTCGCCGTAGAGCATTCGGCCGGGGACTGCGGCACCGTCTGTGACCTGCTTCTTCATGATGGCTGTGAGGAATCGAGGCCAGAAACCGTACCGGCGGTAGAGCTCAAGATGCTTGGGACTGTGCGCGAAGGTGAACAGGCCGAGGTGGCGGTTCCCCCAGGCATCGAAGCACTCTGTGACGGGTTCCATCAGACGCCTGCCGATGCCCTGGTCCCACAGATCCGGACGTACGGTCAGCGGTCCGAAAAACCCGACGGTGCCCCAGTTGGTGGCGAAGTTCGATCCCACTACTTCGCCCTCGACCGTCGCCGCGAATGCCGCCTGTGGGTCGGCCGCCCATCGGGTGCGGACGTAGTCGACGGTCCCGAAAGGATCAGGGGCCCCCAGGAAGGTCCCGAAGGCGAGCCTGCAGATCTCATCGGCCCGATCCAGGTCCGCCTCATCCAGCGGACGGACTGATACCGGGGCCGCGCCACTCTTGCGCTCCGCTGCTGGTGGAATCATCACTCTCTACCTCCGTCGCCCCTTTCCATCGCACCACGGAGGTGCGCCGCAGGCGAGGTGAACGGTCCGGCGGCACCCCCGAGGATCGAGGACCAAGCCGGTCTACCTTGCCTTTCCGCAGGAACCGCAGCAGGTGGCCGGCGCACAGAGACCACCATGGCCGCCTGGATCGTCCTCTCCGACTCCACACGATGTAGTGATCACACACGTGATGGCCTATAAGCGATCCGGGTCGGCTACCACGGGCGCCGAGGCTCAGGAAAGCCACCCTGAACGGGATGGGGAGTCAGCCGAGGCTGCTGTCCGTTCTCGTGAACGTCGATGTGCGGTGCACCGCCGCGGGTGCCCGTGTCCGGGGTGCGAGGCGCGGTCGGCCCAGGTTAACGCGCTCTTACCTGCGAGTGCGGGGCGATGCGTCGTTCTCCGGCTTCGGGTTCGCCGGTTCTCCTGCCGGAACGCTGAGTGCGGACGCCGCACGTTCGTCGAACAGATACGTGGCCTGATTCGAAGGCGCGGCCAGCGGACCGAGCGGCTGCGCTCGACGCTGCCCGTGATCGGTCCTGCCCTCGTCGGCCGGGCCGGCGCCCGCCTGGCCGACATCGTGGGTGCACCGGTCATTCGCAGCACGGTCCTGCGGCTGGTCGACGCGCCCCGCGCCGGAGGTGCCCGCTCCACGGGTGTTGGCGTTGACGAGTACGCCACCCGCGAGGGCCGCCGCTACGGCACCGTCCTCGTCGGCGTCGAAACCGGCCGCCCCATCGACCTGCTGCCTGACCGGGAGTCGTCTGGCCTGGCCGCGTGGCTGGCTCAGCGGCCCGGGATGGAGGTCGTGTGCCGCGACCGCGCCCCGTTCTTCGCCGAGGGTGCCAGCGTCGGCGCCCCGCAGGCTGTGCAGGTCGCGGACGGTGGCATCTCTGGCACAACCTCAGCGAGGCCGCCGAGCGGAGCATCGCCCAGCACCGTCGATGCCTGCGAGTCCTGGTACCCGAGACGTCTGAAACGCCGGAGCCGGAGGCCACCATGGCGCATGTTGAGGAGGTGACATCGCCGTCGGCTCCGGGCGGCGGCGTCATGCCAGGTGGATGAGGCGGCTTTCGTAAGCGAAGATCACGGCCTGTACCCGGTCGCGGAGTTCGAGCTTATGCAGGATCCGCCCCAGATGGGACTTCACGGTCGCCTCCGCGAGCTACAGGGCGGCCGCGATCTCGGTGTTGGACAGGCCGCGGCCCACCTGGACGAGCACCTCGCGCTCGCGGGCGCTGAGCCGTCGCAGCCGCTCGTCGTGGTCGGAGCTGCTGCCGTCGGGGATGTGCGGGCAGAGCTTCTCCAGCAGGCGGCGGGTGATCCGCGGGGAGACCACCGCGTCACCCGCGGCCACGCTGCGTATGGCGGTGAGCAGTTCCTCGGGCCTGGTGTTCTTCAGCAGGAAGCCCGAGGCTCCGGCCTTGAGTCCGGCGAAGGCGTATTCGTCGAGGTCGAAGGTGGTGAGGATCAGCACTCTGGTGTGCGGGGAGATCCGGATGACCTGTCGGGTCGCCTCGATTCCGTCGGTCCCGGGCATCCGGACGTCCATGAGGACGACATCGGGGCGTAGTTCCCGGGCGAGGCGTACGGCCTCCATGCCGTCCGCGGCCTCGCCGACCGGTGACATGTCGGGCTGGGCCTCCAGGACCGTGTTGAAGGCCATGCGGAGCAGCGCTTCGTCGTCGGCGATCACCAAGCGGATCGTCATGCGGATACCTCTCCGCTGCTGCCGAAGTCGAGACGGGTATGGACTCTCCAGCCGCCGCCCGGGAGCGGTCCAGCCTGCAACTTTCCCCCGTAGGCGGCCGCGCGCTCGCGCATGCTGGGGATGCCGTGGCCGGACGGCGTGGCGCCGGGGAGGGCCGGACAGGGGCCGCTGTCGGTGACGTCCACTGTCGCGGTCTCGGCTGAGCACCGCACCCGGACCTCCGCGTGTGTGCCGGGGGGTGTGTGCTTGAGGGTGTTGGTCAAGGCTTCCTGCACCAGGCGGTAGACGGTCAGTTGTGCGGTGGCGGGAATGTGGGTGTGCCCGCCACGGACCTCGAGTCGGGTCGGCAGCCCGGCGACGCACATCTGGTCGGCGAGGGCATGCAGTTGTGCGATGCCGGGCAGCGGGTGGCGCTCCGCGTCCGGTTCGTCGGTCCGTAGGACGCCCAGGGAGCGCCGCATGTCGGTCAGAGCCTGCCGGCCTGTCTCGGAGATCTGGAGCATCACGGTGGTTGCCTTCTCGGGCGACCGGTGCTGCGCGTAGACGGCGGCGTCGTTGAGCGCGACCATGACGGACAGGTTGTGGGTGACGATGTCGTGCATCTCCCGGGTGATACGTGTCCTTTCCTCGGCGACAGCCAGCCGCGCCTGCTGTTCCTGTTCATGCTCCAGACGTGCGGCCCGTTCCTCCAGGGCCGCCAGGTAGACGCCCTTGGTCCGCACGTTCACACCCAAGACGGCGGCGGCGACGACCATCGCGGTCGCCGCGACGAAGGTGGTCGGAAATGCTCCTTCCGCCGCCCAGCGCACACAAGCCAGCAAGACCCCTGTCTCGACGATGGCACCGGCGACAAGTGTGCCGCGCCGGCCAGAGTTCGCGGCCACCGTGTAGAGAGCCACCAGCAAGGCGATGTCCGCCAGCAGTTGGACGTCCATCAGCCACTGGACGCATGCCGCGGCTGCAACCGCGCCGAACACCATCCGCGGGACCCGGTGGCGCCACACCAGGGGCAGCGCGAGCGCGGCGGTGAGGGCCACGGCCGCCGGCAGTTCGTGAGGCAGGCGCGTGGTCATGATGTTGACGAGGAGCAGCGTCGGCAACAGTGAGTCCCACACCATGGGCGGCAGCCGGGAGGCCCAGTGCCGGGCGTCACTCACCAGGCGCGCCGCACGTGCGGAGGCAAGGGCGGCGTACCTCGTCAGCCGCACCCGGCCCTGGTAACGCACCGGGTGGGCATTGCCGGACTCTGCGGCTGCCTCGGTCATCGCGCTTTCCTGTCGATTCAGCATCATGGTGGCCCCAGCCACCACCACCTCGTACAGCCGGAGCCGGGTCGGGTACGGGGAGCGAAGCCCCGGGCTGCCCCGGCGTGTACTGCGGCCCCGTCACGGTAGGCCGCAGCCCCGCGGAACACATGAGTCCACGGTCTGATGGCACCGTGCCGAGGTACGACCGCAGGAGGAGTCCCGCTACCTCCCGCGGTCGCAAAGCGGTCGCTGACCTGGCGTGCTCCATTGCGACTCCGGTTGCACGCGATGACGACCCGGGATCGATGCGGCGGCGCGTACCCCGCGCCGAGGATGGCCGGGTGAACGAGATCATCACGGGACTGCACATGTCCCCCCTGGAAATCCTTGCCTTGCTGGGTGCCGTCGCGCTGGTGGTGGCGCGCTGGCTTCCCCCCGCCGCCCGCCCACGCGTCACGATCGCGGCGGGAGCGGTGTTCGTGCTGTCCGCGATCGTGCTGAGCGTGGCGGGGATCCGCTGGCAGATGCTGCCGGTACTGGCAGGCGCTGCCTTCGCGTTGCCGTTCGCCGTCGCTCCTCTGCTGCGACGACGTACCGGTCGGCCGACTCGGCGGGCCCGATGGTGGCTGGCGTTTCCGGGATCGGTGGCCTGTGTCGGCCTGATCGCCGCGGGCCCGGCGGCCGCCTGGGCCTTTCCCGTACCCGTGTTCCCCGAGCCGTCAGGCCACTTCGCGGTCGGCACCCGCGTGATGCAGTGGACCGACCCGCACCGCCCCGAGACCGCCACTCCCGCCCCCGGCGACCGGCGCACGGTCGCGGTCCAGCTCTGGTACCCCGCGCGGAAGAGTCCCGCAGGCGCGCAGCGGGCCCGGTACCTCGGACGCACGGAGCACGAGGCACGCACCGTCTCCGACGCCCTCGCGCGCTATTCCGGCCTGCCCGGCTTCCTGCTCGACGGTGTCCCGCACGCCCACACCCATTCGGTGTTCAACGCCCCGGTGGCCGACAGGGGCGGACGATTCCCGGTCGTACTGTTCTCCCCGGGACTGGGGGGAGTGCGCACCCAGAACACCGCCTGGGCGGAGGAACTGGCCAGCCACGGCTATGTGGTCGCCGCCCTCGACCACCCGTACGACTCCGCCGCCGTCGTCCTCGCCGACGGCCGAACGATCAACACCAAGATCGCCCCCACCGGCGACGACGACGAGGACAACGAACGGGCCGTCGAAACAACGGGGGTTCGGGCCGCCGACCTCAGCTTCGTCCTCGATCAGCTGGGCCGTCTGGACGGAGGTGAGATCGCGGGCACGCTGACCGGACGCCTGGACACCGGCCGAGTCGCGGTGACCGGCCATTCCCTGGGTGGCGGTGCCGCCCTGCAGGCAGCCCGCCAGGACCCCCGGTTCGACGCCGTCATCAATCTGGACGGCTATCCCCGCGACCCCAACCTGAGCTCCTACCACCAGCCCACGCTCGCGCTCACCCAAGCGATCAGCCCGGAAACCGACCCGCGGTACATACCTCGCCTCACCAAGGTCCTCGAGCTCAGCACCGCGACGAGCTACCGGCTCACCATCCCCGGCGCCGCACACCTCACCTTCATGGACGCTCCCCTGTACCTGCCGCCGGTGCCCTCGATAGTCGGGGCTCTCGGCCGCACCGAGAGCGTGCACGTCGTCGCCGCGACCACTCTCGCCTTCCTGGACGCCACCCTGCGGCACGGACCCGGTAACCTGGCCGGCGTTCTGTCGGCCTACGGCGACCTCAGCGTCCACCGCCCGGACAACAGCCGCTGATCAGCTGCGCCGCGGCAGCCGACGGCACGGCCGTTCCCCTCCCCTGCCAGAGTGCCGTCCGCGGTGTGGCCCCGCCGCGGACGGCACTCACAGTGGGCTTGTACAGAAAGAAACGATCCTTCCAAGTCCGCTTTCACTCAGATTCGATCCTGAAGCTGGCCATGATCGGCGATTTACCGCCACTCGACACGCTCCGACAGACAGCGAACTCATCGGGGTTCCACCGTGGCGGGGCCGGCGAGGAGTGCCGACCAGCAGGCGAGCAGAGAGTCCACCGTGCCGGGTGCGTACAGCGCCTCGTCGAAGGCGACGTCCATGCCGGCATGGCCGAGTGGACTCGTCCACGGTGTGATCGCGAGGGGAAACTGGAGCGCGTTCGGGTGGACGTGGCGCAGAACGCAGCGGACGCCACCGAGGTCGACCTCCCGGATCTCCCTGTCGTCGAACCCGAACGTGACCGCGAGCCGGGCTCGTTCGGGGAGAGCGTCGGTCACCTCGCCCACGGATATCTGCCGGTGGGCGAGGGCGGTCGCCAGCGCCTCCCGCGTGCCGGCCACGGTGTCCGACACCGTGGCGCCGGGCTTCAACAGCAGCGGCAGCAGCCCCAGGTGGCAGCCGACGAGGGGAGAGACGCCCGGCGTGCGGCGGGTCGTCACGACACCGACGACGAACGCGTCGGGCGCCCCGGCCATCTGCGCGGCGTGCGCGAAGGAACCCAGCATCCTGGCGAAGGACGTCCCTTCGGGCGTGTTGTGCCGCGCGTCCAGCAGCGCGGGCGGGACCTCGAGCCGACGCCGTACGACCTGCCCGGACGGGCTCCCGTCCTCGCGCTGGAGCCAGGTGAGATGGCCCGGGGCGACGCCGGAGAGCGTTCTCCTCCAATGGTCGAGCGTGACGGCCTCGGCCGGGCGCAGCCGGGCGTCGGGCGTGATCGTTTCCTCGGGTGCCTCGGCGCCGGGGTCGCCGTACCAGCGTGCCAGGTCGTCGACAGCCGTCTGCATTCCGGGCGCGTCCACGGCGTGCTGGTGGAACACGAGGACCAGCCGGTCGCGCTCCTCCTGCCGCAGCAGGGCCGCCCGGACCGGCAGGTCCGCCCCGAGGTCGAACGGGCGGTCCACGAAAGCCCGTTCCGTGGCGGCGGCCCCCTGCGGTCCGACGCGGTGGATCTCCAGCGGGGCCTGGCGGTCGTCCAGGGTGTGGACGAGGATACGGTCGCGGCGGCGGCGCAGGACTGAGCGCAGGGCGGGATGCCGGGCGACGGTCCGCTCCAAGGCGTGTCGCACCCGGCCCGGGTCGAGAACACCCTCCGCGTCGAGGACGACGGCCACGTTGTAGGCGGCGGGTTCGCCCAGCCAGTAGTCGGCCAGCCAGATCTCTTGCTGGACGGGAGAGGCCGGGATCTCCTCGGCGGCGTCCGGCACGCGGGGTGGGTGCGGCACCTCGGGCGCGGCGTCGGCGACCCAGCCGCCGGCCCGCAGGTCCGCGGCCAGCTGCTCCACGGTCGCCCCGGCGAGCACGCGGTCGATGCCGGGTGTGGCGCCGAACTCCGCCGCCAGTTCGGTCATCAGACTCATCGCCTGCAGCGATCCGCCGCCGAGCGTGAGGAGGGAGTCGGTGGCGTCCGCGCCGGCCACGCCCAGCACGCGCGCCAGGCGGGCCGCGATCCGCGCCTCGTCACCCGTGAGGGACGGAAGCGGCCGTCCGTGCCCCGGGCCGGAGGCGGCATCGAGCGCCAGCCGCCGGCGGTCGACCTTCCCGGTGCTCGTGCGTGGGAGCCGGCCGGTCAGCACGACCCGGCTCGGCACAACGGCGGCGGGCAGCCGTTCGGCGAGGCGGGCACGGAGCGCGACCGGGTCCACGGCGGCACCCGGCGCCGGTGCCGCGAACAGGACCATGGTGCGGGGCGCGCCGGGGGTGTCGACCGCGACGGCGGCCACCTCGGCGAGCTCCGCGGCCTGTCCGGCCAGGACCTCGATCTCGCCGGGTTCCACCCGGTGCCCGCTGATCTTCACCTGGTCGTCCCCGCGCCCGCGCAGGACCAGCCGGCCGTCCTCGATCACGCCGAGGTCCCCGGTGCGGTAGCCCCAGGGCTCGTCCAACGCCTCGATCGGGCCGAAACCAGTACGCGGTGCGGTCCCGCTCGGCCGGAGATAACCGAGGCCGACCGGCACGCCGGCCACGCACACCTCCCCCTCCTCGCCGAGGGGGACGATCCCGGCGTCGGCGCCGAGCAGGGCGACGACGCAGTTGTCGATGGCGGGGCCGGCCGACGGGATCCGCGGCCACCGGGCCGGGTCGCCGAAGAACTCGGACTCCGTCACCACATGGGTCTCCGTGGGACCGTACTGGTTCGCCAGCCGCAGCGTCGGGGAGGCGCCGCGGACGAGCCGCTCCAGCGCTTCGGTGACGTGCGGCTGCTCACCCGCGGTGTTGATCTCGGTCAGGGCCGGCAGCCGCACCCCTTTGTGCTGCGCCCACTCGGCGAAGGGCCGCAGCGCGGCGAACGGCAGGAACAGACGCTCGATGCGCTGTTCGCCGCAGAAGCGGACCAGGTACTCGACGTCGGCCCTGCGCCGTTCCTCGACCACCACCAGCTCGCCGCCGGTGCAGAGCGTCCCCAGGACCTCCGTGAACCAGACGTCGAAGCTGACCCGGGAGAACTGGGTGCTGCGGCTCCCGACGGTGACGTTCGACGTCCGGCACAGCCAGGAGACGAAGTTGGAGAGCGTGCGGTACGGGATCCTCGCGCCCTTGGGCTCGCCCGTCGAGCCCGAGGTGAACAGGACGTACGAGGGGTCCTCGGGGCCGGGCGCCGGTCTGTCCTCCGGCAGCGGTCCGGCCGCCTCGACCCGGCCGATGTCGACCGCCTCGGCCCCGGCGAAGGGGGCGTCCCCGTCGGCCACGAGTAAGCCGGCCCCGCTGGCGGCCAGTGCCGCCGCGGAGCGCTCGGGCGGATGGTGCACGTCGAGCGGTACGTACGAGGCTCCCAGCCGCAGCACCGCGAGAAGGGCGGCCACGGCGTCGCTCCCGCGCTCCAGATGCACGGCGACCGCCGTTCCGGGGCGGACTCCCCTCCGGTGCAGGCGGCCCGCCAGCTCCTCGGACCGATCCCGCAGCGCACGGTAGGTGGTCACCTCGCCGCCCTCGCGGACGGCCGGCCGGTCCGGGTGCCGTTCCGCGGTGCGGCCGAAGACGCCGTACAGATCGTCGGGGTAGGGACGAACTTCCCCGGTTAATACGGACAGTTCCTCACCCAGCGCCATTGCGCCGCCTCCCCCATTGATGCGGTCAGATGGTGCCACAGCCCCGAGGGGGAAGGCAACGATCAGAATCGGTCTTCCGGCGAGTGTTCGCGGCTGCGTGAGCCGTCGAAGAATGGACAGCAACGGCCCGTGGATTCAGTGGTGTTGAGGATACGGACGCAGTGCCGGCCGGATCGTCGGCCGGTGTGGTGGCGCCCCGGCCCGCTGGTCGAACGCGACCGGAGGTGTACCGCGCGTCGAGGAGACCACCAGTCCCACCGTCAAAAGATGCTTGGCTGGGCACGCGGTCAGTGTGCGG
This sequence comes from Streptomyces sp. NPDC058335, assembly GCF_042723915.1. Taxonomy (NCBI): domain Bacteria; kingdom Bacillati; phylum Actinomycetota; class Actinomycetes; order Kitasatosporales; family Streptomycetaceae; genus Streptomyces; species Streptomyces sp. NPDC058335. The sequence continues at coordinate 144,852 of NZ_JBHXHX010000018.1, read as the reverse complement.
ACCGCGGCGATGGCGCCACAGGTGGCGATGCGGCGGGTCATCGTGAGCGGTGGCGCGAGCTCGGTTGCGGTGTGCTCGGTGGTGGCGGTCGTGTGGGCAACGGGTATCTCTTGCTCCCCTGTCCGTGAAGTGGTGGGTGCCGTCCCCCTCACTTGGGTTTTGGTGAGTGCCGTTCGTCGGACCCGTGGGCCTGTCCGATTGATGTCGGGGCGGCAAATGCGGTCCGCTGGTACGTCGTCTTGTCCACGCCGTCGGGAAGTAGGCGCCACAGGTGTTGCACCATGTCCTCGACGGTGACAGGAGGGATGTGCGGTAGTTGCTGTCGGTGAGGATCGGGAAGACCCGGTCGAGGTCGATGGCGGCGCAAGAGGGGGCGACACTGCTCACCTGCCCCTGCACGTCCCGTTCTCCGAGGTCAGCGGTTCACCCTTCGCCCAGCGGACGGTCGTGGAGACCCTCCAGGCAGAACGCGGTATAGCCACGGGTGCCGTCCTGGCCGAACATGCGGAAGCCATCCCCGTTCAGGTTGCATCGAAGACACCCGGAGTGTCGTGCAGGACAGCATTCTGCTTGAGCGGGATGCGTCTCACGTTGATGGCGGCGACGGCTGCCATGGCGTCGCGGAACGCCTGCGCGGTCACGGTGTCGGACGGCTGAACAGGGGTGGTCTGCGTGGTGGCGGTCATGACCGGGCCGGCTTCGTGAGGCGCGGGTCGAGGCCGTACTGCTCGTGGGCGCCGAGGTTGTCGCGCAGGGTGGGGCCTTCGTAGTCGTCGTGGAACAGACCGCGTTCCTGCAGGATCGGGACGACCTGGTCGACGAAGGCGTCGAAGCCGTCGTGGTAACCGTCGACAGCGATCGAGAAGCCGTCGCAGGCCTCCGCCTCGAACCACTGCTGCATGTGGTCGGCCACGTCGGCGGCGGTGCCGGCGACCACCGGGTGGTAGTCGATGACGCCGTGGGCGAGCACATCGCGCAGGATCCAGCCTTCCCGGGCCACTTCGAGGGCCCGGGCGGAGCGCGGGTCGTGCGGACTGGGCACGGCGTCGGCGAGCTGATGCGCCGTCAACGGCTCGTCGAGCTGACCGGGTCCGAGCGGGAGGCCGATCATGGCGCCGAGGTAGCGGACGCGTTGGTTCAGGTCGACGACCTCGTCCAGGAAGCGGCGCCGCTCCAGGGCGGCCTGGCGGGAGGCGGCGATGGTCGGCATGAAACCGGCGAGCATCTTCACCTCGTCCGGGTCGCGTCCGGCGCGCTTGGCGGCGTCCCGCAGGGCCTGGCGCTGGGTCCGGGCGTCCTCGATGGTGTACGGGTTGGCGTAGACACCGCTGGCGTAACGGCCCGCGAGTTCCAGGCCGTAACTGCCGCCGCCTGCCTGGAAGATGACCGGCTGGCCCTGCTCGGACGGGGGGATGGGCAGCGGGCCGCGGGAGGCGGCGTGCCTGCCCTGGAGGTTGACCGGCTGGATCTTGTCCATGTCGGCGTACCGCTTGCCGTCGACGTCGAGCAGCAAGGCGTCCTTCTCCCAGCTGCCCCACAGTGCCTGCACGATCTGGATGACCTCGTGGGCACGCTCGTACTTCTCCGCGCGCGGCGGGATCGTCGCGCCGAAGTTCGCCGCGGCGGCGGGGTCGGAGGTGGTCACCGCGTTCCAGCCGGCCCGGCCGTGGCTGATCACGTCCAGGGCCTTGAACTGGCGGGCGAGATTGTAGGGCTCGGTGAACGTGGTGGAGGCGGTGGTGACCAGGCCGATCCGCTCGGTCTCGCGTGCGAGGACGGTCAGGATCAGCAGCGGGTCGATCATGTGGTGCGGGGAGTGGTTGTCGAGGTCGACGTCCAGGACCGGGGTGTCCGCGATGAACAGGAGCTGGACCTTGCCGCGCTCGGCGGCCTGCGCGTACCGCACGAACTGGTCCATGTCCGTGTAGCTGTTCAGGTTCGCACCCGGCAGCCGCCAGGCCCCCGGTGCGGCCCCGTATCCGCCGCTGAACTGCATGCCCAGAATCATCTGTCGGCTTGTCACGGTTACTTCTCCAGACTAGGCAGTGATAGACGGAGGGCGCCTCCGCTTATCTTCCCGAAAATGCGGAGGCATCCTCCGAATGATCAAAAGCCGTGCGGGCGCCGGCCCCGGGCCGGCCGAGTGGCGGCCCAGGCCCAGATGCCGGACTGTTCCTGCGGGCGGAGGAACTACGGCCTGCCGAGGACTCCGGGGGTGTCATGCAGGACCACGCTCCGCTGCAGCGGAACCCGCTCCGTGCGAAGCGTGTTCACCGGTGCCGCCGGGTCAGCCATGCCGAAGGAGATGCCGAACAGCAGCTTGAGCTCCGCCGGGACACCCAGGAACTCGCGGACGGTGTCGGCGTAGACGCCGAGCACGGTCTGCGGGATGCCGGCCAGCCCCCGGGCCGCCAGCGAGAGCAGGAAGTTCTGCGCGTACATGCCGATGTCGCCGGCCGTCCGTACCCCGTCGCCGAGCGCCGGCATGAACAGGAAGGCGGCATGGGGAGCGCCGTAGAACTCCAGGTTCTCGCGGACCGCCGCCCTCCTGCCGTGCCGGTCCGAGCGCTCGACGCCCCGGGCCCGGTAGACACTCGCGCCCAGGGCTTTCGACCGCTCGAGGTAGACGCCCTCCTCGCCGTAGCCGTCGGTGAAATCCGGGGAGGTGCGCCCCTCCTCCTCGGCCCGGAGCAGCTCTTTGGCCAGGGCGTCCCGTGCAGCACCCGAGACGACGTGCACCGTCCACGGCTGGGTGTTGCTGTTCGAGGGGGCCGTCTGTGCGTCTTCCAGCACGCCGCGGATGTCCGAAGGGGACAGGGCGGTGGGCAGGAACCGTCGGGGGGAGCGCCGGGAGCGGGCGATGTCGGTGAAGGGTGATGCGGTGCCTGGCAAGGCGGTTCCTCTCCATGGCGCACAGTCGCCGCCACGGCGGCCGCCGCGCAGCGCACTACGGCAGGCCACACAAAGGAGGCAGCCGGCGTAAGGGCCGGGTGCGGACGCACCCCTGCGGGTACCGGCAGCCTTGCGGATGCGCGCAGGCAGCGGAGTGCCGGGACTGCAGGCCGCAGCGCGGGGACTGTGCGCTCTTCGTGTTCGTCCTGGGTGTTCGTGGCGTGGTGGCGATGCCGCCCTCGTGCCGTTGCGTGCACGAGAGTCGCGTCGGGTGACTCAGCGGTGGGCGGCGCGGTTCATCTCGACGATGTCGTCCAGGGTGGCCGTGGCCGGGAGGGTGGCGAGGCGTTCCGGCACGCTGTCGCGGATGCGGGTGTCCTTGACGCGGTCGGCCGCGGCCAGGGCCGCCGGCAGCTCGTCGAGGGTCAGCTCGGTGCAGTAGGCGGGGCTGTTCGGCTGCTGGCGCCAGGAGTCGGCCAGTGTGCCGGCGTCGTACGGGTCGAAGCCCGTGTCGTCCACGAGCCGCATGGCCACCCGCCGCGCCTCCTCGGTGTCGCCGGCGACGGGGATGGCGAGGCGGCCGGGCGTTCCGGCCGGGACGCCCCGGGTCCGCTGGGTCTCGGCCAGGGCGGCGTTCCACGCCTTGACCACGGGGCGCCCCAGCTGCTCGGCGTTCCACACGCTCTCGACTGTGCCGTTGTCCACGGCTTCGATCTGCCCGTTGAGGTGCGGATAGTAGTTCGAGGTGTCGATGACCACGGTCTCGGTGGGGACCGAGGCGAACAGGTCGGCCAGCTTCCCCGCCACTCCGAAGGGGATGGCCAGGACGATGACGTCCCGGTCCTGGACGGCGTCGGCGAGCTCCGCCGCTCGGGCCCCTGATTCCAGCACCTCTGCCCGGACGGCCTCGGGGCCGCGGGCGTCGGCCACCTGGACGTCGTGACCAGCCGTGCTGAGCTTGACAGCAAGGTTCCCACCGATGGCGCCAGCGCCTATGACAGTAATTTTCATGATTTGTCCTTTGGGAGGTCGTACTGCCCTGAGGGCAGCGCGATGTGATGGCTGGGTGGTGGTGCCACCTGATGTTGCGGGGGCCGGGTCGGGGACCCGGCGTCTATGCCTGGGTGTCCCGCTCGCGGTAGCCGCTCGCGATGAGCGTGCGGAGCCGGTCGAGCGGCTCCCTCTCGGTACCGGTGCCCTTGATCCAGGCAACGGAACAGGCCGCGAGGAACAGGTCGTGCCCGCGCACCGACGCGCGCACGCGCCCCGCGAGCTGCGCGGCTCGCACGTACTGATCGGTGGCGGAGATGAGGATGTCGCAGGGAATCGTGAGCGGGTTGTCCGGCTCCTGCGCCCTGGCCGCGGCCATGAGCGGGTCCGGCAGCCCGCTGAAGGCGCTGAAGTAGTCCTCCATCGCCCGCAGCCACTGCTCAAGCGCCTCGGCGGGGTCGTCGAGCTGCTCGATGTCCGCCTGACGGGCCACCAACTCCTCGGAGCGTGTCTGCAGCACAGCCGCCAGCAGCGCCTCCCGGGTGGGGAAGTGCCGGTACAGGGTGCCGGGCCCGACCCCCGCCTCCTTGGCCACCGCCTCGAGGGAGGTACCGACCCCGTGCTGCAGGAAGTGACGCTGCGCGGTCTCCAGGAGGGCAGCGCGGTTGCGCTGGACGTCCGCGCGGGGCTTGCGTCCCCGCTGTTCAGCGGCGCTCATGCGCCCTCCTCCTTTTGCCCTGCTCCTGCGGCCGCATCAAAACGGATGCTGCCTCCGTATGCATTCGAGAGTAAAACGGAGGCGGCATCCGGTCAAATCGGCGGCCCGAACGCGGAGCCTGGACAACACGGGGGACCCACCTGTCTGGCGCAGCGCGCAGAGCAGAAACCGTGCGGAAGTGGGTGCGCCGGGTGCCGCTCCACCGGTCCCGACGACTTCCGGCGTCCTGGACCTTGCCCCGCATGTGCGGCCCCTCCTGCGCCGAGCCCTGACCCGTCTCCCGGCCCAGGATGTCAAAGGGTGAGCTGCTGGTGCCCTATGACGGAGAGCAGTTCGAGCTTGCTGTGGCTCTCCGTGCCGGGGCGGGTGGTCAGCACCACCAGGGTCTGGGCACGGTTCTCGGTGAACAGGACCTGGGCGTCGACGTCGATGCGACCGAGTTCGGGATGGAGGATGGTCTTGCAGTCGTCGTAGCGTTGGGCGACCTCCTGAAGTTCCCACATGCGGACGAACTCCGGGCTGTGTTCCTGGAGTTCGGCGAGGATCCGGGCGGCTCGGGGGGTGTCGCTGCCGGCTGTCAGTGTGGCCCGCAGGCGGGCCGCCTGGGCACGGCCGTGGCGTTCGTGGGCCTCCTCGGGAACCATCAGACGTTCGGCCGGGTCCATGAACCAGCGGTAGTAGCCGCTGCGGGCCACACCGGTGTGGCGGGTCTGGTCGCCGAGCAGCGCCACAGCCATGGGGTTCATCGCGAGGGTGTCGAACAGGTCGGTCTGCACCAGGGCCGGGGAGTCGTCCAGGCGGTCCAGGACCCGCATCAGCGTCGGGCTGACATGTTCGGAGCGCTGGAAGCGGGCCGGGGCGTTGTGGCCGATGAGGACGAAGAGGTGGTCGCGTTCGTCCAGGGTCAGCCGCAGTGCCCGGGCGAGAGCCGTGGTGATCTGGACGGAGGGCTGCGGAGCACGCTGCTGTTCCAGCCGGGCGTAATAGTCGGTGGACATGCCGGCGAGCTGCGCGACCTCCTCGCGGCGCAGTCCTTGGGTACGCCTGCGCGGCCCCTCGACCAGCCCGACGTCGCGGGGCCGCAGCGTCTCACGCCGATGGCGCAGGAATTCCGCCAGTTCCTTCTTGTCCATGCCCCCATCCTCGCCGTATCCAGACCGGCTATCCAGAGACCGCCGATCCATGGATGAGCGGTCCTCTCCCACCCGCTGGCGCCGCTCATGAGGCCGACGCCGAGGGCGCTCGCGGCGGGACGATCCGATGGTCCCTTGACCTGCATGACCCGCTGGGAGATTCGCTGACCATCGGCGGTACGCCGCAGGCCGCCGGTATGGACGACGGCCTGCGGCGGCGGTCCCCCGTCGACGACGTCCGACGCTTCGGGACCGGCCCCGGGCCTGGTCGCCCGGCCTGGCCGACACGACGATGTGCGCCGTGTCGGCCAGGCGCTCGCGTGCCCGTCGGCACTTTGAACGGAGCCGGTAGCCTCCCGTGCGACGACCGGGGCGACGCCGAAGGCGCTTCCTTGCCGTTCCGCGTCCTCGGCGAGGTCCTCTCCGAGGCGGTCCAGTTCGCGTTCGTCCATGATGTGGCCCGACAGGACCTGCCTGCGTGCTGTTGTTCCGCGTCGTCACTACAGGTCGGTCAGCTGCTGGCGATCATGGCGAGGACGTTGTCGTAGGAGCCATTGGCCTGCGCGTCGCGGATGAACCTTGCGCCCTCGACGACAAGCTCCTTCGCGTCGGGCTTCTCGCGCAGCAGGTCGAGGGTCTGGGTGAGGAAATCGTCCAACGGCATGGCGTGGTCGTTGTCCTGCTGGCCCAGCAGGGTCGTGCGCACGCCCGGCGGGGCGACCTCGATCACCTGGACGCCGGCGTCAGCACCGGCGAGCTGGATGCGCAGGCTCTCGGAGAAGGAGTGCAGCGCGGCCTTGGTCGCGCTGTAGGTCGGGGTGCTCGGGTACGGTACGAACGCCAGCGCGGAGGTGACGTTCATGACGACCGCGTCGTCCTTGCCCGCGAGCAGGGGCAGAAAGGCGTACGTCATCCGGATCGTGCCGAGCAGATTGGTCGCGACGTGCTCCTCGGCGATGGGGAGTTCGGCCGGATCGAGGAGGTTCTCCCGCAGCATGATGCCGGCGTTGTTGACGAGGACGTTCAGCCCCGGGTGGCTCGCCGCCACGGTCTCACGGGCCTGGGCGATCGAGTCGGGGTCCGCGACGTCGAGGACGAGCCCGTCGATGCCCGGGTGCTCGGCCGTGATCTCGTCGAGGAGTTCCTTGCGCCGGCCGGCGACGACCACCTTGTTGCCGGCCTCGTGCAGACGCAGGGCCAGGCCGAGGCCGATGCCCGAGGTTCCGCCGGTGATCAGGATCGTGTTGCCGGTCGTCTTCATGGGGGTCTTGCTCCTTCGGTACGGCGGGCCGGTGAACGCCCGCAGCCTCGACCGTAGGGGCGCCCGCGCAGGGGCGGGAGAGGACGGTTGATCCATGGATCGGCGGTCCCTGGCTGAGCCGTAGAAGACGCCGCAGCCGGTCAGCGCCTCCAGACCAGGCGCAGCGAGCCGCCGGTACGAGACCCCGGTGGCCATGGTCACAGTCGTGCGCCCCTTCCCCGGGCTTTACCTCGGCGCTGAGACCTGGTCCCTGGGCGAGCGCCCAGCTGTGGAAGGAGGCTCGAACGCGCCTTGCCCCGCACTGAGCCCGTCCAGCAGGAGGTCACCGAGCTCGGAGAAGGCGTCGCCGGCGGTCAGGCCGGTCCTCTCCAGGAGGATCCCCGACTGGACCGCGTCGATGGTGACCGCTACGACATGGGCGGCGAAATGGCCGTTGAGCGCGCGGAAAACACCGGTCTGCACGCCCTCCTCGATCAGTTCGTGGACCCGGCGCGCCGCGGCGGCGGAGTTCGTGCGGTAGATCTGTGCGGTCGGTTCGTAACCGACCATGTCGTCGTAGAAGGCGTGGGAATGCCGCCGCATGGCCGTGCCGACGCCGGCGAGATAGACCCGGATGCGCTGCCGGGGGTCGGGCTCGGCCTGGACGGCCTGTTCGATCTCGGCTGTCGCATCCCGGAAGAAAGCGCGGGTGACCGCCAGGACCAGCTGTTCCTTCGTGGAGGCGAGGCTGTACAGCGTCGCCTTGGAGCACCCCAGGCGTTGGGCGAGCTCGTCCATGGTCACCGCGGTGAAGCCCTCGGTCAGGATGATCGCCTCGGCCTGGCGCAGCAGTTCCTCACGCCGACGAGTGTCGACGACCCGTCGGCGTGCCGTTCGGCGCGGGCGTCGGTCGCGCGAGTCAGGTTGGGCCGTCACCGCAGCAGTCTCCCATGAGCGTCTCCACCGAAAGTGGCGGGTGGTCGTCGGGGCCGGAAGGCCGACCGAACGGGTACTAACGTACCGTCCAACGTACCCGCGTGGAGTGTCCCCCTCAGTGACGTTCGGACAAGGTGACTGACTGACTCGTAGGCGACGGCCGCGGCAGCAGCGGATCACCTTCGACATCGATGAGGACCTGGCTCTTTTGAGAGCCTCCGGCCCCGGAAGCTCTCGTGCGACCAGGGTGCCAGGCAACCACGTACGCGGTGACGAACACACCCTGCGTCAGTACCTCCCGGTCCCAGGGACGATGACCAGACGATCACGGCTTGCACAGTTGCTGACCGGGTCGGCGGTGTGACTGATTCTCGACGATCACCTCGCACGGAGCAGTCGTGGCGTCATCCGCTACGGGGGTCCACCCGGCTCGATGTCACCGCCACCGCGGTGGTGGTGACCCCCGCAGCATCGCTCGATATCAGTGATGCGCACGGTCACTGGCCCGGTCAGCGGGGCTGGGCCCGGACGACGAAGACCGATGCAACGGCTGATCACCTGCTCGTCCGCCGGGTTCGCGGTTACCGGATGGAGGATCCGATGGAGATGCCGCCGTCCACGTCCAGGACGATGCCGGTGATGTAGCCGGCGGCTTCGCTGGCGAGGAAGGCTGCGGCTTCGGCGATGTCCTCGGGCCTGCCGGTGTGACGCATCGGGACCTTGTTCGTGAGCTTGTCGCGTGCGGGGCCGTTCATGGAGGCGAGCATCGGTGTGTCGATGAGGCCGGGGGCGATGGCGTTGGCGGTGATGCCGTGGCGGGCGCCCTCGAGCGCGAGGGTGCGGGTCATACCGACGATGCCGGCTTTGGCGGCCACGTAGTTGGTCTGGCCGAAGTTCCCGCGCCAGGACATGGACGAGAAGCTGACGATGCGTCCGTAGCCCTGGCGTTTCATCGGGCCGAACGCGGCGCGAGCGCGGTGGAAGCCGCCGGTGAGGCTGACACCGACGACCGCGTGCCAGTCGTCGTCGGTGATGTCCTCGACGCGGTTGTCGCGGATGATGCCGGCGTTGTTGACCAGCACGTCGAGGCGGCCGAGACCGGCGGTGACACCGGCGATCCAGGCATCGACCTGGGCGGAGTCCGTCACGTCCACCACGTCGGCGCGAAGTTTCGCGTCGTGGGCGTGGGCGATCGTCCCGGCGGCGTCGGTGAGGGCCCGTTCGTTGACGTCGGCCAGCGCGACGGTGGCGCCCTCTGCGGCGAACCGGGTCGCCATCGCGAGGCCGAGACCTTGCGCGGCGCCGGTGATGGCGACGACGCGTCCGTGGTAGCGATTCACCTGGTGTCTGCTTTCGTGGTCCGGGGAGCGAGGAAGGCCCGCAGAGCGTCGGCCACGGAACTGGCCGACCAGTTGTCGGCGAAGGTGGCCAGTTCCTCGCGCAGGGCGTCCTCTGGGTCGATGCCGTCGATCCGGTGCAGCAGCGTCTTCAGCCGTTGCTGGGCGGGGCTGTGGCGGTCGGCCAACTGGTGGCAGATGTGGGTGGCGGCGGCGTCGAGGTCGGCCTCGGGCACGATCGCGCGGATCCAGCCGGTGTTTGCGAAGGCGGTCGCGGGCAGTAGTTCGCCGGTGAGCAGGAGCCAGCGTGACAGTCCGCGTCCGACCGCATCGGGCAGCCGGACGCTGGATCCGCCGGCCGGTACCAGGCGCCGGCTGAGGTGGCCGTCGCCGATGAGCGTGGTGTCGGCGGCGACGACGACATCGCAGGCCAGGGCAAGTTCGAGACCCCCGGCGACGGCGTGACCGTGCAGCACGGCGACCCATGGTTTCGGGCTCGCGGCAATACGGCTGAAGCAGGCAGATACGTCGGTCAGGAAGCCGACCGGGTTGTCGCCCTTGTCGTGCAGTTCCAGGAACTGGTGGAAGTCCCCTCCGGCGCAGAAGCTCGGCCCGTTGCCTGCCACGGCGATGACCGCTGTGCCGGGGTCGGCCTCCGCGCTGGTGATCTGCTTGTCGAGGGCTTCTACGAGGGTGACATCGAGGGCGTTGCGCCGCTCGGGGCGGTTGAGCAGCAGCCATCGGACGGTGCCGCGTTGCTCGACGATGAGGGGATCCGTGTCGGTCACTGTGACTCTCGGCTGGAAAGTTCGGTGCGGCGGCGGTCGCGCAGCAGGTAGCGCTGGGTCTTGCCGCTGGGGGTCTTGGGCAGGGCGTCGATGAAGTGGATCGTGCGGGGGTAGGCGTGGGCGGCGTAGCGGGTCTTGACCAGCAGCTGCAACTCGGTGGCCAGATCCGGTGAGCCGTCGACGCCGTCGCGGAGGACGACGTATGCCTCGATGACCTCGCCGCGGACGTCGTCGGGTGCGCCGATGACGCTGCACTCGGCGACAGCGGGGTGCTGGGCGAGGACGCTCTCGATCTCGAACGGCCCGATCCGGTAGCCGGCCATGATGATGACGTCGTCGTCGCGGGAGGAGAAGAAGAAGTCGCCGTCGGCGTCGACCCGTCCGGCGTCGCCGGTGAGGTACCAGCGGCCGTCGGCGGTGAACTTGGCGTCGCTCTGCCCGGGGATCTGGTAGCCGCTAAAGGTCATCAGCGGGCTTGCTGCGACGTCGATCGCGACCCGGCCGAGCACGCCTGGTGCGGTGGGTTCGTCCTTCTCGTCGGCCAGGACGGTGAGGCTCCAGCCGGGCACCGGCCGCCCCATTGATCCCGCCTTGAGCGGACGGGCTAGTTCCGGATGGTGGTGGTTGGCCAGGGGCATGCCGACCTCGGTCTGGCCGAAGTGATCGTGCACGGCCAGACCGAGCGCGGCGCCGGCCCACTCGTTGACCTCCGGAGTGAGGGGTTCGCCCGCGCTGGACGCCCGCTCCAGGCGCAGCCCCTGCGGCACCGGCACCGACGAGGAGCGCAGTCCCCGGTACACGGTGGGGGCGGCGGTGAAGTCGGTGACCTGGTGGTCGACGAGGGTGCGCCAGGTCGTCTCGGCGGAGAACCCGCCGGCCAGCAGCAGGCTGGGGACGCCGGCGGCCAGCGGGGCGACGATGGCCGCGTACAGCCCGTAGGCCCAGCCGGGGTCGGCGGCGCACCAGTAGCTGCTGTCCTGGGTGACGCCCAGGCCGTACTCCAGATAGATCTGCCATCCGGCGATGTAGGAGACGGGGTGGATGACCCCTTTGGGCTTGCCGGTCGTACCGGAGGTGAACATGTGCACCAGGGGCCCGTCCCCGCTCGTGGTGACAGCGGGCACCGGGTCGGGCGACGCGGCCGCGACGAGGTCGGCCAGCACCATGTCACCGTGCTGAGTGCCGGTTCCGGTGACGACGACGCGGCGCTGAGGGTCGTCCGGCATGTCGGAGCTCGGGTCGAGTTTGTGGCGCTGGTCCGGATCGACGACCACCACGTTCGCACCCGCGCCCTCCAGACGCAGGGCGATGGCCTGGGGCGCGAACGCGGTGAACAGCGGGACGTAGACCGCGCCGAGCCGCCAGATCGCCAGGAGGACGGTGACCAGGTCGGTGCTCTTGCCCATCAGGGTCGCCACCCTGTCACCCGGGCCGACTCCGAGCGCCTGCAGCGCCCGCGCACAGCGGTGCGAGTCCGCGGCGAGATCGCCGAAGGACAGGGTGGAAATCTTGCCGGCGCTGTCGACCACGGTGAACGCGACGCGGTCGCCGGGGTGCCGGTCGCACAGCAGGTGGGCCACATTCAGGGAAGGAGCCACGAAGGCCGCGGTCAGCTCGGCGACCCGGTCGGCGGCGCTCATCGCTGGTCCTTGCGGTCGATGAGCGGCAGGACCAGACGGCTGGGGTGGTTCGGCCCGTGATGGATGTGGTTGACCGCGGGAATCATCTGCTCCTCGCTCTCACGGGCGATGACGCCGCCGGTGTTGGTGTTGCGGTCGTAGCGGGGGAAGTTGCTGCTGGAGACGTCCAGGCGGATGCGGTGACCGGGAAGGAACACGTTGGAAGTGGCGGTCATGTCGATGGTGATCTCGTAGATCGTGCCGGGCTCCATCAGTTCTTCCGCGGCCAGGCCGCCCCGATAGCGGGCGCGCAGGATCCCGTCGCACAGATTGATCGCCTCGCCGTCGGGGAAGACATCGACGAGCTTGGCGGTGAAGTCGGTGTCCACCGCCGAGGAGGAGACGAACAGGGTCAGGCTGACCGGACCGGTGACCTCGACGGGCTCCTCCAGCACCGGGCCGGCGAAGCACAGGACGTCCTCGCGGGCGGCGACAGTCCGCTGGTCGACCGGGCCGCAGAATCCAAATGTCGTCGGCATGGACGCCCCGCCCGCCGTGGGAACCGCGCGGCGCGGGTCGTAGAGGTAGGTGTCGTGTCCGGCGTCGGCCGGTGGCTCGGTCGTCAACGCGCCGTCGCCGCCCGCTGTGTTCGCGGGACCGGTGCTCGTGAGGTGGAAGTCGGTCCACCTTGTGTCGGGCAGCGGCCAGTCCTGCTCGTCACGCCACTGGTCGATGCCCATGACGAAGATCTTCACGGGTGCCACGTCGTCCAGGGCGGTGGTGTCGCCGCGGAGCCAGCGGTCGAAAAACTTCACATGCAGGCCGGTCAGGCCCATCATCTGGGCACTGGCCAGCGGGCCGAAGGAGCGGTCGGGATAGACGCCACTCGCGGACATGTGATCCCACGGACCGATGATCAGCCGTTGCCCCTCGCGCGCCTGTGCACTGCCCGCCTGTCGGCGGGCGGTGGTGTAGGTGCGGACGGTCTGGCCGATGTAGAGGTCGTACCAGCCGCCGATGTTGAGCGCCGGGACGGTGACGTTCTTGAGCTCGGGTGTGAGCTCCATGGCGTCCCAGTATCCGTCGTGGGACGGGTGGGCCATCCAGTCGTCCCACCACTTGCCGTACGCCGCCAGAACCGGGACCTCGGCCGTCGGCAGCACGTCGTTGAGAGGCTCGGGGAACAGGGCCGCCTGACCGAGCTGCTGCAGCTGGGACAGGGTGTCCTCGCCGGCCGCCAGGGACCGCTGGGCGTCGGCCGTGTACATGATGGCGTTCCACCACGTGACCAGGCTCAGTGAGAGCGCACCGCCCGCGGAGTACCAGAGCGCCTCGTAGTTGTCGATCGAGGTGAAGGTCGGCGCGATCGCTTTGAGGGCGGGGGCGCCGGTCACGGCGGTTTCCCACTGGACCATCCCGAGGTAGGACGGCCCGTACATGCCCACCGTGCCATCCGACCACGGCTGGTCGGCGATCCAGGCGACGGTGTCCTCGCCGTCGGCCCGGTCGGCCATATGGGGAACGAACTCGCCTTCCGAGCGGTGGGTGCCCCGGCAGTCCTGCACCACCACCGCGTAGCCGGCTTCCGCCAAAGTCAGGAGGTCGGGGATGGCTGACTGGCCGAAGCCCATCACGTCCTTGCCATAGGGCAGGCGCACGAGCAGCGTCGGAGCCTCCCCGTCGGCCGGATGCCACACGTTGGCGGCGAGGGCTACGCCGTCACGCATAGGAACCTGGACATCTATCTCGTATAGGTGCTGCATCGGTGCTCCTCGTTGAGCTGACGGCCTCGCCCCCTGGATTTGGGTACGTTAAGAGGTACGTTCGTACCCTGTCAATTACCGGAGCGGGTCGGACTCCCGCGATTCACCTGCGCGGGCTCCTCCGCCTGAACTGGCGGTCAGATCGCCCGACGACGGGACCCCGGCGAGGGTCCCAAGGCCCGCGAGCCGCCCCTCGACCGTGGCGCCTCGCGCGAGCTCCTCAATGCCGCCACGGTCGAGGGGCGGCTCCAGAGCGGGTGCAGGCGAGGCGACAGTCGGCACAAACCGGGGCCCCGGAGACGACGTCACGGGTGGCCGTCCGGCCGATGAGCACCGGGCCCCAGGCACTTCGTCGACAATCTCAGGGAAGGACCGTTCGAGACGGGCGGCGTCGGCGGACGACGGCGAGGGCGTGACCGAACCGCCCAGCGCCTCCATCGTGGCCGTCAGCTGAAAGACCGCGTTGCCTGCCGCGGGACTTCGAGCCGGATGGTCTTCGAGAAGGAGACGCTGGGCGTACTCGCGGGAAGGGTCCTCGTCTGTCCTCGTGCACGGCGGCCTGGAGGATGCCGCCGGTGGGTGAGGTGTATGCCCGTCGAGGGTGACTGCACTCGACGGGCACGGCTACTTGTCGGCGCCGACCTTGGCGGTGTCCAACTCGCCCCGCGGCGGCGTGGTGGTGCGAGAGTGCAGGACCTTGCGGGCCTGTTCGGTGTCGAAGTCGTTCTCCCACTTGCCGATCACGATGGTGGCTACGGCATTGCCGAGGACGTTGATGAAGACGCGGCCCTCGTTGAGGATGCGGTCGATGCCGACGATCAGGGAGAGGGCGGCGAGCGGGATGTGGCCGACCGCGGTGACGGTGCTGGCGAGGACGATGAACGCGCCGCCCGCAATCCCGGCGGTGCCCTTGCTGGTGAGCATCATGACGCCGACCATGATCAGCTGCTGCTGCCAGGACAGGTCGATGCCCATGGCTTGGGCCAGGAAGAGGGAAGCCATCGTGAGGTAGACCGCGGAGCCGTCCAGGTTGAAGGAGAACCCGGAGGGGATGACGATGCCGACCACGGGCCGGCCGATGCCGAGGATTTCCAGTTTGCGTACCAGCTGGGGCAGGACGGCCTCGCTGGAGCATGTGCTGAGGGCGATGAGCAGTTCGGCCTTGAGGAAGCGGATGAGGCCGAACAGGCTCAGGCGGCAGGCCCGCATGATGGCGCCGAGGACGACCAGGACGTAGACGATGCAGGTCGCGGTGAACAGGATGACGAGGTAGCCGAGTTGTTTGAGGCTCTCGGCGCCGTAGGTGGCGACCACAGTGGCCAGGGCACCGAAGGTGCCCAAGGGCGCTAGCCGCATCACCCAGCCCACGATGCGGAAGACGACGTCCGACAGTGCCCTGATGCCGCGGGTCAGCGGTGCCCCTTCTTCGCCGGCCATGTTCAGGGCCACACCGAAGACGATCGAGACCATCAGCGCGGCCAGGATCGCGTCCCCGGTGATCGCGCCCAGCAGGGAGGCGGGGATGAGGGAGGAGACGAAGCCGGTGAAGGTGGCGTGCTCGGTGGCGGTCTTGGGCACGTCGTCGGCGTTCAGTGACGAGGGGTCGACGTGCAGGCCGGAGCCGGGCTGGAAGATGTTGGCGACGGCCAGCCCGATCAGCATGGACACCAGGGACAGCACCAGGAAGTAGCCGATCGCCTTCACACCGATCCGGCCCGCCTTGCGCAGGTTGTCCATGGAGGCGATGCCGGTGGTGACCACGCAGAAGATGACCGGGATCACGATCATCTTGACCAGCGCGATGAACCAGTCGTTGAGCGGTTTCAGGTCCTCCCCCAGCCCGGGCGCGAGGATGCCGACGGCGATGCCGAGGACGGCGGCCAGTACGACCTGGAACCACAGCTCACGTAGGAGACGGCTCAGCCGTGACCGCTGAGGGCGGCCGGCGGTGTGGGTGCTTGTCATCGTTGGTGCTCCCTTGCACGACGATCGTGTGTAGCCCTGTCCCGTGGGGGTTGCGGGGGACGCGCGACGCGGCTCGCGCGCCCCCGATCTCGCGTGAGGCGGCCGTAACCGGCTGCGCCGGCCGGCGGCGTCCGCCCGGTGGCGGGCGCGTCTGCGGTGGGGTGCCGGTCAGCTGTGCAGGGCGCGCAGCACCTTGTAGAACGCGGCCTTGCTCTCGAAGCCGATGCCGGGGGTGTCGGTCAGGCCGACGCGGCTCTTCTCGACGACGGCGTCGTCGGCGAAGCCGCCGGTGGGCTGGAACTCGCCGGGGTAGGACTCGTTGCCGCCGAGCTTGAGGGCGGCTGCGATGTGCAGGGAGAACTGGTGCCCGCCGTGCGGGATGCAGCGCCTCGACGACCAGCCGTGCTGACGGAGCATGTCCTGGATGCGCAGGTACTCCACCAGGCCGTAGGAGAGTGCGGGGTCGACCTGGATGGTGTCGCGGTCGGGGCGCAGGCCGCCGTAGCGGATCAGGTTGCGGGCGTCCGGGAGGGAGAAGAGGTTCTCGCCCGTGGCGATGGAGCCGGTGTAGTGCTCGGCGACGGTGGCGTTGAGGTGGTAGTCGAGCGGGTCGCCGATCTCCTCGTACCAGAACAGCCCGTAGGGCTCGATGGCCCGCCCGTACTCCAGTGCCGTGTTGAGGTCGAAGCGGCCGTTGACGTCGACGGCCAGCCGGGAGCCGTCGCCGTCCAGGACGTCGATGACGGCCTCGATACGGCGCAGGTCCTCCGCCAGGTCGGCGCCACCGATCTTCATCTTGACGACGTCGTAGCCCAGGTCGAGGAAGCCGCGCATCTCGTCCTGGAGGTCGGTGAGCGTCTTGCCGGGGGCGTAGTAGCCGCCGGCGGCGTAGACGAAGACGGAGTCGTCGGGCTGCCCGTCGCCGTAGCGCTCGGACAGATACCGGTACAGCGGCTTGCCCTGGATCTTGGAGGCAAGGTCGAACAGGGCCATGTCCACCACACCGACCGCGACCGAGCGCTCGCCGTGCCCGCCGGGCTTCTCGTTGTTCATCATCACGTCCCACGCCTTGGCGTGGTCCAGGCCGCCCTGCTCGTCGAGCAGGCTGCCGGGCTCGGCGTCGAGGAGGCGGGGCAGGACCCGGCGGCGCAGGATCTCTCCTGCGCTGTAGCGGCCGTTGGAGTTGAAGCCGTAGCCCACCACGGGCTTGCCGTCCCGGACGACGTCGCTCTCGATCGCCACGATCGAACAGTCCATGGAGCTGAAGTCGATCCAGGCGTTGCGGATCGAGGAGCTGATCGGAACGACGCCCTCGTAGACGTTGGTGATCTTCACTGCGAAGCCTTTCTCATATCTTATAAGATGCGACGCCTGTTAGACTGGGCCGGTCCGCTGCGGGATGTCAAGGGGTGGGGAAGCTCCGGAAGGGAACGGTCAGGGGGCCATGGCAGGACAGAACCTGTTCTTCAGCAAGAGCGATCTCGCCTACGCGGAACTCCGCGACCGGATCCTCTTCGGCACTCTCCCTGCCGGGTCACGGCTCGCCCAGTACGATCTCGCCGAGTCCCTCAACATGAGCATCACGCCCCTGCGCGAGGCCATCCGCCGCCTCAGCAGCGAGGGACTCGTCACCGTCGAAACCCACCGCGACGTCCGGGTCTCCGTCATGAACTCGAACGAAGCCCGTCAGCTGTTCGAGGTCCGCCTGTCCCTGGACCCGACCGCCGCCGAACTCGCCGCCCAGCGACGCACCGAGGACGACATCGCCGCCATGCAGGCCGCCGTCGACAAACTCCTCCCCGTCACCCGCCAATGGGGGGAGGAGGCACTGACTGCCCACCGCGCCTTCCACCAGGCGCTGTACCGGGCCTCGCACAACGACGTACTCATCCGTCTCCTGGACGACCTGTGGGACAAGTCCGACCGCTACCGGCGCCTCGGCCTCGAACTCCCTCCCGGCGACGAACCCCGCACCAGGGACCTACAGGAACACCACCAACTTGTCTCCCTCATCGTGGACGGCCGCGCCGCCGAAGCCGCCCAGTTGATGCGAGGCCACATCACCCACAGCCTCACCGCCACCGCCATCAGCGCCCTCGAAGATCGCGAGGGCCTGCGCGTGACGTGACGCGCGGCGGCCGGCCCCGTCGTGATGCTGAGTTCGTAGAACTCGACAGCCCAAGAGCCTGCGGGCTCCGCCATACAACTTCCTCCGAGCCCAAAACCGACAGTGGCTCAGACGGTAGAGAAGAACACAAGAGAGCCGAAGGAAAGAGCCCCAGACATCCTGCGGGCCCTGATACGCGACGGTTGCACCTTTGCGACCAGTGCACCCTCGCCCTCTGTCGCACTTGGCTGACGCGCTCACACCCTGTCACCGACACGAGTTGACAACTCCGTTAGGAAGCAGTGGCAAGCGCCACCCGCGGCGGCACCGCGTTACGGGATGGCCCTCGGGCTGGTGAGTGTCGCCCGGCCCGCGCTCCGTCGCCGTTCGAGCGTGACGTTGTCGCGTGACCCGGGCGGGGGGGGGCCTCCCCCCCGCCCGCCCCCCCGGCGCCGGACCCGGGCCGGTGCAGAGGTAACCCGCGAGCGCCGCAGCCTCAGCACAACAT
>NZ_JBHXHX010000018.1:0-126846 GCF_042723915.1 Streptomyces sp. NPDC058335 | reverse complement strand
TGCTCGCCCCCCCCCCCGCCCCCGCCCGCGTGCCCCGCGCGGGTGGCCGGCGCCCCCGGGGGGGCCGGGCCCCCCCCCCCCCCCCCCCACGCCGGCTCCGTACCGGAGCCGGACACGTGTCACGCCGTCAGCGCCGCAGCGTCAGCAGACCTGGCCGGTAGGGCCACTGGCCGTATTCGCCGCCGGAGTTGGGGTCGCGTCCCTGGTAGAGGAACTGCAGGTTGCAGGGATCGACGGTAAAGGTCTGATCGGCGGTGGTGCGGATCAGTTCGCCATGGCTGATGTCGTTGGTCCAGGTGGCGCCGCTGTTGGCCTTGCCGGCGAAGGGGTTGCTCTCGGTCGCGGCCTGGGGTGTCCATGAGCCGTTCAGGCTGGTGGCCGTGAACGAGCGGAAGTAGCGGCCCTGCGCGCCCTGCGCCTCGACGATCATGAGGTAGCGGTCCTGGCCCTGGAGCTTGTAGACCTGCGGCGCTTCGAACAGGTTGTTCGTCGTATCGCTCATGATCGTTGTGTAGGTCGCGCCGAAACTGCTCGGGAAGTTCCCGATCGGCATGCTGGCCCGGTAGATCTTCCCGTTGTCACCGGCGAAGAAGAGGTACATGTTCGTGCCGTCAGCAATGAGCGTCTGGTCGATGGGGCCTGTGGTGGAGCCGGTGATGCTTCCGGAGAAGAGCACCTGCTGTGAGGACCAGCCATTGGGGTTGGCGGGGTCGCTCGACGTCCGGTAGGAGAAGGCGCTCCCACCCCCCCACTGGTAGGCGAGCACCCAGATGTTCTTCGGCGCGAAGTAGAAGAGCGTGGGCGCGACGACGGAGTTCGACATCGTGTTCTGGCTGGCCGAGGACATCTCCGGCCAGTTGGTGAACAGGCCGAAGTTCATCGAGCCCCAGCCCGTTCCCGGTCCCGCGCCGTGCGTCGTCGCATAGACGAGATGCCTGCCGTTGTAGGGGACGACAGTGAAGTCCTTGAGCGACGCCCACCCAGCCTTGGGCTGTGCCAGCGCGCCCGTTGAGGTCCAGCGGTAGGTCGACGGAAGAGCGCACGCGCCGGGGTTGCCGCCGCCGACCTTGACGAGCTGCCACTGCTGGTTGGCGCCGCCCCAGTCGTCGTACTGGACGATGTTCGCGTTGTCGGCGGTGGAGGCGCCTTGTACTTCGAGGGCCTTGTTGCTGTGGCGCGCGATGAACCTCACGTATCCGTCCGAGCTTTCGGCCAGCCGCCACTGCTGGTCGGTGGCGTTCAGGTCGGTCCACTGGACGATCGCGCCGCCGTTGGCGGTGGACCCGTTGTGGACGTCCAGCACCTTGCCGGAGTGGCGGGACTTGATGCGGTAGTAGCCGCCGCCGGAGTCGACGAACTGCCACTGCTGCTGGTTCTGATCGTTCCTGGCCCACTGGGTGATGCGGGCGCCGTCGTTGGTCGCCATGTTGTAGACATCCAGGGCCTTGCCGCTGTTGCGGTTGACCAGCACATACGAGGCGTTGGGCTCTACGGTCGCCGCGCCGGCGGGCTGGGCGCCGAGGAAGGTAGCCACGAGCAGGAAGGGCGCAAGGACGGCGAGTAAGCGTTTTGGACGGACCGGGGACGGGCGGCGAAACCACATCAGAGGGCCTCCTTCGGGGGGTCGGGGGTGAGGTGAACCCCCGATGAGCCACGGAGCGGACGTGCCGGGGGCAGGGACAATCTCGAAAGTTTCGGAGAATTCCCGGATACTGTGACGCCACAAGCTAGGAATCTGCGGCCCTCCGGTCAAGGCCTGTCGCCGATCTGTCCACAAACAGCGCCTCCCCTTCGGGCTTGACCAGCTGTCGCGCCGACCGGAACCACCCCGGAGTCTGCGGATACAGCGCGCCAGTTCAAGGCATCCGCGTGGAGGAGAGAAGTCGAGCAAGCAGCATCCGCGCACTCGTCCCGGCCCCGGACCTCCGCATCCGCCGACGGCGGCGCCGAGGGTTCGCCGTCCGGCTCGCCGGGATTCCGGAAGTTTCGGGCGCGGAGCCGAAACTTTTTCTGCGGGGAGTATTGACGATCCATCGTCAATACCTCAATCATCCCTGTCTGAGAAACCGGCTGCAGTTCGGAATATCGAACCACGTCGGGCTCTGAGCATCGGGCTCTGAGCAATCTGTGCTGCACAGCGCTCTGAGCAATCTGTGCTGCACAGCAGATCCACGCACAGCTGCACGACAGATCCGCGCACCAAAGCACCTGCGCCACCCCGTTTCGTTCCGGTGGGTTCGCACCAGCGCATCCTGGCTGTTCGCGCAGTTGGAGAGGTACGCGACGCCGCGTGGCGGTCCCCCGGCTGAGCCGCGATGGAGCGCCCCCATGCCTATCTCGAAACACCGCCGCCGCCCGCCGTACGTCACCCGACGGCCGACCGGGTGCCGTCCGTGCCGGTTGAGATCGTCCCGGTCCCAAGACCGCGGCGTCCGGTGATTCCGTGTTGCACGGGTTCCGGCCCGCCCCGTCCGTCTGCCGAGTGGGAGCGGACGACCCCTGCGCTTCAGTCCTTCCGTGATTTCTACCTTGGAGGCACAGTCATGGGCTCGTACGCCCTTGCCAGACCCCTTATCCGCCGCAAGATCCGCGGCCTGCTGTTGGCGCTGGTCGTCGGCGTCCTCGGTGCGGTCGCCACACTGGTCGCGCCGCCGACCGCACACGCCGCCGAGAACACCCTCGGTGCCGCCGCGGCGCAGAGCGGCCGCTACTTCGGCACCGCCATCGCCTCCGGCAGGCTGGGCGACTCGACGTACACGACGATCGCGGGCCGCGAGTTCAACTCGGTGACGGCCGAGAACGAGATGAAGATCGACGCCACCGAACCGCAGCGGGGTCAGTTCAACTTCACCGCCGGTGACCGCGTCTACAACTGGGCGGTGCAGAACGGCAAGCAGGTGCGCGGCCACACCCTGGCCTGGCACTCCCAGCAGCCCGGCTGGATGCAGAGCCTCAGCGGCAGCACGCTGCGCCAGGCGATGATCGGCCACATCAACGGCGTGATGGCCCACTACAAGGGCAAGATCGCCCAGTGGGACGTCGTGAACGAGGCCTTCGCCGACGGCGGTTCGGGAGCCCGGCGCGACTCCAACCTGCAACGCACCGGCAACGACTGGATCGAGGTCGCCTTCCGCACCGCGCGCGCCGCAGACCCGGCCGCCAAGCTCTGCTACAACGACTACAACGTCGAGGACTGGACCTGGGCCAAAACCCAGGCCATGTACGCCATGGTCCGAGACTTCAAGCAGCGTGGCGTGCCGATCGACTGCGTCGGCTTCCAGTCGCACTTCAACAGCGGCAGCCCTTACAACAGCAACTTCCGCACCACCCTGCAGAACTTCGCCGCCCTCGGCGTCGACGTGGCCATCACCGAACTCGACATCCAGGGCGCCGCGGCCACGACCTACGCCAACGTGACCAACGACTGCCTGGCCGTCCCGCGCTGCCTCGGCATCACCGTCTGGGGTGTGCGCGACACCGACTCCTGGCGACCGGAGCACACGCCGCTGCTGTTCAACGGCGACGGCAGCAAGAAGCCTGCCTACACCGCCGTCCTCAACGCACTCAACGGCGGTTCCACCACGCCCCCTTCGGACTCCGGACCGATCAAGAGCGTCGGCTCGGGCCGCTGCCTGGATGTGCCCAGCAGCAGCACCTCCGACGGCACCCAGCTCCAGCTGTGGGACTGCCACACCGGCACCAACCAGCAGTGGACGTACACCGCCGCCGGCGAGCTCAGGGTCTACGGCAACAAGTGCCTGGACGCCGCCGGCACCGGCAACGGCGCCAGAGTCCAGATCTACAGCTGCTGGGGCGGCGACAACCAGAAGTGGCGCCTCAACTCCGACGGATCCATCGTCGGCGTCCAGTCCGGCCGCTGCCTCGACGCCGTCGCAGGCGGCACCGCCAACGGCACCCTGATCCAGCTCTACTCCTGCTCGAACGGCAGCAACCAACGCTGGACCCGCACCTGATGGGACCTGTCGCAAACGAAAGGGTGAATCGATGGCGACCTACGGTGCGGTTTCCCCCGCCCCTCCACGAAGGCATCGCTGGTGGTCCCGGGTCGCCGCCGTGGTGACGGCGACCCTCGCGCTCGGCATGATCGCCGCGGTGAATCCGGCGCCCGCCGAGGCGGCGACGGTGGACACCAATGCCTGGTATGTCCTGGTCAATCGCAACAGCGGCAAGGCGCTGGAGCTCTCTGGCGCCTCCACCGCCGACGGCGCGCGGGTCAGCCAGTGGACGCGCAACGACGGAGCCCATCAGCAGTGGCAGTTCGTGGACTCCGGCGCCGGCTTCTACCGCCTCAAGGCCCGGCATTCGGCCAAGGTTCTCGACGTGGCCGGCGCCTCGACCGCAGACGGTGCCGCGATCCAGCAGTGGGCTGACCACAACGGGGCCAACCAGCAGTTCCGCCTGGCCGACTCCGACGCGGGCCACGTCCGGCTGATCAACCGCACCAGCAGCAAGGCGGTGGAGGTGCAGGGCGCCTCCACCGCCGACGGCGGCAACGTCGTCCAGTACGCCGACTGGGGCGGTGCCAACCAGCAATGGCAGATGATCAAGCTGTCGTCCGGTGGCGGCGGCGGATGCGGCAGCGCCCCGACTCTGGCGAGCGGTACGCACACGATTCAGAGCGGCGGCAAGAGCCGCAGCTTCATCCTCAGGGTTCCCGCCAACTACGCCAACAGCCACCCCTACCGGCTGATCTTCGCGTTCCACTGGCGGGGTGGAACCGCCGGCGACGTCGCCTCGGGCGGCACGAGCGGGAACGCCTGGTCCTACTACGGCCAACAGGAACAGTCGAACAACGGCGCGATCCTCGTCGCCCCTCAGGGCCTCGGCAACGGCTGGGCCAATGCGGGCGGTGAGGACGTCACCTTCGTCGACGACATGATCCGGCGAATCGAGGGCGGCCTCTGTGTCGACCCGGCGCAGCGTTTCGCCACGGGATTCAGCTGGGGTGGCGGTATGAGCTACGCACTCGCATGCAGCCGGGCGAACGTCTTCAGGGCCGTCGCGGTCATCTCCGGCGCTCAGATCAGCGGGTGCAGCGGCGGCACCCAGCCCATCGCCTACTTCGGAATCCACGGCATCAGCGACTCCGTCCTCGACATCGCGCAAGGACGGTCCCTGCGCGACAGATTCGTCAGCAACAACGGCTGCACCCCCCAGAGTCCGCGCGAGCCCGCGCCGGGCAGCCGAACGCACATCACCACCACCTACTCGGGCTGCCGTGCCGGGTACCCGGTCCAATGGGCCGCGTTCGACGGAGGCCACATACCCGGTCCGGTCGAAGGCTCCCCCGGCGAAAGCGGCGTCGCCACCTGGACCAAAGCCGAGATCTGGAGGTTCTTCGCACAGTTCCAGTGACACGTCCGGCACCACGGAGTGGAGCCAGGATGATCCTGGCTCCACTCCGTCGACGTCTGTTCCAGATCGAAGGACGGAGAGGCCGCTTCAGGCGAGTTCCCACGCCTTCGGACTGTAGGCCGCCGTGGTCGGGGGTGTGCGGTTCGTGACAGCCCCGGCCGACCGCCCCGCTTGGCAGCAGCGCTGAACCAGGGCGGCCCCGGGAACGCGCCACGGTCCCCCGACCCCGCCTTCGACGTCTTCACGTCGCCGCCCATGTAGACGCACGGCGGCCTGACCCGAGCCCCTTCGGACCATGCTGCGCGCCCTCGACGCTGAGCCTGTCGAGGACAGTGGGTACATGCTGGCGAGGCCCCTTGGTGGACCAGGTCTGTGCCGCCGGTCATGCCGAATCGCCACCACTTGCCCCACCGTCCTTACGGAAACGCCAAGGTCCGCGCCGGGAGGCGCGCAGGCTGAGGGCCGACCTGTGACTGCGCCGGACGCAGCCCTCGATCGTGCTTCCACAGGGGCGCCGTTTGGCCTGCGGTTGGTCCGGGCGAATTTCCTTGGAGTCCGTACAGTGGCGCAAGGTGTTGAGTCGATCGCACAGTGTGCTTATCGTGTCGGGTTGCCCGGCGTGCAACGACGCCTCCGGGCAACCGATTGCCCCCTGGGGAGAAGCCGAGTTTCTGAGGGCTGTAGGAACAAAGAATGTGTGTTGGGCCCGCCCCGTCTACGGCGAGGTGGGCACGTGCGGGGAGCGGAGCACGAGCAGGGTGATCTCGCTGGGGGCGAAGACACGGAACGGCGGGCCCCAGAAGCCGGTGCCGCGGCTGGTGTAGAGGAGGGTGCGGGTGCCGTGGTGGCTGAGGCCGGCGAGGGCGGGCTGGTCGAGGCGGACCAGGTGGTGGAAGGGCCAGATCTGGCCGCCGTGGGTGTGGCCGGAGAGTTGGAGGTCGATGCCGGAGGCTGCCGCCCGGTCCACGAACTTGGGCTGGTGTGCCAGGAGCAGGACGGGCAGGTCGGGGTCGGCACCGTTCAGGGCTCCGGCGAGGTGGGCGCGGTGGCCTGCCAGACCGGAGGACTCGGCGGTGACGTCGTCCACGCCGGCGACCACGAGGGTGTCGCCTCCGCGCTCGAGCAGCAGATGGCGGTTGCGCAGCGGCTCCCAGCCCAGCTCGTCCATCAGGTCGACCCAGCCCTGGGCCTCGCTGTAGTACTCGTGGTTGCCGGTGACGTATACACGGGCTCGGGTGGCCCGCACGGTGCCGAGCGGGACGGCCTGGGCGCGGCGGCGTTCGGCCGTGCCGTCCGCTATGTCGCCGGTGTGGCAGACCAGGTCGGCTTCCAGAGTGTTCACCGTCTCGCACACTCGTGCCGACCAGCGAGTGCGATCGAGTGGGCCGTAGTGGGTGTCGGTGATGAGGACGACGCGGATGCCGTCCAACCCGGCACCCAGTCGCGGGAGCTGCAGTTCGAGTCGGCGCACGCGTGGCACGCGGCGGGCTTCGGCGTACCCCCAGGCGAGCAGGACGGCGGTTACGCCGAGGACGGCCCAGGTGACGATTCGGGCCCGGTCCTGGATCTCGCCGACGTCGGCCACGGTCAGGGCGAGCCGCAGGAGGACGCCGAGCAGCACGGACCAGGTGAACAGGACCCAGCTGGTGCCCAGCAGGGTGTCACCGGTGATCGCCGCCCGGTCCTGCTGGCGCCGGCCGTGGCCGCGCACCATCGCGAGCGGCATGCCGATGAGGCCGAGGGCGAACAGGGCGGTGCCGGCCAGCGTGACGGGCAGCGGCCAGTGCTGGCCGCTGTGCAGGAGCACCCAGCAGGGCACGGCCCACAGCAGGACGGGGGCGATCAGGGGGATGTAGCGCATCAGGCGGTGCAGTCGACTCTGCCGCGGCGCTTGCGTTTCACCTTCGGCGGGCCGGGTGTCGCTCGTTTCGGTCACGCTTCGCCTCCCTGACCAGGCTGCCGTTTCACGCACTGTATCCGGTCGCCCTCGGGCCGGCCGGACCGGCGTTCATGGGTGCGGCCCTGGGGCGAAGGGGTTCTCGGGGCAGGATGGCAAGACTCCGCCGCAGACACCTCCCTTGGCACGAGCCGCGATCATCGGTCACGCTGGGGTGCGCCGCGACCAGGTCGTCGAGCAGGAGCTTGCCGCCGGTGGCGTCGTGCACGTTCGCGGCGGTGATGGTGATTAGGAGGCGGCGGCGTCCACGTCCGCGTCCGCCTTCACCAGGAAGACGATGCTGACCAGGAAGGCGACCACCACGTGACCCGCGACGGCGATCGCGAGCCGGAGCAGGACGCCGGCCCCACGCCGGTACCCGGCGCTGACCTCCTGGAGCCGCGGCGGCCCGTACCCGCCAGGCGGGCCGCCAGGGGCCTTGGCGCCGGGCCTTGGCCCGGCCGCTGATCAGACATGCGGCCCAGTTCTACGGCGCGCGGCCCCGGAACACCAACTTCCGCCGCCACAGCACGCACCGCGTCGGAGCGGCGTCCCCCGGGTCACTGCTTCACCGAGTCCCACGCGCCGGCGTTGAAGCTGCGCAGGAGAGCGATCAGCGCGGCCCCGAGCCGCCAGTCCACACCAGGTGCGTGCAGGTGCAGTTTGTCGCCCTTGGACCTGAACTCCAGCGGCACCTGCCCGTGCGCGCGCCACCGGATGCGCCGGGGTGCGCGTGCGAAGCCGCCCTCATTACCAGGGACGCTGTCGAAGACGCTGACCACGAGGACCACCGTCATCAGGGGCAGCAGGAGCCACCACATCCACCACCATACGATCCTCCCCTTGAAGCCGACCGCTTCGAAGCCGCCGGGCTGGTGTACGGTCCAGCGGGTCCGCAGGCCCCTGCCGCGGAGCGCCTTCTCGCGCACGAGCGTGCCGATGACCTCGCCGTGCGCGCCGAGCACCTGAAACCTCGCGACGCCGCCGCCTGCCGACAGGGTCATCACGGTGGCCACCCGTTCCCGGCGTTGATCGTCGGCCCACAGGGCGAAAGAGCGGGCCCCGCCGCCCCGGGCCGCAAGGTAGGCGGACGTGCCTCCCGGCGGCAGGTCGCGCTCCACGTACACGGCCGACGGCGCCGGCCCCGACCCGTCGGAGAAACTGACCATGCCCGCCACCTTCGCCTGACCCTGGCCGTCGACTCGTCTCGGCCCGCCGTACATGGTCAGTACGTTGCTGCTCATCCGCCGTGCTCCAAGTGGTAGTCGCGTGCCCAGGCCGGCCCAGTCTGTCCCACCCGCCGCCCAACGGAAAGCCCCGTCCTGCGGGAGGGTCAGCTGCCGGTTCGGGTGACAGTTTCCGTCACCCGCCACGCACTTGGAGGTCCTTCGGTGCACATCCGCAGATCAGCTGTTTGCCCCCAGTACCCAGTTAGAGGAATCGGGGTACGACCGTGAGACTGCCGGGGGGTGAGATATGCGCGGGGCGGAGTGGCAGCCGAACGACGTCCTGCGACAGGGCTGGGGGCGGCTGAGAGATGCGATGTCACAGGACGCTCAGCCCCGAGTCGGGAAGCACGCACTTACGGAAGCTGCGGGACGGGGAGCGGACCGCGAGGCTGTCGAGCCAGAGTCTGGGGGTGCCGGTGATTTGCCGGAAGCCCTCTCATTGCGCGGGAGCTTGAGCAGGTAAGGGGGCTCGGTGAACGCCATTGACCGAACCCCTCCGCCGGGGTCGTAGAAGCGGCTGTCTGGGTCAGGTGAGTGGTGGCGACGCGGGCAGGTGCTGGTCGGCGGCCCAGGAGGCCAGGATGCGCAGCCGTTCGTGGGTAGGTGAGCCGGGGGCTGCGGTCCAGACGGTCAGGTTCTGGTCGGGATCGGTGTTGGCGGTGAGGGTGTCCCAGTCCAGGACGAGTTCGCCGACGACCGGGTGATTGAGGGTCTTCGTGCCCACCGTGCGGGCCGCGACGTGGTGATCACCCCACCACTTCGCGAACTGCTTGTCCCGCATGGACAGTTCACCGACAAGCTCGATCAGGCGGGGGTCCTCGGGATACTTCGCGGCCTCCATCCGTAGTTGTGCCACGGAGATCTGCGCGGAGGTCTCCCAGTCGGCGTACAGGGTGCGCATGGCCGGCTCGGTGAAGATGATCCGGGGGTAGTTGCGGTGTTTTTCCGGGATGCGTGAGAAGTCGGTGACCAGGGCAGCAGCCAGTGCGTTCCAGGCGAGGATGTCCCCGCGCCGGCCCTGCACGACGGCCGGAGTGGCGGTGAGGTCGTCCAGGACCCGCTGCAGTTGCGGCTGGACCTTCTGCCGGCCGCGGCGCCTCGTGCGGGTGGTGGTTTTGCCGGCGAGCTGGAAGAGGTAGCCGCGTTCGTCGTCGTCCAGGTGGAGAACGCGGGCGAGGACGTCCAGCACGGGCGCCGATGCCTGCATGCGGCCCTGTTCGAGGCGGGTGTAGTAGTCGGTGCTGATGCTGGCGAGCTGGGCGACTTCCTCGCGGCGCAGCCCGTCGACCCGGCGGGGCCTGTCGGTTTCGGGCAGCCCGACCGTGCGCGGGCTCAGCTCCGAGCGGCGCTTCTTGAGGAATTCTCCCAGCTCATTGAGGGGAACGTTGCTGGTCATGCTGCCCAGCATGACACCGGTCGCACCTGGGAAAGGGGGGAGAATTTTCTCCCAGGATGTTTCCCTCCCGGGATGGATTTCTCCGCTTCTCGTGCTTGCCTTCGCGTGTGACGCTCGATGTCGAGCGGCTGGTCACGACCACCGGCTGCGGCACACCGACCCTCGCACCGAAGGAAGCACTCCATGCGCGGAGCAGTCATTCACGCCCCCGGCGACGTGCGCTTCGAGAACCTCGACGACCCGGAGATCACCCGGCCCACCGACGCGATCATCCGTACGGTCGCCACCTGCGTGTGCGGCTCTGACCTGTGGCCCTACCGTGGCGCGGAACCGATCGGCGACCCGCACCCGATGGGGCACGAGTACGTCGGCATCGTGGAGGAGGTGGGCAGCGAGGTCGCCAACGTCAAGCCGGGCCAGTTCGTGGTCGGCTCCTTCGCCACTTCGGACAACACCTGCGTGAACTGTCGTAACGGCTGGCAGTCCAACTGCCTGCACCGCGAGTTCATGAGCACCTGCCAGGCCGACTACGTCCGCATCCCCAACGCCCACGGCACCCTCGTCGCCACCGACGAGCACCCGGACGCCGAGACAGTGCCCAGCCTGCTCGCCGTCTCCGATGTGATGGGCACCGGCTGGTACGCCGCCCTCGCCGCCGAGGTCGAGCCCGGCTCGACGGCCGTGGTCGTTGGCGACGGAGCAGTCGGCCTGTGCGGTGTCATCGCCGCCAAGGAGCTGGGCGCGGAGCGGATCATCGCCATGAGCCGTCATGAATCCCGCCAGAAGCTCGCCCGCGAATTCGGCGCCACCGACATCGTCACCGAACGCGGCGTCGAAGGCATCGCCCGCATCAAGGACCTCACCGACGGCATCGGCGCCGACTCTGTCCTGGAGTGCGTCGGCACCGCCGAGTCGATGCGGCAGTCCCTGCACTCGACCCGACCCGGCGGCAACGTCGGCTTCGTCGGCGTCCCGCACGAGGTGGCTGTCGACGGCGAGGAACTCTTCTTCTCCCACGTCGGCCTGCGCGGCGGCCCGGCACCCGTGCGCGCCTACCTGCCCGACCTGATCGACCGGGTCCTCTCCGGCCGGATCAACCCGGGCAAGGTCTTCGACCTCACCCTGCCCCTGGACCAGGTCGCCGAGGGCTACAAGGCCATGGACGAGCGCCGCGCCATCAAGGCCCTCCTCAAGCCCTGACCACGCACGCCTCCACGCCCGGGGCCGCACCCAGGCGGTGCGGCCCCGGGCCGGAAAGCCGGAAACCACCCCCGCTCACACAAGGACCGACCATGACGACCTTCGCCCTCGTCGGCGCGGGACCCGGCCTCGGGCTCGCCACCGCCCGCCGCTTCGGAGCCGCCGACCACACCGTCGCCCTGATCTCCCGCGACACGGAGAAGCTGGACGGCCTGACCGCCGAACTCGTCCGTGACAACATCCAGGCCCGCGGCTTCACCGCCGACGCCCTCGACGTCGAGTCGCTGACCGCGGCCCTGCACGCGGCAGGAACAGCCCTGGGGCCCATCGAGATCCTCCAGTACAGCCCGGTGCCGCGCGCCGACTTCATGAAGCCGGTCCTCGACACGAGCGCCGATGACCTCGACGCCCCGTTCGCCTTCTCCGTCAAGGGCCCCGTCACCGCCGTGAACGCCGTCCTGCCCGGCATGCGCGAACTCGGCCGCGGCACCCTGCTCTTCGTCAACGGCTCCAGCGCCGTACGCCCCAATCCCAAGGTGGCCGGCACCTCGATCGCCTTCGCCGCCGAGAGCGCCTACGCCCGCATGCTGCACGACGCGCTCGCCCCGGAGACCATCCATGCCGCTCAGCTGATCATCCCCGGAGCGATCCGGCCCGAGGCCGAGCACAGCAGCCCCGACGTCCTGGCCGAGCGCCTGTACGACATGCACGTCAAGCGGGACGGCTTCCGACACTACGCCGAGCCCTTGCCCGACTAGCCACTGGACGACCCCGTGAACCTCGCCCTCCCTCGCACTCTCGCCCGCGTGGTCCCGGCCGCCGCCCTGCTGCTGGTCATGACCGCCTGCGTCGACGATTCCCCGCCCTCCTCCGCCTCCTCCTCCGAACCCGCGTCGCCGCAGGCTTCGACGGCCCCGGCAGCCACCACACCGAACGGCAGGACAACCGCGATGAACATCCGGCTCACCCTCGACGGCCACCACATCGCCGCCACCCTGAAAGACAGCCCCACCGCCCGCGACTTCGCCGCGGAGCTCCCCCTGACCCTCTCCCTGCGCGACCTCAACCAGGCCGAGAAGATCGCCGATCTGCCCCGGAAGCTGTCCACCTCCGGCGCCCCGGAAGGCGCCGACCCCGAGGTAGGTGACCTGGCGTACTACGCGCCCTGGAACCAGCTCGCCTCCTACTACCGCGACGCCCCCTACGCGGCCGGCCTGGTCATCCTCGGGCACATGGCCGCCGGCGGCGCCGAGCGGCTCGCCACCACCGACGAGATCACCATCGAAGCCGCGCCCTGACCCGCCCCACCTCTCGCCCTCGTATGAAGGGGGGAGGAGATCCTCTTCTTTCGTCCGGTTCGCTGCATGGAACCGTCGAAGACGTGGCCTCGCCGTCCACTGTCCGCCGCGACGGCTTCACCCGCCCCCCTGATCCCCGATTTCCACTCAAGGAGAGATCACACGTATGCCTTCCGCGTCCGGGACCACCCCCGGCAGGCTTCCCTTCGTCGTCTGGGTGCTCGCCGCCGGCACGTTCCTGATGGGGACCACCGAGTTCGTCGTCGCCGGCTTGCTGCCGGAGTTGGCCGGTGACCTCGGAGTCAGCGTCTCCCACGCCGGCCTGCTGATCACCGCCTTCGCACTCGGCATGATCATCGGGGCGCCGACCATGGCCATGGCGACACTGCGTCTTCCCCAGCGCCAGACGCTGATCCTGGCACTGTCCGTGTTCTGCCTCGGGCATCTGGTCGCCGCTCTCAGCACGTCCTTCACGGTCGTCGTCGCCGCCCGCGTCGTCACCGCCCTGGCCACCGGAGCGTTCTGGTCCGTCGGTTTCGTCGTCGCCACCACCGCCGCAGGACCGCACAACGCCACCCGCGCCACGGGCGTCATGATCGGCGGCCTGACCCTGGCCAACGTCGTCGGCGTGCCGATCGGCTCCTTCGCCGGCCAGTTCACCGGCTGGCGCGGCCCCTTCTGGGCCCTGGCCGCCCTCTCCGGACTCGCCGCCGTGTTCATCGGCCGCTTCATCCCGGCCCAGCAGCAGCGTGCCGAGGTGTCCCTCCGCGCCGAGGTCCGGGCTCTGCGCCAGGGTCGGCTGTGGCTGGCGCTCGGCGCCGCGATGCTGATCATGGGCGGCGTCCTGGCGACGTACACCTACGTCACCCCGCTGCTGACCGACCGCGCCGGCATCCCCGAAGGCGCCGTCCCGCTCGTCCTCATCGCCTTCGGCGTCGGCGCCCTGGGCGGCACCACCACCGGCGGCCGCCTGGGCGACCGACATCCGATGTCCACCACCATCACCGCCGCCGCGGCCACCGCCCTGGTCCTGCTTCTGATGATCCCGCTGTCCGGTAACCCGATGACAGCCACCCTTCTCGTCTTCCTCATGGGTCTGACCGGCTTCACGGTCAACCCGGTCGTCACCGCCCTCGCCATGCGCTTCGCGGGCGACGCTCCCACCCTCACCTCAGCGCTGACCACCTCCGCCTTCAACGTCGGCGTCGCCGCCGGCTCGGCGATCGCCGGTTCGGCCCTGGACTCCTCCCTCGGCCTGACCGGACCGCCCCTCGTGGGTACCGTCATCGCGGCCATCACCCTCCTCCCGCTGATCGCCCTCGCCGTCAGCGGCACCGCGCGCAGGACGCGGATCGTCGCCCAACGCACCGCCCCCACCCACGCGCGACGCGACGAACCCGCGCAGGTGCCGTCACAGCGCTGACGCAGGCCCAGATGGGTCTGTCCAGCAGCGCGGCCCTCGAATACGCCCCGCGCGGCATCCGCATAAACGCCGTCTTCCCCGGGACCATCGACACCCCCATGGTCAGCGACATGATCGCCAGGGGGGGAACTCGACCGCGCCGAGGCAGAGGCCGACCAGCCCATCAACCGGCTCGGCACCGCGGAGGAAGTCGCCCAGGCGGTCCTGTGGCTGTGCAGCCCCGGAGCCGGCTTCGTCGTCGGCGTCACCCTCCCCGTGGACGGCGGCTACGTGGCCCGCTGGAGACAGCCCACGCACGACAGAGACGGGAGAGACATCATGGCATTCATCAAGCAGCAGCCCAGCAGCAAGGCCCCGGCCAACTGGTTCACCGGCGACGTGTGGTGGGACGTCATCGTGGCCGGCGAGGAGCAGTCCCGGATGCGCGCCAACCTGGTCCGCTTCTCCCCGGGCGCCCGCACCATCGGGCGCTCCCACGCCCTGGGCGAGACCCTGCACGTCGTCTCCGGCATCGCCCTGATCGGCACCCGGGACGGCACCGTCTTCCAGGCCCACCCCGGCGAGACCGTCGCCTGCCCGCCGAACGAGGAGCGCCGGCACGGCGCCGCCGCCGACCGGTTCATGGAGCACATCGCCATGTGGGAGGGCACAGGCGATGCCACCCCCGAGACCATCTGGGCCGAGCCGGTCACCGATCAGCAGTACAACAGCTCCCGCACCCGCACCCAGTAACCTCGGCCAATCATCGATCACGCAACCCGGGCTCAGTCGGGAGGTCAGGGCGTACCGACGAGGGCCTTGTCGGCGATCTGACCGAAGCGGACGATCAGTCCACCAAGCACAACGAAGTGGTGAGCGACGCGGACACACCCACAACCGGGGAGGCGGCGCGGCTCTGGCCTGCCTCTCCCCGCGCGAAAGTGCCCCCGATGACGTCAACCAGTTGCTCCTGACGGACAGTGAAGGGGGGAGAAAAGTCTCCCTGCCACGAGCGTTGCCGATGGTGCCAGACTGCCGATGCGACCAGTCACCGCTGCCAAGCCGCTCGGTGACCAGTTCCCCGCGGTGACGACGATTCAGTCTCCCGTTCCGCAGTCGAGTACGGCCGATCCGTCCGCGATACGAAGGCGTACGTATGTCCACTGAACTCCCCGAGTCCGCCGCCCCACCCCCCACCGGAGCCGGCGAGTCCTCACCAGCGCCCACCCGGCGCACCTTCATCGCCACCAGCACGGCGGTCGGTGGTGCGGTCGTCGCGGGCGGGGTGATCGGAGGATCATTCCTCGCGGCTCCGGAGGAGGTGGCCGCCGCCGAGGCGTCGCCCTCCACCCGCGTGTCCCTGACCGTCAACGGCACGCGCCGGACCGTGACGGTCGACAACCGCACGTCGCTGCTGGACCTGCTGCGCGAGCACCTCGGCCTCCCTGGCTCGAAGAAGGGCTGCAACGCCGGGGCCTGCGGTGCGTGCACCGTGCTGGTCAACGGCCGGCGGGTCAACTCCTGTCTGACGCTGGCGGTGCGTCTGGAGGGCGCCGAGGTCACCACCGTCGAGGGCCTGGCCGACGGCGATCAGCTGCACCCGCTCCAGCAGGCGTTCATCGACCAGGACGCCTTCCAGTGCGGCTACTGCACACCCGGCCAGATCATGTCCGGTGTCGGCTGCATCCAGGAGGGCCACACCGGCTCGCCGGAGGAGATCCGCGAGTGGATGAGCGGCAACATCTGCCGCTGCGGCTGCTACGTGAAAATCGTGCGCGCGGTCGACAAGACCGCCGCCCGGAAGTAAGGAGCGGCCGTCATGCATCCCTTCACCTACACGCGCGTGTCCGACACGCGGGAGGCTCTCAACGCGGGTCGTCGCGGAGGGCGTTACATCGCCGGCGGCACCACGTTGGTCGACCTGATGCGGGAGACCGTCGAGCGCCCCGAGGCGTTGGTCGACATCAGCGGTCTGCCGCTGGACGAGGTCACCGTCACCGAGCGCGGGGGCTTGCGCATCGGCGCCCTGGTGACCATGTCCGAGGCCGCCGCCCACCGCAAGGTGCGCGCCCTGTTCCCGGTCATCTCCGAGGCGCTGGAGCTGAGCGCGTCGGCGCAGCTGCGGAACATGGCGACCATCGGCGGCAACATCATGCAGCGCACCCGGTGCACGTACTTCCGTGATGTGACCGCCGACTGCAACAGGCGCGAGCCCGGTTCCGGCTGCGCGGCCCTGGAAGGCGTCAACCGTACGCACGCCATCCTGGGCACCTCCGACGCCTGCGTGGCCACTCACCCCTCCGACGTCGCCGTGGCGTTCGCGGCGCTTGAGGCGCAGGTGCGCCTGCTGGGCCCGGACGGGGAGCGCCAGGTCCCCTTTGCCGACTTCCTGTTGCGGCCGGGCAGCACTCCGGACCGTGAACAGGCCCTCAGGAAAAACGAGTTGATCACCGCAGTGGAGGTCCCCGCATTGCCGCGTCCCCAGAAGTCCGGCTACCTCAAGGTGCGCGACCGGCAGTCCTATGAGTTCGCCCTCACCTCGGCGGCCGTAGCGCTGCATGTGCGCGGCGGGGTAATCCGCGAGGCACGGGTGGCCGCCGGGGGTGTGGGCACGGTGCCGTGGAAGCTGCCGGCCGTCGAGCGGCACCTCGTCGGCGAGCGCCCCACCGACTCATTGTGGACGGCCGCTGCCGCCAAGGCGGCGGAAGGCGCCCGTCCCCTACAACACAACCGGTTCAAGGTCGAGTTGCTCAGGCGGACCGTCGCACGCCAGCTGCGCATCGTAGGAGGTACGAAGTGAGCCCCCAGCCGCAGGCAGCCGTGGGTGCGCCGCTGTCCCGGGTGGACGGCCGGCTGAAGGTCACGGGCAAGGCGCGGTACGCCGCCGAGTTCGATGTCGACGGGGCGGTGCACGCCGTCATCGTGGATGCGAGCATCGGCCGCGGCCGCATCACATCGATCGACACCGGCGCCGCCGAAGCCCAGCCGGGCGTGCTGCGGATGATCCACCACGGCAACGCACCGAAACTGCCGTACCGCGACAACGCCGGGTCGAACAACCCGCCGGGCCGGCGGCAGCGGGTCTTCCAGGACGACCGGGTGCTCTTCCACGGCCAGCCGGTCGCCGTCGTGGTGGCTACCACCCTCGAGGCCGCGCAGCACGGCGCGAGTCTGGTGAAGGTCGAGTACGAGACCGGACAGCCCTCGACCGACCTGCACGATGCGGAGCGGGACAAGCCGACGAACTACGCGCGCGGCGATGCGGAAGCGGGCCTGCGCGAAACCCCCGTACGACTGGATCTGACGTACCGGCTGGCGCGCAATCACCACAATCCGATGGAGCCGCACGCCACCATCGCCAGCTGGGACGGCGACAAGCTGACCGTGTGGGACAAGACGCAGTGGGTGATGGGCACGCACGACGAGCTCGCGGCCGTGTTCGACCTGCCCGCGGAGTCGGTGCGCGTCATCAACCCGTTCGTCGGCGGCGGCTTCGGCAGCGGGCTGCGCTGCTGGCCGCACAGCGTCGTCGCCGCCCTGGCCGCGCGGGAGACCAAGCGTCCGGTCAAGCTGGTGCTGAGCCGCAAGCAGATGTACTTCGGCACCGGCTTCCGGCCGTCGTACGAGTACCGGCTGCGCCTCGGCAGCGACCGGCGCGGCCGGCTGACCGCCGCGATCCACGACATCGACGCCGAGACCTCCTCGTACGAGACGTTCACCGAGGCCGTCATGGGCGCGGGGCAGATGCTCTACAGCATGCCGAACGTCAGCCAGGCATACCGGACCGTCCCCCTGGACGTGAACACCCCGATCTGGATGCGTGGCCCCGGCTTCGCCTCGGCGTCGTTCGTGATCGAGTCGGCCATGGACGAACTCGCGCACAAGCTGGGCGTCGACCCGATCGAGCTGCGCCTGCGCAACGAACCGAACGAGGACGAGTCGAGCAACCTGCCGTTCTCCACCCGTCGGCTGCGTGAGTGCTACACCGTCGGCGCCCGCGAGTTCGGCTGGCAGCGCCGCTCCGCCCGGCCACGTTCGAGGCGCGAGGGCGACTGGCTGATCGGCCTGGGCATGGCCGCCGGTGTCTACGACCCCGGGCGTTACCCCGGGCAGGCCCGGGCCCGTCTCGATGCCGACGGCACCGCTGTGGTCGAGGCGGCCACCAGTGACATGGGGCCGGGCACCTACACCTCCCAGACCCAGGTCGCCGCCGACGCCCTCGGGCTGACCATGCGTTCGGTCACCTTCCGGCTCGGCGACTCCCTCTACCCGCCGACCTCGCCGCACGGCGGCTCGTCGACCATGGCCAGCGTCGGCACTGCCGTCCACGACGCCTGCGACCAGGTGCGGCGGCAGGCGACCAAGCTGGCCGTCGAGGACCGCGAGTCACCGCTGCACGGGGTGGAGGCGGACGACGTGGTCGTACGCGGCGGCCGGCTGCACGTCAAGGACAACCCGGCCCGCGGCGAGACGTACCGGACGCTACTGGCCCGCAACGGCCGTACCCACCTCGAAGCGGACGGCTCCTACACCGGGCCACCCAGTCCCGCGCGGCACTCCTACCACGCCTACAACGCCACCTTCGCCGAGGTCGCCGTCGACGCGGCCCTGGGCCGCGTACGGGTGCGGCGCATGCTCGGCGTGTACGACGCGGGCCGCATCATCAGCCCCAAGCTCGCCGACAGCCAGGCCATCGGCGGCATCGTGGGCGGCATCGGCACCGCTCTGCTGGAGCACACGGTCACCGACCACCGCGACGGCCGGATCGTGAACGCCAACCTGGCCGACTACCTCGTGCCGGTGAACGCCGATGTCCCCGACGTCACGGCGATCTACCTGGACGGCGAGGACAACGACGGCAACGCGCTCGGGGTCAAGGGCCTCGGCGAGGTCGTCCAGGTGGGTGTGGTGGCCGCGATCGGCAACGCGGTCTTCAACGCCACGGGCCGCCGCATCCGCGAACTGCCCATCACCGCCGAGGCGTTGCTCTGACCCGTGCGCTGGCACGGCGCAGTGCACACCGCTCGTCCGGCAGCCTGCGCCCCGTCCGGCCGCCGGACCTTTCGGGGCCGCCGCCGCGTGACGTTTCCCCGGCGTCGTCGCGGCGGCGGCCCGCTCACCTTCCGATCCTGGTCCTGCTGTGGAGGACTGCCATGCTCAACATCGCGGACACACTGCACCGCTGGTGCCGCGAAGCACGCCCTTTCGCCCTGGCCACCGTCGTCGAGGTGCACGGCAGCGCACCCCTGCCGGTCGGTACGTCGGTCGCGGTGGACGGGGACGGCAACGCGGTCGGCAGCATCTCCGGCGGCTGCGTCGAGGGCGCGGTCTACGAGCTGTGCCGACAGGTGCTCCGTGACCGGGGCGCTCCGCAGCGGGCCTGGTTCGGCTACTCCGACGACGACGCCTTCGCCGTCGGCCTGACCTGCGGCGGCGAACTCGACGTCCTCGTCCAGCGCATCGATCCCGCAGCCCAGCCGCACCTGCGCACGGCTCTTTCCAAGATCGACCGAGGGGAACCGGTCGCCGTGGCGCAGGTCGTGGACGGCCCGGAGCACCTCCTCGGCTCCACGCTGAGCGTGCTCGGCGGTGACCGTACCGCCCACGGGCGCGTGGACGACGGCCCGGTGAACCGGGCGGTGGCCGACCGGGCCAGGGCCCTGCTGCGGGCCGGTCGCACCGCCCGCGTCGACATCGGCGGGGAAGGAGACGGATGCGCCGCACGGCTGTCCGTCCTCGTCCACGTCCATGCGTCCCGGCCCCGCCTGCTGGTCTTCGGCGCCGTCGACTTCGCGGCCGCCCTCAGCTGGGCCGGCCGCTTCCTCGGCTACCACGTCACCGTGTGCGACGCCCGCCCCGTCTTCGCCACCGCCGCCCGCTTCCCACACGCGGACGACGTGGTGGTCGACTGGCCCCACCGCTACCTGGAGCGCACGAGCGTGGACGCGCGCACCGCCGTATGCGTCCTCACCCACGACACCAAGTTCGACATCCCCCTGCTGCGCCTGGCACTCGACCTGCCCGTCGCCTACGTGGGGGCCATGGGCTCACGGCGCACCCACGACGAGCGCCTGCGGCTCCTGCGCGAGGAGGGCGTCACGGAAGACCACCTGGCCCGGCTACGTTCCCCGATCGGCCTCGACCTCGGAGCCCGCACACCCGAGGAGACGGCCGTCTCCATCACCGCGGAGATCATCGCCCAGGCCAACCAGGGCACGGGCCGGCCCCTGGCCCGGATCACCGGCCCGATCCACCAGCCGCCGGGGTTGATGAACTACCGGTAGGCCGGCCTCATAAACTCTGCAATCGTTCACATCGAGCGAGCTGCCGGCCGACCGCGTCCTCCTCGACGCCCTCCTGATCACCGGCCTGGTCAACGCGACCCCATTATCGGCCGCCCCTCCCCCTCCCAGCGAAAGGATCAGGTCGTTGATTTCCTACTGATGCGGTCGAGGAAGCCGAGCACCCGGTGGTTGACCTGCACTGTGGCCTGTTCGTCGTAGGACGGGAGGCTGCTGTCGGTGAACAGGTGCCTGTCGCCCGGGTAGAGGAACAGCTCGGCATCGGCAGCCGCCCCGACGACCGCGCGGGCGGCGTCCACGTCACCCTCACCGGCGAAGAACGGATCTGCGTCCATGCCGTGAATCTGTACCGGGACGTCCTGGGGCCAGGCGTCGCCGAACTGCGAGACCGGGACGCATGCCTCGAGCAACAGCGCGCCCTTCGCTCCGGGGCGCGTCTGGGCCAGCTTCTGCGCCGGCAGAACACCGAGCGAGAACCCGACGTAGACGAGCTCCGCGGGTAGCCCTTCGGCGGCGGCGGTTCCGCGCTCAGTGATCGTGTCGAACCCGGCGTTCTCGGCGTAGCCGATGCCTTCCTCGAAGCTGTCGAATACCTGCCCCTCGTACAGGTCCGGGACGTGGACGGTGTGTCCGGCCTGTCGCCAGTGCTCGGCGAACGCACGAACGCCGGCGGTCAGCCCGTGTCCATGGTGGAAAACCACCACCTCAGTCATGCCGCTCCCCTCCTGCTGCGGCGCCCGGGCGTCGCCGCGGCACGAGTATGGCCCGCAGCACTGACATCCGCGGGCCCGGCCGGACAGGATCAGGTGGTGGTCCCGGTTCGGTGAGGTGTGCTTCGAGGGCGGCGACTCGCCGGTCCTGGAAGCGCAGGTTCGAGCACTGCCCAATGCCTGGGCGGTGGTTTCCTCACCTTTCGCATCCCTGACCAAGCCATCGGCGATCGCGGTCCGTCCCGGCTCCGAGGAGCATTGATGCCTTGTCCGGTGCGCAGGGGGCATGCGAGACAGGACGCAAGACGAGACAGACGGCATGCAGGGCGTACCGTCTGTCCTGGGCGGCCTGCCGCCCAGGATGAACCGCTGAGGAGGCGAACCAGGTGACGGGTCAAGAATCCACGGAGATCGCCTCCGGGTGGCCGTCGGAGACCAGGGACGCCACGCTCTCCGTGGTTCTGGCTGCTCTCGGTACGGCGGCCTACGCGGTGGATGAGCAGGGCTGCATCATCGCCGTCAACGCTCTCGCCGAGCAGGTGCTGGCCCTGCCCGCGGCAGACCTCGTCGGTCACGACGCGCACGACCTGCTGCACCGTGATGCGCACGGTCAGCCGCTGCCCAGGACCCAATGCGCGATGCGGCCGGCGTTCCTGTCGGGACACGCGGCCCAGGCCGACCGGGAGTGGTTCGCCCGGGGGGACGCCCGTGGCCCGCTGCTGGTCTCCTGGCTGACCACACCCCTCGGCCCGCGTGGCCTCAGCGGCCACGAGCGAGTGACGCTGGTCCTCTTCCACACTCCCAACAGCGCCGAACCAGCCAGTGGGCCGTCGGAGCAGATGGCGCAACCGCTGCCGGAGCTGCAACGGCTGGCCCTTCTGGCCGAGACCACCGCCCAGCTGACCTCCACGCTGGACGCCGACGAGGCGGTGCAACGGCTCGTGGCCCTGGTGGTGCCTCGGCTCGCCGACTGGGTGGTCGTCGACCTGCTCAGCGAGCGTGACGAGGTGTGGAGGGCCATCGTGGCCCACGCCGAGAACGGTGCCGTCGTGCAGCACGAGGATCTCCAAGGTCCGATGCCGCCGGTGCCCGAGCATTCCTCGATGCCCCTGTCGCGGGCTCTGCGCGGCGTGGCTTCCACCCTCACCAACCCCGAGACCTACCAGCAGCCTCCGGACTCCGGCATCGCGGCCGAACAACGCCGTCTGTTCGAGGCCACCCGTATGCACTCCGCAGCCATCGCGCCCCTGCGCAGCACCCGCGAGGTCCTGGGAGCGGTGACCCTGGGCCGCTCCCAGACGCCGCAGCCGTTCCTTCCCGGCGATCTTGCCCTGCTGGAAGACATCGCCCGCCGCGCAGGTCTCGCTCTGGACAACGCACGCCTCTACCAGCGCCAGCGCGCTGTCGCCGAAACCATGCAACGCCACCTGCTGCCCCAACTCCCGCAGGTGTCCGGCCTGCAGATGACCGCCCGCTACCTGCCCGCTCCCGATGCCTCACAGGTCGGCGGTGACTGGTACGACGCCTTCCCCCTCTCCGACGGTGCCACCGCCCTCGCCGTGGGAGACGTCGTCGGACACGACCTGGACGCCGCAGCCGGCATGGCCCAACTGCGCAACATGCTCCGGGCCTACGCCTGGTCGCACCAGGAACCCGCCAGCCAGATCGTCGACCGTCTCGACCAGGCACTCACGCACATCACCGACGTCTCCATGGCCACCATGATCTTCGCCCGGATGGAGACGGCGGACGACGGACGGTGGTACCTGTCCTGGACCAACGCCGGGCACCCACCGCCCCTGCTGGTCACCCACGACGGCCTGGCCTCCTATCTCACCGACGGCCACGGCATCCTCCTGGGCACCGGAACCCACCAGCCAAGACCCGACGCGACCGCCCTCCTCCCACCCGGATCCACCCTGCTGCTCTACACCGACGGCCTCATCGAGGCTTCCGGCCACTCCCTCGACGAGGGCCTGAACCGACTGCGCCAGCACGCTGCGGCCCTCGCCCACCGACCTCTCGCAACCTTCACCGACCAGCTGCTACGCCGGGTCCGTCCAGCCGACAACGACGACGACGTGGTCCTGTTCACCCTGCGCACCCCACCCTGACCTGACGATGAGGTCGCACGACCGGAGCCTGATCCGGACCTGGGAGTAGATCGTCGGCGACGCCACATGGAGCGTCAGGAAGATCACGAACTCGAGTGGGGTTCCGCTCCGCCTCATGCTGATCACAGCAGATCGGACGGCAGAACCGGTCACCTCGATGATCTGCACGGCTTTCCGCGCACCTCGCCCGCTTCCTCTGCCACGCACATCAGGAGACGAGCCCGCCCAGGGCCGCGATCCCGCCGGTGCGAGGCAGCTTCCCTGGGCCACCTGCGGCCTCCACCCACGCGGGCGCACACGCCGGGACATGTCGACTCGTGCATTTCTGCCGCCTTGCGCCGACCTTCGAAACGCCTCCCCATGCGTCGGCTGGCAGCCTTCCGTCCTGAAGGTCCTGCCATTGGGCAGTCTTCGGTGTCATTCGGTCCCAGGCCGCGTACGGCGGGCGTACGCGCGGGCGGCGCGAGCCCGGTCACCGCAGCGGGTGGAGCACCAATGGCGGCGGCCGTGGCGGAGCAGGTAGCGGTTGCAGGGAGCGGAGCCGCATGCCGTGAGGCGTTCGGCTTCGACGGAGGTGAGCAGGTCGGCGGCGTCGGCGGCCAGGGCTGCCAGGGCGTGGTCCAGGATCGCGGTGGTGGGGTGGGGGGTGGAGCGGTAGGGGCCGCTCTTGTCGTCCCATTGCAGCAACGGGGCTGTCGGGACTCGGGTCATCGCGTCGTTGACGGCCGAGACGGCGGCGGGGAGAGCGGGGAGCCCTGCGACGCGTGAGGCGAACAGTGACCTGATCTGTTCGCGCATCGAGCGCAGCTGCGCCGCGCACATTTCCAGCATGCCGATATCGACCGGGGCGAGACCGCTTTCGGTCAGCCAGCGGTTCGCCCGTGCGGGAGTCCCCAGGAGATCGACCGTGTGTCCGCCGGGCAGCGCGAACGCGCTGTTGGCGAGAGCTAGGGACAGGTGCTGTTCCTCGCCGCGGGCGGGCGGCAGATCGGGTTCTTCCAGCACGGACTCCTTCATGCCTCTCATGGTAAGGCTTGCCCTCATCCGTGAGAAACCCCTACAGTCACCTCACGGTTCAATCAATTCTATCCGTGAGGCGTTCCTCCATGTCCTCTGGCGCATCGAACAACCAGTTCCCCGTCCGTGTTCTCGGCGGCCCGACGGCCCTCTTCGAGTACGGTGGCCTGCGTTTCCTGACCGACCCGACATTCGACGGCCCCGGCGACTACCCTTCCCAGGGCCCGACCCTGACCAAGACCGCACCCTCCACCGCAACCCCGGTCGACCTCGGTCCGGTCGATGTCGTCCTGCTGTCGCACGACGAGCACGCCGACAACCTCGACAAGTCCGGCCGGGCCCTGCTCGCCGGCGTGCCCCTCACGCTCACCACCCCCGACGGCGCACGGCGCCTCGGCGAGAGGACCAAGGGCCTGGCCGACTGGGAGTCCGTGGAACTCGACCGCCCCCAGGGCGGCACGGTGACCGTGACCGGTGTACCCGCCATCCATGGCCCCGGAGCACGGGAGGAGGTAGAGCCGATCACCGGCCAGGTCGTCGGCTTCGTCCTGACCGCTGCCGATCTGCCCACGGTCTACGTCAGCGGTGACAACGCCTCACTCGACGCGGTCAAGGAGGTCGCCGCGCGCTTCGCCCCGGTGGACACCGCCATTCTCTTCGCCGGAGCCCCGCGCTTCCCCATGCTCTTCACCGGCGGGCTGCTCGTCCTGGACAGCGCCCAGGCCGCCGAAGCCACCCGGATACTCGGTGCCGGCCGTGTCGTCCCCGTGCACTGTGACAGCTGGGCCCACTTCACCGAGGGCCGCGACGAGTTGAAAGCCGCCTTCGACGCCGCCGGCCTGAACGACCGTCTCGACCGGGACTGGATCCAGGGCGCCTGAGCGGCACGGCCGAGGCGAGCACGGCGCCAAGGACAGCCGGCATATCCGCGTGGGAGTGACCGCGCCGGGTCCAGCCGTACAACGGGATGGGCTGTCGGCGATGGCCCTCTGCGGGTCGGTTCCGCACCGGGATCAGCGGCACCGGGGGGTGTTGATGCCCCAACCTGCCTTCGGGAGGTTGCATCAGCTGCGCAATTCCCGGTGCGCTGAACGGGCGAGAGAGCAAGACTTGGGGCTCCATGGATGCAGGCGGTGAAGCGGATGGCGTGGCGTGAGGCGCGTGGCAT
Organism: Streptomyces sp. NPDC058335; assembly: GCF_042723915.1. Taxonomy (NCBI): domain Bacteria; kingdom Bacillati; phylum Actinomycetota; class Actinomycetes; order Kitasatosporales; family Streptomycetaceae; genus Streptomyces; species Streptomyces sp. NPDC058335. The sequence goes on along the minus strand of NZ_JBHXHX010000018.1, from coordinate 101,698 downwards.
GAGGCATTCGACGGGTCGACCGGGACCCGACAGCTCCTATACAGGCGGACACGGGTGGAACACGCCCCAGCGGCAACGTCCCCTTACCTCACGTCGGACCACACAACATCGGGGGATGACTCCTTGACTCCACATTCCCTGACGTTCTACATGGACGTCGTCACCACCGGCACCGTGCTCGGTGCGGGCACCGCGGATTCTCCCGACGACGTCACCAAAGTCCTCGGGTCGGGCTTCGCCGAAAACACCTTCAGCGACCACAGCATGAGCCGTGACTACGGCCTCGCCGAGTTTTACTGGGACCGAGCTTCCGCCGACCATCCTTGGTCCGGCCACCACCTCACCCTGCCGGTGCACCGACTCGCGTACCGGGACCGCACCCTCGTCAACGACGTGCTTCGTGCCCGGTACGGGCGGTTCACTCCACGGCTGCGGTTCGGAAAGCTGCAACGTCTACTCCTGCGGCGCGGCGTCCCCCTCTTGGAGATCCCGGAGATCCCGGCGAACGCGCCGTACTTCCGTACTTTCTGGCAGCCCGACTCCCTTGTGGCCGTCTCCGTCATAGGGACCTACGGCGAGTACAGCACGCCGGACAATCTGCGGGTCGGCGACGTGTACAGCATGCATACCCCGATGGCTGCCACGGAGGTGGATTGGCGGAGGGCACTGCTCGGGTAGCGCTCGGTCCGCCTGCCGTACCGCGGGGTCAGCTCAGGCATCGGCTCGGCGACAGTCCACCGGCCGCGCTCCGGTGCGGGCCTTCGCCCTCTGCCGCCGCGCCGTACGGCCCCCTCCCGGCAGCGGCATACCGCGCGGCAGAAGGCTCACCCGGCGCTACGAGGTTCACGGCGCCGGTACGGCACCGATCTGCTGCATCACCCCGAGGAGATCGGGCTGGCCCCGTTCGCCGACGATCCGGCCGTCGGCCAGGTAGGAGAAGTTCATGGCCTGCACCGAGATCTTGTTGCCGCTCGCCGGGATCCCGAAGAATTCACCGTCGTGGGTTCCCCGCATGGTGAACCGCGCGGCCACGGTGTCGCCTTCGGTGACCGTCTCCTCCAGCGTCCACTGGACGTCGGGGAAGGCGCTGCGCATCATCCCGATGACTTCCAAGTACCCATCGGGCCCCGCAGTGGTTCCGGGTGGCTTGGCGCGTGGAACACCGCGTCCGGAGAAACGACCTCGCGGGCGAGATCCTCGTTGCCCGTGTTGATGAACTCGACGAAACGGTTCATCACTGTCTCGGTGGACTGCGAGGGCATCTTGGTGTGCCTCTCCGGAGACGTTTGGGCGGGTACCTGCGAGCGTAACATCGAACCGATGTTCACATCGATTCGATGTTCGCGTGCGATGATGGACTCATGCTGGAACTCGCGATACTCGGCTTCCTCGCCGAGGGACCCCTGCCTGGACACGAGCTGCGCCGCCGCATCTCACAGCTGACCGGCTATACGCGGCCGGTCAGTGACGGCAGTCTGTATCCGGCGATCAATCGCCTGACCAGGGCGGGCTTGATCGAGCGGCGCGCCGACCCGGCCGCGGGGGCGGCCCGGTACGTGCTCAGCCCGACCGCGGCCGGGCGGGCCGAAATGCTTCAGCGCCTGCGCAAGCCCGCCGACCACGAGATCACCGACTCCACCCGGTTCTACGTCGTCCTGGCATTCCTCTCCCACCTGCCCGACCTGGCCGAACGGCACGCGGTGCTGCGCAGACGGCTGGAGTTCCTGGAAGAAGAACCGGCGAGCTTCTTCTACGACAACGAGCGGCCCCTGCGTGCCGAGGAGGTCGCCGACCCCTACCGGCGGGGCATGCTGCTCACCGCCCGCGCCACCAGTCGCGCCGAACGGACATGGCTGCGCGAGACCCTCGGGGAGGAACCGCCCGTATTCGACCCCGCATGCACCGACAGCGATCCGCATGCGCCCGCCGTTCCCGCGAGCTGACTGCCCACGGAGGTACCTCCATGCTTGCATCCTGGTACGACGACCAGGGACCCGCCGCCGATGTCCTGCACGTCGGTGAACTCCCTGATCCCGTCCCCGGCCCCGGCGAGGTGCGCGTCCGTGTCACCGTCTCGGGCGTCAACCCCGGCGACACCAAGAAGCGGCGCGGCTGGCTCGGCTCGTCCATGCCCTTCCCGCGGGTGATCCCGCACAGCGACAGCGCCGGAGTCATCGACGCCGTGGGCGCCGGAGTCGACGCCGGCCGCGTCGGACAACGGGTCTGGGTATACGGCGCCCAGTCCTACCGCCCCTTCGGCACCGCCGCCCAGTACACCGTCGTACCCGACCACGAGGCCGCACCCCTGCCCGACCACCTCAGTGACGAGCTGGGCGCGAGCCTCGGCATCCCCGGCATCACCGCCCACCGCACCGTCTTCGCCGACGGCCCGGTCGACGGCCAACTGGTCCTGGTCCACGGAGTTCTCGGCGGCGTCGGCTCCCTGGCCGCCCAGCTCGCCCACTGGGCCGGCGCCACCGTGATCGCCACCGTCCGCCGAACCGCGGACCTCGACCGCGTCGACCCGGCCGTCGCCCACGCCATCGCCCTGGACACTGGCGAGCCCGCCGCTGCCATCCGCTCGTACGCGCCGCGGGGCGTCGACCGGATCGTCGAGGTCGGGCTGTCCGACAACGCCGATCTCGACAACGCCGTCGCCGCCCAGGGGGCCGTCATCGCCGCCTACGCCACCCGCGCGGACCGCACCGAGATCCCCTTCTGGCCTCTGCTGTTCAACAACGTCACCCTGCGGCTGCTCGGCAGCGACGACTTCCCCGCCGAGGCCAAGCGCCAGGCCGCCCGCGACCTCACCTCCGCCGCCGCCGTCGGCGCCCTTACTGTCGCCGTCGGCGACTGTTACCCGCTGGACGACATCGCCAAGGCCCACGACCACGTCGACGCCGGCGGCGGCGGCGGCCACGGCCGCATCCTCGTCACCATCCCCCAATAGCGCAGACTCGGAGCACTGCCCTGCTCAACTGCCCAGCCCTGCGGGGCGGCCCGTCGCGCTGCCAAGTATTCGGACCAGTTCCCGCCGGCGAGGGTGGCCCAGCGTTCGGCTGTCCTGGGGTGAATTCCGATCAGGTCGGCGATGACCATGGGCGGCAGGTCTACCAGGGCGTCCATCATGGCGGTGTTCCGTGCCGCGCGGGCGGGCAGACCGTGGTGTCTCAGGGTGTCGGCGAGGCCGAGGGGTTGCGCGGGCGTCCAGGGCTGTGACCGGGCAAGAGGTATCTGCACCCGGCCGTGTTGCTGTGCCGAGGGCTGTGCTGGAGCTGATCGTCGATGAGGCGGGCGAGCTTCGGCGGGAGCACGATGGGGTGGTGGTTGACCGTCAGGTAGACGCCAAGGCCCGCGCCCTCGGCGAGCAGGCCATCGCCCACCTGAAGACCTGGCGGCTGCCGCGCAAACTCCGCTACAGCACCACCCGCATCACCGACCCGGTCGAGGCCATCCTCATCCTCCACCGGGCGGCATCAGGCTGAGGTCGGAACATGGCTCACCGACATCCAGGGCATCATCACCCGGCGCCCGCACGGCGGCACACGTTGACGTCGGACGAGACAGCGGTGACCGAGCACGCCACACACGTGCTCGGCCGCCGGCGGTGTGACAGTCGGCGGCGGGCGTCAGCCACGACCCGAGCGGGTCCCCTTTCCCATGCCCGGGGCCGCGAACGCCGTTCCTGCTCGTATGTGAGGGTCCGTACCGAGGCGCTCGGTCGGTCGGGCTTTCACGAACGAGCCTTTTGACCATCTGTTCAGCTCGCAGGACTGGCGGAAATCAGCCACCACGGACAACGATGTGTCCTTCCCACATCTGCACCAGGAGCAACAAGTGAACGTCTCGCTGTCCGTGTGGCTGCTGACCCTGGCGGCCCTGTGCGTGCTCGTCGCCGTCGACTTCTTCATCGGCCGCAAACCCCACGACGTGTCCCTCAGAGAAGCCGGCACATGGACGGTGGTGTGGATCGTCCTGGCCGTGCTGTTCGGAGTGGGCCTGTGGTACTTCGGTGGGAGCGGACCCGCCGGCGAGTTCTTCGCCGGGTACATCACCGAGAAGTCGCTCAGCGTCGACAACCTCTTCGTCTTCGTCCTCATCATGGCGAAGTTCGCGGTGCCGTCGCAGTACCAGCAGCGGGTGCTGATGGTCGGCGTCGTGATGGCCCTGGTGCTGCGCGCCGTCTTCATCGCGGCCGGCGCGGCGATCATCTCCACCTTCTCCTGGATCTTCTACCTCTTCGGCGCGTTCCTGATCTGGACCGCATGGAAGCTGGTGCAGGACGCCCGCAAGGACGCCCACGAGGAGGAGTACCAGGAGAACAAGCTGCTGAAGATGGCCGAGCAGCGCTTCGGCGTGGCCGACCGCTATCACGGCACGAAGCTCTTCATCACCGAGAACGGCAAGCGGATCATGACCCCGATGCTGGTCGTGATGCTCGCGATCGGCTCCACCGACGTGCTGTTCGCGCTCGACTCCATCCCCGCGATCTACGGCCTGACCCAGGACCCGTACATCGTGTTCACCGCGAACGCCTTCGCCCTGATGGGCCTGCGCCAGCTGTACTTCCTCATCGGCGGCCTGCTGAGGAAACTGGTCCACCTCTCCTACGGCCTGTCGATCATCCTGGGCTTCATCGGCGTGAAGCTGGTGCTGCACGCGCTGCACGAGTCGGGCGTCCACGTCCCGGAGATCAGCATCCCGTTCTCGCTCGGCTTCATCGTGCTGGTCCTGGCGGTGACCACCTTCACCAGCCTGCGGGCTTCGAAGAAGCAGGAGGCCGAGGAGGCGGCACGGCGCGCCACCGGGTCCCGGTAGGCCTCCGGGTAGTTGCTGACGGACGCCTGTCAGACGATGCGGTCCGCGGGCAGTGCCGCCACCTCCGCGCCGGTACGCGGTCCATGCGGGCGGGCAGGCCTGTGAGGTCGTCCAGGATCGCGGCGACATCGCTGACCCCGGCGCAGGCGATGCCGATGCGTCGAGAGGCGCACGGCGGGTGCGGCGAGAGGGCCGGGGAAACGGGCAGGGAGCAATCTCGGCACCGCGCCCCCGGGCCCACTCGGCGACGAGGTCGGCCCGTCGATATGACCCGCCGCGTCCCAGAACCCGAGACCGCGGGTGGGTGCCGTCCCGCTTCGGCGGCGGAACAGGTCGTGCACGCGGCCCCACGGCCCTTACCCAGCGGGCAAGTCCGGCCACTGCCCTCCCGGCACAGTCCCGAGGGCACCGTCCGGCAACCTCTTTCACCTGGAGGGCGGCTCCGACGCGGCCCTCGACACCCGCAAGGTGGAACTGTCCTAGGACGACGGCGCCACCTGGACGACGGCACGTCTCAACGGCAGGGGCAACGGCAAGGTGAGCCTGCCGCTGCACGCGCCCGCCTCGGCGCAGTACCTCACGCTGCGCGTGCAGGCCGGTGACAGCCGCGGCAACACCGTGACCCAGACCGTCGCACGCGCCGCAGGCATCGCCGGATGACGCCGGCATGACTCAAGCCGTCCGGCGGTCCCCGCCACGACCGCCGGACGGCACGTGTCCGCGCCCGTCCCTGGCAGCAGGTGTCGTCGCCACACCGACCGCAGCGGGATGCTGCGGGCCGGTACGAGTTCGTCGTGGTCCTCGTCGTCGGGGAAGGTGGCCAGCTCGAAGCGGCGTGGGGCGAACAGCCCGGCACAGGCGCGCGCCACCCGGCCCTGAGTACCGCTCAGGCCCTCCGAGGTGGTCGAACGGGATGCGGGGCAGCGGCGACGCCCCGCCCGACGAAGACCGGCAGACCCGCCTCGTCCGAGCGGCCGGGTTCGCAGATACAACGGCTTCGCCGTCGCCTCCTGAGTGTTCTCGATCCCGACGCGTTCTCGAGAGAGGGAGCGCATTACCCTGCTCCCATGGTCTCGCAGCCGTCAGTGCAACCCACCGTTTTCCACGCGCCGTTCCGCGAGCAGTTCGAGATGTTTCTCGACGAGCATCGATCCGCGCTGCACGACAGCCTGAACGGGCTGACCGAGGAACAGGCCCGCAGGTCGCTGGTCCCGTCCAAGACCACCCTCCTGGGCCTGGTGAAGCACGCCACGTTCGTGGAGAAGGTCTGGTTCGACGAGGCGATCACCTGCCGGTCCCGTACCGAGATCGGCATTCCCGGCTCCCCCGACGAGTCGTTCGATCTCCACGACGGCGACACGATCGCCTCGGTCCAGCGTGCCTACCAGCAGGCTTGCGCGGCGTCCCGCCGAGCGACGGCGGAGTTGACGCTGGACGACCTCCTACTCGGAAACCGCCGGGGCCCACTGCCGCTGCGTTGGGTCTACCTCCACACGCTGCGCGAACTGGCCCAGCACTGCGGCCACGCGGACATCCTTCGGGAGCAGACCCTCGACGGCACTGCGCACCGCGGCTGAACCACGACCGTCCCGGGGCCCCCGCGGCCCGGCCCGAGGATCCGGAGGGCCCCAAGCGGCCGGGACTGACCGGCCCCCTGGACGACGGTCACCCGGATCTTCGCCAAGTCGGCCGAGGTCGCTCCTGGCGTGGACGGCGCCCTGCTCGCCGTCCACCGGGATCAGGCGTCGTCACGAATGCCGACGGGGGCGGCCGCTCCGCCCGCTGTCATGTGCCGTTGTGATCGCCGGTCAGGCGCCGTCGCCCGGTCTGAGAGGGCTCACCCGGGGCACTGACGCCTTGCCCGTGTTGGAGACCTCGCCGCCGGTCCAGCGCACCGAGATCGAGGCTGTCTCGTCGGGCGGCGTGAGAAGCAGAGCCGCCGGTGTCACGGTGGTGACGCCGGTGATGGCCGGATTGGCATACGTCAGCGCCGACCAGGCGCCGGCACCGGGAGTGAGCGTCACGGTCCGTTGTTCTTCGCCGGTGGCACGCTCAGGATCCGGGGTGACCGCCTCGCCGGCGCCGTTGACGAACGCCATTCCGGGGAAGCCGGACACCGTGCAGGTGCGGGTGGAGACGTTGGTCAGAACGATCGCGAAATTGGCCTGACCGGCTCCAGGGCGGTTGGCCCCGACCGACGCCCTCAGTTCAGAGGTATGGCAGCGGCGTCTCGCCGCCGGTACGGCGGACCCCGATGACGCCGTGCCCGCACCGAGGGACGTGGTCGGTGTCGCGGGCGGCTCGCCGGTGGTGCCCCCGTCGGCAGGCCCTGGAACCGTGGGGGTTCCGGTCGGCGAAGAGGAACCTGACACCGTCGCGCCGTCGGCCGCGGTGCCGTCCGTGTTCTGGCTCGTGCAACCGGCCAGCACGGCGCAGCAGATGAGAAGGCTGGGTGGGAATACACGGTGTGTCACGCTGCTTCCCGAGGTCCCTGACGCCGCAGCAGGTACTTGTGCTGACCCGACAACACGAGTTCGTCGCGCTGGTTGTGGACGGTTGCGGCCGTGACCACCACGCCGTTGGCGTCCTGTGGTTCGAGACCGGTGATGGTGAGAGCCGGGTACAGGGTGTCCCCGGAGTGCACTTCGGCCAGGAAGGTGCAGGACAGTTCGAGGAAGGTGATGAACACCTCGCCGATGAAATGCGGGAACAGGGTGGCGCCGGGGGCGGTGAAGGCGAGGACCTGCAGACCGTGGACGACCGGTGCGCGGTGGCCGTGCCTGCGTGCCCACTCGGCGTCGTAGTGCACCGGGTGGTTGTCCGCGGACACGGTCTGGAAGGCCGCGGCGTGCGCGTCTGTCAGGGTGCGGCTGGGCGCTCGGAAGACCTCACCGACGCGCAGGTCCTCGAACGTCCTGGCCGGCACGACCTGGAAGGTTTCGGGGTCGAACGCCGTCGGTGTCACCGGGTCGGTGTGGGGCTGTGTCATCAAGGTGTCCTCTCGTGGGGTGCGGTCGTGCTGTTGCAACAGAGGCGGACCTACGAGCCCGTGGGGATCCGCGCGGCCAGGAGGTTGGGGTCGTTGTCGGTGAAGTAGGCGCCGCTGGCGATGTAGGCGGTGGTGCCCCGTACGGCGAGCGAGGTCGGGTTCTCCAGCCCGTCGGCGCCTGTGAGCACGACCTTGTGTCGGCCGTCGGGCTTGACCAGGGCGATCTCGTTGTCCGCGTTGATCGCCGCCAGGAGCGTGTCGCCGTGGCCGGTGAAGGCGAAGTCGTCGATGTCGACCAGGCCGGTGGCTCGGATGTCGACAGGGCCGGCCGTTTCGTGCCGGGTGATCGGGATACGCAGCACGGTGCCCTTGTCCAGGTTGGACACCCATACGCCGCCATTGTGGACCTTGATGCCGTTGGCTCCGAGGAATCCGGCGGCGGCCAGTGCCGGTGCCTCGGCCCAGCGGGTGGGTGTCCCCCCGGTGACGGATACCCGCCAGATCGTGCCGAGGACCGAGTCGGCCACGTACGCCTGACGCTCGTGCCGGTCGAGGGCCAGGCCGTTGGGCAGGCCGTCGGCCGGGAGCGCGGCGATGCGCTGAGGGGTGCCGCCGGGGCGCAGGCGCCACAGGCCGGTCAGATCGTTGCTGCCGGTGGCGTACAGGAAGTACAGGGTGCCGTCGTGGGCGCGGACGATGCCGCCGAGGAACGGGGACGAGAGGGCGGGAGTAGTGGAGCCGGCCGGCGCTTCGGGCAGGGTGGCGAGAACGCGTACTGTGCCGTCGGGGCTGATGCGGGCGACCTGACGGCTGTAAGCGAAGGTGACGACGGCGCTGCCGCCGGGTTCCAAGGTGATGTTCTCCGGCCGCTGACCGTCGGCGATGTCGAGGTGGGCCACGAAGCGCGGCTTCGGTCCGGGGTCGGCGGTCGCCGTGGTCGCGGGGGCGGCCGCGGTCACGGCGAGGGCGGCCGCCACGGCGCAGGCCAGACGGCCGGTGCGCGTCGCTGTCAGGAATGCTGGCATGTGCGTTCTGCCTTCTTTCTCTTCGTCATCTGGGGAATCGGGGCGGTTTCTGAGGTGTCAGCCGACGAACGTCTGCCGTAGCTCGCCGATTCCGCTTACGGAGCTGACGAGTTCGTCACCGGGGGCGAGCCAACGTTGTGGTGTGCGGCCTGGGCCGACACCGGCCGGGGTGCCGGTGAAGAAGTGACGGGAAAAGACCAGTCACTTGGGCGATCACCGTGCGGGCCTGAGCGCACGGGAACCCCCGCGCACACAGCGCGGCGGCGCGGAGTGTGCGCACGGGAACCCCCGCGCACACTCCGCGCCGCCGCGCTCGGACGCTTTGCATCCCACGGAGTCAGCCGCTCCAGCCCGCCAGAAAGTCCAGGAGTTCGCGGTTGACGACGTCAGGACGCTCCTCCTGGCAGAGGTGCCCGCACTGGGCTATGGGCACTCCGCGGACGTCGCGGGCCATTGCCTTCCACACGTCGAGGACGTCGTAGGCCTCTCCAACGGCGCTGAAGTCCTCGCCCCACATCGTCAGCACCGGGCAGTCGATGAGCCGGTCGGTGTCCTCCTGGTCCTGAGCGACGTCGCGGAGTACGGCGGTGTGGTGCGTGATGCCTGTCAGATCTGCCATGGAGATACCCGTTCGGATCGGATCGAAGGGGGCGCGGGCTGCCGGCCCGGTACCGGCCGCTCGGTGGGTACCGCACCCGGCAAGTGCCCTTGGGGGAACGGCACCAGGCCGTCGCCGCTCATGGACGGGGCACGTTGCGCAGGTTGGTCCGCGCGAGCTGGATCATGCGTCCGACGCCTCCCGTGAGAACCGTGCGGCTCGCCGACAGGGCGAAACCGGTGACCTGCTCGGTAGTGATCTTCGGCGGGATCGCGAGGGCGTTGGGGTCGGTGACCACGTCCACCAGGGCCGGTCCGTCGTGCGCGAAGGCGGCGCGCAGCGCCTCGCGTACCTCGGTGGGCTTCTCCACCCGGATGCCCCGAGCACCGGCGGCCGTGGCGATGGCCGCGTAGTCGGTGTGCGGGTAACCGGTGCCGTGGGGTGGCAGTCCGTCGACCATCATTTCCAGGTCGACCATGCCCAGCGACGAGTTGTTGAAGACGACGACCTTGACGGGCAGATTGTGCTGGACCAGCGTGAGGAAGTCCCCCATGAGCATGGAGAAGCCACCGTCCCCCGAGAGCGAAACGACTTGGCGCGAGCGGTCGAGGTACTGTGCGCCGATGGCCTGCGGCAGAGCGTTCGCCATCGAGCCGTGCACAAAAGAGCCCAGTATCCGACGGTGACCGTTCGGCGTCAGGTAACGGGCCGCCCACACGCAGCACATCCCGGTGTCCACGGTGAAGACCGCGTCATCGGCCGCCTCCTCGTCGAGTACGGCAGCCACGTACTCGGGATGGATGGGCGTATGGGTGTCGACGTTGCGGGTATAGGCGCCGACGGCGCCCTCCAGGGCGTGGACGTGCCGCTTCAGCATCCGGTCGAGGAACCGGTGGGACGACTTCTCCCGCACCGCCGGGGTCAGGCACCGGAGTGTCTCGCGGACATCTCCCCAGACGGCGAAGTCCAACTGAGTGCGCCGTCCGAGCCGTTCGGGCTGGATGTCGATCTGCACCGTCCGCACGTGGCGGGGCAGGAAGTCCGTGTAGGGGAAGTCGGTGCCGAGGAGCAGCAGCAGGTCGCACTCATGCATCGCCTCGTATGCGGCTCCGTAACCTAGCAGGCCGGACATGCCGACGTCGTACGGGTTGTCGTACTGAATGTGCTCCTTGCCACGGAGTGCGTGCCCCACAGGAGCCTTGACCCTCTCGGCGAAGGCCATCACCTCCGCGTGCGCACCGGCGACACCCCGGCCGCAGAACACCGTCACCTTCTCGGCGGAGTCGACCAGTTCGGTCAGCCGGGCCAGTTCCGCATCCGCCGGCCGGACCGAGGGCCGGTCCTGAGGTGTCGCGAGTTCCGCCCCGCCGTCGGGAGAGTCCTCGGCGGCCACGTCTCCCGGCAGGGTCACGACGGACACACCGCGCCGGCCGACCGCGTGCTGGATCGCCGTCTGCACCACGCGGGGCATCTGCCGGGGCGACGAGATCAGTTCCGAGTAGTGACTGCACTCCTCGAACAGGCGGTCGGGATGTGTCTCCTGGAAATACCCGGTTCCGATCTCGCTGCTGGGTATTTGAGCGGCCAGAGCCAGAACCGGTGCCATCGACCGGTGGGCGTCGAACAGGCCGTTGATCAGATGCAGGTTGCCCGGTCCGCAAGAGCCCGCGCACGCGGCGAGTCTGCCGGTGAGCTGTGCTTCGGCGCCGGCGGCAAAGGCCGCGACCTCCTCGTGCCGAACCTGCACCCACTCCAGGGCGTCGTGCCGTCTCACCGCGTCGACGACGGGGTTCAGGCTGTCGCCGACCACCCCGTACATGCGGCGCACGCCGGCGCGCGCCAGGAGGTCGACATACTGTTCGGCGACAGTCTGCTTGGCCATGGTGCTCCTCAGGTGGTCGCTCACAGGGGCGGCCGCCAGGCTAATCAGCCCTGGAACGGCCTCCTTGCTCCTGCGCGCACGAGGGGGAGCCCACCAGAGCACTGAAGGCCCCCCGACGCGAGGGCCTCGCTCGCCGAGGAACGTTTCAGCAGCGAACTGACGCGGACGACACCATCCGTGCCGAGAACATCGCCGCCGCGGCCGGGTGTCGCCGGATCGACGGCCCCGGCCCCGGCCCCGGCCCACGGCCAAGGCATCGGTTCCCCGGCCACCAGGTCACGGCCGGGACCGCGCTGTCACCTGCGGTCGATCACCGATGGTTGACGTGTTTGCCCTTCTGGTACGAGCGCGCCATCGAGGAGCAGGCGTCGACGCTGTCCGTTCACCGGACGGGACGTCTGCTGAACTGCTGAACTCCCAGCCCCTGGCGACGCGATCGGGCATCGGGGTCGACGGCTCCGAGGCGTCGATCTGCTGCGGGTGAGGCTCACGATCGTCTGCGAGGCGTCCGTCAGCGTCACGGACCGTCCGGTGAACGGGACCACGCTGTGGACCGGCGCACTGAGGGTGGGCATGGCCTGGGGCCCTGAGGGAGTCCGCTGTTCTCCGGTCCGCTATTCGTTCGGTGCAGGCCACACAGAAGTTCTTCCCTGCGCAAGGCCCCGTGCGTTCTCCGGCAAGACACCCGGCCGTCGGATCTTAGAGTCGTGGCAGAAGATACGTTTCTGCGATTATTCGGGGGTTGCCATGGCTCGACGTCTCGGAACGGTCACCCGTGCAATGACAGCACACGTCAACACCTTGAACAGGCCGCCAGTACCCGTCCCCGCGGAACTCCATTACGAGACCGCCACCCCCTACGCGATCCGCCTGTGCCTCGGCGTCTCGACAGGTTCCCCCGTCACATGGGTCTTCGCCCGTGAACTGCTCGCCGAAGGGCTGAGACGGCCGGCCGGCCTGGGGGACGTACGGGTGGTTCCCCGCCGTTGCCACCATCCGCATTCCCTACGCGTCGTTCTGAGCAACTCCGCCGGCACGGCACTGGTCGACCTGCCGACCGCAGAGACGACTGACTTTCTTCAGCAGGCCTTCACGTTGGTACCCGCTGGAACCGAGGACGCTCACATGGACCTCGACCGTGGCATCGCCGAGCTCGTCGGGGAATGCAGCTGACCGGCCGAACTCACCCGGCGGTTCCTCCAGTTCCCCTGCGAAACCACCCGCTCTGGGTGTCGGTCATGGCTTCGCGGTCACCTTGATCTCCGGACGCGTCGCGGTAGCCCACCACGTGCGACCCACCGCCGGGCGTGGGCGTGCTGTTCGCGAAGCTCAGGATCCCCTTGCGGGGGTGTCGCTCCACCTCAGGACGACCTGCACCGCCCCGCGAACCCTCCTGCTCGAAGCCGACGAGGTCCGTTTCGGCGGATGTCCGGCCCGCGCGTCGAGCCGGTCCGCCGGTCGGCCTGGGCGGCAAGGTGTCGACGGTGCCTACGCCCGAGTCGCTCCGTGCCTCGCAGGTCATGTCGCCGGAGCGGGACCGGGCGGTAGGTGGACGGTCATGATCAGGCTGCATGTCTCAGTGCCGGAGCCGCGGTAGGTGTGCGGGGCGTCACCGTCGAACGTGGCCGTATGGCCGGCTTCCACGGTGTGTTCGACGCCGTCGACGATCAGGACCATCCGGCCGGAGGTGACGCTGACGGTTTCCACCACTCCGGCCTGGTGGGGGTGGCTGGGATACTCCTCGCCCGGTTCCAGTCGCCAGCGCCACACCTCGACGGGGGCCGGGCCTGAGGTCGTCAGCATGAGCCGGGCCTCGCCACCCCGTTCTCCGGTCCACAGTGGGGCCACGGCGTCGGCGGCCACGATGCGGACACGCCCCTGGGGCGGTCCCTGCATCAGGGCGGACACCGAGATCCCGAGGGTGTCGGCCAGCCGGACGAGGGTGGCCAGGTTGGGGTTGCCCTGCGCTTTCTCCAGCGCCACCAGCGCCCCCTTGCTGACCTGGGAGCGTCGGCTGAGTTCCTCCAGGGAGAGGCCCGCCCGGGTGCGGGCCGCCCGGACGTTGCGCGCGACCGTCCGCAGAGCCGCAGCTGTCTCGACCATCTGATCTCCGTTCTTGCCACCGACCATCGCAATGCACCGCGCGGTCGTTCGGTTGACACAGGCCGGTCGTTGCGTTGTACGGTTCAGTCGTTCCAATGATTGTAGGGGATGTACCGTGATCGCTCTGCTGATGGCCCTGGGCAGCTCACTCGCCTATGGATGCGCCGATTTCCTCGGCGGCCTCGGCGCCCGTAAGGCTCACGTGCTGCGTACGGTGATGATCGCGGCCCCGGCCTCTCTCGTGGTCGAGCTGTTGCTGTGGCCTGTGCTCGGCGCCTCGTTCAGCAGCGGCGCCCTCGCCTGGGGGGCCGCGTCCGGGATCGCCTCCGCCGCCGCCTTCGCGCTGCTCTACCGGACACTGGCGATCGGTCCGATGAACGTGCTGTCGCCCGTGACCGCGCTGGTGTCCGCCGCGCTGCCCGTCGGTGTCGGCCTGCTGCAGGGCGAGCACCTGGCCGTCGCCGGACTGGTCGGTCTACCGCTGGCGCTGGTGGCCGTCATCCTGGTCGGCGCCGGACACGGCACCGGGTCGGCGCGCCCCACACGTACGGCGCTGCTGCTGGCGTTCGGTGCGGGCGCCGCCATCGCGCTCCAGCTGGTCTTCCTGCACCAGGCGCCGTCCGACAGCGGCGTGGCGCCGCTGATCGTGGGCCGGGCGGTCTCCTCTGCCGTCGCCCTGACCGTGGCGGGGATGCTGTACCGCAGGCTGGGCCAGGAAAGGCCCGCGTACGCGATGTCCACAGCCGCGGGTGTGCTGGACTCCCTGGCGAACCTGCTGTTCCTGCTCGCCGCCCGCGACGGAGACCTCGCCGTCGTCGCCGTGATCGTCGCCCTCTACCCGGCCGGCACCATCCTGCTCGCCCGCGCCATGCTCGCCGAACGCATCCACCGCGGTCAGCTCGTCGGCCTGGGCACCGCCGCCGTGGCCGTCAGTCTCCTCGCCCTCACCACCTGAGCGATCCGACAGCAAGGAGAAGTACATGTTCATCCAGCCCTGGGACGCTGCCCTGGACCGCTCCGAGTGGCAGACCTGGATCGCCGGCGGTCACGACTTCGGACTGCTGAGCGTCAACGGCCTCCTCGGCCATTCGCCCACCGTGGTGCCCACCCACTTCGTCTCCGGCGACGACGAACTGCTGATCCACCTCGCACGCCCCAATCCGGTCTGGCCGTCGATCGAGTACGACCCGAACGTCACCTTCACCGTGATCGGCGACTACGCCTTCGTCCCCGGCCCCTGGCGCGCCAAGCCCGGCACCGCGCCCACCGACGGTGTGCCCACGAGCTACTACGCGGCAGTGGAGTTCACCTGCCAGGCACACGTCGTCGACGATCCCCAGGAGAAGGCCGAGCTGCTGCGCCGTCAGATGGCCCACTTCCAGCCCGACGGCGACCACGCACTCATCGCCGTCGACCAGCCGCCCTACGGCCGGATGCTGCCCGGCATCCGTGGCCTGCGCCTGGAGGTCACCGACGTACGCGCCAAGTTCAAGTACGACGACCACAAGCCCGTCGAGCACCGCGTCGCCGCCGCCGACCGTCTTACGGCACGTGGCCAGGGCCTCGACGTGCCCACCGCACGCCAGCAACTCCGCCGCCTGGACCGCATGGGCACCTGGAGCCCCTGAACCCCGGCCCCGACCGCCCACGCCCGGCCACAAGAAACGGAAACCCGCCCATGCCCGCCTTCCGCATCGCCCCCGCAGTCACGGACGCCTTCCCCGACTCGCTCATCGCCCTGGTCACCGTCACCGGCCTGCACGGCCGTCAACCCTGGCCCCGGACCACCGAAGCCCTGGAAGACCTGGAACAGCAACTCGCCGACGGCACCTGGCAGCCCGCCGACGAGACCGATCCGCGCATCGAGGCCTGGCACAACGCCTACCGCTCATTCGGCACCAACCCGCGCCGCATCCGCCCCAGCGTCGACGCGCTCGGCCGACGCCTCGCCAAGAAGGGCGCGCTGCCGCGCATCAACCCGGCCGTCGACTCCTACAACGCGGTCTCCGTCCGGCACGGCCTGCCCGCCGGCGCCTTCGACCTGGACCACGTCACCGGCGACGTCGACATCCGATGCGCGGACGGAACCGAGTCGTTCACCCCGCTCGGCGAACCCGACACCGTGGAGAACCCCAAGCCCGGCGAGATCGTCTACGCGGACGACACCGGCGTCCTGACCCGCCACTGGAACCACCGCGACGCCCACCGCACCCGTGTCACCGAGGACTCCACCCACGTCGCCTTCGTCCTCGAAACCCTCCACGCCACCCGTGACGGCGACCTCCTCAAGGTGGCAGCCGAGGAGCTCCGGGGTCTGCTCGCCCCGCACACCGCGCAGACCGCCGTGCACTACCTCAGCCCGGCACAGCCACAGGCCACCGTCTGACACCGCGGCCCATCTGCCGGAGACGCCTGGCGGCAGTTCAGCGCCGCCACTCATGGACACCCGGTGCCGGAGCGACCGTGAGCACGATCTTGCCCTGGATGTGCCCTCGGGCGGCCGGGTTGGTGGTGCAGGCTGCAGGCCAGACGTGCTCGACACGTGAGCGACGAGTTCGGGCGGCGGGCCGGGTCTGCCCTGTCCTGACTCGAATCATCGCTGACATCCCGGTCTCCCTCGACGACTTCGTCACCGGGCCCGACCCCGGCCCGGACAACGGTCTGGGCACTGGCGGCGAGGCCCCCCACACCTGGGCGTTCTCCTACGACCCCCGACGACGGCCGGTACCTGCGCGACGAGACCGCCCGCTCGGGTGCCGTCGTCCTCGGCCGCCACCTCTTCGACGTGGACACGGGCCACACGGCTGGGACGACAAGACCGGCTACGGCGCCGGCGAGGTCGGCAAGCCCGCCTTCGTCGTCGTGACGAGCGCGCCACCGGAATCGGTGCGGCTCACCGACCTCGACTGGACATTCGTCACCACCGGTCTGTCCGACGCCATCACCGCCGCGCGCGAGCGCGCCGAAGCAGCGTCGTCACACAGCGGCGAGGACCTCGACGTCATCCTCATGGGCGGCGGCGCCACGACCGGCTCGGCGCTCGACGCGGGGCTGGTCACGCGCTGGCCCTGCACCTCGCACCCGTCGCGCTGGGCGCCGGGACGCCAACTGTTCACCGGCGGAACGCCCCGCACCCTGGTGCAGCGGAGCGTGACCTCGACATCGACCGCGACGCACCTGACCTACGACGTTCTCTGACGACGTCGTGACGGGACTTCTCGTCGGGTAGTCGGCAGCGCTCCGATGGGCACCCTTCCTCATGCGGTCAGCAGTCACTTCTGACTGCACCACCCTGCTCCGGGGCTGGTGGTCGACTCGAAGCGCTTCCGGAACGGCCAGGTCAAGGCCAGGGGCAGCTACCGATCGGGCCGACTCGACGAAACAAAGCGGAAGAACCACCGCTGAGCAGGCCAACCGGTCGTTGAGCGTGGCACATATCACCGCGACACACCTCCGGGCACGGGCTCGCCCCAGAAGGTGTCGCAGCCGGTCCTCACGGACATCACCCAGGAGATCCGCGCGACCAGCGTTCACGGGATCACGCGATCAACCTCAGCGAGCCACGACCAGTGGTTGTCGGCAGGTCAGCCTTCCACCAGGGGCGTCCGAGTTCAGGGCCGGTGGCGACCGAAACTGACGTAGGAGTAGGCGAACCCCTCGCCCGTGCGTGGCGCCCGGGTCCAGGACCGGGTGGTGAAGGTGTGGAGGCTTCCCTGGGTCAGCGCGAAGCGGGGCAGCGAAATCCCGAGTTGGGCGTGCAGCGCCTGCAATATGCGTAGTTCGCAGTCCAGTTCAGTGTCCTCCGGGCGGAACAGCCGTGCGGGGTCCAGGGCCTCGGGTATGGCGCCGGAGCGCTGGATCTGCGTACCGCGCACAGTGAACGCGTAGAGCTCCTCGCCCTGTTCGGCCACCGACAGGTGGAACGCGGCCGGGCGGCCGCCCGGGGTCGAGCCCCTCGCATCGCGCCACACCACCACCGCGCGGCCGGACGAGGAAGCGACCGCAGCCGGGGAAAGGAACAGCTTGTGCAGATGCCGGGGAAGGCCGTCGAAGGCGAACGCCCACCCCTCGGCGGTGCGGCCGACGGTGACCACGGCCCGGTCCTCCCAGAGTTCCACGCCCTCCCGCTCGTGGGGCCGGGGTGCCCGCCAGGACGCCTTGCGCGCATCCACGGGCGCGCCCAGTTCGGCGCCTTCCTCCCCGATCAGGGCAGGCAGGCGTGCGGGGTCGATCCCCTCGACCCAGATACACCGGTACCCGTCGAGCGGCCGCCGGTTCACCCCAGGCTCCGTCAGCCATGCAAGGCCCGGCGGGTCGAGATCGGGCACCGGCTCGGGAGCGGGCCCCCTCTCCCCCGCCCGCGGTGTCGCGAGGATCTCCCGCCCACGCTCCGCGGTGATCATCGGGCCCAGGACCGGATCGGCGAGCAGTCCGACCGGGGCGATCAGCGAGGGCCCGGGTGCCTCCCACAGCGTGAGCGCGTCCCGCAGCACCCGCCACGCGGCGTCGGTCGCCCCCCAGCGTGCCGACTCCCGGGCCTCGGCGACGGCACGGCCCCATGGACCGGGAGGCGCGTAACGATGGGTGCCGTCCCGCATCGCGCTCAGTACGGCCTCCGCGGTCGTGCGGGCGGCCCCGCGGGCGGTCATCATCCCGAGCCAGTGATCGTCCCCGCCCAGCCGCCATTCGCCGCGTGCCGGCGCCATGGCCTCCACGGGCAGAATCTCGGGCAGGTAGCGCGCATCCGCCACCAGGTAGCCGTAATCCCGGGGGCTGTGCGGAGCCAGCAGATGCCGGAGCTGGTTCAGCAGGACGGCGCTGCGTGGCCGTCCGAAGGACAGTGCCTCCTCGAGCAGGGGCAAGGCCTCCTCGTGCCGTCCGCGCAGGGCCAGCAGGCGGGCCTCCTCCACATGGGCGTCCTGGGCGCGCGTGGTCGCGTTGACGAAGTCGGCTCTCTCCGCCCGGTCGGAGTGGAACCCGCGGTACATGGCCTCCATGTACGCGCGAAACGACGGGTAACGGTCGGGGAACTCACCGCTCCAGCCCTTGTAGACGTAGAGCGCCCATTCGCCGTCCTGGTCACTGTCGCCCGGGTCGAGCAGGGCGTACGACATGTCGGAGTCCGTCTCCAGCCGCAGCGCCCGCTGCCACATCCCGGCCAGCAGGACGTCCTCCTGGCGCGGGCTGTCGCCCAGATTCCTCTCGTACAGCCCAGTCATGCCGAACGGATCCTCAAACCAGTCGATGTCCGCGACGCCGCCGAGTTGATACACCCCGGCCGTCTCGTCCACGTGCCATCCGTCGCTCACAGCCACGAACTCCCGGTACGAGGGCGGCAGCCGCCGCCCCAGCCGCTCCTCGGCCGCGGCGATCGCCGCCTCCTCGGCCCCGGGCCTGCCCGGACGGACAAAGGCCTGCCCACCGTCCTGGTCCCCGCCTTCGGCGCCGTCATCGTCCTCGTCCTCGTCCACGCGCGGGATCCACTCCTCCTGCCAACGTCCCAGGAACTCACGCCAGGTGAAAGATTCGCCACTCATGACCGGATGGTGTCATCCGCCACTGACAACGACCCCCGACCTTTTCCCAGTGCAGGAGGGTCGACCGCACCGCGATGCCGTGGGCCGACTGCCGAGCCCCGGCTTCGCGCGGCCAGCGTCGACCCGTTCGCCGTCGGCGGCAACCTGCTCCCGGCAGGCTCGGACTCAAACCCCTCGGCCTGACCTGAGCCGATCCCGCCCCCGACTCATGCAAGCCGTGGGACCTGCGGCGTTGTGGCCAGAAGGAGACGATCCTTCCGGATCGTGTGGGGCCACAGGTGGTGCTCCGCACCGTCCCTTGCGGACGGTCGGCCGGGCACCGAACTCCCAGTACCCGTACGGCGATCCGTCCGCCCGGCGGCGTTCTCACCGAGGGGGGATCTCAGAACCCGATGGACTCACGCAGCAGCAGGACGGTGCTGCGCCCGGCACTGCGGCTCCGCATTGAGGACGAGCAGACGGTTGCCGGTGCTCGGTTGCCCGTAGACCGCTTGGGCGTGCTCGCTCTCGAGCGGAAGGACGTGCTCCTCCGCCCGCCGTGACGCGGTGCTCAGGTCGGGCACCACCTTCTGCGCGCCGACGACCCGGATCGCTGTGCCGCATGGCCGGAGCACTCCGGGTGGGCAGTCGGCGACGAAGCAGGAAACCCCACGGCGCGGGCCGTAGGAATCCTCCTCGTTCACGAGGGGGAGGAAGTCAAGAGAGCGCTCCCAACACGGAAAGAGACTCCATGCTGAGCAACACCAAGCGCCAACTGGCCCCGGCCGATCTCGACGCGCTGCTCCGCGGGTCGACAGGCATCGGATGCCGGCTCGAAGCAGAGCTGACGGACGGCTGGTTCAACACGGCGTACCGGGTGCTGCTCGACGACGGCCGCCCGGCCGTCGTCAAGCTCGCGCCTCACGACGACGTGCCGGTGCTGC
Source organism: Streptomyces sp. NPDC058335 (assembly GCF_042723915.1). Lineage (NCBI taxonomy): Bacteria > Bacillati > Actinomycetota > Actinomycetes > Kitasatosporales > Streptomycetaceae > Streptomyces > Streptomyces sp. NPDC058335. Next base: position 81,823 of record NZ_JBHXHX010000018.1, on the reverse strand, counting down.
GCTACGAGCGGGGCATCATGGCGACCGAGGCCATGGTCTACCGGCTCGCCGCAGCCTCTCCCGACCGCGGCGTGCCCATGCCCGAACTCCTCCATGCCGGAGACGGTTTCCTCGTCATCTCCATGCTGGAGGGCACTCCCTGGGACAAGCTCGCGGACAAGATTGCGCCCGCGAGCGAGTCGCTCCTGCGCCGCGAGCTGGGCCGGATCGTCGCGGGCCTGCACCGGCTGACCCCCGAGGACGGCCGTTTCGGCTACCCGGCCGCGGAGTCGGCGCTGTCCGCCGCCGACTGGCGGACGGCGTTCGCCGGCATGGTCGAGGCACTGCTGGAGGACGCCGCCCGCTGGGGCTCCTCGCTGGGCGTCACTCCCGACGAGGTGCGCACCCTGGTGGCGGAGGGCGGGTACGCGCTCGACGAGGTCACCGAACCCCGCCTGGTCCACTTCGACCTGTGGCCCGGGAACGTCTTCGTCCACATGGCCGACGACGGAACAGCCGCCCGTGTCACAGGACTCATCGACCACGAGCGGGCGTTCTGGGGCGATCCGGCCGCCGAGCTGGTCTCGCTGGCGTTCGGAGGCGAGACCGGCCCGGACAGCGCGCTCGTCGCGGGCTACACGGATGCCGGCGGCCGGTTCGGCTCGGGGCCCGCGTTCCGCCACCGTCTGACGCTGTACGGGCTCTACCTCGGCCTGCTGCTGGTGACCGAGTGCGGACCACGTGGCTACGACGACGCGGACCATCTGGCCTTCTGCCGCAACTACCTCGACGCGCGGGTCACCGAACTACGCACCCTGAGGTAGAGGGAGGGCGAGCGGTCGCCCCCGGATCACGGCGCCGACCCAACTCGGGTCACCGCGACAGCCGGCTGGCAGAACGGTGAGCTTCGCCTCCTCGGCGTCCGCGGTGTGGGGGCCATGTCAGCGGCTCGTCAAGGATTCACGGCCAGTGCGTTCAGGAACGTCAGTACGGAGGCGTCCTCTTCGATCAGCGGGACGAGGGCGGCGTTGAACGCGCCGCCGTACGGGGCCTTCAAGTGTGTCTGGAAGGCGTCCTCGTCCCGGTACACCTCGAAGATCCAGAAGGACCGCGGGTGGGCCGCCTTGGTGTAGACGTCGAAGGCGATGTTGCCTTCTTCCCCACGCACCGTCAGGGCGTAGTCGCCGATCAGGCGGGCGACCTCGTCCTGCGTTCCCTCGCGGGCGGTGAACTCGGCGAGCAGGGTCTTCTTCACGGATTCGTCTCCTTGTCGGTCATGGGCGTCGGGGTGCTTCACTTGTGGGCGGAGTCGAGGTGCCAGACGACGGCCTCGTCCAGCTTCACCGAGCCGTTCTCGGCGAAGACCTGCACTCCCTGGCTGGCGGGGTCGGGGAAGATCTGGTCCGTGATCGTGGCCTCGCCGCCGCCGCCGAAGACCTCGACGGACGACCAGTCGACGAGGATCCTCAGCTTCACCTTGCCGTCCTTGGCCTTCAGAGGTGCGGTCTGGACGCCGGGGAACGTGCTGTTGAAGTCGACGGCACCGGAGTGGGTGCGGTCGACGTACAGCTCCTGCGTCGTGGTGTCGTAGCCGATGACGGTCTCCTCTCCCCCGGCGCCGGTGCGCACCTTCAGGCCGAACCGGTCGGCGTCCTTGAGGGAGAAGGTCGCCTCGATGTCGAGGGCCTTGCCCTGGGCAGCGGGACCCCCCAGAGCCTTGGACGTGTTCGTGACGGTGATGCCGGCCGCGGACACCGGGTGCGGCTGCCGCAGGGACGCCAAGCTGTTCACGGGCCGGCTGACGAGCCGGACGCGGCCGTCGACGGTACGCAGGGACATCTCCCGGGGGATGCTCTGCGCGCCACGCCAGGGGGATGTGGGAATGGCACCGCCGTAGTCCCAGTTGTTCATCCAGCCGATCATGTACCGCTTGCCACCCGGCGCGTTCTCCCAGGAGACGGCCGCGTAGTAGTCCTTGCCGTAGTCGGCCCAGTCGGCGCGCTGGACGACGGACTTCGCGGGCGTCTCGGCGGCGGTGAACCGGTCTGCGAGGAGGTGGCCCCAGCCGGCGGTGTTCATGTCGACGATCTGGATCCGCGCCTCCTTGCCCGCGTAGGGGCGCAGGTCGAAGGAGGCCCAGTCCAGGGTCTCGCTGTTGGAGCCTGTGGCGCTGCGGACGACCTTGCCATCGACGACGAGGTTGACGGATGTCTCCTGCGAGACGGGCTGGGCCTGGGTGTCGGAGAGCATGATGTGGTCGACGTTGAGGTGGCCCCAGCCGCCGCTGTTGTCGTCGACGATCTTGATCTGTGCCTTCTTGCCGGCGAGATCCTTGAGGTCCCAGGAGGCCCAGTTGAGCGCCTCGCCATCCCGTCCGGTGGTGCTGCGGACCACCTTGCCGTCGACGAGGAGTTCGACGGCGGTCGGGTTGCCGGAGCCGACGGGGTGGTTGCCGCCGCCGACGAGGAAGTTGGCGTAGTCCTTGTCGATGGTGAACTCGGGCGAGGTCAGGGTGCCGGTGGTGGAGTCGCCGTTCAGGTAGCTGTTGACCAGGCCGCTTCCCCGGAAGCCGGAGACCTCCTGCTGGTTGGGGAGGGTGCCGGTGGCCGGTGCGGTGCCGAAGGCGTCCCCGGTTGTCGTCCAGTCGCCGTAGGTGCCGCCTTCGAAGTCGGCGAGGACCGTACCCTCGGGCGGTGGACCCTGCTCCATGACCGTTCCGTCCACGTGCGGGTGCCGACCGCCACCGACCTTGAAGTTCAGGTACTTGCTGTCGACGGTGAAGGCGGGCGAGGTCAGGGTGCCGGTGCCGCCGTCACCTGAGTGAAAGCTGTTGGCGAGGCCCTTGCCGTCGAACCCGTCGACCGTGCCCTGGCCCTCCACCGCCCCGGCTGCCGGCCGCTGGCCGAATGCGGTGCCGGTGGTCGTCCACGAACCGAAGTCGGTGCCCTCGAAGTCCTGCACCACCGTGCCGGTGGGCGGGGTGTAGGTGCCCTTGTCCTCGGCGGTGAACTTCTCGCCGTCGAAGTCGCCGACGAAGTACTGCGCGGCCGAACCGCCGGCGATGCCGCCAGGGTTGATGTTGACGACCAGGACCCACTTGACATTGTTCGGGTCCCCGTCGACCGCGAGGGGGAACAGGTCGGGGCACTCCCACACGCCGCCCGTCGCGCCGGACGGCCCGAACTCGCTCTGCAGCTCCCAGTCCTTGAGGTTCTGGGAGGAGTAGAACCGCACCTTGTGCTCGGCGGACAGCGACACCGTCATCAGCCAGCTCTTCGTGGGCGCGTACCACTGGACCTTGGGGTCGCGGAAGTCCTTGGAGCCGATGTCGATGACGGGGTTGCCCTGGTACTTGGTCCAGGTGCGGCCACGGTCGGTGCTGTAGGCGAGCGACTGCGCCTGTACGCCCGTGTCCTTGTCGTGGCTGGTGTAGACCGCCACCATGGGCGGGTTCTTCTTCGTGCCGAAGCCGGTGGTGTTGTCGCGGTCGACGACCGCGCTGCCGGAGAACACCATCTCCTTGTCGTCGTGGGACAGGGCGAGCGGCAGCTGTGTCCAGTGCACGAGGTCCTTGCTCACCGCGTGGCCCCAGGACATGTCGCCCCAGGAGTTGCCGTTGGGGTTGTACTGGTAGAAGAGGTGGTACTCGCCCTGGTAGTACACGAGGCCGTTGGGGTCGTTCATCCAGTTCTTCTCGGGTGTGAAGTGGAACTGGGGCCGGTAGGTCTCGGAGTACGGCGGTGTGTCGGCTGCTGCGGCCTGAGGGGCGAGCGGGGTTGCGGACAAGGCGCAGACGGTCACCACCGCCGCGGTCATCCGCACGCGGGCGTGCCGGGATACACGTCGTGGATTCATGGTGTCTCCTGTGCAGTGGCCGTCCACTGGGCCGAGCCTGCGGCTCCGGCGTGGACCGACCGAACGGGGACGCTCTGGCCGGCGTCGTCGTGCACGCCGCCGGCCCAGGAGTGTCATCGTTGACTTGTGTCATCGATGACATCTAGTGGCCCCGATAATGAGCGAGTTGCGGCCGAAGCGTCAACGGTTCGGGCGGAACTGTCGTTGCGGCCCGCCCGCCCGTCAGGCGTCGGCGGCGGTCGCGAGAGGTGCCAGCTGGTCCTGCCACGGCGGATTGGGACCGGCGACCGAGCAGGTCAGCGCCGCGACCCGAGTGCCGAACCGGCAGGCTTCCGCGACGTCGCCGGGACCGAGACCGGTCAGCCGGCCACCGAGGAGTCCGCGGGCACCGAGATGGTGCAGCAGGCCGGCGGTGAAGGAATCCCCCGCGCCGACCGTGTCGACCACCCGCGTGGCCACCGCGGGTACCCGCAGCCGTTCGCCGTCGAGTGAGGCCAGGGCACCGCCGGCGCCGAGCGTGATCACGACGAGCCGCACCCCCGCGGCGTGCCAGATGTCGCACGCTTGCTCGGGCGGGGTGCCCGGCAGGAGGAGTTCCAGGTCGTCCTCGCTCAGGCGCAGGATGTCGGCGAGACGACACCAGCGCGTCAGCCGGGCCCGGTAGGCCTCGGGCCGCACCAGCAGCGGCCGGACGTTGGGATCGATGCTGATGGTGGCCCCCGAAGCCGCTGTTGCCAGAAACTCCTCCACCACCGGCCCGCCGGGCTCACGCACCAGCGCCAGCGACCCGGTGTGCACACAGACCGTCTCGGACATATCCACCCTTGCCAGTTCGCCCGAAGTCCACTGCCAGTCGGCCGTGTTCTGCGCGTGGAAGGAGAACGCGGCCTGCCCGGTGGCGTCCAGCTCCGCCACGGCCAGCGTGCTGGGCTCGGCGGCGGACACGGCGTCCGCCAGGTCGACGCCGGACGCCTCCAGGTGGGCCCGGAACAGGCGGCCGAACACGTCGCCGGACAGCCGGGCCAGCAAGCGGGCCGAGGTACCCAGTCTGGCCAGGGCCACCGCCGTATTGGCGGGTCCGCCGCCCGGCAGCACCCGCAGAGCGAGTTCGTTCGAGGCGTTCGCCGGTTCGGTGAAGGCGTCCGCGACGCACTCCCCCACAACGGTGATCTGACGCGGGCTCATGGGCTGCTCTCCCTCGGAAAGGCCCGAAAGGATCGGGCAAGGCGCGCCGCGGCCAGACAGCCGCTGAGCAGCGGCGCGGTGACGACGGCTGCGGACGTTGCCGATTCGTGACGGGTAGAAGGCATTGACGTTGCCGGGACGCGGAGTCCATCATCCTCGCCAGGCGGTGTCAACGATGACATAAGTCAACGATGACACTCCCGGGCGGCGTGCTCTGCTCCCAACCCTGCCGCTCGCTATCCCACAGGAGTCGTTCATGTCTCGCACCACTCGTCTGTCCTCGTCCCTCCTCAGAGCCGCCGCGGTCACGGGCGTCGCGGCCCTCACCATGACGGCCTGCGGATCCGGCTCCGGTTCCGGCTCCACCAGCTCCGGTTCGGGCAGCGTCAAGGTCGGTCTGATCACCAAGACCGACACCAACCCGTTCTTCGTGAAGATGAAGGAGGGCGCGGAAAAGGCCGCCAAGGAGAACGGTGCCCAACTGTCCACGGCTGCAGGGAAGTTCGACGGGGACAACGCCGGGCAGGTCACCGCCGTCGAGAACATGGTCGCTGCCGGGGTGAAGGGCATCCTGATCACCCCCAGCGACTCCAAGGCGATCGTGCCCGCGATCGAGAAGGCCCGCGCCAAGGGTGTCTTGGTCATCGCCCTGGACACCCCGACCGACCCGGAGAGCGCGGTCGACGCCCTCTTCGCCACCGACAACCTCAAGGCCGGCCAACTCATCGGCGGGTACGCCAAGGCCGCCATGAAGGGCAAGACGGCGAAGATAGCCGCCCTCGACCTCGCTCCGGGCGTCTCCGTCGGCGTCCAGCGGCACAACGGTTTCCTGAAGGGCTTCGGCGCCACCGACAAGGACGTCGTGTGCGCCCAGGACACCGGCGGCGACCAGGCCAAGGGCCAGACCGCGATGGAGAACTGCCTGCAGAAGGCGCCCGACATCAACGTCGTCTACACCATCAACGAACCGGCGGCCCTGGGCGCGTACACCGCGCTGAAGGCCAAGGGCCGGGAGAAGGACGTACTGATCGTCTCCGTCGACGGCGGCTGCACCGGCACCCAGGCCGTCAAGGACGGCAAGATCGCCGCGACTTCGCAGCAGTACCCCCTGAAGATGGCCGCCGAGGGTGTCAAGGCCGTCGTGGCCTATGCCAAGGACGGCAAGAAGGCGTCCGGTTACACCGACACCGGCGTCACGCTGATCACCGACAAGACGCAGGACGGGATCACGTCGAAGGACACCGCCTACGGCCTGGAGAACTGCTGGGGCTGAGCCGCGCCCCCAGGACCGTACGACACCGTACGAACCGCCACTCCCTCAGCGGGCGGTCGACCCGCCTCCCCGACCAGGGACGACCGCCCCCCCTTTGTCCCGGCGGGGCTTGCGCCCTCGTCCTCCGACAAGGACATCTGTCTCCCGACAAGGATTCGCATGACAGCCACGACCACGCCGTACGCCGAGCTGAAAGCACCCACCGCGGCCCGCAGACTGCTCGCGGCACCGACCACGGGCCCGCTGGCCGCCCTCCTCCTGGCCTGTGCCTTCTTCTCCTTCTCCTCCGAACAGTTCCTGACCGGCGGGAACTTCTCGCTGATCGTGCAGCAGGTCATGGTCGTGGGGACCCTCGCCATCGGGCAGACCCTGATCATCCTCACGGCGGGCATCGACCTGTCGTGCGGGGCGGTGATGGCGTTCGGCAGCATCGTGATCGCCAAGATGGCGGCCGAGGGCTCAGTGCCCCCGCTCGTCGCGATCGCGCTTGGCCTGGTCGTCTGCGGTGGCTTCGGGCTGCTCAACGGGCTGCTGGTGCAGAAGATCCCGCTACCGCCGTTCATCGTGACCCTCGGCATGCTCAACGTGGCGTTCGCACTGACCCACATCTACTCCGAGGAGCAGACGGTCACCAGCCTGCCCGGCCCGCTGACGGCCCTCGGGCAGACGTTCCCGCTGGGCCACACGGACATCACCTACGGCTCCCTGGTCACCATCGCCCTGTTCCTCCTCCTCGCCTACGCGCTGAGCAGCACCGGCTGGGGTCGGCACGTCTACGCTTTGGGCAACAGCGCCGAGGCCGCCCGGCTCAACGGCATCCGCACCTCCCGCCTGACCATCGGCATCTACACGGTGGCCGGCCTGCTGTACGGCATCGCCGCCCTGCTGCTCATCTCCCGCACCGGAGTCGGCGACCCGCAGGCCGGGCAGACCGACAACCTCGACAGCATCACCGCCGTGGTCCTCGGCGGCACCAGCCTCTTCGGCGGCCGCGGCTCGGTCCTGGGCACCTTCATCGGTGTCCTCATCGTCGGCGTGTTCCGCAACGGCCTCCAGCTGATGGGCGTCGCATCCATCTACCAGACCCTGATCACCGGCGTCCTGGTGATCCTCGCGGTGACCGTCGACCAGATCTCCCGGAGGAAGGCCCGATGACCGCCACCAGCACCCACCCGCCGGTTCTGCAGGCCCGCGGCCTGGTCAAGCGGTACGGCCAGGTCACCGCCATCGACGGCGCCGACTTCGACCTGCTGCCCGGCGAGGTCCTCGCCGTCATCGGCGACAACGGTGCCGGCAAGACCAGCTTGATCAAGGCCCTCACCGGCGCGGTGGTCCCCGACGCGGGCGAGATACGCCTCAACGGCGAGCCCATCACCTTCTCCGGTCCGCAGAGCGCGCGCGCCCACGGCATCGAGACGGTCTATCAGGACCTCGCCGTGGCCGCCTCCATGGACATCGCCTCGAACATGTTCCTCGGCCGCGAGCTGCGTCGCCCCGGAATCCTCGGCAGCGCCTTCCGCATGCTGGACAAGAAGCGCATGCGTCAGGAGGCCGCCGAACACATGGCCGACCTGAAGATCGGCCTGCGCTCCCTGACGCAGTCGGTGGAGACGCTCTCCGGCGGACAGCGGCAGGCCGTCGCGGTCGCCCGTTCCGTCGCCTGGGCCCGCAGCGTCGTCGTCATGGACGAACCCACCGCCGCCCTCGGCGTCAAGGAGTCGGGCCAGGTCCTGGACCTCATCCGCCGAGTCCGCGACAAGGGCATGCCGGTCGTCCTGATCAGTCACAACATGCCCCACGTCTTCGAGATCGCCGACCGGATCCACGTCCACCGGCTGGGCAGACGTGCCGCTCTGATCAAGCCCTCCGACCACTCCATGGCGGAGGTGGTCGCCATCATGACCGGCGCGCTCAGCATCGACGAGGCCGGAGATACTGTCGTAGCGGATTCGGAGGCCGCGAAGGCCGCCGGAGTCCGGGCCACCTGACAGCACAAACCTGCTCTCGCAGTTTCCGGCCGAGGCCGCGGCCGGAACCCGAGAGCCCTCAGGAGACGGTTTCCTCCATGGCAGCGCACCGCCGCCCCACCCTGGCCGACGTCGCCCGAGAAGTCGGCGTCAGCGCCAAGACGGTCTCCCGAGTCCTCAACGAGGACGGACCCGCCTCCGCGCAGACCAGGGAACAGGTACTCGCCGCAGTGGCCAAGCTCGGCTTCCAGCCGAACCTCATGGCCCGCAACATCCGCGTCGGCGGCCCGGACACCACCATCGGCCTGGTCATCCCCGACCTCGCCAACCCCTTTTTCGGAGCGGTGGCCAGTGCCATCGAGGACACCGTCCGCGAACGCGGACTGACCCTGCTCATGGGTTCCTCCGCAGACGATCCCGCGCGTGAACGCGCCCTGACAGACAAGTTCCTCGCCCGCCGCGTCAGCATCCTGATGGTCGTTCCGTCCGTCGGCGCCGACCACTCCCATCTCAAGTCCCACCGCACGGCGGGACTTCCCGTGATCTTCCTCGACCGACCCGGAGTCGGCCTCGCCACGGACAGCATCGTCAGTTCCAACCGCGCCGGAGCCCACGACGGCGTCGCCCACCTCATCGCGCACGGACACCGGCGCATCGGCTTCGTCGGCGACCTGCCGCCGAAGCTGTACACCCGCCGTGAACGTCTGGCCGGCTACCGGTCGGCGCTGCAGGAAGCCGACATCCCCTACGACCGCTCACTCGTCACCAACGCCCACGACCAGCAGGGCGCCGAGGCCGCGACCACCGGGCTCCTCGGCCTGGCCGATCCCCCCACCGCCCTGTTCGCCGGCAACAACATCATGGCGCTGGGCATAGTCGCCGAACTGGCCCGCAGCAAGCGCAAGGACGTCGCCGTCGTCGCCTTCGACGAGGTGGCACTCGCCGAGGCACTCGAACCGGCCCTGACCGTCGTCGCCCAGGACGCGGAAGAACTCGGCAGGGCGGCAGCCACCACCGCCCTGACCCGACTCGACGGCGACCGCACCCGCGCCCGCACCATCACCGTTCCCACCCGGCTGATCGTCCGGGGCTCGGGCGAACTCCCCGTCCGCGCGCAGCAGTAGGCGCGACCTGCCCCCTGAGTCGGCGCCGAACTGCACCCCGCCCCCGGCCCAGCCGTAACAGGGCCACAGCCCGTGGCTCGCGCCCGGACCGGGCGCGAACCGCGACCTGTGTCAGTGGTTGGGTCCACCGTGGCGGTCGGCTCCACACGTCAGCCGCTACGAGCTGTCTCGACAAGGGGCGTTGCGCCTTGTGTCCGCATCGGCGTGTACGTCCGTCCCACACCCTCGGCGGGCAGGCGTGGGTAGCGGGACCAGAGCACGGCAGCCGTCCTCCTCCGCGACGGCAGGCACCGCGTGCCCGAGGAACCCGCCCGCGCATCCTGACCGACGGCGTTCATCCTCACCGCGGCCACGGGCCCTCGGGCCGCTCCTCGGGGGCGTGCGCCTCAGCTCGTCCTGTCCGTCGCCGGCGGTCAGTCGCGCACGTGCAGCCCGAAACCCGTGCGCCCCGCGGGCTCCAGTCCCTCCTTCAGGTGCAGCGAGGGGATCTCGTAGTCACCGAAGTTCTGCCGCCGGAACGCGATCGGCTCGGTCGACTCCAGGGTGAGCAGGCGCTGCTCCCAGGCCTTGGCGACGTCCGGGTAGTCCTCGCCGGTCATCCGGTCGCTGCCGTACAGCACGAAGGGCGGCAGCACCTCGATGCCCGGGTAGTAGAGGATGCCGTGGTGGATCGGGAACAGCAGATCGTCGATGGGGCCGTTGATCCCGCGAGCGGCGTAGTGCGGCTCCGGGCCGCCTACGGTCACCGACAGCAGAGCCTTCCTGCCCGCGAGGGTGCCTTCGCCGAAGCGCTCGCCGTACCTGGTGTCGCTGTGCTCGCCGACGCCGTACGCGAAGTGGTAGGTGAACACCCGGTCCACCCAGCCTTTGAGGATCGCCGGCATGGTGTACCACCACAGCGGGAACTGGAAGATGATCGTGTCGGCCCACAGCAGCTTCTCCTGCTCGGCGAGGACGTCCGGGGTGAGCGTCCCGGCGTCGAAGGCCCGGCCCGAGTCCAGGGCGACCTTCAACGGATCTGAGGCGTGGGGGCCGTAGTCCGCGGCGTCGACGACCGCCTTCCAGTTCATCGCGTACAGATCGCTCACCCGTACCTCGTACCCAGCGGTCTCCAAGGTGGACACCGCCAGATCCTTCAGCGAGCTGTTGAGCGACTTCGGCTCCGGGTGTGCGTGGACGATCAGCGTCTTCATCGGAACTCCTTCGGATCGGCTGCCTTCGATCCTGGGCGCCGCGACGCCCGGCATTCAGGGGCGCCGGTTCCGTCGGACGGGACTTCCTGGTAATGACAGGGCCACCTTCACGTGCCGCACCGAGGCGATACTGGGGGCATGGACGATCTTGCGGGCTTCCTGCGGACCCGGCGTTCCCGGGTCGACCCGGCGGCCGTCGGCATCCCCACCGACAGCCGGCGCCGGGTCGAGGGGCTGCGTCGCGAAGAGGTCGCGCACCTGTCCGGAGTCAGCGTCGACTACTACGTACGTCTGGAGCAGGGCCGCGCGACCCAGCCCTCCGAGCAGGTCCTCGACGCGCTCGCCCGCGTCCTCGGTCTCGACGAGATCGAACGCGGGCATCTCTACCGGCTCGCCCGGCAGCGCCGCCGCCGCGCGAAGGCGCCCGGCGGGCGGGTCCGGCCGGAGCTGCTGCGCGTCCTCGACCTGGTCGCCGACGCACCCGCGCTGATCATGGACCACCGCCTGGACGTGCTCGCCGGGAACCGCCTCGCCGGACTCCTCTACGGTCGGCCGATGCCGGGTCTCAACACCGCACGGCACATTTTTCTCGAGGAGGCCGAGCGCGGCCTCTACGCGGACTGGGAGAAATGCACCCTCGACGTGGTCGGGCACCTGCGCCTGGCCGCCGGCAAATACCCCGAGGACCCCCGCCTGGCCTCGCTCATCGGCGAACTGGCCATGGGCAGCGAGCGCTTCCGCCGCCTCTGGGCCCGCGCGGACGTGCGCGCTCGCACACATGGACGCAAGGCGTATCGGCACCCGTTGGTAGGACTGCTGGAACTGCACCAGGAGAATTTCGCACTACCGGATGAATCGGGCATGGAGCTACTGGTACTGTCCGCGGCTCCCGGCAGCCCCGCCGAGGACGGGTTGCGCCTGCTCGCGGGCCTGGGCGCGGGCAGTGACGCGCATCCCACCGTGAACGCTCGGGCCCGCGAGTGACTCGACAAGCCCACCACGGGCGGTGACTTCGCTGCGGGCAGGCCGGTGCGCCGGCGCCCCGGGCAACTTCGACAGCTGTCGCAGCGAGTCGGTCAGCGGTGTGAGCGGCCGCTGTCAGACCAAGGTGATCCTGCTGTGGAAATGCTGCCAGTTGGTCGGGTTTCCCGGGACGATCCGGCAGTCTCGGACCGGCCTGGCACTGACCCGCACCGTCTCCCGGCCGGGCCGGCGTCGGCCCGGCCATGAGGGCGTTGACAGCGCGGGCCGGTTCGTTCAGCTGCGTCGGCAAGGCCTGGGCGCGTGTCCTGTCACCGGCTGCTCCGTGGGCCGGAGGGCTGGAGGAGCTGGTCGACGGGTGCGTAGTCGTCGGTGAGCGGTCGGGCATCGCCGATCCACGAGGTGAGGTCGTCGCCGGTGGCGATCTTCCAGCCGGTTCGCCGGGTGTCCAGCGCTTTCTGAGTCGCGCGCAGGTCGACCGGTCGGTTGGAAGCGAGCACCACCAGATTGCCCCCTACAGAGGTGGCGGTCTGGTCAAGGCCGATATCGGCGGGTTGGCCGACAAGCGCAACGTGCTCGAAGCTCTCGCCGAGGGTGGCTGCTTCGGCACGCGCGAAGGCCAGGTCGCCGTGGTCGATGAGGTTGGCCACGTACAGACCGTCCTCGTCGAGTACCCGCCGTACGTCCGTCAGCGCCTCCACAGTGGTGAGGTGCCACGGCACACTGACGCCCCCGAAGGCATCGCCGACGACGAGGTCACGACTGCCGGTGTCCTGTCGCCGCAGGCCGAGCCTGCCGTCCTCGACGCGCACGTCGATCCCGGCTGCGGATCTCAGACCGAGTTGTTCGCGGTCGATGCGCACGACCCCGCTGTCGATCTCGGACACGAGGCTGCGTGTCCCGGGCCGTGTGGCCGCGAGGTAACGGGGAAAGGTGAGCCCGCCGCCGCCCAGGTGGTAGGCGGTGAGTGGCTCACCTTCGGGAAAGGCCGCATCGACCACCGCAGCGATGGCGCGCACATACGTGAACTCCAGGAAGGTCGGGTCCTCGAGGTCGACGTAGGAGTGCCGCACGCCGTCCAGAACGAGGGTGCGGCCGCCGCCCCGGTCGGGGTCGGCGACGACCCGTGCGCAGTGGTACTTCGTCTCCGCGTCGCAGCCACCGGGCGCGCCCGTGGTGGCGAGACCGCCGGCAAGGACCACGAGTGTGAGCGCAGGGGTACCGCTCCACCCGCGCGTGCGCCACTCGGCCAGCGCCGAGCCGGCCACCAGCAGTGTTCCGAGGCCGACCAGGATCCCGCTGACCGGCAACCGCGACACCAGGACGAAGCCGGTGAGGACGGTGCCGACGATGGCGCCGACGGTGCCCACGCCGGACAGCCGGCCGACAACCGTTCCGGTCTCGGCGAGGCTGGTCAGACGCAACTTGGTCACGATCGGCGTCACCGCAGAGAGCAGCGCGCCCGGCACCAGGATGGTCAGCGACGCGATCAGTATGAGCATCGCCGGCGCCCACTCCGCGGTGGTGCGCAGTACGGCAGGGGTGAGCGCCACGACCGCTCCGGAGACACCGAGTGAGGGGCCGATGAGCCGCCGTGGATTGACCAGGTCGGCGATGCGCCCACCCAGCCAGGAGCCGAGGGCGATCGCCGTGAGGGCGATGCCGATCACCATGGTGCTGGTTTCGAGAGTGAGGCCGAGGTAGGGAGCCAGCAGCCGCAGAGCGACGATCTCGACCACCAGGACTGCGGCTGAAGAACCGAACACAAGGACGACAGCGGCACGCGGTCCCAGGCCGTAGTCGCGAGGCGTGCCCTCGCCGACAGGCGAGGAAGACGATCCGGTCACGGACGACATCCTCGCATGCGCCTCATCGACCGATCGACAGGCGAAACGAGTTGACTCCCTCCCCCTCGCCAACGATGGGGATTCCTACGGCTCGCGCCGTGGGGTTTCCTGCTTCGCCGCCGACTGCCCGCCCGGAGTGCTCCGTTGAGGTCTCACGCCGGCTTCCCAGACCGACATGGTGCGCCTTCAGGGCGCGATTCAGGGGCTTCGGCCGCACCCTCCCCTTGGTCCGGCGGGCCGACTCGGCCGACCGCGGTACAGGTGGACGGCCCCCGTGGACTCGATGCCGACGGCATCTGAGCCAGTACGCACGTCGGCGGCGCCGGCTCCCGCCCCCATCCGCGAGCCGGCGCCGCCTCGGTCGGCGGCTAGGGATTGACGCAGCCGATCGAGCCGACCGGGAAGTTGTTGCCGGTCGATGTCGCGGTGAACCCGAAGGTGACGCTGCCGTCCGGCGGGACGGTCCGGTTGTAGTCGAGGTTTCCGACCGTGACGGTGCCGTCGGGTCCGCTGCTCAGCGCACCGTTCCAGACACTACTGATCCTGGTGCCCGCGCCGGGCGTCCACTTCACGGCCCAGCCGTCACGCGCTGCCGCACTGTGGTTCATGACCTCGACCGAGCCCTGGAAGCCGCCGCTCCAGGAGTTGGTCACGTTGTACACGGCCATGCACCCGGTGTGCGGGTCGGACGGCGTCGGGGTCGGTGTGGGCGTCGGGGTCGGCGTAGGAGTGGGCGTCGGCGTAGGAGTGGGCGTGCTGCCCGAGCCCCGGATGCCGGTCACCTCGCCGTTTCCGCCGTCGAAGACGATGTCCGAGCAGGAGAAGAAGTTCTCCTGGCTGTCCGAGCGCACCCACTGGATGAACATCACCGCGTCACCGGAGCGGCCCGAGGGCAGGTTCAGGTCCCAGTAGTAGTGGCCGCCGTCGGTACCCGGTGACCCGGTCTGCGGCGGGTTGGTGACAGTCTGGATCAAGTCCAGGTCGTCCCAGCCCAGTTCGGTGGTGGGCGAGTAGCCCGGCTTGGACAGGTACACCCGGAAGGACCCCGGGTGCGCGGCCCAGTTGCTGTGTTTGACCTGGATCGTCCTGCCGGAGGTGAGGTGCGTGCGGGGCCAGTCGGAGCGGGCGGCGTTATAGCCGGTGAAGTTGTACGGCGACCGGTCACCGGCGCTGCACAGCTTCCCGTCCGGGACGTAACCGGGTCCGCGGCCACCGGCGTTGGAGTCGAGCACGGCGAACCAGTTGTACAGCGCGGTCGCGCCGCTCTCGTTGAGTGCAGCGCGGCAGGCCGGGTTGGTCGGGTCCAGGGAGCCGGTACTGGTCTTGGCGTCGAGATAGCAGAGGTAGGTCCGCGATCCGGGCGTCATCGTGACGCCGTGCGCCTGCGCGTCGCCCTGGCCCAGCAGGGCCAGACCGAGTCCGCCTAGCAGCGTCGCCAGCACCGCCGCCGCCAGGGATACGAGTCGATTGGTGCGTCGAGCCATGGTGTCTCCTGTGCCTTGTGTGGGGATCGTCTTCTGGTCGCTCTTCTCTCCTTTGCGGTGCACCGTCCGGTGATGGAGCCCCCGCCCGTCCGGGGAGAAGGCCGCCGGACGGGCGGGAGGATCTTGGGTGGACGTGCGCGGATCAGGCGGGCGGTGTGCCCCAGGCGAGGGCGGTGCCGACGTAGGCGGGAACGGCCGGGGTGTCGGCGTAGGCCGCGGCGTTGGTACGGCTGTAGTCGCCGGCCTCGTCGAAGGCCGACCAGTCCGACGTGGCCATCCGGAGCTGGATGTCGCCGGTGTCCAGGCCGGCGGCCAGCGAGCCGCCGGTGAAGCCGACTTGGAGGTAGGCGTCGGCGCCCGGCACGGCCGTGCTCAGCGGGACGACCCTGAGCCGGACGGCGGCGCAGCCGACGGAGGCGTGGTCGCACCAGGCCCGCACGTCGGGCGAGCCGCCGTCACGGGTGAAGTAGTAGCGGGCGGTCACCTTGGTCAGATCGACCGTCGTACTGCCGGAATTGACGATCCGCAGGCTTGGGCGGATCGCCGGTTGTCGGCATGGCCTCCGCCGCCGCCGCGGGCTGCCCCGAGAGCTGGCCGACGGCGCCCAGCAGCAGGGTGGCCAGCGCGGTGGCCAGGACCGCCGGGCGTCGTCGGCGGGTCAGGCGCGGGCGTGTGGCGCCGGATCTGGTCGGACGGTGCATCGTGCCCTCCTCGGGAGTACGTGGGGGTCGTACGTCAGGAGCCGGCGCACTGCGTCGCGGGCGTGCCCGTGGGGCCGTTGGCGGTGAAGCCGAACGAGGTCGTGGCGCCGGGTGACAGGGCGCCGTTGTGGGCGGTGTTGCGGACGGTGGCCCGGCCTGCGGACACGGTCAACGAGCCGTTCCAGAGACTGCTGACCGTGGAGCCGCCCAGGTCCCAGGCGACGTTCCAGCCGGTGAGCGGGCCGGTGCCGGTGTTCTTGACGGTGACCTCCGCCTGGTAGCCGCCGGACCAGGAGGCGACGGTCCTGAACTGGGCGGTGCAGGCGCTGGGCGTGGGCTCCGGGTCGGGGTCGGGGGTGGCGCCGTAGGTGAGTCCGTGGCCGTACGGGAAGAGGGGGGTCTTGCCGTCGCCGTCGTTGATCGGCTGCTGGGAGGCGCTTCGCATCCAGGTCATGGGCAGCTTGCCGGTCGGGGCGTGGTCGCCGAACAGCACGTCGGAGACCCCGTTGCCCTCGGTTCCGGGCAGCCAGGCGGCCAGCAGGGCCTTCCAGTCGGGGAGTTGGGCGGCGATGTCGAGCGGCCGTCCGGAGACCAGGACCACGACGACGGGCACGCCGCTCGCCTTGAGCTTGGCGAGGGTGCTCAGGTCCTCCTGATCGAGGCCCATGCCGTTCGGCCGGTCACCGCGGCCCTCGGCATAGGGCGTCTCGCCGATGACGGCCACGGCGGCCGTGTAGCTGCCGCCGATGCCGTTGCCGTAGCGGTCGTAGGTGACCTGTGAGGGATCGGTGACGGCGGCGCGGATGCCCTGGAGGATGGTGGTGCCCTCGGTGATCGGACCGCTGCGGCCCTGCCAGCCCATGGTCCAGCCACCACTCTGGTTGCCGATGTCGTCGGCGGACTTGCCGGCGACGAACACCTTGGCGCCCTTCGCGAGCGGCAGGATCCCACCGTCGTTCTTCAGCAGCACCTGTGACTCGCGCACGGCCTCCCGGGCGATCGCCCGGTGCGCGGCGGATCCGACACCCGACGTGTACGAGCGGTCGGTCAACGGACGCTCGAACAAGCCCAGTTGGAACTTCTTCGTGAGAATGCGCCGGTTGGCGTCGTCCACGCGGGCCTGGGAGATCCGGCCGGCACTCACCTCGCCGCGCAACAGGGTCAGGAACTTCCTGTAGTCGTACGGGACCATCACCATGTCGACGCCGGCGTTGACAGCCGTGGTGATCTCGGCGCCGGTGAAGCCGGGCTGCCCGTCGAGCTGGTCGACCGCGGCCCAGTCGGAGACGACGAACCCGGTGAAGCCCAGTTCGCCCTTCAGCACGTCGGTGACCAGGTACTTGTGGGCGTGCGACCGTACGCCGTTCCAGCTGCTGTACGACAGCATCACCGAGCCCACGCCGCGCCGCACCGCCTCCTGGAAGGGCGGCAGGTGGAGGGCGCGCAACTCCGCTTCGGTGAGCTGGGTGTTGCCCTGGTCGACGCCGCCGGAGGTGCCCCCGTCGCCGATGTAGTGCTTGGCGGTGGCGAGCACCGAGGCCGGGTCGGCGCCGAGGGTGGTGCCCTGCAGACCGGTGACGAACGTGGCCATGGAGGTGGGAAGTTCGGGCTTCTCGCCGAACGACTCGTAGGTGCGGCCCCATCGGTCGTCGCGGGCCACGCACAGACAGGGGGCGAAGTCCCAGTCGATGCCGGTGCCGGCCATCTCCTCGGCGACCGCCCGGCCGATGCGCTGGACCAGCGCGGGGTCTCGGGTGGCGCCGAGGCCGATGTTGTGCGGGTAGATCGTGGCGCCGCGCACCGCGTTGTGACCGTGCACCGCGTCGATGCCGTAGATGACGGGGATGCCGAGCGGGGTGCCCAGGGCGGTGCGCTGCAGGGAGTCGTAGGTGTCCGCCCAGGTCTGGGCGTTGTTGGGGCTGACCGTGGAGTCGCCGCCGGAGAGCACCGAGCCGATGCGGTGGGTGGCGAGGTCGGACTGCGGGACGAGGGAGTCCTTCTCGATCTGCGTCATCTGCCCGAGCTTGTCGTCGAGCGTCATCCGGGACAGCAGGTCGCCGACCCGGTCCGCGACGGGCAGCGAAGGGTCCTGGTACGGCAACGCCGTGGCGCGCAGGGCGGGTTCGGACGGCGGAGCGGCACCGGTCAGCCCGGTGACGGCGAGGGCGGCGACGCACAGGGCGGCGACGATCGCGGGGCGGCGGGGAGCAGGGGCGAGGCTCTGGCTCATGGCGTGGGCCTTTCCGGGTGCGGCCGGAGGAGCGGAGGAGCGCTGTCGGTCATCCCGGGTCCCGCCCCTTCAACATGGGGAGATGAGGGGGCGGGACCCGGACCGGGCGGGCGCGGGTGGGGCTCGGATCAGGAGAACGGTCGGACGCGGCCGCGGGTCAGATCACGAGAGCGCGCGGACGCGGGTGGGCTCGGTTCACGAGCAGGCGGTGCCGTTGAGGCTGAACCCGGCCGGCTGGGCGAACGAGCCGCTGTAGGTGCCCTGGAAGCCGAAGGTCTGTCCGGCGCCGGGCGCGATCCGCGCGTTGTGCGCGAGGGCGGTCGCCGCCACCGCCCCCGTGGACGGGGTGACACCGGCGTTCCAGGCGTTGGTGATCCGCTGCCCGGAGGGCAGGGTGAAGGCCAGCTTCCAGGGGTCGACCGGAGCAGAACCCGTATTGGTGATGGTGACGTCCGCGGTGAAGCCACCGGCCCAGACGTTCGTCGCATACGACACCTTGCAGGCCGTCGCCGGGTCACCCGGGTCCCCGGGGTCGCCCGGGTCGCCGGGAGTACCGAGGTTCACGGCCGAGGAGAAGGAGTTCACCGTGAGCCCGGCACCGTTCTGCCAGGGCTCGAATCCCGCCTGGACACTCGTCAGGTACCAGCTGTTCTGTGCCATGCCGCGGCGGACGGTCTCCCGCACGAAGTCCATGACGTCGAAGCTCCAGCTGGAGATCGCCGACGGGGCCACGAAGGAGATCACGTCGTTGGACCCGTTGCTGCCCGTCCACACCTGCCAGGTGCGCCCGCCCACGGTGGCGGTGCCCACCTGTGAGCCGATCGGCTGGATCGGGCCGACCTTGTTGAACCAGATCATGATCTCGGTCTGGCTCACCCCGTCGGTCTTGGGTGTGGGATCGAGCCAGATGTCGTACGACGCGTTGTACACGGCATCGCCGACATAGCCGTACGAGATGCTGCTGGGGGCGCCGGCGATGCCGCTGAGCTGCGCCGGGAGGTTGGTCCCGGGCGAACAGTTCGTGTAGTGGCAGCCGTTGAAGACCGAGGGGTACGACTTCGGGGCGCCGTTGGTGGGCACGGAGCCGTCGGCCTGGGTCAGCCGGAAGCCGGTGTCGGTGGCGGTGACGCACTGGGGGGCACTGGTGCCCCAGCGGTTGTTCTGGACCACGTAGCGGCCCTGGATCGTGGTCGAGCCGAATTGGTCGCAGATCAGGGTGTCCGCCTGGACCGCCGGGGCGGTGGCCACGAGGGCCGCGACGGTGGCGAGAGCGGTGAGCAGCGCGCCGAGCAGGCCGCGCGCGGTTCTGGGGCGGTGCGGTAACGGTCGCATGCGGGGGCCTCTCTGGGAGGGACAACCGGCTGGAGCGGACAGGAGATCGGGAGCGCTTCCGGCCCGCCACGGATGGGAGCGCTCCCATCACTGGTTCCGGTGGGACATTAGGAGCCGCTCGCGCCCCTGACAACCCATGGGAACCGAATGTGTCGAACGGATTTCGAAGTCACAGGTCAGCGGCGGGAAAGAAATGTAACGGCCAACGCGCGTCATATGCCGCGCAGTTGGGAGCGCTCCCGAAACTTTCGCTTGAGAAGCCCGAGGAGCAGTTGCGGCCGGACAGCGGGGAGCTTGCCGACGCGCCCCCGGCAGTCGGGTTGGTGACCCAAGGTAGTTGGATCGGTGCCCCTGTAGTCGGATCGGTGCCCCTGGCAGCCGGGTCGGTGATCGGGTCGTCCCGGAAGCCGTGGGCGGAGCGACAAGACGTCCGACGGAGCCTCATGCGGAGTCGCCGTCGGCCATGAGCCGCTTCAGCCCGTTCTTGACGAACTCATGCCGACTCCCGCGCCACCAACCGGCCGTGGGCCGCTTCGACACTCCCCTGACGACTCACGCCGACTCCCGCGCCACCAGTTGCGTTCGCAGGATCACATGGCGCCACGCCACCTCCGGCCGTTCGATCTCCTCCAGCAGCAGCCGCACCATCGTCCGCCCGATCTCGTCCAGCGGCTGACGGACGGTCGTCAGCGGCGGATTCGTCTGTTCGGCCAGCTGGAAGTCGTCGAAGCCGATCACCGCCACGTCCTCCGGCACCCGGCGCCCTGCCGCACGCAGAGCGTCCAGGGCCCCGGCGGCCATGGCGTCCGACGCGGCGAAGACGGCGTCGACCTCCGGGTGCCGCACGATGAGCCCGGCCATCGCCCGGCGCCCGCTGGCCTCGGTGAAGTCGCCCTGCACCACCAGGTCAGACCCGTCGTCGAGCCCGGCCTCGACCAGCGCCTCCTGGTAGCCGCGCAGCCTGCACCGGGCGACGTACATGTCGGGCGGCCCGGTGATGGCCGCGATGGTCTGCCGGCCTCCGGCCACCAGATGACGGACCGCCGCGAGGGCCCCGCCGACGTTGTCCGCGTCCACATACGTCATCCGCTCGTCGCCCGAGCGTCGGCCCAGCAGTACCGTGGGCAGTCCGGCGTCGGCGAGCATGTCCGGCAGCCGGTCCTCGGCCGGCACGGACATCAGCAGCACCCCGTCGACCCTGCCGCCGCGCGCGTACTCCACGAACCGCTTCCGCTCGGCGTCCGTGCGGACCAGGGTGAGCAGCAGTTGCACCGCCGTGCCGGACAGGGCGTCCCCGACCGCCCGTACGACCTCGGAGAAGAACGGCTCCCCGAACAACCGCCAGTCCGTGTTCGTCATCACCAGCGCGACGGCGTCCGCACGCCGCCCGGCCAGTGAACGCGCCGCCAGATTGGGCACGTAGCCCAACTCGTCGATGGCGCGCCGCACGGCGAGGCGCGTGGACTCCTTGACGCCCGCCGCGTTGTTGATGACCCGGGACACCGTGCCCCGGCCCACTCCGGCCAGGGCGGCCACCTCTTCCAGCGTCGGCGTGCCCGAACTCCGTCTGACCACAGTCCCACCCCCAAGGGCACCCGATCCTACGGCCCGCCGCAAGCCTGCACCGAATGCCCCGACGGCACGTCAGGAGGCCGTCCCGCCCCCATGGTTCCTCGTGCGCCACTTCCCCGACACCGTCACCGACGGTCTTCGACGCGCTCCCCTCCGCCGACCCCGCGAACGTCGCCTCGCACAGCCCGCTCCGGCGGGCCTGCCGGGGACCACGTACGCCGACGGCTGCGACGCCGGCTCGACACCTGTCCGGCTGCCGCGAGACGCCTTCTGGCACGATCGGGATATGCAGGAGCCCTACCGTTACCCGCCCGTGGAGGCCGACCGTATCGACCCGTTGGACGGTGAGGGCGACGGGGGGACGGCGCCGTACCTGATCTTCGGCTGGCGCCGGACCACGTACGCGTTCGCCGATCCCGACAAGGAGTACGGCGCACATCTGGTCCGGTGGATTCCCATGGGCTACATGGTTCTTCGCCACGCCCAGAAGGTGGCCGTGTACAGGGACGGCGAGAGGGTGCGCGAGTGGCCGGTGCCGCGGGACGAGCAGCTCGTGGATCCGCCGCGGCCCACGTCGGGCGATCCGTACCACGACGCTCCGCCGAGCAGTTCGGCCGCCTCCGAGGCAGCGTGGCAGCGCAGCGCGTGCGGGTACCTGGTCATGACACGGTCCATGCCGGACAGGAAGCCTCAGGATCCCTACGATCGGGCCGAGGCCTTGGCCATGACGGCCGAGGCCTCCCGGACGGAGGGCCTGGCGGCGCTCTGGTACGTCTACCGGGCCGAGAACTGGCACTGACCGACGGTCACGAGTCCGGGCCGGCCGCGCGGGGCGGGATCTCGACGCCCGCCGCGGCGAAGGGCGACAGGAGTACGTCGTAGTCCTCCGGCGCGAGGCTCTCACGCCGGTGAACGGCCCGTGCGGCCATGACGTACGCGGAGTTGGCACGCGAGAGCAGGCCGGAGCGGAACGCGTTCAGTTCGTCGGCGCGCGGCAGCAGGGTCGACCTGACCATGGCCTGCAGCTCGGACTCGTGCGAAGCGGAGAGCTTGAGCGCGCGGCTCGCCTCGCGGCCGCCCCGGCCGCGGAGGCGCACCATGTCGTCGTAGACGGCGGCGAGCGTGTCGGGGGCCAGTTGCGCCGCAGTCCCGATGAACCGGATGGTCACCGCATCCACCATGTGCTCCTCCTCGCGCCCGAACCAGCCGAGGGGGCAGCCTATCCCCGCGGGCGCGAGGCACTGCCGGCAGTCCTCCCTTCGGCGAACGGAGGTGGCCGCGAGCCCGGGTAGCTGCCGTCGATCGTCGCGGCCTACCTGGCTCAACCGACACCGGCGCACCGGTTGTACTGCACATCCTGCGATCGCGGTGACCGCTGGGAGCGGGACGCCCACTTCGCCTCGGGCGCGCTGCGGGCAGGTGCGGCCGAGGCGAAATGGGATCGGGGCGGGACCCGGCTGATCTCCTCCGAAGCAAGCGTCCCGGTCGTCTCCGGGTCCGCGACGGCACGTTGGGAAACGCGGCCGGACACTTCCGGTCTTCCGGTCTTCCGGTCTTCCGGTCTTCCGGTCTTCCGGTCTTCCGGTCTTCCGGTCTTCCGGTCTTCCGGTCTTCCGGTCTTCCGGTCTTCCGAGGAGACGGTCGGCGGGTACGTCAGGTCCAGTCCGGTCAGCGCGGTCATGCGACGGCCTCGGCTCCCTGGACGGTGCCCGCCGATCCGCCGGAGCTGACCGCGATGGCGCGGAAGGAGGTGACCGACTCCCGCGGAGCGCCGCGTCTCCGCACTCCGCGCGGACACCTGAGCCTCACCTCACCGGCAATGCCCTCCATCAGCGCACTGGATGTCCGCGTCGCCGGCTTCACCGCATACCGGTGTCCCCGGCGGCGCTCCAGAAGCCGGTCAGGCCTGCCAGTGGTAGCGGCGCTCGGGGCGGCCCGCCTGCCCGTAGCGCAGCGACACCTCCGCCTGGCCGGTGACGCTGAGGTATTCGAGGTAGCGGCGTGCACTGACGCGTGAGATGCCGACCTTCGTCGCGCACTCGGCCGCGGACAGGCTTGCGTCAGCCTCTCGCAGTGCGCGTCGGACCAGCTCCGCGGTCTCCACGCTCATGCCCTTCGGCAGAGTGGACGTCACCGTCGATGCCGCCGCCCGCCCCAGTGCGCGGTCCACATCGGCCTGCCCGCTGACCATGGCGGCGGGCAGATTGCCGCGCCGGGCGCTGTAGTGTTCCAGCCGGTCCCTGAGGTCGTCGGCGTCGAAGGGCTTCAGAAGGTAGTCGACCACGCCCTGTCGGACGGCACCCCGGACCGCCTCCGCCTCGCGGGCGGCACTGATCACCAGCACATCGCAGTCCTGGGCCACCGTCCGCAGCCTGGGGATGACATCCAGACCGAACATGTCGGGCAGATAGAGGTCGAGTAGCACGAGGTCGGGTTGCAGCTCGGCGGCGGCGGCGAGCGCCTTCTCCCCGCAGTCGGCCGATCCGACCACGCGGAAGCCCTCGACACCGTCGACGAATCCGCGGTGGATCCGCGCCACCATGAAGTCGTCCTCGACAACCAGTACGTCGATCACCGGACTTCCTCCCTCTCCCGATCGGTGAGCTGACCTACGGACATCCGGGCGGTGAACGTGGCGCCGGGCTGTGTGTTCGCCACCGACACCTCGCCGCCCCTGCGGGTGCAGACCAGCCGGGTGAGCGCCAGGCCGATCCCCCGATCGCCGCCCTGCGCGGCCTTTGTGGTGAAGCCGCGGGAAAACACCTCCTGCGCCAGCTCAGGAGCCACGCCCGGACCCGAGTCACGCACCACGATCTCCACGCTCGAGGCGTCCTGGCGCAGCTCGACCTCCACCCAGGCGTCGTTCCCGTGGTCCGGGGCCGCGGCGGCGTCGAGGGCGTTGTCGACGAGATTGCCGAGCACCGTCGCCACATCCGCTGAGTCCGTCGGCTCCAGCCGGTCCAGGGCCGTGAGCTCCGAGATGCGCAATTGGACCCTGCGCTCGGCCGCGAGCGCGGACTTGGCCATGAGCAGCGCGGCGACGGCCCGGTCGCGGACCCGGCTGGTGAGAGTCAGGTCGAGCGACTCACGGTGCTTGCGCAGGGCGCGGACATAACGCACGACCTCGTCGTGCTCGCCGATCTGGATGAGCCCGGAAATGGTGTGCAGTTGATTGGAGAACTCGTGGGCCTGGGCACGCAGCAGTTCGGTGCTGCTGCGGAACGAGCCCAGTTCGCGTTCGAGCTGGGCCAGCTCGGTACGGTCCCGCAGCGTCGTCACCGAACCCAGCCGACGGCCGTCCTTGGTGACGTCCATCCGGTTCATCACCAGCACCCGCCCACGCCTCACCACCACCTCGTCACGCCGCTCGGCACCGTGCTCACCGCCGGTCCCGGCCAGGACGTCGTACAGCCTGCCCTCGATCCCGAGGTCGGCCAGGCTCATCCCGACGCAGTCCTCGGGAAGGTCGAGCAGTCTGAGACCGACCTCGTTGACCAGCGTGAGCCTCAGCTGCGGGTCGAGCGCGATCACGCCCTCGGCGATCCCGAACAGCATCGCCTCCCGGTGCTCGGCGAGGCCCGCGATCTCGCGTGGTTCGAGGCCGAGGGTCTGGCGCTTGATGCGCCGGGCCAGCAGCCATGATCCGGCGACCCCGAGCACGCTCGCGATGCCGAGGTAGGCGAGCAGATACGACGAGGCGCCGCTGAGCCGCTGCCACACCGTCGGTGAGGCCCGCCCGATCATGACCGTACCGAGGTGCTCGCCGATGTGGTTCTCGTCGTCGCGGAGCACCGGAACCTGGGCCACCAGCTCACGGACCCCGTCCACCGGCAGCTCCCCCGACCAGCCGCGTGCCTGCGCGACGCCGGGCCCGTCCACCGGCAGCCGCGTCCCGACCAGGGTGGGATTGGTGGCGGCGACGATCTCGCCGTGCTCGTCGGCGACCGTGACGGAGGTGACGTTCGACTGGGTCAGCCTGGTCTGGAGCAGCGGCGCGAGGGTCTCGGCGGGCGCGGGACGAAGGAGCTGGGTGCGCAGCAGTGGGTTTCCGGCCATCTCCTCGGCGAGGGCGGTCACCCGGCGTCCCTCGACCCGGTCGAACGTCGCCTTCGACTGGGCCAGCGACACCGCGGCGACCGCGACGAGCACCAGCACGACGATGGCGAGCTGCAATACCAGCAGCTCACCGGCGAGTGTGTGGCGGCGTGACGTAACGACCACTATGAACTCAACCTTCAATGCTCACACAAGGCAGACGGGCCGTCCGCGGAACCGCACAATCATGGCGCCGGACTCGCCCTAGCGAAAGAGATGAGCCATGAGAACTCGCAGAGCCGCATTTCTCGGAGCTCTTGCCACTGTGTCGATGCTCGCCGTGAGCGCCTGCGGCGCCACCGCGGAGAAGGAGGAATCCGAGGGCGGAAGCGGGAGCGGCAAGCCCGTCACCGGTCTGCGGGTGATGGTGCCGAACACCCCGGGCAGCGGGTACGACGTCACTGCCCGGACCGTCGCCCAAGTGATGCAGGATTCCAAGGTGGCGTCCGGGGTCCAGGTCTACAACCTGCCCGGGGCCGGCGGCACCGTGGGCCTGCAGCGCCTGGTGAACGAGAAGGGCAACGGCAAGCTCGCCATGCAGATGGGGCTGGGCGTCGTCGGTGCCGCTTACACCTCGAAGTCGGCGGCGACGCTGACCGACACCACGCCGATCGCCAAGCTGATCGAGGAGGCCGGCGCGATCGTCGTGTCGAAGGACTCCCCGTACAAGACGATCGACGACCTCGTCACCGCGTGGAAGAAGGACCCCAGGAAGGTGCCCGTGGGCGGCGGTTCGTCGCCGGGCGGCCCGGACCATCTGCTTCCCATGCAACTGGCGAAGGCGGTCGGCATCGAACCCAAGAAGGTCAACTACGTCGGATACGACGGCGGCGGCGAACTGCTGCCCGCCGTCCTGGGCGACAAGGTGGCCTTCGGTGCCAGTGGCTTCGGTGAGTTCCTCGACCAGATCGAGGCGGGGCAGCTGCGGGTGCTGGCGGTGACCAGCGCCGAGCCCATCGCCGCCGTGAAGGACGCCCCCACGCTCAAGGGCTCCGGCATCGACCTGGTCTTCACCAACTGGCGCGGCATCGTCGCCCCGCCCGGGATCACCGACGAGCAGAAGAAGACCTGGATCGACTCCCTGACCAGGATGCACGACTCGGAGCAGTGGAAGTCCGAGCTGACCAAGCGCGGCTGGACCGACGCCTTCGTCACCGGCGACGAGTTCGGCTCCTACCTGAAGGAGCAGGACAAGTCCGTCGCCGACCTGCTGACAGAGCTCGGACTGGCATGAGCTCCCCGACCGACGGACTGAGCGTCGAGGACGCCCGTCCGCCCCGGGGCAAGGATCGCGCACAGTACGGTGTGTGCGCCTTCCTCGCCCTGCTGGGCACGGCGGTGATCGTGGACGGGCTCGGGATCCCGCACGTCACCAGCAGCACCGACCCGGTGGGACCGCGCGCGGTGCCCGTGCTCCTGGGCGCTCTGCTCCTGGTGGTCGCGGTGCTCTACGCGGTCGATGTGGCCCGGGGCGGTCACGGTGAGCCGGAGGCCGGCGAGGACGTCGACCTGTCGCAGGGCATCGACTGGCGCACAGTGCTGCTGCTGATCGGCGCGTTCGTGGTGAACGCGGTGCTGATCGAACGGCTCGGCTGGGTGATCAGCGGCGCGCTGCTGTTCTGGGGAACGGCCTTCGCCCTCGGGAACCGGCACTACGTACGCAATCTGCTGATCGCGGTGACGCTGTCCCTCACCACGTTCTACGCCTTCGCGGTCGGGCTCGGTGTGAACCTCCCGGCCGGTGTGCTGCAAGGGATCCTGTGATGGACGACCTGAACAACCTCATGCAGGGCTTCGAGGACGTCATAGCCCCGATGAACCTGCTGCTGGCGTTGATCGGCGTCCTGGTCGGCACCGCGGTCGGTGTGCTGCCGGGCATCGGCCCGGCGATGACCGTGGCCCTGCTGCTGCCCATCACCTACGGCATGGAGCCGGTACAGGCGTTCATCATGTTCGCCGGCATCTTCTACGGCGGCATGTACGGCGGGTCGACCACGTCGATCCTGCTGAACACGCCCGGGGAGTCCTCCTCGGTGGTGACGGCCATCGAGGGCAACAAGATGGCCAAGGCCGGCCGGGCGGCGCAGGCGCTCGCCACGGCCGCGATCGGTTCCTTCGTGGCGGGCACGATCGGCACCCTGCTGCTGGTGCTCGTCACCCCGACCGTGGTGGACTTCGCGATCAGCCTGGGCGCGCCTGACTACTTCGCCCTGATGCTGCTCTCCTTCATCGCGGTCACATCCGTGCTGGGCGCGTCACGCATCCGTGGTCTCATCTCGCTGCTGCTGGGCCTGACGATCGGTCTGGTCGGCATCGACACGGTGTCCGGACAGCAGCGGCTCACCCTGGGCGTCCCCCAACTCGCCGACGGGATCGACGTGGTCGTCGTGGCCGTCGCCATCTTCGCCGTCGGCGAGGCACTGTGGGTGGCCGCACACCTGCGGCGCAAGCCTGTGGAGGTCATCCCCGTCGGCAGGCCGTGGATGGGGAAGAAGGACTGGAGGCGGTCCTGGAAGCCCTGGCTGCGGGGCACCGCGTTCGGCTTCCCGTTCGGTGCGCTTCCGGCCGGCGGTGCGGAGATCCCGACGTTCCTGTCGTACGCGACGGAGAAGCGGCTGACCAAGCACCCGGAGGAGTTCGGCAAGGGGGCGATCGAGGGGGTGGCCGGGCCGGAGGCGGCGAACAACGCCTCCGCGGCGGGCACGCTGGTCCCGATGCTGGCCCTCGGGCTGCCGACGAACGCCACCGCCGCGGTCATGCTGGCGGCTTTCCAGTCGTACGGCATCCAGCCCGGTCCGCTGCTGTTCGAGCGGGAGGCGAGCCTGGTCTGGGTACTGATCGCCAGCCTGTTCGTCGGCAATCTCCTGCTGCTCCTGCTGAATCTGCCGCTCGCGCCGACCTGGGCGAAACTGCTGCGGATTCCGCGACCCTACCTGTACGCGGGAATCCTGTTCTTCGCGTCGATGGGCGCGTACGCCGTCAACGCACAGCCCCTGGATCTGTTCCTGCTGCTGATGCTGGGACTCCTCGGCTTCGCGATGCGACGGTTCGGACTGCCGGTGCTGCCGCTGATCCTCGGCGTCATCCTCGGCCCGCGGGCCGAACTGCAGGGACGGCGCTCCCTGCAGCTGTCGGGCGGCGAACTGTCAGGGCTGGTGGGCGGACCCGTGTCCTACGCGGTCTACACGGTGATCGTCCTGGTCCTCGCCTGGCCGCTGCTGCGGCGGTTCGTCGTACGTCCACCGCGTGAGCGAAGTGCCTGAGAGTACCTGGGAGGGAGAGCAGACATGACCGTACTGGTCGGATACGTACCCTCGCCCGAGGGTGAGGCCGCGCTGCGCGCGGGAATCGACGAGGCCCGCCTGCGCGGCGAGAAGATGCTGGTGGTGAACACCTCGCGGGGTGACGCCTATGTGGACCCGCGCTTCGCGCAGGAGCCCGATCTCGCTCATGTCCGCGAGGACCTGGCCGCGTTGGGGATCGAGTTCGACATCCGCCAGGTGCTCGGCGCGGGCGATGCCGCCGAGGAGATCATCGAGCTGGCGGAGCAGGCGGACGTGTCCCTGGTGGTGATCGGGCTGCGCCGCCGCAGCGCGGTCGGCAAGCTGATCATGGGCTCCGCCGCGCAGCAGATCCTGCTGGGAGCCGGCTGCCCGGTCCTCGCCGTGAAGGCCGCTTCCTGAGCCGGGCCGCCCGCCCCGGGAGACGCCGGGGACTGGGGCTGTGGAGCTCCCGGCCTTCTCGAAAATTCACTCTCACTGTTCCGATCAGGCGGTCGCGGCCCACCAGAGGGCGGCGACCGCTGGCCTCAGCGGCGGCTGATCGTGATCAACGGGGCCGGGACCCGGATCGTGACCACCCTGGACAGCACCCGCACCGCGCAGGAACTGGCTGTGGGCAGACGGCCACCTACCCGGAAGATTCGGAGCCTGCTCGCGTACTGGCCAGGACCGCCGTCGGCGGCAGCGACTGCACCACCGGCGACACCCCGTTGTCCGGTGTGCGAGGCGCGTCGTCGCGGGCGGGGGGAGTCCGGAGCACCTTCCCCTCCCACCGCTCCAAAAGGTGTCATATAGGAATAAAGGGCCACTCGTAACGAGAACGGACGGTTGTGCATGATGTCCGGCATACCGCCTCCCTTAGAGACACAACATCTGATGAGGAGAAGCCGCCGATGACTGAGTCCATACAGACCGGAACGGGGAACGGGTCCACCCGAGAAAAGGCCAAGGCGGAGACCTCGGCGACGGCCGGCCAGGCCAAAGAGGCCGCGACCCAGGTGGCGGGAACCGCGGCGGAACAGGTCCAGAGCGTAGTAGGCGAAGCACGGCAGCAGGCGGGCACGGTCATCGGCGAACTGCGGCACCGCGCGATGGGCGAGGCCGAGGGCCAGACCAAGCGGGCTGCCGACACGCTGCGGCAGTGGGCGAGTGACCTCTCCGGCCTGGCCGAGAACGCCCAGAAGGACTCGCCCGCCCGCAGCCTCGCGGCCCAGGCGGCCGACAAGGGTCACCGGGCGGCCGACTACCTGGACAAGCAGGGCGTCGACGGCCTCGTCTCCGACCTCCAGGGCTTCGCCCGCCGACGTCCCGGCGCCTTCCTCGGAGGCGCTGTGCTTGCCGGAATGGCTGTCGGGCGCCTGGCACGGGTGGCGGGATCAGCCAGGGCCGGTGGAGACGGGCAGCAGCAGGCCGTCGCAACACCGGACCAAGGGACACTGGACGCCCCCGCCTCCCCCGCTCTGCCGACCGGCTCCCCCACGGGGGCCGTCCACAACGCCCCTCCGCAGGCGCCGCCCGCTCCGTCGGTCCCCCCGGTCACGGGTACGCCGCCGGACGGCACACCGGGTCGTCCGTACCCGGAGGTGTGAGATGGCTTCGATCTCCCCCACGCCCGGCGCGGCGGAGCCGCAGGGGCAGGACCGGTCCATGGGGCAGCTGCTGTCCGTGGTGACTGCGGACCTCCAGACGCTTTTCCGTCAGGAGGTCGAGCTGGCCAAGACGGAGATCAGGGACGAAGCGACGAAGGCGGGCAAGGCCGCCGGGATGTTCGGCGGTGCCGGCTTCGCCGGCTACATGGTCCTGCTGTTCCTGTCGCTGGCTGCCGTGTTCGGTCTGGCCAACGTGATGGACGAGGGCTGGGCCGCCCTGATCGTCACCGCCGTGTGGGCCGTCGTGGCGGCCGTGCTGTACCAGAAGGGCCGCGGACGAATGAGCGCCGTCTCCCCGAAGCCCGAGCGAACCGTCGAGACCATGAAGGAGAACGCGGAATGGGCACGTCACCCGACCAAATGAGGGCCGAGATCGAGGCCACCCGCGGCCGGCTGTCCGCGGACGTGGACCAGCTCGCCGATCGCACCAGTCCTCGACGGGCGGTACACCGCCGCAAGGAAAGGATGCGCGGCGCCGTGTCGGGCATCCGGGAGCGGGTCATGGGTACGGCGTCGGACACCGCACGGAGTGTGGCCGGCACCGCTCAGTCCGCGGCCGGTTCCGTCCAGGAAGGCACCGGACGGGCGGCCGACTCGGTGCGCGACACCGCCGGCCAGGCGGGCCAGGCCGTACAGCAGGCGCCCGACCTGGCCCGCCGCCAGACGCGCGGCAACCCGCTGGCAGCCGGCCTGGTCGCCTTCGGCGTCGGGGTGCTGGCCTCCTCCATGCTGCCCGCCTCCGAGGCTGAGCAGCAAAAGGCCTCCGACCTCATGCAGAGTGATGCGCTGGAGCCGGTCAAGCAGGCAGTCGGCGACTCCGCGCAGCACCTGAAGGAAGGCGCCAAGGAGGTGACGCAGAGTGCCGCCTCAGAAGTGAAGGACAGTGCCGCGCAAGCCGCACGCACCACACAGGACCAGGCGCGTGACCAGGCCGGCCAGGTCACTGAACAGGCACGTGACTCCGGCCGGCACGTCGCGGACGAGGCGCGGCGAAGCTCCGGACCAGGCTGAGGGCCTACGTCAGCCGCAGAGGGCGAAGGGCCGGCGCTCGCCGCGTCGCAACCCCGTCCCGGCTGTGGCGAGCCGACAGTCGACGCCGCCTGTCCCCGCCGCGGGTGTGGGGAGAGGCGGCGTCGGAGATCGCCGGCGCACTGGGAGGTGTGCCGTACCCGTGCGCGGGCGTCTACCCGAGTGCGGGAGTCCCGCCCGCGCCGCCTGGCCTACTCACGGCATCGGCGCCCCCGGGCTCCACGGCCGGCCGTGACCCACTGGTGTGGGCCGATGCCCACGGACCGCACGGAACGAATACGGAACGAATACGCGCGATCCGCCAGGACGGTCCCGGGCCCAGTCCTTGGTCTCCGACACCACGGTCCGGTCCTGCTCCACCCGGACTGACGGACCGCGAGGGACGCCGACCGTGAAAGGCCGGCGCCCTCCGGGGGTCGGTGCAGGAAGGTCAGTTCACGGCGCCGATGCGCTCTACGCGCTCGTTGACGCCGTTACGGAGTTCGCTGAGCGTGGTGCCGGGCGGGGCCGTGGTCGGTGTGGCGGACGGCGGCTGGGTCTCGTCCACGCACGTCGTGCCCGAGGCCGGGACCTCGAGGTCGACCAGGTAGCCGACGACCGCGTCCGTCGCACAGGCGCTGCGGCCGAATGCGGTGTGCCCTTCGGCCTGGAAGGTGAGCAGCGAAGCGTTGTCGAGCCGCCGGGACAGCGCCACCGCGTCCCTGTACGGGGTGTCCGGGTCGCCGGTGGTGCCGAGGACGAGGATGGGCGCCGAGCCCTTGGCGCGGTAGGAGCCGTCGTAGCGGCTGACGCGCTCACCCGGCCACTGGACGCAGGCGGTGGCGTGCTGGTGGTCGTACGTGGGAGGGCCGTACGCCATCGCCGGGCCGAGCAGCGGCGCCGCCTTCGCGTTGGCCGTGACGTTCCGCTTCAGCCGGCGCAGGTCGCGCGGGTAGTCCCGGTCGACGCATTCGACGGCCACGTTCGGGCCCAGGAAGTCGAAGCTGGCCGGGGAGGGCGGGCGCAGCAGGAAGGAGGTGTTGTCCCGCAGCTGGGCCTTGCGCAGTGCCGCGCCGAGCGAGGGCCAGATGACCTTGCCCTCGTTGATGTTGAACATCAGCCGGTAGACCAGCGTGTAGCCGTTGGCCTGACCGCCGTTCGCCGTCGGCACGGGGCCGGCGTCCAGGTCGGTCTTCAGCTTCTCGAACGCCGCACGCGGGTCGCCCTCACCGAACCCGCAGGTGGCCTGGTCGACGGCGCACCAGTCGAGGAAGCGGCTCATCGCGCCGTCCAGCGCCAGGTACTGCGGCCGGTCGTAGGCGTACGGACGGTTGGCGTAGTGCACAGGGTCGTACGCGCCGTCGAGAGTCAGCGCCCGCACCCGTTTCGGGAACATGGCGGCGTACACGGTTCCGATGTACGACCCGAACGACCGCCCGTAGTAGGTGAGTTGCTGCTCTCCGAGCGCCTCCCGCAGCAGGTCGATGTCACGGGCCACGTATTCGGTGCCGACGTAGGGCAGCAGCTCGCCCGAGTTGTTCACGCAGGCCTGGTCGAATTCGGCGGCCGCACGCAGCGCCGGCTCGAAGGCTCCCGGACCTGGCACCCCCTTGGCCTCCGTGACGGCCCGCGTGTACCGCGCGTCGTCGAAGCAGGTCAGCGGCGAACTGCGGCCGACGCCACGGACGTCGTAGCCGAAGACGTCGAACGAGTCGCGGAGCGCGGCCGGCAGGTCGGCGTGGTTGTTCCGCACGAAGTCCACACCGGAGTTGCCGGGCCCTCCCGGCTGCATGAAGAGCGTGCCCCTGCGGTTCGTCTGGTCCGCGGCCTTCTTACGGACCACTGCGAGGGTGATGGACTTGCCGTGCGGCTTGCGGTAGTCGAGCGGAACGTCGGCGTTCGCGCACTCGAAGCCGCCCTGGCAGTCGGTCCAGGCGAGCGACGGCACGGGCGGCTTCTCAGGTGTCTTCGGCGAGGCCGCCGCCTGGGTCACCGTCCCCGTCACGCCGGCCATGAGCGCTGTCAGCGCGGCTCCGACGGCTGTGAGCCGTCCGAATCGTCTCGGTATGCGTTGTGGAGTGGTCATGGTTCTCGTCCCCCTGGGTCGATGTGTGGCCAAGCGCTCACGGTGCAAGGTGAGTTCGGCTAACTGAACAGAGGGAAAAAGAGCGCGCGCGGTGCCACCGCGGCAGACTTTCCACAGCAGACCTCGATCCGCCACGGACGAGGGTCTCCGAAAGGCTCCAGACACTGCCCTGACGCGGGCCGCAGGGCACACCGGTCCTCGCCGGCGGGTCCAACTGCTCCACGCAGGTCAGACAATTCACCCCGACGGCAGAGCCCGCGCAGGCGGCCCGGTCTCCGGCTGCGGCCCACTGCCATGTGACGGCGACCGTGACGTCGATGCGGAGCTTGCAAAGCCGCTCGCCCATGGCTCAAACACTGATGGGACGGTCGGGCGGACCTCCCGGGAACCTGCTGGAGGGCCACGAGCGTTCGTTCCAGCAGGCCGATCTCGTTCTCGACCGTCACTGGGCTGAACCCCGCGTGCCCGCCACGAAGCGACGAACGCCTCGACACACCCGGACTGGAACTCCCACTGATCGGCGGTCAGGGCAGTACTGCAGGAGTTGATCCCGGCGGGTGGCAGCGGCGATCCTCCGACAGGAACATGTGCCAGCCCCAGACGGGACGAAGGCCTTCCTCGTCCCTTCGTGCCGGGGTTCCACTCCTCACCCGCGCGTGCGGCGTCGGTAGTAGTGCACCGTCACCACACCCAGCAGCGGCCCCCAGGCGGCCACCGGCAGATAGCAGGCGGTCAGGAGCCAGTTGCCCCACGGCGTGATCTCCATCTGAGCGTGCAGGGTCGTCCAGACAAGCAATACGCCGTAGACGCTGCACGCGAGTGTGCCGACCACCGCCGGGACAACCGCAGCAGGTACCGGAACCGGACGGCCTCCGAGATACGGCAGCCAGCGCGGCCACACCTCTCCCCACGGCCGCACCAACCCCAGTGTCAGCCAGGCCAGGCCTTCTTGGGCCAGCGACAGCAAAGGCAGCACCAGCAGGCCCCAGCCGGGCAGGAGCATCGCATCGTATTCGGACTGCGCGAGTCCGAGCGGAACACCCAGCACGGCGGCGAGGCGCCACAGAGCCGATGGCAGAGACACCCAGACGACCGCGGCCGCCGCACGTCGCGCCCAGGCCGGGACACCCGGGACGGTCCGATCCGATGCGCGGTCGGATAAATGCCTTCCTTCGGTCGGCACGTTCTCGGAGAAGGGAACAGTGGTGGGCATGCGGCACGCTCCTCGATCAACGTCGTCGTTCGACGCCCCTGATGCTTTCGCAGGCCCCCGCCGCCCGCGTCCGGCCACGGCATGAACACCATCCCCCATACGGCATAACCGCATGGCCGCCGTATCAGCCTGGAGGCGTACTCGCCGCCGCAGCCGGGCAGTGCTGCTCGGATCACCGAGCGGCCCGAGAGCGCTTCCCGCGTCGTGGAGTGCCGCCATGTCACGGCCGGGTGAAGGGCCCTCAGGCAGAGCAGCGTTGCTGGTTCTCATCGACATAGCCGAGACGAAGGGCGTCGAGGAGCAGTTCCTCCTCGCCGCGGACACCGAGATCCGGGGCTACGGCGACATCTGCGGTGACACGAGCACGGGTGAAGGGGGCCAGGGCGGCACCGGGTACACAGAGACCGAACTGGAGGCGGCCGCCAAGAAGGGCTTCAGCGCCGAAGTCGTGATCAGCAACGGCATCGCGACCACCATCCGCGACGACCACTGAGCCACGCCCCGGACGCGGCCGGGACGGCGCCGTCGTAGCGGACCGGTTCGTCGACGCCTGCTCCCCGAAGCTGCGGCACCTCACACAGCGCCCGCCGGGCATCCAGGTTGCGGGCCAGGGTGTCGACGGGCGACGGCACCGACACCGTCGGGACGACGGCGCCCTGACGTACGCCGCGGACCAGGAACCGGACTGCTGGGATCCGCACGCCAGCGCGCGGGACGTCACGGCTCTGGTGCAGCGCCCCGTCTTCGACTCACTCGTCCTCCAGCCGCCGAACGGCGATCTGCAGCCATGACTGGCCACGTCGTGGAAGGTCGGCGAGGGCGGCCGGACATACACCTTCGCGCTCCGCGAGGACGTGACGTTCCACGACGGCTCGCGACTGGACGCCTCCGCGATGAAGGCCAATCTCGACCCGTCACCCCGAGGTCCGCCCTCTCGCAGCACGCCGCGGGACCGCTCTGCCCGTGCCGCTCCACCACCGTCCGGTCAGAAATGAAGCCGCTCGATGATGCGGCCGACGGCTGGCGACATCCCGACCGCACCCGTCAGCAATCCCCTGGCGAGGTCACAGCGGTGGAGCGTGGGTGGCGCTCCCGCCGTGATCCTCATCGGGGATCATGATGTCGGACTCGCGGTCATGGGCGGCGGTGCTGCCCGTCGTCGTGAGCCACGTCCCATGCCGGGAGGAATTGTGGTCAAGTAACTAGGCTCCGCGTCAGGACCGGGCGAGGACGCAGAACTCGTGGCCCTCCGGGTCGGCCAGGCACGTCCACGGGACGTCGCCCTGGCCGACGTCGAGGTCGGTGGCGCCGAGGGCCCGCAGCCGGGCCACCTCCGCTGCTCTGTCGTCACCGGCGTCCGGCACCAGGTCGAGATGGACGCGGTCAGGCACGGTCTTCACGCCAGTGCGGAGGAACTCGAGATACGGGCCGACGCCCTTGGCCGAGCGCCACACCGCATGGTCGTCGGTGACCTCGTGCAGGGTCCAGTCCATCGCCTCGTCCCAGAACCGGGCCATGGCCCGCGGATCCACGCAGTCGACGACCACCCTGGCGATCGGCCCGGTGTCCTGGTAGATCTCCCGAGGCTCCAGCACGCAGAACTCGTTGCCCTCCGGGTCGGCGAGGACCGTCCACGGCACGTCGCCCTGGCCCACGTGGGCGGGCGTCGCGCCGAGAGCCCGGAGGCGCGCGACCAACTCCGCCTGATGGGCCGCGGAGGTGGTGGCGAGATCGAGATGGACACGGTTCTTC
Source organism: Streptomyces sp. NPDC058335 (assembly GCF_042723915.1). Classification (NCBI taxonomy): domain Bacteria; kingdom Bacillati; phylum Actinomycetota; class Actinomycetes; order Kitasatosporales; family Streptomycetaceae; genus Streptomyces; species Streptomyces sp. NPDC058335. The sequence goes on along the minus strand of NZ_JBHXHX010000018.1, from coordinate 46,016 downwards.
GTCGTCGTTTTGGGTTCCGGGACGGCAATGACGTCGACGCAGACGGTGACCGGGTCCAGCCAATCGAAGCCGACGGGTTTGGCGGCCGTCGCTCCTGGTTCCTGGCTGGTAACACGCCAGCCGAGCGCCTCCGCCCAGAATCGGCCGACCTTCGAGTCGTCAAGAGCCTTCATGTTCACCAGGACAGGTCGCAGTGTCATGCCGGCGATCCTATGCAGCCGCTCCGCAACGACATCCGCAGGCACCGTCGCCAGACAGCGTTCAACTCGCTCACCAGCCGCAATGCTCAGCTCGCCAGCTACAACGTGCACGTCCTTCAGCCTTCGGCCGTGATCGCCCGCATCTCCTGGTCGGCGGCGCCCTGTTCACGGGCGGACGTGTACGGAGCGGTGCGGAGGTGATGCGCATGGCCAGCACTTCCTGGGACGGGTACAGCACGACCACAGTCCCGCCGATGATGTCGGGGCCTGCCGGTTCCCGGCGTGCGAGGGCGTAGCCCGCATACGGGCGGGCGCGCTGCCAGTCGGCCGCGGGCGCAGCTTCGCCGACCCCGCTGCGGCTTGCCGGTGATGACGGCTGTTTGGGCGCTGATCCGCCTCTCGGCAGGCTTCCCTTCGGAAGGCTTCCCTTCTCTTCCTCTTTCGGCAGGGCGGCCCAGCCACCCGTGCAGGTCGTGGGCGACGCCCCAGTGCTCCTGGGCCCGGTCGGTCATTGTGGAAGCTCCCGTCCCAGGCGGGCGAGTGGGGACATGGCCATCAGCACCGGAGAGAGCATCATGCCTGCGGCCGTCACCAGCAGGGTGGCGCGCAACCCCCACTCCTCCGCGAGGAATCCGCCGAGTAGCGAGCCGAGTGGGGTCAGCCCCATGCCGGCACATGTGATCGTCGCGGCCGCGCGGCCTTGCATCCCGTCCGGGGTGAGGGCCTGCCGCACCGCCATGACCGTGACATTCACCAACTGGCCTGCGGTACCGAACACGAAGTTGACCGCAAGCAACGCGGGAACCGTCACTGCAGGGGAGCCGTGCAGCGCGGGCACACACAGGAACACGCCGTCGCCGAGTATCGCCGCGGACACGAGCACCGCTCCGTGACCGAACCGGCTCGGCAGGCGGGCGGCCAGCACCGAGCCCAGGAGCGCGCCGGGCCCCGTCGCCGCGAGCGCCAGCCCGACGGCCGTGCCCGACAGGTGCAGTTCCCGCGGCAGGAAGAGCAGGTAGACGGTCATCACGGCCGCGAAGGAGAACTGGAAGGCGGCCGAGGCCAGACACACGGTCCGCAGCGAGGCATCGCCGACGACGAACCGGAGGCCCTCATGGATACGCCGCCAGATCCGAGGGGGACGTTCCGAGCTCTTCGGAAGCGATTCGATCCGACGGATGCGCCGGATCGACAGGAACGACAACGCGAAGAACAGCGCGCCGGAAGCGGCCGCGACCGGCGCCGACAGCAGTGACACCAACGCGCCACCGAGGGCGGGACCGCCGATCTGCGCCGCGGACCGGCTGCCCTCGAGCGCGCTGTTGCCGCGCACCAACTGATCGCGTCTCACCAGACGTACCAGAGAGGTCTGGTATGCCACGTCGAAGAACACGGACAGAGCCCCGATGGTGAAGGCGACCACGAACAACCCCGGCAGGCCGAGCCAACCGAAGAGGCCGGCCACGGCGGCGGCGCCCAGTGCCAGAGTCCGCCCGACGTCCGTCAGCACCATCACCGTACGGGCCCGCCACCTGTCGACCCACGCGCCGACGAGGAGCGAGAGCAACAGAATCGGCGCCTGCCCCACCGCGCGCAGGACGCCCAACTGGCCGGCACCGGCGTCCAGCGTCAGGACGGCGAAGAGCGGCAACACCACCAGGCTTGCGTGTTCACCGAGTTGGGAGGCCGTCTGCCCCACCCAGAGTCTGCGGAAGTCGCCGTCCCGCCACAGACGTGACGGTCGACCCGAATCGGATACAGCACAGGAAGCGGACGGATGCACGAGGATCCCTTGGATCGCCGACAACGAAGCCCGTCACCCGGCGCACAAGAGGTGCACCGGCGATTCAGGGCGGGAGAAGGCTCGCTGTGCCGCAACATCAAGGGCAGCACGCGATGACAGACCGATCACGGCCTACAACGTCAGCGCGCGCTCGGACGACCGATCATGTCTTCGACTCCTCGTGGATCACTCACTGCCCCCGAACACTAGCCCTCGGCGACCAGACGCGAAAAGCGATTACTGAGGTTTTCGGGGTGGGGTCGGTGGTGCGAGGGTCGGGCCGGTGCCGGTGAGGCAGCCGTCGATCAGGTGTGGCCGGAGCTGGATGCTGCGTGACGCCCGGCGGAGGACACGGTCGAGGTCATCGAGTGTGTCGAAGGCGGTCTTGGCCATGGCGCGGCGTACCGGTGACCAGACGGCCTCGACGGGATACAGGCCGGGTGCATACGCCGCGAGGTGGACGGTGGTGAGCCAGCGGCTGTCCGAACCTGATCCGCCGACGTCAGCCGTTTGGGGCCTCGAACGTCTGAACGGCGGTCCGGTATGCCCCCTGACTGGGCTGAGCAGGGTTGATCAGGACCACGAAGTCCGGCAGGGCTCCGGGAACGGGCCGCCCGTCCTCGCCCTGGCTGCCAGGTTCGGCCTGCCAGTCGATCAAATGGACGATCACGGTATGGCGGCCTTCGGGCACAAGACACTCGATCACGTCGTCCGAGCCGTCTGCGCTGACGTCTTCGATGCCGCCCACGAGTGCACGACCGCGGGCGACAAAGAGGTAGGGCTGGGAGGCGACCAGCTGATGGGCCGTCTCCCGATCGGTCAACCGTGCTGGCGCGTCCGCAGTGCCCGAGCGGACCAGAACTCCGAAGGCGCCGTCTCCTCCGACGTTGAGCGGAACAAGAGCACCCGCCCGGATATGACGGACAATGTCCTCGTCCTCCAGGAGTTCGTCCTCCCAGGTGTCGTAATCGGCGACGGCCTCGAACCGCTTCGGGTCCCACATGACGAGCATTCCGGCGTCCGTGGCCACCGTCGCCGGAGCCTCATCACAGGACTGAGGAGTCACTCGCTCCTCCAGTCGTCTCACTGGCCGCATCCGAACCAGCTGATTCTCCCAGCTGGCGACAGCCGCCGACCTGGCGGGGCCGCGTCACGCCAACCCCCGGGGCCACTGCAAGCCGCCGACCACCGGATCCGGCGTGCACTGGGGTCTCTTCGGACCGCCCAGCCGTGGCCGACTCGAACCGTCACGGCCACCCGCGCCCACCACGGCACACGCCCACTTGGCCACGAGGAAACCCAAGCAGGCTCCGGAGCTCACGGAGCGGGCGTAGCCTCTGCTACCCCCGACGGACGCAGCCGGGTGGGCTTGGAGCCACACGGGTCCTGGACGAACAAGCGGGGCGGCACCCGCCCCCAGCAGGACGAACCCATCTGTCGACACATAGCCGCCACGGCCGGCTGCGTGGTGATCAACATGGACTACGCCGTCGCCCCGCGGCGGCCGTACCCCGCACCCGTCACCCAGATGTACGACGTCACCGCCTGGGTGACCGAGAACGGCACGGCCACAACTGGGACGGTTCGCGACTCGCCGTGGGCGTGGAGGTGGAGGTGGAGCTTCCGGCGCAGGACCCACAACCCGTGCCTGGCCTTGCCGTCGTCGGCCTGGGCGAGGTCGGTCAGGTAGGCGAGTGCAGCGAAGGCGGAGGCTCCCCAGCCGATGACCGCGGCGCGCCGGCACAGCGCGCGGCCTGGCGCTCCCGTTGCAGGCGGCGCTGGACAGGTGGAGAGTTGATTTATATCGGTTCTGCATTCTTCCGGCTCCCAATTTCCTGGAGCTACCGCCTCACAAGGAAGAATCCATTACGGACGGAACGACTACGCCAAGCGTATCTGGAACCATCATGGCCAGAATTTCTCGGCGAAAAATCCTTCACGCGGCCAACGCATCCATTCTGGCCGCAGCGCTCGCACTGTCGACAGGTCTGCCGATTGCCGCAGCAGATTCTCAGAGGCTGAACGAGGGCCGTGCCGGAGTACCGGCTCAGTCCACGGATCCTCCACAGTCTCCTACCGATACGCCGAGCGGTTCGACGGGACCCACCACGCCCACCGACTCGCCACCGTCGCCCGAACCGAGCGGTCCCACGGGATCCACGACGCCTCCCTCTTCCACACCGAGCGGGACGTCCGACACCTCCGAGCCGTCGGACACGGACGAACAGACGTCCGAAGTCCCGCCGGAACAGAAGGTGGAAATCGACGAGGCGACGAAGACCCTGAACAAGGAGAAGGAGCGAGTCCCCCAGGAACTCGTGCCGACCGTGGAAACGTTGATCACCATCGTCCGCGCGGTCGAGGGTCCGGAGACGTCGCCACAGGACAGGCAGGGGGTCATCGAGAGCACGGAGAATCTGTCCACCACGCTGGCAGCGATCAGCGATCCGAGAACACCTCCCGAGCTGCGGAGGGAGTTGACCTCGATCGTGAAGCAGGTGGCTTCGGCGCTCGAGACGGTGAACGGTCCCCAGGGGGCAGCCGAAGAACGGTCCATGTCTCTCCTGGTGGTCAAACGGACCACATCCACCCTGGACCTGATCCGCAATCCCAGGACGCCACAGGACCTGCGGGCCCACATGATCGCCATCGTGAAAGATACGACCTACGCCGCGGAGAGAAGCCAGGATGGGACTCAGGCCAGCTCGGCGGAGAAGAAATTTTCGAACAGCCTGCTGGCGGACAGCTCCTCTCAGGACATAATGCACGACAAGGGGACACCGCAGAGGGAACAAGAAAAGATCGCGAAGATCACACGGCAGGTCAGCGCACTGCTGAGGAAAATCAGTGACCCCGGGACGTCACAGGACGAGCGGTCCAGGCTCACGAAAGAACTGGATGAGAAAACCTCTCGCATGAAAGACCAGCAGGAGCAATCCGCCTCTGCCCAGAAGCGCCCGGAAGAGTCGCTCGGAAAGGCCGCCGCGTTCTGCACCAGCGCCATATTCGAGTCCATCTCCGAGTCTTCCCTCGCGCGGGCGCTGGATAAGCTGCTTCCCGCGCAGTGGGAGACGGAAGGGGTCAAGGACTTCTGGAAGGCTGAGGAAAAGAGCGACGATACGCTCGACGTCCTCGCCCAATTGCGGAACGATGAACACACCCACGGCCCGTTCGAAGTCATACCGCTCATCACCGAACTCGCCGAGCTCGTACCGCACAACAGACTGTTCGGAAGCCTGGGAGCCTCTGCCCTGTCCTGCGAGCAGACTGCCGCGTACCTTGACGAAGACGGGGTCACAGTGGGCACCTGGCTCACCAAGGCCGGCGAGTGATCCGTCAGACCCCGGCAGATCTCAACAATTCCGCCACGGAGATCTCTGAATCAGCCCGGGATCTCGCAGCTCCATATCTCTGCAGTTCCCTCCTCTCTTCTCCGTAGTCACCCACCCCGGAGAATCTGTACGGGAAGGAAGAAATCGAAGAGGTGAACCGGCCCCCCGGAGACCAGACAGCAGTCACATAACGCGGCTTACGTGTCACGTTGATCAAATTGTTGTTGTGGCGCACCCTTCCACGATAAACCAGCTGCTCTCCACAGATCGCCGGTTCACAGTAATAGCGCCCCTCGTGTTCGTTCCACGAAACATGAGGGAAACCGAACTCCTCCACGTCGAGCCTGCCCCGGTCCTTTCTCATGTACGAGATCTGCAATGCAACGCTCAGGACGTCATACCCGACGTTTCTGGGAAGCTGAAATATACGCTTCAAAGAATATTCTTGCCCGACGTCGAGCGAACTACCGGACTCGTAGAATCTTCCACTGCTCACCGTGGTGTAATCGGGCTGGCCGACGTAGAGCTCGGCCTCCCCCTCGCGCGCCCCCTGCCTCCCGACACTTTCCCTCCACTCCGCCGTCGGATCCCCCTCCTCCAGAGAATACACGGCCACCCTGCCACGAACCGTGTAGATGTCGTTGACGATGTATACCGGGATCCCTCCGGTGTTTTTCATGTAAAGCGTCAGCGGGACATGCAGGAAGGGAAGCCTCTTATCCTCCCACGCCTTTCCGAATTCTGCCTTCAAAGTAAAGTGCATAGGGGCGGACGCAGGCTGGTACATAGTGGAATACGCGAGACTGACAGCCGTCAGGAGTACCGTGGCGACCACCCCGGCCGCGAATCTTTTGGGCTGCGGTATTCCCTTCCAAGATTTTTTGCGCACAAGAACAAACAGCGCCCATACGGACCAGCACAACGCCGGCAGGTAGACCAAGAGATAGCGCGTATACTCCCTCTCCTCGAACCAGAGAAGAAGAAGGAGGCCATCGGTGGCCAGCACAATAATTACCCCGAATAGTACGACCGCACCAGAGGCCCTGAAGTGGCGTCTCCCCCAGTAGTCGAGCGCCGCAATTGCCGCAATTCCCAGTACCGCACCCGACAGGACAAACAACACTCCGGTAATCCGCTGCGCGAAAGTCAGAGCCCCGGAGGCGTCCGGCCATCCGATGACTGCGTTGAAAACCATGGAAACAAGCAGCCCGGCCACCATGAGCAACATAGTGGAGCGCCTTCTCCAGGGTCGATCGGGCCAAGCTCCGCTGTCGCCCCCGCGCCAGCACACAGATGCCGGATCATCCAGATCCATGTTCTCGGGGTAACCGCGGCGGCCGAGCATCTTCCGCAGCTCGGCCGGTGACCAGGCACTGCCGACCGTCTCGCCGCCGATGGTGACGCGACGCAGACCACGACTGTCCGGCGGCTCCACGATGACCCATGGACGGATACTCATGACCACAGACTCAAGCCTGGGCCGGCATCGTGCACGCGGAGCTACCCCGTTCGCCTTTCGAGCCGGGTCGCCCGACGTCAAAGGGGTCACCCGACGATTTCACAGCGTCGAATGCCGCCACCTGCCGCCCCTGCACGACGGATTCGAGCGGCGGCGACCATCCAGCCGAAGGAGGTGGCCAGGAAGCGAGGAACCTTCTGCCATCCGGTCTTGATGCTGCCCCACGTCCATATGTCGGTGTCGATCCGGTTGTGCACAAGGTGCTGTGATCCTGCCCCCTCAGATCCGCGTCAGGTTCCATCACGGGGGATCCGATCCTCGACGCGCCGCTGCGCATCATCTGGCAGGTGAAGGCAGCAGCCACCGGGGCCCGCGCCAGCCAGACTGATTGGTCCGCCGACCGCACGGTCCCGACAGGACCGTGCGGTGACCGGTTCGGCCTGCGCGGTCAGGTGACGGTCGATCAGTTGCCGGCAGACCGGTGATCACCATGCGCGCCACGTATCTCACGCGCACGACGGGCGTGAGCAGCCCTCGTATGGCATGGCCTGCCGAGTGGTGGAAGCATGGATGTGTGATAGGCGCCGCTCCACGCCCATGCGAGGAGGGATCGTCATGGCCAAGCGTCTGGTCGTCTGCTGCGACGGCACGTGGAACTTCGCCGACCAACCGAGCAAGACCAACGTCGCCAAGGTCGCCCTGTCCGTGCGCCCTGGCTCCGAAGCCGGGAAGGAGCAGCGCGTCTACTACCACCGCGGCGTGGGCACCCATCGGCGGGAGCGGCTGCGCGGAGGCGCGTTCGGCATGGGTCTGTCCCAGAACGTCATCGACGCCTACCGGTTCCTCGTCGAGACGTACGAGCCCGACGACGAACTGTTCCTCTTCGGCTTCAGCCGAGGCGCGTTCACTGCGCGCAGCCTGGCGGGCCTGCTGCGCAACTGCGGGATTCTGCGCCGGGATCACCGCGACCGGATTCCGGAAGCCTGGGCTCTCTACCGGGACCGGATCGAACGACCGACCGGCGCGGCCGCGACGCTGTTCCGTCGCTCGTACGCGCGCGAGACGGAGATCCGTTTCATCGGAGTGTGGGACACAGTCGGAGCCCTGGGTGTCCCGCTGCCCGACACCGCATGGCTACAGCCTTCCGTGAACCGGTTCAACCACCGGTGGGCGTTCCACGACACCGAGCTGAGCAGCTGGGTCAGGGCGGCCTTCCACGCGCTGGCCGTCGACGAAGAGCGCTCGGCGTTCCGGCCGACCCTGTGGCACCAACAGTCCGGCGCCGCCGAGCAGGGCCAGGAGCTGAAGCAGGTGTGGTTCGCCGGGGTGCACTGCGATGTCGGTGGCGGTTACAAGGAGGCGGGGCTGTCCGACATCACCCTGCTGTGGATGGTCGACCAGGCTCGCAGACACGGGCTGCAGTTCGATGCCGATGTGCTCAGCGCGGCCGGGCCGAAGGTGATGAAGCCGGAGCGAAGCATCGACTTCCGTGTACAGCCGGACGGTTCGGGCCCGCTACACGCCTCGCGGACGGGCATGTACCGACTGGCCAAGCCCCTGCACCGGCCTCTCGGAAAAGCGGTGAGGGACGACGGTGAGCCCGATGGCAACGAGTTCCTCGCGGTGCCCACCAAGGAGCGCTACGACCGCGACCCGGGCTACCGGCCGCCGGAGCTGGAGCGTTACCTGGGCGGTCAGGACTCGATCCGGCTGGAGCCGGTGCTGCTGCCGGGCATCGCCGCGGGTCTGCCGCCCATGCCTCCCGCGGAGCCCGGCCCGGGGGCGACGGCCCAAGCGCCGGGCGGGCGCGACCGCGCCACCTGACAACGTCACCGCGCAGCGTCAACCCACGCCGCCCACTCCCCCCTCGCGCTGGTGCCGGGGCAGGTTAGGCCTTCCTCGCGGAGGTCCTCCACACGCTGCACCGTTTCCGGCCAGGCGCCCCCCGTTCCCCGTTTCGATGCCGAGCAGCGCAGCCGTGAGCCTTGCCCTGCCGATGATCCGGCGGCCCGCACGGCCATCTGGCTGACCAGCACACGCATGGCGCTGAGTCCCCCGGCGAGCTTCGCCGGGGGCGTCGCGGCCGTTGAGGAGAAGCCGGAGGATTGAGGGGAGCACGGGCTGAAGGGCGGCCTACGTCGTCGGGTCAAACAGGGCGAGTTGTCTCTTCATGCTGACGTTCTGCCCCACAGCCACCGACTCCGTGGGCGCGCTGCCGTCTCATGGCTGCTCGGCCGCGGCCAGGGCGGTGAGGACGCGTCGGGTCTTGCTGTCGGAGTGCTCGGAGAGGGCCACTCCGCGCTCCCGCACCGCGTCCTCCAGTTTCCGCTGCTCCCGCTCGGCCCGCGCCGTGAACGTATCGAGGTCGTCATCGTCGTTGGGCTTCACCCGGATCGAGACCTCCAGGAAGTCCAGGCCGGTGACCGACCACACCTCCAGGTCGACCTCCAAGTCGTCGAGTGGAACGTCGTCGGCCTTCGTCGAGTGGACCGGCCCCAGCGCGACCAGCCCCTCGAGCGGGACGGCGGGCGCACAGGCATGCAGGAACTGGTCCTGCACCGCGTCCACGGACGCGGCGGGGTCGGCCCCCGGCTCTACCGCGTCCGAGAGTGTCCCCGCCGGGTGAGCGTGCACCAAAGAGGCGGCCATCACCCGGCGGTGCCCCGACCAGTCCTCCTCGATCTTGTACGTGAACGGTTCCGCTTCGAAGGGGGCTGAGAAGCGGCCCACCAGTTGTTCCCGGGTACACGGACGCAACTTGACGGTCAGATCGTCGCGGTTCCCGCCGATCCTCAACCGCAGGATCACACCGGCGTCCAGCAGGGGCACCCGGCCCTCTGCGGCACTGTCTCGCTCCTCCGCGAACCAGATCCGGCGGGACGTCATCGGGCCGCGTGATCCGCCGAGGGACGAGACTGCCGCCGGCACGTCACCTTCGATGTTGACCTTGATCTCGATCGGTAGCAGGTCCATCGCATCTCTCTGCACGCATCCTGGGCTGGAGGGATTCCTCCGACGGTTACCAGGTGGGTTTCACGTCGGATCCGAAGCCGCCCCCGGCCGGGCGCTTCTCGAAGTGGAGATGAGGGCCGGTGGAGTTCCCGGTGGAGCCGACTTCCCCGATCTTCTGGCCGGCCTTGACCGGACCCGTTTTGACGGTCTGTTCGGAGAGGTGGCAGTACCAGTAGTCGAACCCGCCGGCGCGCAGCACGAGAAAGTTGCCGAAACTGCGGTCGCGTCCGTTGCGGACCATGGAACCGCCGAGCACCGCGACGCATGGTGTGCCATCCCGAGCGGCGTAGTCAGCGCCCGTGTGATAGCCCAGGCTCCAGTTGGGTCCCTTTATGCGGTACGCGGTCGTGACACGGTGCCTCGGTACAGGGGATGCGACGCGGCCACCAGAAACAGCAGAGGGCGTCGGGACGCGAAGCCGGTCCCAGGAGGTCTTGCCTGGAATGCCGTTGGCATCGTCCCCTTCGAATCCGATCTTCCGCTGCCAGGCGGCGTAGGACTGTTGGTCGACGTCCGTCCACTCGGGCCCGGGACCTGTCCGGTATTTGCCGCACCCTTCCGTCACCAGGCGTTTGCCCATCGAGGCGATCAGGGGGCTACGTTGTCCCTTGTGGAAGAAGCCCGTTCCTGGGAATGGCGCCAAGGAAGGCATGGTCCTCTCCTTTCAGTAAGGCGCCGGATCGCGATGGGGATTGGCCTGTTGAACGCGCGAGATGTCACCGTACCGGCGCCAGATGTAGTTGATCGCTGCCGCGATGTTGGCCACCGGGTCGTAGATCCGGTCGGACGTGCCCGCCTGGTGGTTCTCGGCGAACGTCCCGGGTATCACCTGGGCGTAGCCGCGTGAGCAGTTGAGCTTCGCACCGTCCGCCTGGACCGGGCCTGTTGCGTTCACGTCGGCCTGGTTCACCGCGTTCGGCCGGTGGGACGACTCCCGGAATATGAGGGTCAGCAGATTCGCTCCGTTGCCGACTCCCGTGACCCAGCTCCTCGGCGCCCCGGCCAGGTCGCATGCCCGTTCGGCGAACGCGCGGGCCGTCGCCTCGCCCGCGGCCACACCCGAGTTCTTCGAGAAGCGTACGGAACTCTTGGCGATAGCACCGGGATGGCGGCATTCCACGGCAAAACCTGCTCTGGCGCCGAGTTGGACCAGTGAGGAGCAGCCGGGGAATCCATCGGCAGCCGAACCGGTGAGTCCCAGCATGCGCTGCCATTTCGCGTAGGCCGCTCTGGTCTGCTCGCCGAAGAACCCGGTGACGCCGGCGGGTATGTCTATTCCGACTGCGATGAGCGCCGCCTGAACTTCCTTGACCTCATCGTTGCGCTTCCCGAAGCGCACTGTGGAGAGAGCAACCATCGCGCCTCCTCCGCAGCGTGGAGGCCGCCGGTCAGGGAGTACGTCTGCCGGTCGGTCACAGTTACCCTGTTTCCACCATGCGGCCGATGCGAGTCGCGCGCAAACCCGGAAACCGCTGGCAGGCGGGTTCCCTGACGAGCAGTTCACCGAAGCCCTGGCGCTCCGGTGGCCTGGCCCGGACACCCTCAGACCTTCGGGACCTCGAGCCTGTCCCAGCTGAACCGGCCGGGGACACCGTCGGCAGCGTTTCCCACGAAGCCCAGCTTCTGCTGCCAGGCGGTGTACGACCTCACATCGCCCGCTCCCCACACGTCGAGACCGGCATTGGACGTGTAGCGGTCACAGTCTTCGGCGACCAGTCGGCGGTGCATTCCCTCGATGACGGGAGATTTACTTCCCGCCTGGAAGAACGACGCACCGGGGAACGGCTCGAACTGGCTCTCAGCGGAGGACGGGTCGGTCGGCTGGGACACGAACGCCGGCCAGGAACCCGGGTCGACGTGGTCGTTCTCCGGGACATGGGCATGGGCGTACCACCCGCCTTGAGTCCGCCACTTGTCGGCGGGACACGCATTGCGGGACAGAGAGGTGGGGCGGCCCATGGGCCAGACGTCCGGTACGCCCCATGAGCTGATCCATGCATGGAGATCGTCCCAGCCCTCGCAAGGAGTGTCGATCAGCCTTGCGAACACCTTGCCGTTCACCCGGCAGTGCGGGAAGAACAAGGACTCGATCTGGATGACGACTTTGCCGGCCCGGTTCGTACGAGTACCACCGACCGCGTCGAACAGGGCTTTGGCGCGGGATGTGGCCGGGAAGAACTGGGCGAACGCTCCGGTGAAGGGATTCCAGAGGATATGCGGAGCCCGGCCTCTGCCGCTGCCGGTGAAGAAGCCCATGAGATTGGCGAACGGGACCAGATCCAGAGGAGCTTCGGCGGTTGCCTCCCTGTCCGCCGTGATGTGCGCGATCGCCCTTGCCGGGAACTCGGGGTCACACGGCGCATGGTCCCCCACGTCCACCTTGAGAGCTTGGGGCATCCACGGGTTGGGCATGCTGGCATCCTCCCTCCCGCACCGCACATGATCGGGGTGCAGCGGGTGCAACGGGGAAGGCGCACCGGACGAACAACGGGCCGTGCAGCAGGGCTTCCCCGCCCGTGCTTCCCACGATGCGCCTGATACGGGGCCGACAGCAAATCGTGAAGACTACAGGAAGCGGTTACCCGAATTCGGCTTTCGCCATCAAAACTGTTGACCGATTCCGGGCGCCGGAGACAGCTGATCATCGTGCAGCTCCACGCTTTCCGCCCTCTTACGGACGGTTGTAACGTTGTGTGAAGAGGACGTGCTATTGCCGTGGTCCATGTCGAGCAGGAGGTGCCTCGATGCGGTACGGCAGCGAGTGAATCAACGGCGGCATCCGCACCAAATCGCAGCGGGCCACCCACGCGCTCCTCCACGTCGTGGGCGTACGGCCGGAGCCCCTGTGCAGCGCGGACGCACGCCCCGACCGAAATTGACATGGTCTGCGCACGGAGCGAACCTGGAATCAGGCGCGCATGAACGGCCCCCAGAAGCTTTATTCAATCAGGCTTGCGTTCGCCGATCTGGGCCGCGCCCGCACGTCCTCGACGAGAATCCCGGCCGCGCCCGAGAGAGGAGACTCTCATGCACGGGCATGTAAAAGCCATCACCGGGGACGAGCCGATCTTCATGATCAAGGTCAGCGTCTACCGCCCCGATCTCACGCTCATCGGCCATGCCTACACCAACGACGACGGCTCGTACAGCGTCGATGTGCCGGCCAGTGAGACAGTCACCATCCGGTTCGACACCCATTACTCGCTCAACAACGCGGACAGCTGGCAGCCGTCGCTGGCCACCGACGTGGTCGCCGACGACGCCGTCCCGCTCGACCGCCGTCTGGTCCCCGTGGGCCAGTTCGCGGATACGGCGTGCGGCATCGACGTACTCGCCGCTTTCCTCCTGGCCTCGGCCGTGGAAGGACCGGAGTACGCCGCCCACGCCACGACCCGCTTGTCCCAGATCAAGCAGAACACCCTGTTCCTCGAGCACGTCCAGGCAGCCCTTCTCCGGCACTTCACGGAGCAGGCCGACGCCTGATGGGCCGTACCCGACCCAGCCGGTGGCATCGTGCCGCATGTCTTTTTCGTCCGACGCAGGAGGCCAGCGGCTGAAGCCCCGTACGGCAGACCATGGCTTTCCGGTGCAGGGCGCATGCCGGATTCGGTCCGACCCCAACGCAGACTGCCACGCGTCATGATGTGGAAAGGAGAGCGAATATGCCCAGGCAGGGAATGAATGACGCAAACCGCCGGCCGCAGTACGACGAAGCACGAGGACATCCCGAACTCATCTGCGTGGTGGCGGAAGACATGGGCGTGGAGATCACGCCCTCGGGCGCGTCCTCGGCCCGAGGGGCTGATGTGACCGGACTGAATGAGCTGGCGGCTGCGCCGGACCTCGTCCTGAAGCCGTTGTTCGACACGGACCTGGCGCGGCTGGGCCGCAGGGCCCAACAGACGCCGCGGGCGGGCGAGTCCGCTGATCAGGCTGAGGAGAACCTCGGCAGAATGGTGCGCTTCTACCAGGTGGACGCGCCCGAGGAGCGGCTCGAGGAACTCGCCCAAAGACTCCGGGAACTCGACGTCATCGAGACCGCCTACGTCAAGCCTGCTGCCGAACTCGCCCGGACCGGAACCGAGGCCCGGACCTGGACACGCCCCTACTTCAGGGCCCACGAGCGCAAGGAATCGCCCATCAACGACATGGCCCCCATTGGGCCGGACGCTCCGTCGATGACGCCCGACTACGCGGTCCGCCAGATCTACCTGGACCCGGGACCGGCCGGCATCAATGCCCGCCACGCATGGAAGCAGCCGGGCGGCACAGGGAAGGGGGTCCGGGTGATCGACTGCGAATGGGGCTGGCGCTTCGGACATGAGGACCTGCTCCAGAACCAGGGGGGTGTCATCTCAGGAATCAACAGCACCGACACCAATCACGGCACCGCCGTCCTCGGCGAAATCAGTGGTGACACGAACGGGTTCGGCGTCACCGGCATCGCGCCCGACGCGGTGATCAGCGCCTCGTCGTTCTCTCTGCCGACCGCGACCGCCATCCGGGCCGCTGCGGACCGACTGGGTCCCGGGGACGTCCTTCTCCTTGAGATTCACCGGCCGGGGCCACGGGCCACCGGGACAGGCCAGCAGGGCTTCATCGCGGTCGAGTGGTGGCCGGATGACTTTCTTGCCATCCGGTATGCCACGGGCAAAGGCGTGGTTGTCGTCGAAGCCGCCGGCAACGGCGCGGAGAATCTCGACGACCCGGTGTACGACAAGTCCCCTGGCTTCCCCCTGTGGTGGACCAACCCCTTCCGGCGCAGCCTGCTCGACTCCGGTGCCGTCGTCGTCGGCGCCGGCGCTCCCCCGCCCGGCACCCACGGCGCGGACTGGGGCCCCGACCGTTCCCGCCTCGACTTCTCCAACTTCGGCTCGTGCCTGGACACGCAGGGTTGGGGCCGAGAGGTCACCACAACGGGATACGGCGACCTGCAGGCCGGGGAGAATCCCGATTTCTGGTACACCGACAGGTTCAGCGGGACGTCGAGCGCGTCCCCGATCGTCGTTGGCGCTGTCGCCTGTGTGCAGGGCGTACTGAAGGCAAGCGACCGTAGCCCACTGGACGGGTGGCAGGTCCGGGACCTGCTGAGGAACACCGGCTGGCCTCAGCAGGACGCGCCCGGACGCCCGGCCACCCAGCGGATCGGAAACCGGCCCGACCTGAGTCAGCTGATTCCGGCCGCGCTGGCGTGATCACCGGCGATCGCAGTTGACAGCCACGCCGCGACGGCCGGACCGCCCGCGCCGCCGGTCAGCAGCCCTTCGGCACCTAGCGCGGCTCTTCTTCGAGCGGGCGGTGGATCAGCCGCGCCAGACGACGTCCGGAACGGACAGGTGCCGCAGGGCCGGGTTGACGAAGTAGATGACGGACAGCTGGACGACGGAGGCGATGGGCACGTCTCCGCCCTCTGGGTCGTCGTCGGCCACAGCGGGTCGCTCGGCGAAGACCCGTCTGCCGCGGCCTGCGCCGCGACATGGCTCCGGCCTCCGGCCGAAGCCGGAGGCGACCAGCCTTCCGGCTGTGTCCCATGGCGGTGACCGGCCGGCGGCTGGCTGGACCGCTTCATCAGGGCCGAACAGCGGGGCCCCGGCTTCATGGCGCCGCACTGGTACGGCGGCGAGTTCCGCACCGAGGCGGCCGTGGAGCAGCTGCGCGGCTGTCCGAACGCCGCGTACGAGTGTTCGTGCCCGGGTGTGACGACCGCAAGCCGATCCAGCCGACGGATCTCGCGCTGACCCCGCGGGACAGGGCGTTCCGCACTGCGCCGTCACCCGATGAACCTTCAACCACCAGGTCTGCTGGGCTACTTTGCGCATGTTTCCAATGTCTGCAAGCATCGATAGCAGGAAAACGTGTACAGAATGCGGCCAGCGCGACACCGCCCGCCCGCACCTCGGCAGAGCCGACGCCTTTCATCCGACGCCATCTCGCCTGCCACGCACACTGTGTCTCTCAGACACGACCGCCACAATTGATCAGGCCAGGAGGCACATCATGGCCACGGCGGAACTCACTTCCGAACGGGAGTCGGACTATCTGTCGCAACTGACGATGGCCGCGGCACGCTACGAGAACCGGACCGAACAGCGGGAGGGAAACCAGACCGTTCTCAAGACGCGCGGCGTGCTGTACGCCGACGCCCCCGAGCGGGTCGAGAAGCGGCTGGCGCGGCTCGGCGCCGACTGGGCGATGGCGCGGGCGATCGAGCGGACACCTACGGAGCCCGCCAGCAGCGCGGGAAGCACTCTGCAACTGCCCCCGGATGCCTTCACCAGTGATGTGCTGGGCCTGGAGCGCATCATCGGGCGCAACAACCTCGCCCCGGTGGCGTTCCTGGAGGAGGGCTTCCAAGTCTCCCGCTCGGTCGGCCGGGTCACGATCACCGGACCGGGCGGCGGACACGGCACCGGCTTCATGGTGTCCCCGTCCCTGCTGCTCACCAACAACCATGTGCTGCGCAACCCCGAGGACGCACACCGCAGCAGGGTCGCGTTCGCGTTCCAGGACGGCGTCGACGGTGGCCCGCTGGTGCCGGCGGTCTTCGCACTGGAGCCACAGCGGTTCTTCGTCACCGACCGGGCGCTGGACTACAGCCTCGTCGCAGTGGCCCCGCGCGGCACGCAGGGGGAGGCGCTGTCGTCGTTCGGCCGGCTGGTCCTCAGCGAAGCCCAGGGGAAGGTCATCATCGGGGAGTTCGTCAACATCATCCAGCACCCCCGGGGCGAGCCGAAGCAGATCGCGCTGCGCGAGAACCAGATTGTCGACGTGCTGGAGCGGTTCCTGCATTACGAGTCCGACACCCGTGAGGGCTCGTCGGGGTCGCCCGTCTTCAACGACCAGTGGGAGGTCGTCGCCCTGCACCACTCGGCCGTCCCGAAGACCGACGACCAGGGCCGGCCACTGAGCATCGACGGCTCGGTGTGGCGCCCGGACATGGGTGACCAGCAACTGGCGTGGCGGGCCAACGAAGGCGTGCGGATCAGCCGGGTGCTGAGTGCGCTGCGCGAGGTCAACCTGACCGGTGAGGCGGCCCGGCTGCGGGACGAAGTCTTCACCACCGGACTCACGCCGTCGCCCGTGGAGAGTGCCCCGCCGATGCCCACCCCGACGGCCGACGGCGGCGGCGGCACCTTCATGGCGGGCACCAACGGGTCAGGGACCCAGGCCCACTCGAAGGCGCAGGAACAGGCACAGGCACAGGCACAGGGTCTGCCATCACCGGTGGCCGGCGGTGCCGCGCAGCTCACCGTCCCGCTGCGGATTACCGTCGACTTCGGCACCTCGTCGGTCTCGTCAGCCGGCCTCCTCGCCTCCATGCCTGCGCTCGCGCCGTCGCCGACAGCAGGGCCGCAGCCCTCGGCCGGGCGGACGGACGTCGTGTCAGCGGTCGAGAAGGACGTCGACGCCGCGCTGGTCAACCACCGGCTCGCGCAGGAGCGGCCGTACTACGACCGCAGCGCCGACGCGGCGGCGCGCGAGGCGTACTACGCGAGCGTGGACACCCACGACGGTGACGCGCTGCGCCGTGCGCTCACCGCGCTGCTGGAGGAGACCCACACCCCGCAGCCCCGCTACAAGCCGATGCGGCTGGTCTACCCCTGGGTCGACCTGCACAAGGACGGCCGGCTGCGCAGCATCTACTCGGGCAAGGACTTCTCCCCCGAGGAGCTGATAAGGGCGGACGCGGCCGTCGCCGAGGTGCGGCTGGCGAGGGTGCAGGAACTGCTGCTCCAGGAGAGCACGGCGGGTCCGGCCGAGTTCGAGGCGGAGTTCGACGCGCTGGAGGCGTCGATGCCGTTCAACTGCGAGCACGTGGTTCCGCAGTCGTGGTTCGCCAAGCAGGAGCCGATGCGGGGTGATCTCCACCACCTGTTCGCCTGCGAGGTCGGCTGCAACAGCTTCCGCGGCAACTTCCCGTACTTCGACTTCCCCGACTTCGAGGAAGCGGTCCGGGACGACTGCGGGATGCGCGAGAGTGTGGGATTCGAGCCGGAGAACGGCAAGGGAGCGGTCTCCCGGGCCACTCTGTACTTCCTGCTCCGGTATCCGGCACAGGTCGGCGACGCCGCGCGCGAGTTCCCCGAGGACCGGCTGCCCGTGCTGCTGAAGTGGCACGAGCGGGAGCCGGTCACCGAATACGAGCTGCACCGCAACGCGGCCATCGCGGAACTCCAGGGCAACCGGAATCCGCTGATAGACCATCCCGACTGGGCCCGCCGGATCGACTTCTCCGGGGTCTGGCCCTGAGGGATCCAGCCTCATGGCCGCACCTGTCCGGCCCCGCCACCCGGTCGGCGAACGCGGTGCGGGCGCGGGCCACACGGCCGGCCGGGACATCGTCTTCGGCACCGGCGAGACATCCTCAAGGACGGTGGTAGACATGTCAGGAGTCTTCGCCCCGTCACGCCCCCTGCCGGACGCACCGCAGCTCCTGGCTCTCTCCCGCCTCGACGACCTGCTGGCCCAGGCCGTCGAGGCGGTGACGGACCGTGGGGAGGCGGAGAGCGCGGCCGACACCATCATCCCTGGCCTGCACATCAGCGCCTTCCGGGCCCGGCGTCTGCTCCAACTCCCCCGCGCGGGCCCGCCGATCGATCCCCGGCCCGGCTGGGACCGCATCATGGACGATCACGTCGGCTGGTCCTGGCTGCGGACCCGCCACGCCCTCACCGACCTCGAACTCGACCTGGTCCTGATGGCGCTGGCGCCCGAGGTGGACCTCCGCTACGAGCGGATCTACGGCTATCTCCAAGACAACCTGAGCCGCGGCCGCCCTCTGGTCGGGCTCGTCCTCGACCTGCTGGCGGCCACTCCCGAGGAGCGGCCCGCGATCCGGGGCGTCCTGGCGCCCGACGCGCCGCTGCTCGGACAACGCATCCTCACCCTCGTCCCCGACCCCCGGCCAGTGGCCCCTCCGTTCCTCGCGCACTTCCTGGTGCCGGACGAGCAGATCACCGACGTACTCCTCGGGCAGAGCGGCCTGGACCGCAGACTCGCCGGGTGCTGCCGGCTGGAAGGACCACCGGCCCTCGACGCGGACCTCACCCGCAGGGCCGGCTGGGCCGACGGGCGACGCCCGGTGCGCCTGTACGCCCAGGGGCCTGCCGGGTCCCCCAGAAGCCGGCTCGCCCACGATCTCGCGGCGGGCCTGGGCGTCGCGCTGCTGACCCTGGACCCCGCCGGGCTCCCGAACGACGACACCGACGCGGCGGCGCACCTGTTGGCCCTGGTCTTCCGGGAGGCGTCGCTGCTTGGCGCGCTCCTGAACATCGACGGCGTCGAGCACCTCGGGCTCCCGGAACGGGTCCTCGGCGACCTCCTTGCGGAGCACGACGGCCCCGTCGTCATGGAGGGGGAGCACGACTGGACTCCCCCGGCCCGGCACGCCCTCGGCGTCGTGCCCGTGCCCGTCCCCCGCTGTGACCTCGCCACGCGGCGGGCGCTGTGGGAGCGGGAACTGGCCGCCCACGGCGTGACCGCTGCCCCCGCCGACGTGCGCGATGTCGCAGCCCGCTTCCACCTCGGCCCGGACCGGATCGCCGACGCCACTCTGACCGCTGTCGGCGAGGCCGGCCGGCGCGCGGCACGGGCCGGCTCCCAGGACGCAGTCGCCGATGCGGCACCGACTCGGCCGGAGCTGTTCGCCGCCGCCCGGGCCCAGAACAGTCACCGCCTGGCGGGCCTGGCGCAGCACGTGGAGACCGTCCACGGATGGGACGACATCGTGCTATCGCCCGGCTGCGCCGCCCAGCTCACCGAAGTGTGCGAACGGGTGGCACACAGCGGACGGGTCATGGACGACTGGGGCTTCGAGCACACCCTGTCGCGCGGAAAGGGCGTCAGCTGTCTGTTCACCGGCCCGCCGGGCACGGGCAAGACCATGGCGGCGGAGGTCATCGCCCATGAGCTGGGGCTCGGCCTGGCCAGGATCGACCTCGCCACGGTGGTCAGCAAGTACATCGGAGAGACGGAGAAGAACCTCGACCGCATCTTCCGGGCCGCGACCGACACCGACGCCGTCCTGCTCTTCGACGAGGCCGACGCACTGTTCGGCAGACGCTCGGAGGTACGGGACGCGCACGACCGTTACGCCAACATCGAAATCGCGTATCTGCTGCAACGCATCGAGGAGTACGAGGGCCTGGTCGTCCTGACCACCAACCTGCGTCGCAATCTGGACGAGGCGTTCACCCGGCGGCTGCAGTTCATCGTCGAGTTCCCCGTCCCGGGCCCGGCCGACCGGGAACGTATCTGGCGGGTGTGCTTCCCGCCCGAGGCCCCGCGCGACCCGGCGCTGGACTTCGCCGGGCTGGCCCGCGACTTCCCGCTGACCGGCGGCAGTATCCGCAACGTCGTGCTGCACGCCGCGTTCCTGGCCGCGTCCGCGGGCACCCCGATCGGGCTGCCGCACCTGCTGCGGGCCACCCGGCGGGAGTTCCAGAAGCTGGATCAGGTGATGCCGGGGTCCGGGCAGCCCGACGGCGGAGAGTTGGGCTGAGCCGTGCTCCAGGATCTGGACGCCACGCTCAGGGCGATGCTGGGCGACGACGAGGCACCCGAGAGCCTCCGCGCCGCCGACGTCAGCTTCATGACGCCCGACAAGGACTTCAAGCCCGCCCAGGACACGGTCAACCTGTTCCTCCACGACGTCCAGGAGAACCGGTCCCTCAGGGATCAGGCGCCCCTCCTGGAGGAAGCCGGCGACGACAGCTTCACCGTCCGGCGCCCGCCGCTGCGCGTCGACTGCACGTACCTCGTCACCGTCTGGTCGCACAAGACGGGCGCGGTCAGGATCGAGGATGAGCACCGTCTGCTGGGTGAACTGCTGCTGTGGCTCGGCCGCTTCCCGCTGCTCGACGAACGCTTCCTGCGCGGGCGGATGGCCCAGCCTCCCCCCGCGTACCCCATACCGGCCTCCGTGGGCCGCCCGAAGGAGGGCACGGGCACCAGCCAGTTCTGGACGGCCCTCGGCACTCCGCCCCGGCCCGCGCTGTCGTTCACGGTGACCCTCGCACTCGAGTCCCCCGAGCCACCCGCGCCCGTCCCGCGGGTCCGGGAGGTCCGCATCGAGCCCACGGCCGCGCACCCGAGACTCAGGGGCCGGCTGCTGGAGGACGTGGACGGCACGCGGCAGCCGGTGCCCGGGGTGCGCGTCGAGGTGCTCGAGGCGGGCCGCGGCACCGTGGTGGGCGCCTCCGGAGAGTTCACCTTCGAGCGCCTGACCTTCGGCACCTACACCCTGCTCGTCCGGCGGCCGGACCGCCCGGACTCCCGCACCCAGGTGGAACACGTGCCCGGCCGGCACGTTCACACCGTCGTACTCCCCCCACCGTGACCAGACCAGGCCGAGGAGGCTTCGATGAGCGACATCGACACCAGGGCACCAGGCATCTATCTCCAGGAGGTCGAGACCGCCGGGCCGATCGCGGGGGCGGGCACCAGTACGGCGGCCCTGATCGGCACGGCGCAGAGGGTCGGCGACGCCGTCGTGCCGGGCAAGCCGGAACTGGTCACCAACTGGACGTCGTACGTGCAGAATTTCGGCGGGTTCGACCCCCAGCTCGCCCTGCCCTACGCGGTCCGCGGGTTCTTCGAGAACGGCGGCACGCTGGCCTACGTCGTACCGGTGGCCGACATGACCGGCCTGCCGGGCGCCCTCGACGCGCTCACCCACACGCTCGACGTCAGCCTCGTCTGTCTGCCTGGGCACACGGAGTTCGCGGACCAGCAGAAGGTCATCGAGCACTGCGAGGCCATGGGCGACCGCTTCGCCGTCCTCGACGGTGCCCGCAGCACCGACGACCCCGGCAACACAACGGGGCTGGAGACCCAGCGCGACGGGTTGATGACCGACCGCGGGTTCGGCGCGTTGTACTGGCCGTGGATCGTCATCGACGATCCCGGTCCGCAGGCGGACGGCGCCGGGCGGGCCAAGCTGCAGGTGGGCCCCTCCGGGCACGTTGCCGGCGTGATGGCCCGCAGCGACGCCCGGCGTGGAGTGCACAAGGCGCCCGCCAACGAGGTCGTACGGGGAGCCCTCGACCTGACACACCACCTCAACGACGCCGAACAGGGACGGCTCAACAACCTCAGCATCAACGCGCTGCGCATCTTCCCGGGCGGCCGGCCCATGGTGTGGGGCGCCCGGGCGCTGGCCAACCGGACCGAATGGCGCTATGTCAATGTGCGTCGGCTGGTGGCGTTCATCTCGGACTCGCTGCTGCAGGGTCTGCGCTGGGCCGTGTTCGAGCCGAACAACACCGCGCTGTGGAAGGCCCTGGAACGGACCGTCACGGAGTTCCTGACCCGGGTGTGGCAGGCCGGTGCGCTCTTCGGGCGGATGGCCGAGGAGGCCTTCTACGTCAAGATCGACGAGGAGCTGAATCCTGCTCCGGTGCGTGACCTCGGCCAGGTGTTCATCGAGATCGGCCTCGCGCCCACCTTGCCCGCGGAGAAGGTTGTGATCCGGCTCGGTCTGTGGTCCGGCGGCGGCGCCATCAGCGAGGCCTAGGACGCGCGAGGACGCGTAGAAAGAAGGACCGGGACATGGCACAGACAGGTCAGCGGGTCGATCCCTTCCGCAACTTCAACTTCCTTGTCGAGCTGGACGGCATCGCTCAGGCCAGCTTCAGCGAGTGCAGCGGCCTCGGATCGACCACGGAGGTCATCGAGAACCGCGAGGGCGGCGACAACACGACGGTGCGCAAGCTGCCCGGCAAGACGAGCTACTCGGACATCACCCTGAAGTGGGGCATCAGCCCGTCACGGGAACTGTGGGCCTGGCGGCAGCAGGTCGTCGACGGCAACGTGGTCCGCAAGAACGGCTCTATCGTGGTGTTCGACCTGAGCAACCACAGCGAGGTGGCGCGCTGGAACTTCGTCAGCGCCTGGCCCTCCAAGTGGGAAGGAGCGTCGTTCAACGCCAAGGGCACGGACGTGGCCGTGGACACGCTCGTCCTCGCCCACGAGGGCCTGATCCGGGCGTGATGGCGATGCTGGTCACCGAGGTCGAGTTCGAACTGCCCAAGGGCTATGTGGACGACGCCGGAAACCTGCACCGCAACGGCGTGATGCGGCTGGCCACCGCGGCGGACGAGATCTACCCCCTGAAGGATCCGCGCGTGCAGGGCTGGCCCGCGTATCTGATCGTGGTGCTGCTCTCCCGCGTCGTGACCAGGCTGGGCGGGGTCCCGGAGGTCACACCGGGGGTCATCGAAGGCCTGTACTCGGAAGACCTGGCGCATCTGCAGGATCTCTACAACCGGATCAACGGGCTGGCTGCCGACACGGTCTTCGTCACCTGCCCCCACTGCGGCCGGGAACACGAGGCGGAGGTGCCGCCGCTGGGGGGATAAGAGGCTACCCCGTGGCTCGGATCCGCCGGGAGGTGGCCTTCCTGGGACGCCAAGTCCACTGGTCGCTCGCCGAATTGCTCACCCTCGACCACTCCGAACGACTGCACTGGATCCGTGAGATCGCCGACGTGACCGCACGGGAAGGAGATGACCCGCCATGACAGAGGACTCCGCCCTGCCGACCCTGGGCGAACGCCTCGACGCCCAAGGGCGGCGAACGGCCGCCCGGTTGCTGACGACGCTGCCGTGGGCGGGTCCGCTGCGCGTGTTCATCGGCCACGCGGCCGGGCTCGTGATGGGCGCGGGCCGGTTCGACCGGATCGAGGACGCCGCCGACCGTCCGCCCCGGTTCACCACGACGGCCGCCGCTCGCCGGCCGCGGACCGGCGACGACTCGTCGGCTGCCGCCCCTCCGACGCCTCCGGGCACGGTGGTCGCCCCGGTTTCCGAAGCTCCCGTGGTGCACCGGCCGCCGACCGCGGCAGCGGCGCCCCACGGCGCGGGTGACGCCCTGCCCGCGGAGGTCAGGTCGCGACTGCGGCCGGCCGTCGGTCCCGCGGCCGACGCGATGCGCGTGCATCACGACGACCCGTCCGACGCGCTCGCGCGGCAACATCGGGCAGATGCCGTCACCGTGGGGCGGGACGTCTACTTCCGCCACGGTCGGCTCCAGCCCGCCGATCGGCGCGGCTTCGGGCTGCTCGTGCACGAGGCCACGCACGTCCTGGCCCTCCTGCGGCCCGGCGCGTCCTGGCATCGGGCGACAGGCACGGGAGTGGAAACCGAGGAGGGGAAGGCGCTGGCCAGCGAGCGCGCGGTCGCCCTCGGCGGATGGACCGGCACCGGCTCGCCACCGCCGTCGACCGACGCCGAAGAGGCGTCCGGTCTCCGCCCGCAGGCCCCGGCACGTACCCCGGCGCCTGCTCCGGCCCCGGCGCCCGTCTCCTTCGCCACACCGGCCCTCCGCCCCCAGAGGGCCGACACCGACCGTCACAGAGACGTCGCCGTCGCGCCGCCGCCCCTGGACGTGCAGGGGCTGCGCAGACAGTTGATCGACGACGTCATGCGCCAGTTGCGCACCGAATTCGAGCGTGGAGGCTGACATGGCGAACGCCCTCTTCCGGCTGTCCCCGCCGCGCGGCCCCGCGGCGGTCAGCGCGGCCCTGACCAAGGCCGAGATCATCGACACCACGTCGGGTGAGAGCCACCCGGTGATGTTCAACCCGGAAGAGCTGAAGCTGGACCAGGGCAACAGCTTCGCCGAGATAGGCATCCCGGGGCTGAACGCGCCGCCTCTGCAGTACGTCCGCGGCAAGGCGCGCTCGCTCTCCATGGACCTCTTCTTCGACACGTACGAGACCGGCGAGGACGTCCGCGCGCACACGGGCCCGATCGTGCGGCTGCTGAACAAGCAGCCGGGCACCCAGGCTCCGCCGGTGCTGCTCTTCTCCCTCGGCGGCTTCCAGTTCCGTTGTGTCCTGGTCGACGCCAATCAGCGCTTCACCATGTTCCTGCGCAACGGCACCCCGGTGCGCTCCAGTCTCTCGGTGCGCTTCCAGGAGTACGTGCCGGTGGAGGTCGAAGTGCGCCGCGGCCTCTTCTTCGCGTCGCCGACGGCCTCAGCGGTCGTGGGCAGGGCCGTGTCGGCCGCCGAGTCGGCCCTGGCGTCGCGGGAGCCGGTGGTGCATGTGGTGGTGGAGGGCGACACGCTGAGCGGCCTCGCCGGCGCCTATCTGGGCGATCCCGCTCTGTGGCGCGAGATCGCCCGGGCCAACGCCATCGTCGACCCGCTCCACCTCGCGCCCAGCACCCGTCTGGTCGTGCCGCCCCGGCAGCAGGGAGGCACACGACCGTGAGCACCTCCTCGTACGCGCCGCGCTTCGACATCCGGGTCGCCGGACTCACCATGGCCGCCGAACTCGCCGACCAGGCGGTCTCCCTGACCGTCGAGACCAGCCTCGACCTCGCCGGCACCTTCGGCTTCGTGCTGCGCAACCCCGACAACCGGCTGCTCGACTCGCCCCTCCTGGACCCCGGCAAGACGGTGGAAATCCACCTCGGCTACGGCAACGACCTCAAGCCGGCCTTCCTCGGGGAGATCGCCGCCGTCGAGCCGTCGTTCCCGCAGAGCGGCGCGCCGACCGTGCAGGTGTCCGGCTACGACAAGTCGTACCGCATGCGCGGCGGTGAGCAGGAGCCCACCGAGTACACCTTCACGAACGACAGCATGGTGGCCGCGCAGATCGCCGTGGAGAACGGTCTGATCCCCGTGGTGGACCCGACCCCCGGCCTCAAGGAGAAGATCCCCCGGGTCGGGAACGACATGGCGTTCCTCAAGGAACGCGCCCGCCGCTACCACTTCGACGTGTACGTCGAGTGGGACCGGCTGCACTTCCAGTTCCCCCGTCCACAGGCCGCCGCCCATGTCCTGGAGTGGGGCCGGAACCTGTCGAGCTTCAGTCCGCGCATCTCGGCCTCGGGCGCCGCCGGGCTGCAGGCCGTGCGCGGCTACAACCAGGAACTGGCGCAGACCATTCAAGGCCTGGCGCTCGCCGCCGACCTCGGTCCGGAGCAGCTCATCGAGCGGCTCGGCAGCTCCGCGGCCGATCTCGTCCTCACCCTGGCGCGCAAGGGCATCCGCCGGCACGTCCTGGACAACCCGCTGGACGCGCAGATCCTCGCGGAGTCCCTGCTGACGGGGCTGCTGGAGGGCATGTACGAGGGCAACGGCTCGTGCATCGGCATTCCCGCGCTGACGGCGGGCAAGTTCATCGAGATCCGCGGCGTCGGCAAGCGGTTCAGCGGCACCTACCGGCTGCGCAAGGTCACCCACCGGATCGACGAGGGCGGCTTCACGACCGACTTCTCGATCAGCCAGCAGGGTCACTCGAGCCTGCTCGGCATGCTACGCAAACAGATCACGGAGACTCCGCCGCCCAACCGCACGGAACCCTTCCACGGGGTGATCCCGGCGGTGGTCGAGGACAACCACGAGGTGAGGGCCGTGCCACCGAAGATTCCGATCGGCCGTGTCAAGGTGTCCTTCCCCGGGCTGTCCGGCCGCTTCACCAGTGAGTGGGCCCCGTGCGCCCGCCCCATGGCCGGCAAGGACATGGGCTTCTACTGGCTGCCCGAGGTCGGCGACCAGGTGCTCGTCGCCTTCGAGCACGGCGATCTGAGCAAGCCGTACGTCCTCGGCGGCCTGTGGAACGCCGACCAGACGCCTCCGGAGACCAACACCGACGGCACGAACAGCACCCGCGTCATCAAGAGCCGGGCCGGGCACACCATCACCTTCGACGACGACAAGGCCGGCGGCGAACTGGTCATCGAGGACGGCGGACGCGGCAGCCGGATCACCCTGAACGCCGCCGATGGTTCGCTGACCATCAGCGCTGCCGGTGACCTGAACATCAGCGCGGCGGGCGCCCTGAAGATCGCGGCCGACGGGTCCGTCACGCTGGCGGCGGCAGGCGGCGCCACGAAGGTCACCGTGAACGAGACAGCAGTCGACATCACCTGAGGAGGGACCTCGGATGGGAAACGTACTCACGACAGCCAGCACCGTGACCTGCCAGCACGCGCCGAGCCCGCTGCCCGAGCCACCCGTGCCCGGCATGGTCTCCGTCTCCAGTGAGGCGAAGCTGAAGGTCGAGGGCGAGCCGGTGCTCGTCGAGACGAGCGTCCTCAAAAGCGTTTCGGGCTGTCCCAACACCGCGGCGGGAGCGCCCTGTACGCAGGTTGCCGCCGTGCAGGACGGCAGGTCGCAGAAGCTCCGGGCCGGCGGCGTGCCCGTCCTGCTCCACACCCTCGAGGCAACGACGAACGCGGGATCGCTCGCGAAGCCGACGCCCCACCAGACCAAGCTCACCTCGGTGTGACCGGAGGCTCTCATGGACCCGGACATCCACGGCCGCGGCCTCGCCTTCCCAGTGCGGCTGGGAACCTCGGGACCGGCCGAGTCGGCCGGTCCGCGCAGGATCCAGGAGTCGATCCGCATCATCCTCGAGACACAGCACGGCGAGCGGGTGATGCGCCCCGACTTC
The DNA here is from genome assembly GCF_042723915.1 of Streptomyces sp. NPDC058335. NCBI lineage: Bacteria > Bacillati > Actinomycetota > Actinomycetes > Kitasatosporales > Streptomycetaceae > Streptomyces > Streptomyces sp. NPDC058335. The sequence goes on along the minus strand of NZ_JBHXHX010000018.1, from coordinate 18,826 downwards.
GGCTGCGACCTCAAGCGCCTGCTGTTCGCACCCAACAACGCGTCGACGGCCAGCCTCGCCCGCTACTACGTCGAGGAAGGGCTGACCAGGTGGGAGCCGCGCATCGAACTCCTCGACGTCACCGTCACCAACGACGGCGCTGCGGCGCTGCTGATCGACATCAGTTACCGGATCCGCGCGACCGGCGCCGCCGACCGGCTCGTCCATTCCTTCCCGCTGGAGCCGTCGCCATGACCCCGGAATCGAAGCGTGGGCGTATCCAGCCCCCCGACCTGGACGACCGGACCTGGCAGGACCTGTCCGACCAGATGCGCGCCCTGAGGACGTCGTACGCGCCGCAATGGACGGACGACCGGCCGAGCGACATCGGCATCACGCTCATCGAGCTGTTCGCCTGGCTCGGCGAAGGGCTGATCTACCGGCTGAACCAGGTACCCGAGAAGAACTACATCGCCTTCCTCAACTTGATGGGCATCACCCGCGACCCCACCACCCCCGCGACCACCTATCTGTCGTTCGGCGCCAAGGGGCCGACGCCCGTGCGCGTGCCGGCGGGCACCCAGGCCCACACCCTGCCAGAGGAGGGCGAGGCGCCCATCGTCTTCGAGACGGACGAGGACGTCACCGTCCTGCCCACCGCCCTCACCACCGCCCTGCTGCTCACCCCCGATCCCGAGGACGATTCCCAGCTGCTCTACGACGACGTCACCGCCGACCTGGTCGGCCCGGGGACCGGCCGGCGGCCGATCGGCGTCCCGCCGGGGCTGACGGCCCATTTCTGTCTGGGCTTCGAGAAGGCGGTCCAGGGGGAGATCGTGCTCCGGCCGCGCCTCTTCCGGCCCGCTCCCGAGGCACCGGCCGGATCGGTGACCTGGGCCGCCTCGGTGCCCGGCGAACAGCCCGGCGACTGGCCGGAGGTGGGCCCCGCCGGTACGACGAACGCCATGCACGACAGGCCGGTCACCACGTCCGTGCCGCAGTCGTGGGCGGCGCAGAACCCGACGCAATCCTGGGACGACGCACGGCCGGCATCCGACACCGCCGCGTTCGACGCGGAGCGCTTCTGGATCGGCCTGCGGATCGACAACCCGTCCGAGGAGCCGCTGGAGATCGGCCTGGACCGGGTGCTGTTCAACGCCGCTCCCGCGCACACCGCGCTCACCCTGCGCTCCCCCGAGATGCTGGGCAAGAGCGACGGCGGGACCTACCAGACGTTCCCGCTGCGCCACCGTCCGCTGTACCGGGGGCCGGACGCGAAGGCCCCTTACGCGCACGTCGACGTCCAGGTCGGGCAGGGGACTCCGCCCGCCTGGGAGAGCTGGCAGCAGGTCCCCGAGCTGCTGCCGGGGCCGGGCAAGGTGTACCGGCTGAACCCGGTGACCGGGGAGGTCGGCTTCGGAAGTCACGACGAGCGCCGAAGCGACGGCCACGGCAGCATCCCGCCGACCGGCAGCCTGATCCGGGCGAGGACCTACCGGCATGTCGCGTCGGGATCGGCCGGCAATGTCTCGCCCGGCCGGATCGTGGTGATGGGCACCGCGCCCGACGGGACGGTTCCCGGCGGGCTGGAGGTCACCAATCCGGCGGCGGCCAATGACGGGACTGACGAGGAGCCCATCGAGGACACCCTGCGCCGGGCGCCCGAGGAGCTGAAGATCCGTGACCGGGCCGTGACGGCGGACGACTACGCCTATCTCGCGCGGGAAGCGACCAGCGACGTACGCATCAGCGCCTGTCTGGCACCGCATCCGCCGCGCGGCACCCCGTGGACATTCGGCGGCATCGACCGCGCCCCCGGCAACGTCTCGGTGATCGTCGTACCGGACCAGGGCGACGCGGTGGCGCGGCCGGAGCCGCCGCCCGAGCTGATCGACGCGGTACGGACCTATCTGGACGAACGCCGGGACCTGACCGTGCGGCTGTTCGTGCTCGGCCCTCGGTATCTGCCGGTCATGGCGAAGGTGTCGATCGTCGTGTGGAGGGAAGCGGCCCTCGCGGGGGTCGACCCGCAGGAGGTCAAGGCGGAGGTCGAGCGGAAGATCACCGCGTTTCTGCACCCGACCCGCGGCGGACCGGCCGGGCGGGGCTGGGAGGTGGGCCAGCACGTGTTCAGCTCCGATCTGTTCCGGGCGGCCATGCCACCCGACGACGTCGGATACATCGAGCAGATCACCGTCACCGCCGGTCCGCACGACTATCCCGGCGAGCGCCCCTTCCCTCAGGCGCCGCCCGGGGCCTCGGTCCAGGTGGCCGACTACGAGTTGGTCTGCGCGGGTGAGCCCGACGTGCCCATCAGACAGTCAACTTCCTGACGCGGCACGGAGAGAGACCAGAGAGGAAGGTGCGGCCATGCCCGAGAGCAGCTATCTGCGGTACTTGCCACCGGTGCTGTGGAAGGACGCAGCCCCGGACCCCGGCTTTTCCCTGGGCAGCGCCCTCTGCGTCTTCGAGAAGATCCTCACCGGCATCGACGACGACGAACGAATCGTCCACACCAAGAACACGCGGTCGGGGGCCGAGAGCCACACCCACCACTCGATCGCGGAGCGGATCGCCCTGCTGGACCGGCTGTTCGACCCCTGGACGACGCCGCCGGAGTACCTGCCGTGGCTGGCATTCTGGGTGTCGCTGCGCTTCCCCGAGCTACAGGGCCGGCAGCTGTGGGACGAGTACCAACGGCGCAAGGCCACCGCTGCGATCAGCGCGGTCCACCGGCGGCGCGGTCTACGTTCGGGGCTCACCACGTTCCTCGACCTGTACTCCGTGGGCAAGGTACGGCCACGGGTGGCCGTGGACGACGGCTCCTCCCTGTTCGTGGCACACGTCGTGGCCGGTGTGCCGGCGCCGGTCTCCGCGCTGTCGCCCTTCCGGCCGCTGCTCGACGAATCCGGCGGCCCCGAACGGCAGCGGGAGGGGCTGCTGCGTCCCTGGTGCCTCGCGCGAGGTCCCGACGGCAGTCTGTTCGCCGGCGACCGCGGGCTGCCGACAGATCTCGCCCCCGGGGTGCGGCGACGGGTGTGGCGGCTCGACGCGACGACGGGGCAACCGGACCTCCACGGCAGTCAGCCGCTCCCCCGCCCGCTCGCGCCTGCGCAGACGTTCGGTCAGATCATCGCCGTGACCGTGGCCCCCGCGCGGGACGGGCGGCCGGAGACGCTGTACATCCTGGACAGCACCGGCCGGATCTTCGCCCTGCCGAGCCCATATACGGCGGAGACGGTGACGGAGCTGACCAGGCTCTCGCCGGGCTCGGGGTTCCGACTGGCGATGGCGGTCGATGGGAGGGGCGACCTGCTGGTCCTGGACCGCGGACTCCAGCCGGAGGAGGTGGCCCGGCCCAAGGTGTTCGTGGTCCGGCCCGCTCCCCTGAGCGTGACGGTCAAGGACCTCGACCCGGCCTTCGTCAGGGAGCCCCTGTCGCTGTTCGTCGATCACGACGGCGCGCTCGTCGTCGGCGACGGAGGCGACCGCGAGGCGCTGCCACTGGAAGACTCCGGCGGCGGCAACCTGGTGCGGATCGTCCGCGGCGAGAGCTCCGACGCCGAGTGGACGCACACCCGGCTGCTGCCGCCGCAGAACCCGCTCGTCGCGCCCACGGCGGTCGCCCGCACGGACGCCGATGGCCTCTACGTGCTCGACGCCGGGCTCCGTCCCTTCTGGCCCTCGGCCACCGAGCACCCGTTCATCCTGCACACCGCCCGCCCGGCCGTCGTCGTCCGCGTGGAGACGGCACCCGAGGCAGCGGGCGGCACGCTCCGGGTCACCGAGCCCGGGAACTTCGTCAATCCCACCGGAATGACGGCGCACGGCGGGCATCTGATCATCTGTGACCCCGGCCAGATCGAGTCATCGGGAGTCCGCCTCGACGGCTACCGGTCCCGGTTCGGGCCTTTCGACATCAACGTGGTCATCCACTTCTCGAGATCACAGCTCTCGGCGGACCCCGTGGAGCAGCGACGCGAGCTCAGCCAGGCGGTGGGCACCATCAAGACCATCGTCCGGCAGCACATGCCCGCCCACTGCCGCTTCAGCGAAGTGACCATGACCGAGCCCTAGCAGCGATGAGCGGTGAGCAGCATGGCAGTCAAACGCACGGAGTACTTCAACTTCGACACCGGCAGTGCCCGCAGTGGCGGCACGGTCCGGGCGGAGACGCTGGTGGACACGGACGACTACTACCGGCCGCTGGACGAAGCACGCGGGTCCGCCCTGCACACCTGGGGCGTCTGCGCGGGTCTGGAGGTGGAGGCGACGCCGGGACAGCCGGGGGTGACCGTCCGGCCCGGCACCACGCTCGACTCCGCGGGCCGTACCACCGTGCTCGCGGCGGGCGGGGTCGCCGTGGTGGACCGGGCCTCCGGTCCGGAGCAGGTGCTGGACGTCCCCACCGTGAACGTGGGCGCCGACGGCCTTCGGCTGGACACCGCCGGAGTCGCCGAGGGCAGGCATTGGCTGACCCTGACGTGGCGTGAGGTCGTCGGTGAAACCCGTCTCTTCCGACTGCACGCCCCGTGGCTGCGGCTGCTGCCGGTCGAGGGCTTCGAGGGCCTGGGCCGGCAGGTGGTGCTCGCCGAGGTCTCCCTCGACGCCGCCGGCGCCGTCACAGCCCTGGCCCCGGGGCCACGGCGGGCGGTGGGCGTACCCACGGAGCGGGTGCAGCTGCACTGCCCGCGGGTGACGTCGGAGGACGTCACAAGGGTCGGCCAGGGGGCGACGGCGGAACTGCGCGCCCGAAGCGGTGGGGGCTTGGACCTCACCGTGCCCGAGACGGACGGCCGCGAGCTCACCCCGCTCTCGGTGACGGCGACCGGGCGGGTCGGGATCGGTACGGAGACGCCCGACGGGATGCTGGAGATCCACACGGACGGGGACTCCGGACACGGACTGCGGATCACCTCGCCCACGGCGGGGCTGGGCGTCGAGCTCGAGAACGACGACGTCGGCCCGGCCTACGGAATGCTCATCGGGGACGACGGGGCGTGGCACCTGACCAACGAGAGCGACGAGGCCGACCTCGTGGTCGTCGATTCCGAAGGCTCCATGACCGTCCCCGGAGAGGTCGACGTCGGCAACACCGTGCGCGCCGGCACACTGGCCGCGACGGACGCGAGACTGCAGAGCCTCGCCGTGTCGACCGCCGACAGCCCGCGGGCGGCCGTCCACGTGGACGGGACGGGTCTGCATTCGGGCGGCGGTGGGGGCGGATACTCCTTCGCGGACCGCGGTCTCGGGGACTTCGTCGAGAACCCCGGCGCCGGGGAGCGCTGGGTCTGGTACGCCTTCGCCGGAGCCGCCCGGCTGTGGTCCGGCGAGGACAGGCTCTCGATCGGGCTCAACTCGGGCGACGCGCTCGACGTCCGGGGACGGATGCGAGTGCGGGAGAGGTCCGGTGACAGCTCGGCCGGCATCTGGTTCCACCAGATGGCGCCCGGGGAGGACCGCGCGTTCGTCGGGATGGAAAATGACACGAGCGTCGGCTTCTGGGGCAACACCGGGGCCGGCTGGGGGATGGTGATGGACACCGGGACGGGGCGGGTGTCCTGCCGCAACGGCCTGTCCGTCACCGGGGAGGCCGTGTTCGACCGGCACTTCGGTAGCCGGGACGCGCCGGGCGTGCTGCACCTGTTCGGTTCGACCGTTTTCGACACGGGCGGCGGCGTCCTTGCCCTCCAGAGCGGCGGCAACGTCGTCGCCGTCAGCGGTGGGCACGACCTGTTCGGGCTGGGGACCATCAGCCCTCAGGAGAAGCTCGACGTGAACGGCAACGCGCGTGTGGCGGGCCGAGTGGACAAGGCGGGCGGCGGATTCAGGATCGACCACCCCTCGGACCCCGGCAACAAGTACCTGTGCCACTCCTTCGTCGAGTCCCCGGACATGGCGAACCTCTACCACGGGGTGGTGGAGACCGACGAGGAGGGCGAGGCGACCGTCGTACTCCCCGAGTACTTCGAGACCATCAACCGCGACTTCCGCTACCAGCTCACCCCCGTCGGCACCCTGGCCCACGCAGCAGTGACGGAGGAGATCAAGGAGAACCGCTTCACGCTGCGCACCGACCAGCCGGGCGTCAAGGTCTGCTGGCAGGTCACGGGGGTGCGGCAGGACGCCTGGGCCGAGGCCCACCGCATCGCCGTCGAGGAGGACAAGCCGCTGGTGGACCGCGGCTACTACCTGCACCCCGCGGAGCACGGCCAGCCAGAGAGCGCCGGTCTCGTGAAGCACAGAGAGAAGCTGCACCATGAGCGATCAGCAGACGAGTGACGTACAGGAGATGATGCGCGGGCGGCTCGCCGAACTCAGGCGGGACTACCAGCGCGGTCAGGCACAGCTGCAGCAGTTGATGCGGGACGAGGCGGCGACACGGGACGGGCTGCTGCGGACCGGCGGGGCGATCCGGGTCCTGGAGGACTTGCTGGCCCCGGAACCGACCACCCGCCGGGACCACGTCGTCGACGGCGTCGCCCCTGGCGCTGCTCCCTGACCACAAAGGACGGAACGAGACTGTCCGCTTCTCCCCGGCTCCGGCCAGTCGGCCGCTTCCTGCTGGGATGCGGGGGCGGGCCGGCCTGTCGAGGTGGGCCTCAACGGCCGGCGCCCGGGGGCACTCATCGGGCTGCGCGGGTACATCCCCCGCACGGTCACCGCCGGCACCCACGGGCAGAGCGGGCCCCGGCAGGCGGCACTAAACTGTAGAGGACTCATTCCATCGGCCCCGACGCAAGCGGGTAATCCTGATGGCCGAGCACATACGACTCACAGACGTACAGGCCGGCGCCTCCCACGGCAGGCCGTCACCGACGGGGCCCCAGGTGGACGAGCGGGAACGGTGGCCGGACGAGCTGGCGCGGCTGATCGCGTCTGGCGCAGGCAACCGTGCCGTCGGCGCGTACCTGAACCGAGAGGCCCGGGGGGCGCGAGGTGCCCGCACCGCGCCGGACGCGTCCTCGTCCGACGGGCACGCGCTCGAACCGTCGCTGCGGGCGGAGATGGAATCGCATCTCGGCGCCGATCTGTCGGGGGTCCGGCTCCACACCTCCCCCGCAGCAGCTGCATCGGCGAACGCCCTGCGCGCCAGGGCCTACACGGTCGGGCAGAACATCGTCTTCGGGCCGGGCCAGTACCGGCCCGAGCACACCGCGGGCCGGGCGCTGATCGCCCATGAGCTGATCCACACGGTCCAGCAGGCTCTTGGCGGGGCCGCGCCCGCCGGCTCGGGCAGCCATGAACGGGCTGCCGGTGATGGTTCTTCCCGCTGGGCCGACGGGCTCGGCCCCGCCCCGGTCAGCCAGGGCTCGGCCGTGGGCATCGCCAGGGCGCCTCAGACCGCCGTGGCGGCCTCGGCTCCGGCGACCCAGACGGTCTCGCCCGGCGTCGGCGGTTTCGACAACCCCCTGACCAGCAAGGAAAGGGCCCAGATCAGGCGGCAGATCGCCCAGGGAAGGAAGCTCACCAAGGGCATGAAGGACCGACTGCGCTCGGACGCGAGGTACCAGTGGCGCACGGCGACGATGGGGAAGGGCTTGCAGCCCGGGGCGGGGTATCAGGTCCACCACATCACCCCCTTGGAATTCGCGCACCGGTTCCCGACCAGGTTTCCCAACGACCCCGGCAACCTGGTCTTGATGAAGAACGTTGCCCATAACCGATGGCACAAGATGATCAATGATCGTGTCCGCAGCAAAGGCGGAAAACTCTCCCTCAAGGATATGAGGGACATCCAGAAGCACACGGTGCCCTTCAATGAAGGCGACGTCTTCGTCATCGGCGAGAAGGGAAAGGTCGTGCCGGCGGGAGCGAGCCCTCCTGCTCCCGCATCCAAGGTGGGCAAGGCAGCCGTCACGAAACCCAAGGCGGGAGGCACCTCCAAAAAGCCGGCCGTACCCAAAGCACCCGCGGCATCCAAGGGCGCCCCGCCCCTCAAGCCGCCGAAAGCGATCGGGCCGGAGACCCTCGCACCGGCTCCGGCCGGGAAGACAGGGACGGGCACGGCCGAGGTGGCGCCACCCAAGGCGGCGGGCACGGGCGAGGGCGCGTCACCCAAGGCGGCGAGCACGGGCGAGGCGGCGTCACCCAAGGCGGCGAGCACAGGTGAGGCGGCGTCACCCAAGGCGGCGAGCACAGGTGAGGCGGCGTCACCCAAGGCGGGAGGGGTCGGCGAGGCCACAGCACCCAAGGCGGCGGGCAAGTCGTCCTCGGCGCCCGGAGCCGTCCCCAAGGTCAGCCGCGGTAGAGGCCCCTCCCTCGTCGAGGGTTTGGCTGGGCGCCTGGGGGTCGCCTTCGACCTGATCCAGGCCGTTCCGGAGATCCTGGAGGAAATCGCCAGGGAGAAGCCCGAGTGGTTCCCCGAAGGGGCTCACGTGGAATTCCATCAGGTCGATGAGAACAAGCTGTTCAATCCCAGCACGTACCACGAGGGATACCGGAGTACCGGCTACTCCGTCGACAAGGTGAACGGCGAGATGATCTACCGCGACTCGACGGGCGCGCGGGTAACGAGAGAAGAGGCGTTGAAGCCCCCGGCCAGGATCCCGTACGACCCAAACCGCTGGGATCCCGCCGCAGGCGCCTGAACGCACCGCGTAGACACCGCCCACCCCACGCGTCTGTTCCGGTACACCGACGCCCCGGACGCTGAGTGGCCGAGGAGAGCCCCGGGCTGGACGTGTGCTCGGCGGTTGGCTCGCACTCTCGGTCACCGCTGGGCTTTCCACCGGAACGCGACATCCAGTCCGACCCGTGTCCGGCGGCCGGCGGTGGATCGCCTGAGCCACGATCCGTTCGACGACCGGGTTGGTGTCCTGGGGCTCCTCCAGGGGGAGGAAGTCGGCGTCGGTCATCGGCCGGTGAGGGCCCAGATGTTCGGGTAGTGGTGGTGGTCGGAGGTGGACTGCGCCGTCCTCGGGGTGCTGCAGGTCGGCCCAGGCCTTGCGGGCGAACGGCGCCAGGTGCCGGCGAGTTGGGTGTGCAGGTCGCGCTCTTCCAGACCGCGCAGGCACGGGACGCGGGTGATGGCGGGATCGGCGGTGGAGCAGAAGGGCCACGGCACGCAGGGTGTCGTAGGAGAGGCCGGCGCGTGGGCGGTCTTGCACCAGACGATGGTGGGAAAACGGACGGTGGCGTCCTGGGCGATGGCCGCTTGAGATGAGCAGTTTGACCAGCCCGGACCGGCGGGCGTGGGTGATGTCTGCGCGGCGACCGGGCTCGGTCGGGCTGCAGAACAGCACCCGGCCGTCAATGTGCTGGTGAGTCGGGTATTCAGCCCGTGGGAGTCAGTTCTGCCGCCTGCTGCGGCTGCTCCTCCACGTGCGCCGCAGGCCCGCCAAACCATGCCACCGCGACCGCGCCTGCCACCGCCAGGACGAAGCCGAGCATCGCCATCCAGGCGAGACCAGCCCGTGAGGCGTCACCGAGCCACAGCACGCCGATTGCGCCGGGCAACACGGTCTCGCCGACGACCAGGGCCGCCGTGGCCCCGTTGACCGAACCGATCTGCAAGGCGACGGTGTGCAGGTACATCCCACCTACGCCAGCCGTCACGATCGCGTACAGGGCGGGATCCGTCAGCATGGCGGCCGGATCGAAGGGGGTAACACCGTTCAGGACGCGGACGCCCACGCCGAGCGCACCGAAACCGAGTCCGGACAGCAGTCCGGCAAGAATCGCGGCGCGGGGACCGAGGAGGCGTACCGCGAGCGTGCCGCCCACCATCAGAGCAAGCGAGATCGCCAGGAGCCACCAGTGCGTGGCGAGCGGGATGCCGTGTCCACTGCCTTCCTCCCCCGCCGCCGTCGCAAGCAGAACGAGCGCCCCGCAGACCACGCCGATGGACGTCCACTCGGCGCGAGTCAGCCGGATTCGGAGGAGCCTGACGCTCAGCACGGCGGTGATGACCAGGTTGGCGCTGATGACGGCTTGCGAGAGGAACAGGGGCAGTAGCCGAGCAGCCAGTGCACCCAGTGCGAAGCCCACGAAGTCCAGGACGGTACCGACGACGAATTCCCAGGTCATCGCGGCCTTCGCGGTGGAGGAGAGGCTGGGCCCCCCGTACTGGGTGCTGGCAGTGGTGGCCGCACCGCTCCGCGCGGACCTGCGGGACCCGATGGCTTGCAGGACTGAGCCTGTGCCGTAACAGACGGATGCCGCAACGGCGGTCAGCAAGCCGATCAACACGTTTTGCTCCGTTCCTGATGGGCACCGACTCAGCCCCATCTCGGTTGACGAGACGGCTTACGGCCATGGAGCGTTGCCTCGACGTCAGTTTCGCCGCCCGCCCGTTCCGTAACCGGAGTGGCGGCGAGGCGGAGGACGTCATGCAGGTCGGCACGGTCAGCACCTGATCAAGGCCATGGGGGCAGCGTCAGCTCGGCGGGCGCCGTGGGCACTACGGCGTTGCGTTCGCTGCGGTTCGTGACACAGGCCACAGGAACTCCTCCCGTGTCGCGGAGAGAAGTGGTCGTGAGGGACTCAGAAGACGATGTGCGCCGCCGTGTGCGCGAGGGGAACCGAGAGGCGTTCGCCCTGCTGTACGAGCAGTTCGCCCGCGCCGTCTACAACCACGGGCTGCGATTGACGGGCGACTGGTCGACAGCCGAAGAGATCATGTCCGACACGTTCCTGACCGCGTGGCGCACCCGCGAGCGGGTGCAGGAGGACGGCGGCTCCCTGCTGCCCTGGCTGCTGGGCATCGCCACCCACAAGGCGGACAACGCCCGCCGGGGAGTCCGCAGACGGCAGTTGTTCCTGGCGCGTCAGCCGCAGCCACGTGTGGAGGAGGACTTCGCGCCTCGGACGATCGGGCGCATCGACGACGCACGCTACTTGCTTGCCGTACAGACCGCGCTGGGACGGCTGCGGCGCCAGGAGCGGGAGGTGCTGGCCCTGTGCGTGTGGTCCGGCCTGGACTACCAGCAGACGGCCGAAGCGCTGGGCATCGCCGTCGGAACCGTACGGTCCCGCCTTTCGCGTGCCCGCAAGAAGCTCGCTCACCTCGCGGAAGAAGACCGGGAACCACCAGCCGCCCGCGGAGAGATGACAAGTGCGGCCGCGATCGCGGCCCTGCCCGTACGGGAGGGGCTCACATGAACGACGACACCACCGGCGCTTCCCCGGAGCGGCGCGGCGACCGCGAGGAGATCGCCCGCCTGCTCCCGGCCCCGGCCGACTGGGACCTTCCGCACGAGCAGCACCTTCGTCACAGGGACCTTCTGATGCACCACATCGACCACGACCAGCTCGCCCGTACCGGGCCGGTCCGCCGACTGCTGCGGCCCGCGGTCCTGGCGCCGGCGACCGCTCTGGCCCTGGCCTGCGCGGTGACCGCGGGGATCGCGCTGACCGGCGGTGACCCGGCGCCCGCCGGCACCGCGTCGCACCGTGCGGCCACGGACATGCAGCCCGCGGCCGCGCTCCTGGACCGGATCTCCGATGCCACGGAGACGCGCGTCGGCCCCACGGTGCGCGACGACCAGTTCCTTTACACCAGGGAGAAGACCCGCGGAGCCGACCTGACCAGCGGGAAGGCTGTCCTCAGCCCGCTGATGGACCGTGAGGTGTGGGCCGCTGAGGAACCGGGGCCCCTGCGGAAGCTCGGCCTGGTCCGGGAGGACGGTGAGACGCTGCCCATCAACGCCGAACTCGGTGACACCGAGGGCACACCCGCCGGTATCAACCGGCCCACCTACCGCTGGCTCAGCTCGCTGCCCGCCGACCCCGTCAAGCTGCTGACCTATCTGTACTCCAAGACCCCGCAGGCCGACGGACGGGAACGTGATCAGGCGGTGTTCGAGCAGATCGGATCGTTGCTCGGCGGGGTGATGCCGCCCCGTACGGCCGCCGCCCTCTACCGGGCCGCGGCGAAGATCCCGGGTGTCACCCCGGCCCCTCAGGCCCGCGACGCGATCGGCCGCAAGGGCCTCGGTATCGCGCGCGACGACACGCGGTACAGCATCCGGACCGAGTGGGTCTTCGACGAGAAGGACTTCTCTTTCCTGGGCTCCCGCAGCTACCTGACCAAGGACGCCCCATACGGAAAGGCCGGGACCCTGCTGTCCAGCGTGGCCGAGCTGGAACACGCCGTCGTCGACGAAGCCGGCCGACAGCCCACCGACGCGGAGCGGACACAGACCAAGCGCCAAAGCTGACCGCCCGAGGCGGGGCTGCGGCGCAGCAGGCCGCAGTTCCGCCCACGGGTGCCCCCACCGAGCCGCCCTGCGTCGGTTCACGTGCCTCGACCCGCACTGCCCCGCGCTCTCATGCGCCGAGCAGACACCTGGGCCGACCAGGCCGCAGGCCCGGCACACGCCACTCAGGACGCGTCACTCCACCGAGCGCCCTGCCCGTGCACCCTGAGAGAAGCCGCGCCGGCATACGACGACGCCCACGCCTGAGCAGCAACCCCGCGGTGAGGCAGCCGTCGATCAGGTGTGGCCGGAGCTGGATGCTCCGTAACTCCCGGCGGAGGACACGGTCGAGGTCATCGGGTGTGTCGAAGGCGGTGTTGAACACGGCGCGGCGTACCGGTGACCAGACGGCCTCGACGGGGTTCAGGTCGGGTGCATACGGCGGGAGGTGGACGGTGGTGAGCCAGTCGTGTGCGGCCTCGTACCGTTTCAGCCCGGCCGCCAGGTGGGTGTTGAGATTGTCCCAGACCACCACGATCGGTCCGCTGAGAAGCCAAGGCCATCGATCAGCCGGCGGCCCGTCCCGCGGCCCTGCACTGGGTGTCTCGCCACCTGGGCCGACCGGCGCGCTGACCCACTACTTTTCGCGCCAATGCCGTTATGAGAACGTGGGTTCCGGCTTGGCACGGGGAGAGAGAAGACGTGGCTTCGCAGCAGGCGCGGCAGTTTCTGGACCGTATGCATGAGAACGTCTGGGAGGGCATGGACCTCACGCCGAGACCGCCCTCGGCCGCGGACGACGCGGAGGCCGAGCGGATCATCGAGGATCTGCTGCGAAGGCAGGCCGCGCTGGTCAGCTCCGAAGAGCTCGAGAGGCTGCGCGAAGGGCTGTACGAGAACGAGCAGCGACTGCGCGGCATGACCGTGAGCAAGTACGAGAACGCGCGCACGATGCAGTCCCTCCACAAGTTGGCCGACAGTCTGGAGCGGGCTGGCCGTATCGCGGGGTGGCGGGTCCCGGAGCGTCCGCTGCTCGGTACTCTGCCCACTGGACGGGTAAATGTCATCACTCTCCTCGTGCCCGGCACCGGCGAGCATCTGGTGCTGTTCGAGTCGGAGTTCTCCGGGTTCACCTATCTGGCAGCGAAGGCTGTGGCGGAGGTGCTGCCGTTTCGTCGGACCCCGGACGGCGGGGCGGCCTTCGAGCTCGAACCCGCGAAGGTCCGCGAACGACTCGAGCGTCATCCGGAGTCGGCGCGGCGGTTCGGTGAGCTGGTGGCCGCGTACCTGGAGACGGGTGTGCCGTACAACGCGCCGCAGTACATGCAGGACCGTGTGCGCAACACCTGGGCCCAGATGCTCTGCGACTCCGTCCAGTTGTTCGCGCTCGGGCACGAGTACGGGCACATCCTCAAGGGCCATCTCGGCCGACGGCGCCCGGCGGTCTGGCTCGGCGGTCCGGACCTGGCCGATCCGGAGGAGCTGGCCTGGAACAACCAGGAGGAGATCGAAGCGGATGCCCAGGGCCTCACGCTGTCGATCGCCGCGGGTCAGTCCCGGGGCCACGACGTTCCGATCGGCTTCCTGGGGGCGGACTTCTACTTCACCATGACGCACGTCATCGAGCGCGCCATCAACGTGCTTCGCCACGGCCACGAGAACACATCGGCCGAAGCCGGCACCCATCCACCGTCCGTGCTGCGGCGCATGATTCTGCGCCATGTGTTGAGTCGTCACAGCACGCCTCAGATCGAAGCCGCGATCGGGCTCGGTGAGAACATGGAGCAGGCCGTGGAGATGCTCTGGCACGATCTGCGGCCACGCCTTCTGGCAGCGCATCGAGCCGGACTGCGGCCGTTGGGGCAGTGGCAGGACTGAACCAGCGGTCAGGCGGCGGGCCCGTACCAGACCACGCCCACCGCGGCGACGATGAGCGCGAGGGTGACGAAGGTCAGGACGATCGCCGCACGCAGGTCGCGGACCGCACGGTGAACGCGGGCGCGTTCGGCGGCCACCAGATCGGTGAGCCGCAGGACCGTCCGCTCCGCCTTCGGTAGCCCGAACGCCGAGCGGGAGGCCAGGAAGGCGCCCACGGATGCCGCGACGATCGCCAGCAGCAGGAGAACCCCGACGAGCACCCGGGCTCCCGACGCGAGACCGACGATCGTGTCCCGGCCGCGGATCACCGAGACCGCGGTGACCAGAGTGACCATGGCCGCCAGCGCCGTACGCCAGTTGGCCGCCACCTCTCGCACCTCGCGCAGCTCGTCGGCCGTGCGGGCTCGGACGGCCTCCGAGAGCGTGTGGTCCTCCGAAGGGTCCGTCGGGCCGGGTGTGACTCGGACGGCCATCGGTCAGGTGCCCCACTCGACGTGCAGGGACCAGGACGCGCCGCAGCCGGTCGCACCCTCCGGCGAGCCCGGGTGCGGAACGCGGCAGCTGCACGAGCCGAAGACGTCGTACGAGCGGTTCGCCGCCGTCGCACGGCGGGCGGCGTCACGCAGCAAGGCACCGATTCCGGGGCGCAGGGGGTCGTCGCGGTTGATCGCGCGGTAGCTGACGAGAGGTTCGGCGTGGGCGAAGGCATGGCCGCAGCGGGGGCAGGTCCCGGCGACGAGGATGACCTCGGGGGCGGTCTCGTCGGGCTCGACCCGCACGGTCGCGGACGTCGCCATGGCCGCGTTCCACTCGACGCAGCTCTCAACGGCGTATTCGAGAACCTCTTCAGCCACGACTCCCCCATGTACCCATCGACGACCCGACCAGATTAGCGATCCGGTAGGGAAGAGATCGGCAGCACGGAGGAAGCAGCCTGCAACCCCCGGGCCGGACGGGTACAGGGCGTTGGCCTCCGGCTGATGGAGGCCGGTCTCCGGGGCCGGGCCCCGACCATGCGCACCCTGGAAGCGGGGCTGAGCGCCCGGCTGTGCGACGACGTCGACGCGCTGGAAAGTTGACCTCCGTCGCATGGAGCGAAGTTGACGCGGAAGGTGGCCACTGTGCTGTGCGGGTGCTCGCAGCCGGCACCCGCGTGACGGCGGGACCGCGATGTCGCTGGACGCTGCGCCCCTCGGGCCGGGCCCTCGGGGAGGTCACGGCTGATCTCCCTGGGCCCGGGGTGTGTTGCCGGGCGGCGTCGGCCGTCTCTGCCGCGATCGACCTGCTGCGGCGGTCGTCGAACGCTGCTGCTCACGCCGGGGAGCGGCAGGCTGAGCGGGCGCTATGGCGGATGTTGTCGGGCCGATGACCTCAGTGAGGTCACCCGCCGCAGGCGATCAGGCGCAGCTCGGGGTGCGTGGTGTTCCCTAGTCCTTCTTCGTGGGGCACCGCCTTGTGCCGTCGGCGCGGGAGACGCTGACGGTGTCCCCGGCCTCGATCCGCGAGACGTCCTTATAGCGTTCACTCTCATTTCATTGCAACGAACCGAGTAATCTCATTGCGTTCCCGCCAAACCATTGCAACGATTCCACTGCTCCTAACTGCGTCTTTATAGATTTCGCGCGATAAATACATTGCACGAACCCTGAACGCAACGTAGCGTTTCCACAACAAGAAACACCGAGCGGAAGGCCTCACAGGCCGGGCTGTGCCCGCTCCTGGAGCGAGCGACCAATGGGGGAGGCCGGATCATGCACACAGCGCAGAGCAGGCGGCAGCCATCACCCGGCGCCGTCACCGCTTTCGCCCGCTTCGCACTCTTCGGCGGTGCGGTGGGCCTCACCTCCGGCTTCGCCGTGGCAGCCCTCGCCTCGTGGATTCCCTGGGTCCTGGCCAACGCCGTGATCACCGTGGCCTCCACGCTCCTCGCCACCGAGCTGCACGCCCGCTTCACCTTCGGCGGGGGCGGGCCCGCGACCCGGCGCCAACATGCACAGTCGGCAGGGTCCGCGGCGGCCGCCTACACCGTGACCTGCGCGGCCATGCTTGTCCTGCAGCAGCTGGTGGCAGCGCCCAGCGCCATGCTCGAGCAGGCCGTCTACCTGTCCGCCTCCGCGCTCGCCGGTATCGCACGATTCGCCGTGCTGTGCCTGGTCGTCTTCGTGCAAGACCGATCACAGGCCGCGGTCACCGTCCCCACCACCTGTTCCACGCACGTGACCGCGCCCTGCTCCACGGTCCCCGCCGACCCCGCGTTGCTCTGCTCCACCGCCTGACCCCCGGCCGCGGGACCACCGCAGAGGGCACTCGCCGCACACGGGCAACTGCACCAGGCTGGGGAACACCTCGGATCGGGCGTCCGTCAAGGTCCGGTCGCCAAGGGCGTCGCGGCCGTCGTCAGCGCCGCCACCGCGTCCCCGAACACCCTGGACTGCGACCAGCAGTCGCAGACAGCGCCGAACTCCTCCGAAGGGAGGGTCGCCGCCCGGCCGGTCCTGCCCCGCGGCTCGCCCTCCTGTCAGTACGCGGCGATCCAGCGTCGGACGGCGTCGTTGACGGTGTCGTCGAGGATGCTCAGCACTTCCACGGCGTGCAGGTCTCCGGGCGCGGGCGCGACTCCCGCTCGGACGAGTGCCGCGTGCAGTTCGAGCCGGCGACGGTCGGCCGGAGCCAGCGCCACAGGCGGCCGCGTGCCCGGATCGAGAACACGCCACGATGCCTCCTCCTCGGTCCGCGCCTGTGGCGGCACGCGCCAGTCCTCGTCGCCCCACTGCCCTCCCGTCTCCGCTCCGTTCAGGGTCGTATGCGCGTCGAAGCCGCAGCGGTAGGGGTCGAGAATCAGCTGAGGCACCGTCACGGCGGTCGGTGAGTACGTCCATTCCTGCATGCAACCTCCAGCATTCGCCGTTCGCTCGGTGTCCAGGAGGCGACCTGCGCGGTCGCCAGTTGCACAACCTGCGGCGGACCACCCGAACGCCCCCAAACCCATCTCGTCACATCAGTTCGCCGTCACGGCCACGGCCGCGACCAGCGTTACGCGTGTGCTGCGAGCGGACCCCGGGCGGTCGACGCACCAAGGCAGGGGCATCGTGTCGGGGCGGAGAGGGCTGCCGTGTGTTCATGCTTTCGCCCGAGCGGCCCTTCACGGGGGTGGGCTGCGACGGGGAGGTTCAGGGGATGCTTGTCCTTGGACGCTCACAGGTCGAGGCGCTCCTCGACCTGGCCCCGACCCGTCACCTCCCTCGTCGGGTACCCAGCGGCGGACGGCAGCCGCCACTGTTGTCGTGTCTCACCGAAGGTCGGTCACGTCACAGCGAAGTTTGAGTGCGTATTCCTGCTGACGTGAGTACGGGTGCTCACGTGCATGGGGCGGCTCGATCGGAGACTTGGCCGCATGAGACGAACTCCCGCCCGGAACAGCACGGTTGGCCGCTCCCCGCGCCGCCCGCGACTCACGCTCACGGTGACTGCTCTCGCCGCTCTTGCGCTCACTGCCTGCGGTAGCGAGGAGACGAGCGCGGGCGGACCGCAGAGCAAGCCTGCTGACACGGTCGGGGCCCGGTCCAGCGCGTCCTTCACCGAGATGCTGAGTGACGTCGCGCAGTCGTGTCCCTCGAGCGCCCCGCCGGAGGCGCCGCCGTCCGGTCCGGCGCAGACACTGCCGCCCGGTTCGGCTGGGACAGCGCCGAGCGACGCGATCGAGCCCATGGCCCCCACCACCGGGCCGGAGGTGGAGTTGAACGCTCGCGACCGGTGCGCCGGCGCCCTCCATGAAGAGCGCATCACCCAAGCGCTCTGGAACCTGACGGATCCCACCCCCGCCGAGGTCAGGGCGACCCTGAACGACCTCGGCTATGTCGACGAGCGCATTCACGACCTCGGGCGGTCCGGTACGGCCACACGGTTCTTCCTCGACCTGCGCGACCGAGGCGGACGGCTCTGCTTGGACGGCTCGGCGGCCGGCGAGGAGACCGTCGTCGACACATGCGTAGCCCCCGCGACCGGCCCGTTCATGCCCGGAGGATGAAAAGCAGTCACCCTCAGCTCGACGTGATCAGTCCGGCGCCACAGTCACCTACCGGCCATCGGCCTCCGGTGACAACGCTCAGCCTTCGACGAGATGGCGGAGGAGCCCGACGTTGTGGCCGGTCTGGAGCGCCTGCCTCGGAAGGACGGCGCGTGGTCGCCGGGGCACTGGGTCGACATCCTCGGGGAGGGCGGCCGTGCGGGACCGCCTCAGGGCAACCGGGGCGGGCCGGGGTCCTCGGCACCCTCTTCATCGGCACCACCGGCCCGGCGCCGGGCTGCGTCGACCTTGCCGCGGCGGAGGAGCAGGGGCGCAGGTGACCAGGAGGTGGAGTAGTTCTCCATGCGGCCTGGGCCGCGACGGCCGGGTCGCAGGGGGCCTTGCCGGTCAGGTAAGTGGTGGCGGCGGGGGCGCCTCCGGAGTCCTCGGCGGAGATGCCGGAGGTGCCCAGGCTCATGGCCGGGGACGGGGGCAGCACCAGGCCGAGATGCGAGCACGCTGGTGGCCAGGGTGGGGGTGAGCATCAGTCCCGCGATCATGGGCAGGACAGCCTGGGCGGTTCCGATCGGCGTGTGGCCAAAGGCCTGGTCGGCATGTATCGCATGGCGACCAGGGACGGCAGTGCCTGGTTCGTCGTGGCGACCTCCGCTGTTCCGACCGCTGAGCGACCAGCGACGGACATCCGCTCGACGTGGTGGGGGCCCGCCGGCGGGCCGCCGGGGGGGGCGCCCCCCCGGTTGCTGTGTCATCGGGGGGGGGGGACCCGGCACGCGGGGAGAGCGGGGGGGCCCGCGGGGGGAGC
>NZ_JBHXHX010000017.1:25961-198571 GCF_042723915.1 Streptomyces sp. NPDC058335 | reverse complement strand
CGGGGCCGGCGGGCCGCGGGGGGGGGTGGGCGGGGGCCCGGCGGCCCGTTCTGACGACCGGGTCGCGTCAGTGGGCCCCGGCAGCGGGTTCCTTGGACGCCGGCTGTGCCGGGACGGCCGGGCTCGGAGGTTCGTCCGACGTGGGCGGGGTGCCGGGGGCGGCCTCGGCGCCCGGAGCGGCGGGGGTGTCCTTCGCCTGAGCGGAGGTGCCCCGGATGCCGAGGCCAAGGGATTCCCCGGCCTCGTCCGGGCCGGACACGTCCTCGCCGTTCAGCGCCTTCTTCGCCCGCTCGATGTCCAGCGCGCCCTCCCAGCGGGACACGGCGAAGACCGCCACGCAGTTGCCGAGAAGATTCGTGACGACACGCATCGAGTCCATGATGCGGTCCACGCCCAGCAGCAGGGCGACGGCACCGGCCGGGATGGCCCCCAGGGACGAAGCGGTCGCGGACAGGGCGAGGAAGGCCGAACCGGGGATGCCCGCCATGCCCTTGCTGGTGAGCATGAGCACCAGGACCACGGTGATCTGCTGCCCCAGACTGAGGTCCACGCCCACCGCCTGCGAGATGAACAGCGTGCCGATGGACAGGTAGAGCGAGGCTCCGTCGAGGTTGAAGGAGTATCCCGTCGGCAGCACCAGACCCACGGCGTCGTCGCGGGCACCGGCCTTGCGCAGCTTCTGCATCACGCGCGGCATGACCGACTCGGTGGAGGCGGTGCCGAGCGCGAGGAGCATCTCCTCGCGGATGTAGCGCAGGAACTTCCAGAGGCTCAGACCGGTCAACACCTTGAGCGCGACGGCGAGCAGCGCGACGAACAGGGCGGCCGCCGCGTAGCAGAGGACGATCAGCTTGGCGTACGTCTCGATGACGCCGAGCCCGTACTGGCCGATGAGAACGGCCATCGCGCCGAACACCGCGATCGGTGCGAGCCGCATCACGAAGCCGACGATCGCGAAGATGATCTCCTGGGCCTGCTCGATGGCGGGCAGCACCTGAGGCACCTTGGCGTGCCCGAGGTGCAGCAGCGCGGCGCCCACGAGGCAGGCCAGGATGAGGACCTGGAGCAGGGAGTTCTCGGCGAAGGCGCCGATGAAGCTGGTGGGCAGCGCGTTCACGACGAACTCGGTCGTCGAGGGCAGCGAACCGCCGCCCGTCTTCGCGTCGACCGCCGAGGTGTCGAGCGTGGCCGGGTCGACGTTCATCCCCGACCCGGGCTGGACGATGTTGGCGGCGAGCAGCCCGATGAGCAGGGCGAGCGTGCTCGCCACTTCGAACCAGATCAGGGCCTTGAGCCCGATCCTGCCGAACGCCTTGAGGTCACCGGCCTTGGCGATGCCGACGACGACCACGCAGAAGACCAGCGGCGAGATGATCGTCTTGATGAGCCGGGTGAAACCGTCGCCGAGCGGCTGGAGATCCGTGGCCACGCCGGGCCACAGCTTTCCGACGAGGATTCCGAGCACGAGCGCGCAGGCCACCTGCGCGAAGAGAGAGGTACGCAGCATGCGTGCGACGCGTCGCGGCAGTGACGGTACGGACTGCGGCACGGGCACTCCTTGTGGGGGACGGTGAATCGCAGAGGCCGGACGGGACTTCTGCGATACGGAAAGCGGCTTCCGTAGCGATCACCTTGGAGGGTGAGTCGCTCACGCGGAAGACCTCCGTGTTGCGTGCGCGTAAAACGCGCCGCGCCACGAGTGACGCCTCGCACACCGCGGGCCTCTGCGGTCACCGCGCCCGCCGCTCAGCAGCGCGTGATCCTCCGCCAGCGCACCCTGCACCGTGGTCAACGCCCGGTCGTAGCAACCCGACGAGCCGTTCAGCCGGTGGCGCTCGCTCGTCGTGCCGACCGCGTGCCGCTGGTCGCGTGGCACGTTGACGGTGAAGGCGGCGGTGCCGTGGAAAACAGGTTGATTTTGACCACCCTGCGAAGCGAACCTTTCACGGTTTGCTGTCGCCGCTGACCGCGGTCCCCTCCCCCCATCCCTGACACGAGCCACTGGGACGTCATGCAGATCCAAGACCTTCCGTATCCAGACCCGGGTGTGCCGGACGTCCGCTCGGGATCCCGATTCCTGTGGTGGCTGGGGCGCAACCAACTGGGCGGCCAGCTCACGTCCCTGGCCT
Organism: Streptomyces sp. NPDC058335; assembly: GCF_042723915.1. Lineage (NCBI taxonomy): Bacteria > Bacillati > Actinomycetota > Actinomycetes > Kitasatosporales > Streptomycetaceae > Streptomyces > Streptomyces sp. NPDC058335. Next base: position 196,442 of record NZ_JBHXHX010000017.1, on the reverse strand, counting down.
GGGGCCTGCTGCACTTCATGGCCGTCTCGGCGCAGCCGTTCTGCGTCGGGTTCGCCATCGAGGCGGTCATCGACCGCTCCGGGGCACGGCTGGCCCTCGCAGGTGGCCTGATGGCCCTCTTCGGTGCCGCCACCGCGCTCGGGGACACCTTCCTGCACCGTGCCGCCGTCACCAACTGGATCACCGCCGCCGCCCGCGTCCAGCAGCTCCTCGCCCGCAAGGCCTCGCAGTTGGGCTCCGCGCTCAGCAGGCGGGTCGCGGCCGGTGAGGTCGTCGCCGTCTCCACGGGCGACGTCGAAAAGATCGGCTGGTTCGTCGAAGGCGTCTCGCGGTTCTCGGCCGCCGCCCTCACGGTCGTGTTCGTCTGCGTCGGCCTGGTGGTCTACCAGCCGGCCCTCGGCATCGTCGTCGCCCTGGGCCTGCCCGTCGTGGCGTTCGCGGCGCTGCCCCTTCTGCCCCGCGCGACGCGTCGCGCCGACGTCCAGCGCGAGAAGGCCGGGCGCGCCACCGAACTGGCCTCCGACACCGTGGCCGGCCTGCGGGTACTGCGTGGCATCGGCGGCGAGGAACTCTTCCTCGACCGCTACCGCCGCGCCTCCCAGGAGGTCCGTCAGGCCGCCGTGCGCAGTGCCCGCATGTGGTCGCTGATCAGCGCCATCCAGGTCCTGCTGCCGGGCCTGCTGCTGATCGCGGTCGTGTTCTACGGCGTCCACCTGGCCCGCGAGGGCCGGATCTCCGTCGGCGAACTCGTCACCGTCTACAGCTCCGTCATGGTCCTGATGTATCCCCTCAGGCACTTCGAGGAGATCGCCATGGCCTACTCCTTCTCCCGTCCGTCGGCCAAACGCGCCGCCCGCGTGCTGTCGCTGGAGCGCGTCACGGACGCGGGCGGATCACGCGCCGCGGACCTGCCCCGCGGTGATCTGTACGACCCGGCCACCGGACTGCTGGCCCCGGCCGCCCGGCTCACCGCCGTGGTGTGCGGCGACCCGGACGCCGCCGGGCGGCTGGCCGAACGTCTCGGCGGGCACCCCTCCGAGGACGGCCCGTCGGTGCTGCTCGGCGGCGTCCCCCTGGACGAACTGCCGCTGGACAGCGCGCGCACGGCCGTCCTCGTCCAGGACAAGGACCCGGTGCTGCTGTCGGGTTCCCTGCGCGACCTGTTCGACGTGCCGGCCTCGGGTGAGGTCGGCACGGCGGCGGCGCTGGCGGCCGCGCAGTGCGGGGACGTTCTCGACGCCCTCGTCCAGGGCTCGCTGGACGCCGACGGCCCGATGGACGCCCACATCACCGAACGGGGACGCTCCCTCTCGGGCGGCCAGCGCCAGCGGCTGGCCCTGGCCCGCTCGCTGTTCACGGACCCGGAGGTTCTCGTCCTGGACGAACCCACCTCCGCCGTCGACTCACACACCGAGGCGAGGATCGCCGAGGGCCTGCGGGAGATCCGGACGGGACGCACCACGGTCATGTTCACCTCGTCCCCGCTGCTCCTGGACCGGGCCGACCGGGTCGTCCTCGTCCACGAGGGCCTGGCCGTGGCGGCCGGCGTGCACCGCGAGCTGCTGCACTCCGAGCCGCGATACCGCGCGGTGGTGACCCGCGAGACCGAGGAAGAGACCGCGCTCGACGGGATGCTGAAGGAACTGCGCCCACTCGAAGACGACGAACGACAAGAGATCGAGGAGTCCGCATGATCGGCGTGGCACCACCGGCGTACGACCCGGCGGCACCGACGACAGCGAACACGCTGCCCGTCGGCGCCCCCGCGACCGTGCGCGCCTACGTGGCCGAACTGTTGCGCCGGCACCGCCGTGCGTTCGTGGTGCTCCTGGCCGTCAACACGGTCGCCACCATCGCCTCGATGGTGGGGCCATGGCTCCTCGGTGACGTCGTGGAGCGGCTGTCGGAGGGAGCCCGAGAACTTCATCTGGGCCTCACCGCCACGCTGTTCGTCCTCGCCCTCGTCGTCCAGGCCGCCTTCGTACGGCAGGTGCGGCTGCGCGGCGCGATGCTCGGGGAGCGGATGCTGGCCGACCTCCGCGAGGACTTCCTCGTCCGGTCGGTCCGGCTGCCGCCGGGCGTACTGGAACGAGCCGGCACCGGCGACCTGCTGTCCCGCATCACCACCGACATCGACCGGCTCGCCAACGCCATGCGCGAGGCCGTGCCCCAGTTGACGATCGGCGTGATGTGGGCGGCGCTGCTGCTCGGCGGACTCGTCGTCACCGCCCCTCCGCTGGCACCGGCCGTGCTGGTCGCGGTACCGCTGCTGGTGGTCGGGTGCCGCTGGTACTTCAAGCGGGCCCCCGCCGGCTACCGCTCGGAGGCCGCCGGCTACGCCTCCGTCGCCGCCGCCCTCGCCGAGACCGTGGACGCCGGCCGTACCGTCGAGGCCCACCGCCTCGGCGACCGCCGGGTCGAGCTGTCGGAGCTGCGGGTCAAGCAGTGGACGGCCTGGGAGAACTACACCCTGTGGCTGCGGTCGGTCCTCTTCCCGGTCATCAACCTCGTGCACGTCACCGTCCTCGGTTCGGTCCTCATGCTCGGCGGAGTGTTCGTCCTTCAGGGCTGGATCGACGTCGGTCAGCTGACGACGGGCGCGCTCCTCGCCCAGATGCTCGTCGACCCGGTGAACCTGATCCTGCGCTGGTACGACGAACTCCAGGTGGCGCAGGTGTCGTTGGCCCGGCTGGTCGGGGTGCGGGACATCGAGCCCGACGCCGGTGACTCCGGACTGGAACCGGACGGGCGGGACGTGCTCGCCGACCGGGTCCACTTCGGCTACCGCGCGGGCGTCGACGTCCTGCGCCAGGTGTCCCTGGAGGTGGCACCCGGCACCCGGCTGGCCCTCGTCGGCCCCTCCGGCGCGGGCAAGTCCACGCTGGGCAGGCTCCTCGCCGGCATCTACGCGCCCCGGGACGGCCGGGTCGCCCTCGGGGGCGCGGAACTGTCGCGGATGACCGCCGAACGCGTCCGCTCGCACGTCGCGCTCGTCAACCAGGAGCACCACGTCTTCGTCGGCTCGCTGCGCGACAACCTCCGACTGGCCCTCCCCCACGCCCGGCACGAGACGGGTCGGGCGACTCCGGGCGAGGCCGAGACCCAGGCGGCGGAGGCCCGTGCGGCGGAAGAGGCCGAGCTGTGGGCGGCGCTCACCGCGGTCGACGCGGACGGCTGGGCGCGCGCCCTGGACGACGGCCTGGACACCGAGGTCGGCTCCGGCGGCCACGTGCTCACCCCGGCGCAGGCCCAGCAGATCGCACTGGCCCGCCTGGTCCTGGCCGACCCGCACACGCTGGTCCTCGACGAGGCGACCTCGCTGCTCGACCCCCGCGCCGCCCGCCACCTGGAACGTTCCCTCGCCCGTGTCCTGGACGGCCGCACGGTGATCGCCATCGCCCACCGCCTCCACACGGCTCACGACGCGGACGTCATCGCCGTCGTGGAGAACGGCCGCATCAGTGAGCTGGGCAGCCATGACGAGCTGGTGGCCGCGGACGGGGCCTACGCGGCCCTGTGGCGGTCCTGGCACGGGTGAGGGGGTGGTTTCGGGACTCGGCAGGTGGTCCGGGACTGCGCGTGGGGGCCGGTGGGCGCCGGTGAGGACCGCTGGGGTCGCGCCACCGTGAGGTGGACGGGGAGTGGTCACGGCCGGGCCTTCAGGCGGCGTCCGGGAGCCGGCTGAAGCTGGACCGCGACGAAGTGGGCAGAGGCTCGCTGCGGCCGGGCCGGCACCCGCTGGACGGGGACCGTCCGCGGCGGCGACACCACCCGGCGAGCGGGAACCGGCCGTGGCCGGACCACCGCGCGACGGACGGGAGCCGGGCGCAACCCGACCACCGCGCGACGGACGGGAGGCGGGCGTGACGCCGGTGTCGTGCGGCGGCGTGAGGCCCGCGCTGCCCCGGCCGGCAGGTGGCCGGGGCCGCCGCGTCAGGGGCGCCGGGTGACGGTCCTCCGCCCGCGCCGCGAGCGCTCCGGCACGGCTCTGGCGTTGCGCACTCCCGAACGGGGGTGGAACGCTGGAGAGCGGCACCCCCGTGGAAGGCAGCCGGGCAGGACCGTCCGGCGCATCCCGCCGCCGGCCGGTGCCCCGTGCCACGGTGGTCCACCGCCGACCGCGCGGTGAGGACGGGCCCGTCACCCCCTGGAGGTACCCGTGAACAGCGCCGACGGATGGGGAGACGACGTCTACCAGCCCGACGCCTCCGAGATCCAGGACGACGCCGGACTCCTCGACGCGGAGGACACCCTGGAGAACGACGGCGTCGACGACCCCCTGGACCGGGGCTGGTCGCCTCCGGAACGGCCCTGGGCCGTGGAGCACGCCGGTGTGACGGCCGCGGAGCGTCGGCAGGGCGAGACCCTCGACCAGCGGCTCTCGGAAGAGTTGCCGGACCTCGTCGCACCCGACGGCGACGGTCTGGGCGACTCTGACGGCACCGATGGAGAGCTTCTCGACAACGAGGTCGGCGCCGCCCGCTCCGGCCGGCTCGTGGCACCGGACGAGGGAGCCCACGAGGACGAGGAGAGCGCCCTGGTCGCCACCGACGTCGGTATCGACGGCGCGGCCGCCTCCGCAGAGGAGGCCGCGATGCACATCGTCGACGAGGACGCCCTTCCCGGGTGAACCGCCCCGGACACCCTGTCCGGACACCACGGCCCGCCCCGACCCGTCGGCCGCGCCTTCACCGCACCCACCGCACGAGGAGTACGCATGCAGCAGGACAAGCACCCCGACTACCACTCGGTCGTCTTCCGTGACCGCGCCGCCGGCTACGCCTTCCTGACCCGGTCCACCGCGACCAGCGACCAGACGATCGAGTGGGACGACGGCGAGACCTACCCCGTCGTGGACGTCGAGATCTCCTCGGAGAGCCACCCGTTCTACACCGGCAAGGCCCGCACCGTGGATACGGAAGGCCGTATCGCCCGCTTCGAGCGGCGCTTCGGCGGAGGCACACCGACCTGAGCCGGTCCAGCCGTCCCCGACACCGCTCAGATGTAATTGAGCGCGGCTGCGCCCCCCACCCCTCCGAGCAGCATGAACACCGGCATCAGCACCTTCAGCTCGACCCAGCTGCCGGCCCGGAACCGCATCGCCTTCGGCGGACCGATCGGGTACCAGCGCTTGCGCCCGATCGGGATGGGCCACAGTACCGGGCAGCCCGAGACGGTCAGCGCGTCCCCGATGTCGTGGACCAGGGCACCCAGCACGATCGGTAGCCCGAGCCACAGATACTCCTGGCCCGGGTCCGTGAACAGCCAGTCCGCTCCGTTGCCCGGCTTGTCCAGGACCCCGGCCAGAATCCACGCGCTCGCCGCCGCCAGCAGCCACACCAGCACATCGCTGCTGGAACCCCGGGTCGCCCGCCACAACAGGCCCTCGATGGCCAGGACCATGTGAACGAAGAGGAGCCCCAGCACCGCCCAGCGACCACCGGTGATCGCCAGCGCCGAGGCGCCCGCGCCGATCATGACGGCCCAGAGCCAGGTGTGCGTCAGGGTGCGGTGCCCGCCGGAGCGGCGCGGGTCGCCCTGCTTCCGCGTGCCCTTGTAGACGGCGTAGGAGAGCTTGTCCACGATCTCGCAGAGCCAGCGCGAGACGGGTCCAAAGGCCCGGGAGATGGTCGCGGCCTTGTGGTCGAGGTCGGGGGCCAGAGCCGCTCCGGCGCAGATCAGCGCACCGGCGAGCAGCACCGGCCATGGCATCGAGTGGCCGGCCGCGGCCGCCGCCGCGCCGACGCCGAGCCAGGCGGCCGCGCCCGACAGTGAGTGTGCTGGTCCCATCATGGCCGCTGCCCGCCCCATTCCTCATGTGCCGCTGTCCAGTTGACCGGGTGCGATGACGCTCCGTCGGCGACACAGCGTAGCTGCCATGATCTTCGGTCTCGCATCCGATTCCCCCCTCGGGCAGCGGGGCAGGCAAGATGGGGGCGTGACCCTCATCGATCAGTTGCCGCCGACCGCAGATCCCGACGCCCTTTACGAAGCTTTCGAGTCCTGGGCCCAGGAGCGCGGTCTCACGCTCTACTCCCACCAGGAGGAGGCGCTGATCGAGGCAGTCTCCGGGGCGAACGTGATCGTGTCGACGCCGACCGGCTCCGGCAAGAGCATGATCGCGGCGGGTGCGCACTTCGCGGCTCTCGCCCGCGACGAGGTCACCTTCTACACCGCTCCGATCAAGGCACTGGTGTCGGAGAAGTTCTTCGAGCTGTGCAAGATCTTCGGCACGGAGAACGTCGGCATGCTCACCGGTGACGCGTCCGTCAACGCCGACGCCCCGGTCATCTGCTGCACCGCCGAGGTGCTCGCCTCGATCGCGCTGCGCGACGGCAAGCACGCGGATGTCGGCCAGGTCGTCATGGACGAGTTCCACTTCTACGCGGAGGGCGACCGCGGCTGGGCCTGGCAGATCCCGATCCTGGAACTGCCCCAGGCGCAGTTCATCCTCATGTCGGCCACGCTCGGCGACGTGTCCTTCTTCGAGAAGGACCTCGCCCGGCGCACCGGCCGGCCCACCTCGGTGGTCCGCTCGGCGACCCGACCCGTGCCACTGTCCTACGAGTACCGCTTCACACCGCTCACGGAGACGCTCACCGAGCTGCTGGAGACGAAGCAGGCTCCCGTCTACATCGTGCACTTCACACAGGCGCAGGCGGTGGAGCGGGCGCAGGCGCTGATGAGCATCAACATGTGCTCGCGCGAGGAGAAGGAGCGGATCGCCGAGCTGATCGGCAACTTCCGGTTCACCACCAAGTTCGGCCGCAACCTCTCGCGTTACGTACGGCACGGCATCGGCGTGCACCACGCCGGCATGCTCCCCAAGTACCGGCGGCTGGTGGAGAAGCTCGCCCAGGCAGGTCTGCTCAAGGTGATCTGTGGGACGGACACGCTCGGCGTCGGCGTCAACGTGCCGATCCGGACCGTGCTGTTCACGGCGCTGACGAAGTACGACGGCACCCGTGTACGCACGCTGCGGGCTCGTGAGTTCCACCAGATCGCGGGCAGGGCCGGACGGGCCGGATTCGACACGGCGGGCTTGGTGGTCGCGCAGGCGCCCGAGCACGTCGTCGAGAACGAGAAGGCGCTCGCGAAGGCCGGCGACGACCCGAAGAAGCGTCGCAAAGTGGTCCGCAAGAAGGCGCCCGAGGGCTTCGTCGGCTGGACCGAGAACACCTTCGAGAAGCTCATCGACTCCGAGCCGGAGCCGCTGATGTCCCGCTTCCGGGTGACGCACACGATGCTGCTGTCGGTGATCGCCCGCCCCGGCAACGCCTTCGAGGCCATGCGGCACCTGCTGGAGGACAACCACGAGCCGCGCAAGCAGCAGTTGCGGCACATTCGGCGCGCGATCGCGATCTACCGTTCGCTGCTGGACGGCGGGATCGTGGAGAAGCTCGACGAGCCGGACGCCACGGGCCGCATCGTCCGCCTCACGGTGGACCTTCAGCAGGACTTCGCACTGAACCAGCCGCTGTCCACCTTCGCACTGGCCGCGTTCGAGCTGCTGGACCCGGAGTCGCCCTCGTACGCGCTCGACATGGTCTCCGTGGTGGAGTCCACGCTGGACGACCCGCGGCAGATCCTCGCGGCCCAGCAGAACAAGGCGCGCGGCGAGGCGGTCGGGGCGATGAAGGCGGACGGGGTGGAGTACGAGGAGCGCATGGAGCGTCTCCAGGACATCACGTACCCGAAGCCGCTGGAGGAGCTGCTCTTCCACGCGTACGACGTGTACCGCAAGAGCCACCCGTGGGTCGGTGACCATCCGCTGTCGCCGAAGTCGGTGATCCGCGACATGTACGAGCGGGCGATGTCGTTCACCGAGCTGGTGTCGCACTACGAGCTGGCCCGTACCGAGGGCATCGTGCTGCGCTACCTGGCGAGCGCCTACAAGGCCCTCGACCACACGGTCCCGGACGACCTGAAGTCGGAGGACCTCCAGGACCTGATCGAGTGGTTGGGCGAGATGGTGCGCCAGGTCGACTCCAGTCTGCTGGACGAGTGGGAGCAGTTGGCCAACCCGGCGGAGATGACCGCCGAGGAGGCCCAGGAGAAGGCCGACGAGGTCAAGCCCGTCACCGCCAACGCGCGTGCGTTCCGCGTTCTCGTCCGCAACGCGATGTTCCGCCGTGTCGAACTCGCCGCCCTCGATCACGTCGAGGAGCTGGGCGGGATGGACGGCGAGTCCGGGTGGGACGCCGACGCGTGGGGCGAGGCGATGGACAAGTACTGGGACGAGTACGACGACCTCGGAACCGGCCCGGACGCACGCGGTCCCAAGCTGCTCGTCATCAAGGAGGAGCCGGAGCACGGTCTGTGGCGCGTCCGTCAGATCTTCGACGACCCGAACGACGATCACGACTGGGGCATCAGCGCGGAGGTCGACCTGGCGGCGTCGGACGCCGAGGGTCGCGCGGTGGTCCGCGTCACCGACGTCGGCCAGCTGTGAGCGCAGTACGAGGCGGACGAGGTACAGGAGAAGCACACTCATGACGAATCCGGCCGAGAGGCTCGTCGACCTGCTGGACCTTGAGCAGATCGAGGTCAACATCTTCCGGGGCCGCAGCCCGCAGGAGTCGCTGCAGCGGGTCTTCGGCGGACAGGTGGCAGGCCAGGCGCTGGTGGCGGCCGGCCGGACGACCGAGGGCGACCGGCCGGTGCACTCGCTGCACGCGTACTTCCTGCGGCCGGGCCGGCCGGGCGTGCCGATCGTGTACCAGGTCGAACGGGTGCGGGACGGGCGGTCGTTCACGACCCGCCGGGTCACCGCCGTGCAGCAGGGTCGCACGATCTTCAATCTCACCGCCTCCTTTCACAAGCCTGAGGAAGGTCCCTTCGAGCATCAGCTGCCGCCCGCCCGCGAGGTGCCGGACCCCGAGTCCCTGCCGACGGTCACCGAGGAGGTGCGGACTCATCTGGGCGCGCTGCCCGAGCAGTTGGAGCGCATGGCGCGTCGGCAGCCCTTCGACATCCGGTACGCGGACCGGCTGCGCTGGAGCCCTGAGGAGATCAAGGACGCCGAGCCGCGCAGTGCGGTCTGGATGCGCGCCGTCGGGCCGTTGGGAGACGACCCGCTGGTACACACCTGCGCCCTGACGTACGCCAGCGACATGACGCTCCTGGACGCCGTCCGTCTCCCGGTCGAACCCCTGTGGGGGCCGCGGAACTTCGACATGGCGTCCCTGGATCACGCCATGTGGTTCCACCGGCCGTTCCGCGCGGACGAGTGGTTCCTCTACGACCAGGAGTCACCCATCGCGACCGGGGGCCGCGGTCTCGCCCGCGGCCGGATCTACGACCTTCAGGGGCACCTGTTGGTGTCCGTCGTCCAGGAAGGGCTGTTCCGGAAGCTGTAGGGCCTGGGAGTGGCGGGCACTCGCGTCTCAGACGCTGCTGCGGCGCAGCCAGCCCAGGAGTCCGCTCCTGGCCCGCTCGGTCCTCGCGGGCCGCTCCGGTTCCGCGATCGGCCGTGGAGGGGCCGGCTTCACGGTGGGTCGTGGTGCCGGCTGGTGGGAGCGCGCTTCCTCCAGGGCATGCGCCAGGTCGGAGCGCAGCCAGGCGATCTCGTCGGGGTCGTCCGCCGTCGTGATCCGCTCGACCAGATGCGCGGCGGGTGAGCCCGGGGTGCCGTGCGCCGGCGGTCCGGGCCGGAAGCGGTTGAGGTGGGAGCGTTCGTAGGGGTCCGTGGCGATCTCGGCGACCTGGACCGGGTCCAGGAGCGCGGCCAGGGCTCCCGCCCGCTGCCAGGGCCCTTCGGCCTGCCGCAGCAGGAATCCGAGGTGGCGCCCGCGCCAGTTCCGGGGCCGCAGGTCCAGGCCCGCGGCCAGCTGGTCCCGCACCCCCTCGGGTGTACGGCCGGTCAGCAGGGGCGCGTTGTCCTTGTCGGCGGCGAACTGCCGTAGTTCGTCGGTGAGATAGAGCCATACGACGGCTCGGTAGCGGTTCAGATAGAAGGTCACGGGCACCACGAGCCCCAGCCTCGCCAGGCGGGTGAACCGGCTCGGGGGCACCTGCACGACGGCCGCCCCTTCGGTGGTGCCGACGGCCTCGACGCTCTTGGTCAGGGCGTCGGGGAAGCCGGGGGCCGCACGAAGGCGTTCGATCTCGGTGCGGGCCACTCGCCGGTCTCCGCCCCCTTCGTCGGGCACGGTCCTGATCCGTCCGAGGTTCACGGCGAGCTCGAACTGGCTGCGTTTGAGGCCAAGTTCGCGGGCCGCGCGGCTGTAGGCGCAGGACAGGGCGTGCGGTGGTGCGGCGGTGTTGCGTGACATGGTCGGTCTCCCCCGTGGAGTGAAGTGCCCCCGCGATGTCCGCGGTGGTCTCGGGAAAAACCGTAGCCCGATCCGCGAATCTCGTGTTCAGCCTGTGGATAACTCCACGGGAGAGAACGAATGCGCAGGTCAGAGATCTGTGAACCGGTCGCCCTCGGGTCGGCGGGCGTCCACGGTGAGATGTTCTCCGACGCGATTGACGAGCAGGGCCATCTCGTAGGCGATCTGTCCCATGTCGGCCTCCGCCGCGCTGAGCACGCAGAGACAGCTGCCGGTGCCGGCCGCGGTGACGAACAGCACCGCGTCGTCGAACTCGACCATCGTCTGGCGCACCTGGCCCGCGCCGAAGTGGCGGCCGGATCCCTTGGCCAGGCTGTGCAGTCCGGACGAGACGGCGGCGAGGTGCTCGGCGTCCTCCCGACGAAGTCCCGTGCTGGCGCCCGCCACCAGCCCGTCGTTGGACAGGACCAGCGCGTGGTGCACCTGTTCGACGCGCTCGGTCAGGTCGTCCAGCAGCCACCCCAGGCTCTGCTTCTGTGCCATGATCCGTCTCCCCATGACGTTTCCCCGTTTGATGTCCCCGCCTGGCCGACGGGTCTGTCCGCAAGCCTTCCCCACCACCGGCCGCCGGGCAAGGAGGATGGGGGCATGGCACAGAAGATGACCGACGAGGAATGGCGGGCGTTCGTCTCGCAGGGCACCCGTACCGGAAAACTGTCGACGGTACGGGCTGACGGAAGCCCGCATGTGGCACCCATCTGGTTCCTGCTCGACGGGGACCACGTGGTGTTCAACACGGGTGAGGAGACGGTGAAGGGGCGCAATCTGGCGCGGGACGGCCGGGTCGCCCTGTGCGTGGACGACGACCGGCCGCCCTTCGATTTCGTGGTGTTGCAGGGACGCGCCCGGATCTCCGAGGATCTTGACCAGGTGCGGCTCTGGGCGACTCGTATCGCGGCGCGGTACATGGGCGAGGAGCGCGCCGAGGCGTTCGGCGCCCGCAACGGCGTCCCGGGCGAACTGCTCGTCCGCGTCCGGATCGAGAAGGTCCTGGCGCAGAAGGCCGTAGCGGACTGACGAAGAGGGCGGCGTCGCTCAGCTCACCGAGTCGAGCAGCCGGGCGGTGTGCATCCGCCCGGCGTACTCGACGAGCCGGATCAGCACCTCCTTTCCGGAGTCGCGGTCGCGGGCGTCGCACAGGACGACGGGCGTTCCCTTGTCCAGGTCGAGAGCGCGCGAGACCTCCGGGGCGCCGTAGGAGCGCGCTCCGGTGAAGCAGTTGACGGCCACCACGAAGGGGATGTGGCGGTGCTCGAAGTAGTCGACCGCGGGGAAGCAGTCCTCCAGGCGCCGGGTGTCGGCGAGCACCACAGCGCCCAGCGCTCCCTGTGACAGTTCGTCCCACAGGAACCAGAAGCGGTCCTGGCCCGGGGTGCCGAACAGGTAGAGGGAGAGACCGGAACGGATGGTGATCCGGCCGAAGTCCATGGCGACGGTCGTGGTCACCTTCTGGTCGACGCCGTCGGTGTCGTCGACCAACTGGCCCACCTCGCTCAGCAGTTCCTCGGTGCGCAGCGGTTTGATCTCGCTGACCGCACCCACGAGGGTGGTCTTGCCCACGCCGAACCCGCCGGCGACCAGTATCTTCAACGCCAGCGGGGCGCTGTCGCCACCCGCGGTGTCGGAGTGCTCGGAGACCATGGATCACTTCTCTCGGGAGGGCCGGCGACGGTCGACATCGGTACGGGGTTCGGGGGCTGCGGCGGGTCGGCCGCGCGCGGCTTCGGCGTGGGGGTGCGAAGGCAGCATCATGGCAAGGGCGGCCCGTTTCCTGCTGATTCGACCGCTGTCTGCCCGATGTGACCGCCTCGCGTCGGTTCGCTGTCGAAGATGTGCGCGATGCGGTTCGGGGCGGGTCCGTACGCTTCCGGGTCGGTCCGAACGTCCATCTACAGCGCCCTCAGTCCCTCGATGACCTCGCGCAGGATCCGCTCGTCGGGCAGTTGCGCGGGCGGGACCGGACGACTGACGGTGACACAGCCGAGTTCCAGCAGATCACCGAGGAGCACGCGGACCACACCCACCGGCAGGTCCGAGCCCGCCGCGAGTTCCGCGACGGACTGGGTCTCCGTGCGGCACAGGCCGACGAGGGTGCGGTGTTCCGGCCCGAGCCCCATGCCGTCGGCACCGGGCGCGGCGGGGTCGAGGGTCACCAGGGCGATGAGGTCGAAGCGCACCCCGGTGGGACCGGGCTTCGTGCGTCCGCCCGTCATGGCGTAGGGGCGGACCAGCGGCCCGGCCTCGTTGTCGTACCACTGGCTGCCCTGTTCGTGCGGGGCGCCGGTCATCATGTTGTCGTTCATCTGCGCGCGTCACCTCTCGCCTCATCCGGCGGTGGGCGGTCGTGCGGAGACGCGCGCCGGCGTGTAGAGGTGCTCTCCTACCCTCTTGACCAGCCGCGCCATCTCGTACCCCACCAGGCCGATGTCGGCGGTCACTGCGGTCAGGACGGCGAGGCAGGAGCCGTCGCCGGCGGCGGCGACGAACAGGAAGCCGTCATCCATCTCCACCATGGTCTGGCGTACGCCGCCCGCCCCGAAGTGCCGTCCGGCGCCCTTGGCGAGGCTGTGGAAGCCGGAGGCGACAGCGGCGAGGTGCTCGGCGTCCTCACGGCTGAGGCCGGTGGAGGCGCCCACGGCGAGGCCGTCGTTGGACAGCACCACGGCGTGCCGCACCTCGCTCACGCGCATCACCAAGTCGTCCAGCAGCCAGTCGAGTTCGCCGGACCGCTGGGCCGGCCTCATGCTCGGGTCCTGGATCATGCGGGGTCTCCTTCACTGCTTTCGCGGCCCGGTGCGGCACCGCGGCCGGGTTGCCTGCCGCCGCCTCGCGCCCAGCCGTCGCGGTAAGCGGCCATCCGGTCCCGTACGAGTTCGGGGGTGTGCCGCTCGTCGTTCCGCGGGCCGGAGGTCTGGGCCGGCTCCTCGCCGGCCGACCGGCGCAGCTGGGGAGCGAGACTGGCCTGCCGGACCCGGCGCGGAAGGTCGTCCGATCCCTCCGGTCCGTCCGACGTGTTCGATGCGTCGGACCCACTCGACCCGGCCGACCTGCCCGGCCTCCCCGACCGGTCCGATCCGTCGGAGTCGTCCGATGGGCGGTGCAGGCGCAAGGCGGTGACTCCGGGGAGTGGAGCGTCGTCGGCCGTCGGTTCCGCGGCGGCCCGGACGGGGGAGACCAGCGCCGGCCGCTGGGCGGTCGTGGGGACGGCGTCCTGCGGGCGGCCGGCGGCGGACACGCGCGCGTAGTCGCGTTTCAGAGGCTGCTCCTCCGACCGCGCCACCTCGCGGGCGGAACGTTCCGGCGTGCCGTTGTGCAGCAGGGCTGTGGGCAGCAGGACGACCGCGGTGGTGCCGCCGTAGGGCGAGGTGCGCAGGTGCACCTTCACGCCGTGGCGCGCCGCGAGCCTGCTGACGACGAACAGGCCGAGCCGGTCGCTGTCGAAAAGATCCAGGGCCTCGGACTGCTCGATACGCCGGTTGGCCTCGGCCAGGGTCTCCTTGCCCATGCCCAGGCCACGGTCCTCGACCTCGACGGCGTAGCCGTTGCCGACGGGTTCGCCGGTGACGCGCACGCGCGTGTGCGGCGGTGAGAACTGGGCCGCGTTCTCGACGAGTTCGGCCAGCAGGTGGGTGAGGTCGGCGACGGCGGTGCCTTTGACGGAGGTCTCCGGGAGCTGTCGTACCTCCACGCGCGCGTAGTCCTCGACCTCGGAGACGGCGGCGCGCACCACGTTGGTCAGCGAGACCGGCATGCGCCAGGCCCGTCCGGGAGCGGCTCCGGAGAGGATGATCAGGCTCTCGGCGTGGCGCCGCATGCGGGTGGTGAGGTGGTCGAGCCGGAAGAGGTCGCTCAGCTCGTTCGGGTCGTCGGAGCGGCGCTCCATGCTGTCCAGGAGGCTGAGCTGGCGGTGGACGAGGACCTGGCTGCGGCGGGCGAGGTTGACGAAGACTCCGGAGATGCCGCTGGCGAGTTCGGCGCGTTCCACCGCGGCCCGCAGCGCGGCGCGGTGCACGGTGCCCAGGGCCTCGGCGACCTGACCGGTCTCGTCCTCCGCGCGCGGTCCGGACGGGGCCTCGGCCCGGATGTCGATCTCCTCCCCCGCCCGCAGTTTCCGCATGGCCTCGGGGAGTTTGCGCCGGGCGATCTCCAGGGCGACGTTGCGCAGGCTGACGAGTTCGACGACGAGGCCGCGGCCGATGCGCACGGAGATGACGAGCGAGGCCGCTACGGCGGCGAGGCCGAACAGGACCGCGGCGCCGGCCGGGGTGAGCAGGCCGCGGGTGAACGGGTCGGCGCGCTCGGCGACATCGCGCGCGGCGTCCGCCTCGATGGTCCGCATCCCGTCCTGCACGCGCGTGTGGGCCTTGCCCCAGGTCTCCTCCGGTGCGGCGGCGACGGCCTTCGCGCCCGGCCCGCCGTCGAGCACCTTGTCCTCGATGGTGTCCACGGCGGCGTAGGCGCTGCCCGCGGCCAGGCTCCGCCAAGCGGTGCGCTCGGGGCCGCGGAGGTCCACCACGGCCGTCTCGGTGAGGGAGCGGCGGGTCTCGACGGCGCCGGTGAACAGCCGCATGCGCTCACCGTCGAGGCGGCCGGCCAGACGGGCACTGCCGAGTACGACGTCCTCCTGGGCCAAGGCCTCACCCGCGCGGGAGAACTCGACCAGCACGCGCGCGTCGGAGCCGAGTTCGGCGTCCTGGATGCCGGAGAGGGCACCACCGACGGAGAAGGCGGCCGCGACGGCACGGGTGTACCGCCCGTACGTCTGCTCCCAGCCCGCGCTGCCGTCGAGGACCGCGGTCCGCAGCGGGCGCAGTTGTTCGGCTCCGTCGACGAACGCCTCGATCCGCTGGGCGACCCCCGCGGGCAGGTCCTGGCCGTCGGCCACGGTGCCGTCGTCGCCGAGCCGGAGTGCGGCCACCGCGCGGTCGGTCGCTTCGCCGAGCTTCCTGAGGTCGCCGCCCTGCCCGGCGGCGGGGTCGGTGGCGTGGCGGACGGCGGCCGCCCGTTCGGTCTGCAAGGCGGCCACGGCGGCGGCGACGGGGGTGCGGACCTGCGCGTCCACCCGCTGCAACTGGCGCAGCCGGGAGATGTCCTGGGCGGTGGTGACCGTGGCGTACGCCCACAGCGCCAGCAGGGAGACGGCCGGCACCATCAGCAGGCAGACGATCTTGGCGCGGACGGTGCGCGGACGGATCCGCCAGTGTCCCGCGCGCGCGGGCTTCGCGTCCGTCGGTGTGGCCATTGGTTCGTCCGGCCCCTCGTCCGCGGGTGGTCCGGCGTGGGCACGACGCCCACGCACGGGGGTCGGCGTCTCGGCGCCGTCCGTGGGGGTCCTACGGGGTTTACGCATGGCCTCCTCGCTCGTCAGTGGTTCGCGGGACGGTCTCCGGTCCCGTCACACGGTCCGGGCCTGCTGACGGCCGACGGCGCTCTCCGCCTGCTGGGCGGAGGCGGACGCCTCGCGTTCCCCCGTGGTGGGCGAGAGCGCGACGAAGGCCGAGGTCAGGAAGAGATAGGACCCGAGACCGACGGCGAGGGGGAAGATGAACTGCATCGCCGTGGCCCCCGGCAGGGCCTCGCCCGAGGGCGTGACCTCGACATGGACCGCGAGCATTCCGGTGTAGTGCATGCTGCTCACCGCCGCGCCCATGACGAGGGAGGCAAAGGTGACCGCGACCGGCGCCTCGATGTTGAGCGCCGCCCAGAGCGCCGCGGTCGCCGCGACGACGGCGATGGCGACGGAGAGCCCGACGCGCATCGGGTCGTAGGTGACGTCGCCGTGCAGTCTCACCGCGGCCATGCCGAGGTAGTGCATGCTCGCCACACCGAGCCCGGTGGTGAGCCCGCCGATCAGCAACGCGCGCGTGCGGTCCCGGCTGTAGCCGACGGCGAACACACCGGCGCAGACGACGACCATGGCGACCAGGAGGCTGAGCACGGTCAGCGGAACGTCGTATCGGATGTCGGTCCCGCTGACGCCGAAACCGAGCATGGCCACGAAGTGCATGGTCCAGATGCCGGTGCCGATCGCCGAGGCGGCCGTGACGAGCCAGTTGCGGCGCGAGCGCCCGGTCGCGCCCAGCGCACGGACGGTGCAGCGCAGCCCGAGGGCGGCGCCGATGCAGGCCATCGCGTACGACAGCACGGGTGTCAGCCAGCCGAAGGTGGCGTGGTCCAGGTGTCCCATGGGTCCGGGACGCTAGCCGGGGCACGGGAGCACAAAGGGGGCGCATTTCGAAACCTGCCGCAATATGACGCAGAAATGCGCCGGAGCGATCGCCTCACGCTCGAACATGTGCGCCGGGGCGTCCTCCGTGTTGGTGAGGGATCATGCGGAACATGAGCGACGACCACACACACGTCCAGGAGTTCTTCACGCCGCGCGCGGCGGACTGGGACAGCAGATTCCCCGACGACGGTCCCGCCTATGCGGCCGCGGTGGCCGAACTCGGCCTGCGCGAGGGCGACCGGGTGCTCGACGCGGGCTGCGGCACCGGCCGGGCCCTGCCGCCGCTGCGCGTCGCCGTGGGAGCCTCGGGAGTGGTCCTCGGGGCCGATCTGACCCCGGCGATGCTGGAGGCGGCCGTACGGGCCGGACGCGACCGTGACGGGCGGCTGCTGCTCGCCGATGTCGCCGCGCTCCCGCTGCGCTCCGGCTCGCTCGACGCCGTGTTCGCCGCCGGGCTCGTCGCCCACCTGCCCGCCCCGGCGCGGAACCTGCGGGAACTTGCGCGGGTGGTGCGCCCCGGCGGCGTGCTGGCGCTGTTCCATCCGATCGGCAGGGCGGCCCTCGCGGCGCGCCAGGGCCGCAGGATCACCCCCGACGACCTGCGCGCCGAGCCGAACCTGCGACCGCTGCTGGCGGGTTCGGGGTGGCGCATGACGTCGTACGTCGACGAGGAGGCCCGGTTCCTCGCACTGGCCGTGCGCGAGAGCTGAGGTTCACGCGTCTCCGGCGACCGCTTTCACGAAGGCGTCGGGGTTGTCGAACATGACGTTGTGACCGGCGGCCGGCACCGTCAGGATCCGTACGCCCCCCGCCTCCAGTGCGTCGGCTCCATCGAGCGGGCCGCTCGACTCGCCTTGCAGGTAGACGCGTTCGACCTTGTCGAGGCCCGCGAGGATCTCGCGCATGACGGGTTCGGATCCGCGGCGCAGTCCGACGGCGCTGCGATGCAGGCCGCGCGGGTCGGCCAGCCGCATGGTCGCCGCCCACAGCGGTCCGACCTGGTCCAGCACGCGCGCGTGGCCGCCGTCGACGAACTCCTCCTCCGTGTAGGAGGCGATGCCGCTGCTGCCCGCGGTCGAGGGCGGGAAGGCGTCGAGGTTGGCCTCCGTGACGACCAGCCGTGCGACCAGGTCGGGCCGGCGGTGAGCCAGGACGATGGCCACGGAACCGCCCATGCTGTGAGCGACCAGCTCGGCGCCGGTGACGCCCGCCGCGTCCAGCGCCGTGGCCAGCGCGTCCGCGTGCTCCTCTAGCGTGTAACCGAAGTCGTGTGGCCGGTCGCTGATGCCGTGTCCCGGGAGGTCGACGAACAGGCTGCGTCGGTCGGCGAGTTCGGGCCGCGCCGCCACATGCGCGTGATAGACGGTCGAGGCGGCTCCCAGACCGTGCACGTACACGCGCGCGGGATCCTCCCCCGGCGCCTCCGTCCAGCGGATCCTGCTCCCGCCCTGACCGAACTCGGCCTGCTGCATCGCTGCCTCCTCGGGGCACGACCGTCCACTCGAACGCGTCGATAATACATCGGCACAGATGTATCGCGTGACTGAGATACAGCTTGCTCGGCATACGGCCTCTGAGATGTACCGCGCCGGTACGGCAGAATGTGGGCATGCTGGAGCTCGCCATCCTCGGTTTCCTGTACGACGCGCCGCTGCACGGCTACGAGCTGCGCAAGCGCATCTCGGCGCTGACGGGCCATGTGCGGCCCGTCGCCGAGAGCACCTTGTATCCGGCGATCAAGCGCCTGGAGAAAGCCGGACTCCTGGTGCGGGCCACCGAGCCGGGTGCCGTGGCCGCCCCGCGGCACGTCCTGAGCCTCACGGACGAGGGACGGCTCGAGCTGCGACGCCGGCTCGCCGAGCCCGACGAGCGGGACATCACCGACGAGAACCGCTGGTTCACGGTCCTCGCCTTCCTGCGGCACCTCGACGACGCCCCCGCCCAGGCCGCCGTACTGCGACGCCGCACGGCCTTCCTGGAGGAGCCCGCGAGCTTCTTCTACGACGGTGACCGGGCACTGCGCGCCGAGGAGCTGGACGACCCGTTCCGGCGTGGCCTGCTGACCATCGCGCGGGCGACGTCCAGAGCCGAACTCACCTGGCTGCGCGCCACGCTGAAGTCACTCGGCGGCTGAGTCGTCCCCGTGCCGCACGGGGCAGCCTCCCAGCCCGGGTACCGGCCTGGTCCCCAACTGCTCCAGGCGGTAGCCCTCCGGGTAGCTCTTGATCTCCCAGTTCTGGCGCGCGTAGTGCGGTGCGCGGCGCGGCGGGAACAGCCGGACCACCCGCCCACGCGCGCGCACCGCCCGGCGGACCAGCGCACGCGTGGCGGGTGCCGGCGGGGTGTACCGGAAGGCGCGCAGAAGCGGTTCGTCGAGCAGGGCGAGGGTGGCGGTACGCAGCACGGGGGCGAGCGGCCGCGGGTACCAGGAGGCCATCAGGTCGAGCGTGGCGTCCGATACCGCCCGCGCACCCTCGTCCCAGCCGAAGTGGGCCTCTTCGTAGGCGTCGAGGCAGGCCTCGAACTCCTCGTACGACGAGGGGATGTCCTTGATGCCCATGCGGTGCCCGAGGGTGCGGTAGTGGACGGTGGAGGCGACGATCTCGTGGCGGGACAGCCTGCGCCATCCGTAGGCGTCGATCCAGCGTTTGGGCACGACGACGAACGTACAGAGCACATAGCGCATGTCGTCGTTGCCGATGTCGTAGCTGCGGTGCATGCGGTTGATGCGGCGGACGGCCGTTCGGCCCTCTTCGCTGTCGAATCCGTGCTCGACGACGGCGTCGAGGAGCAGCGAGGTGTCGTCGTAGCGCTTCTGCGAGCGGTGGGTGAGTTCCGCCGTGCGGGCGAGCAGTCTGCCGATGCTCGGCACCGCGTAGGTGCGGTAGAGGGCGAGTTCAAGGGCTCGTGTGAAGTCCCACGGGAACTCGTACGCGACGGTCAACCGGTAGATCTCGGAGGCCTGCGCCACGGGATCCATGCACCGGATCCGTCCGAGCCTCTCATAGCGCTTCACCGCGCTGTCCCCCTTCTGCTGCCGGAACTCCGACTCTACGTTGAGCGACAGGAGATGAACGCTCCGTCGGTACGTTCACGCAGGGGGAAGGTGGTCGGCGATGTTCGACTCGGTCCGCGGAACCTGGGGACGATTTGTCGATGCCGCGCGCGGGCGGCCGCCTGCGAGTGGGGAGCGGTCCGCGCGTGCTCCGCGGAAGTCCGGCGCGAAGCGTGCGCACAACCTGTTCGAGGCGGCCGCCGCATACGTCTCGGCGTGCGCGGAGGATGACCAGGACAGGATCGAGGAGGCGGCGGGCTGGGTGTCGCCCGAGGCGCTGTCGTTCGGGGTCAACGAACTGGCGTGCCGGGCGGTGATCGCCCTCGCGCGCGAGCGGGACGAGTCGCCGCGGGCGGTGGCGCGTGCCCTTCTGGGGCTGCCGTCGGCGTGACACTGTCGGCGGCCAGGGGTGATTCGCCCCCGTCCGGTGGGAAAACTGCAGCTCCGGGCGTGTCGGGGAGTCGTGACAAGCGGCTTCTCGCGGCACTAGGGTGCGCGCCGATGGACGAACCGATGGGGAGGCTGGGATGGCCGGGACGGAAGAGGACGCCGTCGCCGCCGCGGACGATGCGCTCTATGTGCTCACGGCGGTGTTGCTGACGTCGGCGAAGTTCCCGAGTGTGCTGGGCGACGACTACCCGGAGGCCTGTGCGGCGCTCGGCCTCGCGCCGCTCGCCGACGGATACGGCCTGGTGCTGGGCCAGGACGGCGAGGGCGCTCGGTGGACGGTCGCCATCGACGACGTGTCGCTGGTGGCCGTCGCCATCGCGTCATGGGACTGCGGCATGGAGTACGACCTGTCGCCCGACGAGCGGACCGTGGTCGCCGCCCTGCCCGGCTGGCCGCTGGCGGTCGCCGTCGCGGCGCCCGGCGTACCGGCGCCGCACGATCCCGACCCGGAGGCGGCGGGCGGCGCTGCCCTGCGCCCGCCGGACACGACCACCTGGGGCCCGGCCCAGCGACGACTGGGAGCCGACGAGATCGCGCTCCAGTGGGCCCTGTGGCGCGAGCAGATCGACGACGCCGAGTTCGCGCCCGCGGGCGACGGGTCGGAGCCGGCCGAGACGACCGAGGGCGCGGAGGAAGGCGAGAAGGAAACCTCCGCGGCTGGGCACCTCGGCGTCCGCCGTGTCCTCGCGGAGGTCCGCACCTACGTGGAGACACCGCCTCCGCTGGGTCGCGTGCGCTCGTCGTTCGCGCCGGGGGACGCGCGCACCCTGCGCGCGGACGGCCCCGGCTGGTCGCTGGTGGCCCGGACCGACGACATCGCCTTCGTCCTGCTCGACGACGAACCCGGCGAGGTACTGCCGGTCGGTCGGGGACCCGAGCTGCCCGGCCTGCTCGAGGCGCTCGACAAGATGGCCGTACGGCCGAGCTGAGCCGAACGGGGGCGCGTGCTGGACGGCGGGGGGCCGCGGCGCGGCCCCCCGCGCCTCAGCGACCGAGCTCCTTGCGTGTGACACGGCGCAACTTGCGCCGCTGCGAGGGATCCAGCATGAGGTACGCCGCCGCCGGAACTCCCAGCACGATCAGCAGGGCCGCCCACCAGGGCAGCCAGATCAGCAGCAGGAGCCCTACGGCCACTCCTCCTGCCGCGATCTTCGCGTTCTTCGACATGTGCGTCGCCTCCTCCGCGGCCACTGCCGCTCTCTGGTCTGAAAACGGCTCTGCGCGGCGCGCGGTTCCAGCATCACCCCTGAGAAGTCCCTGACGTACACCCCTGAGCTGTCCCTGAGCCCTTCAGCGCGCACATTCGATGAAGGTTCTTCGGCGGATGTGCGCGCGTTCGGTCGCGCAGTGCTGTACTCTCGGCGGCCGACCTTCAGTAGTCAAATTTGAGGAGTAGGCATCTCCGTGCAGTGGGTTTCCGCGGAAACACCGTCCGAGATCGTGGAACTGGCTTGTTGCCCCGCCGTGTTCGTGCCCGAGGTGCCCGCGCGCACCGGCCGCGTCGCCTTCTGGCGTCCCGACGGTGACGCTCCCCCCGTCCTGACGTCGGGGTCCGGCTCGGTCGAGGACCTGTCCGTCGTCCGGCCCACCGGCGCGGGCGTGGAACTGGTCCGCGTGCCGGCCCTGCTGCTGCCGATGCACGAGGCCCTGCACGTCCTCACACGCGCGCGGGCCGTCCCGGAGGCACACGGGGCGGTCGCGTTCTGGGGTGCGGCGGCTCTCGCTGCCCTGGAGTTCACCGCGCGCGGACTACTGCTGCCGGGCCTCTCCTCGGACGACCACGACGCCTGGCGCGCGGGCCCCTTGGGACCCGACGATGTCCAGAAGGTGCGCCGACTGGCCGCCGCAATGCCTCCCGAGGCGCACGCCGTAGCCCTGACCGATACTCCGCCCCTGCGACTGCCCGATCAGGAGCGGCTGCTGCGAGCCTTCCTGGACGCGGTCGCCGACGCCCTCCCCCGCTCCCCCGCCGCACCGCTGCTGACGGGCGGTCCGGCCTATGCGGCACCACAGCCGCTGCGCGTGCCGCACCTGCGGGCCTGGGCCGCCGATGTGGCGGCCGGCCACGACGCAGGCGTACGGGTCTCGCTGCGGATCGAGATCTCGGGACTCTCCCCCACGGGCCCCGAGGGGGCGACGCCGGCCTTTCGCGCCGTGCCCCAGGTGCACAGCCTGAGCGATCCCTCGCTCGTCGCGGACGCCGCCGAGATCTGGCAGGACTCCGGCGCCGGCCACCGCGCGTTCGGCTCACGCACGCGGATGGACGCCCTTCTCGCCCTGCGCCGTGCCGCCCGCGCGTGGCCGGCGCTCACGCCCCTGCTGTCGGCGGCCGTCCCGGACGCCGTCGATCTGCTCGACGAGGAGGTCTCGGAACTCCTGGGCGAGGGATCGCGGGCGCTCACCGCGGCGGGGGTGGAGGTCCACTGGCCTCGGGAGCTGGCCCGCACGCTCACCGCCCGCGCGGTGGTGGGCCCGCCGGACGACGTCCCCGGACCGGACAGGGCCGGCTCGGACGCACCGTCGTTCCTGTCCGCGGACGCGCTGCTCAGCTTCAGTTGGTCGTTCGCGCTCGGCGACCAGCGCCTCACGCGCGAGGAACTGGACCGTCTGGCAGAGGCGAACCGGCCGCTCGTGCGGCTGCGCGACCAGTGGGTGCTGATAGACCCCCGGGAGCTGCGTCGCGCGCGGGTCCAGCAGGACCGCAAGGTGTCACCGATCGACGCGCTGGGTGCGGCTCTGACGGGCTCCACGGAGGTCGACGGCCGTCGGGTCGAGGTCCAGCCCACCGGATGGCTGGCGGCCCTGCGGGAGCGGCTGACGCGCCCCGACGACCAGGAGCCGGTGGAGCAGCCCGCCGCGCTCGACGCGACGCTGCGCGACTACCAGCGGCGCGGCCTCGGCTGGCTGGCCAGGAACACGTCCCTGGGACTCGGCTGCTGCCTGGCCGACGACATGGGGCTCGGCAAGACCGTCACGCTGATCGCCCTCCATCTGCACCGCAGGACGGACCCCTCGGCCGCCGGGCCCACCCTGGTCGTCTGCCCTACGTCCCTGATGGGCAACTGGCAACGGGAGATCGAGCGGTTCGCCCCCGGCACACCGGTGCGCCGCTTCCACGGGCCGCGGCGCGATCTGGCGGACCTGGCCGACGGGGAGTTCGTCCTCACCACGTACGGCACGCTGCGCATGGACGCGGGCCGGCTCGGCGACGTGCCGTGGGGCCTGGTGGTGGCGGACGAGGCGCAGCATGTGAAGAACCCGTACTCGGAGACCGCGCGGGCGCTGCGCACGATCGGGGCACGCGCGCGCGTGGCGCTCACGGGCACACCGGTCGAGAACAATCTGTCGGAGCTGTGGGCGATCCTGGACTGGACGACCCCCGGCCTGCTGGGCCGGCTCGGCACGTTCCGCACGCGGTACGCCCGAGCCGTCGAGGAGGGCGGGGACCCGGCCGCGGCGGAGCGGCTCGCCCGACTCGTGAGCCCGTTCCTGCTCCGCCGCCGCAAGTCGGACCCGGGCATCGCGCCCGAGCTGCCGCCCAAGACCGAGACCGATCGCCCGGTGTCCCTGACCAAGGAACAGACGGGCCTGTACGAGGCCGTCGTGCGGGAGACGCTGGCGGCGATCGCCGAGGCCGACGACATGGCACGGCGTGGGCTGGTCGTGAAGCTCCTGACCGGCCTCAAGCAGATCTGCAACCACCCGGCGCAGTACCTCAAGGAGGACCGGCCGAGGACCACCGGGCGTTCCGGGAAGCTGGAGCTGCTGGACGAACTGCTCGACACGATCCTCGCCGAGGGGGCGGGCGTCCTGGTGTTCACGCAGTACGTCCGCATGGCGCGGGTCCTCGAACGGCATCTGGCCGCGCGGGGCGTACCGACCCAGTTCCTGCACGGCGGCACGCCCGTCGCCGAGCGCGAGGCGATGGTGGCGCGTTTCCAGGCCGGCGAGGTTCCCGTGTTCCTGCTGTCGCTCAAGGCAGCCGGGACCGGGCTCAACCTCACGCGCGCGGAGCACGTGGTGCACTACGACCGCTGGTGGAACCCGGCCGTCGAGGCACAGGCCACCGACCGTGCCTACCGCATCGGGCAGACCCGGCCGGTGCAGGTGCACCGGCTGATCGCGGAGGGCACGATCGAGGACCGTATCGCCGACATGCTGCGCCGCAAACAGAATCTCGCCGACGCCGTGCTCGGCTCCGGCGAGGCAGGGTTCACGGAGCTGTCGGACGCCGAACTGGCCGAGCTGGTGCAACTGCGAGGGGGCGCACGATGAACGCGTACGACGGCGAGCGGGAACGTACTTTCGAGGCATTGCCTCCCGCGCACGGGAGGGGGTTCGCCCAGTCCTGGTGGGGACAGGCATGGCTGGCGGCCCTGGAGGGCGGCGCGCTGGACGGGGCACAGGTGCGTACGGGCCGCAGGCTCGCGCGCGCGGGAGCAGTGGGTGCGGTGTCGGTGCGACCCGGGCGGATCACGGCTGTCGTCCAGGACCATGACGGCACGGGATACCGGGCCGACGTGCTGCTCGACGTCCTGACGGACGCCCAGTGGGACCGTTTCCTGGACCTGGCCGTGGAACGGGCCGGACATGTCGCCGCGCTGCTCGACCGTGAGATGCCGCCGCATCTGGTCGAGGACGCGGAGACCGCGGGCATCGACCTGCTGCCGGGGCTGGGCGACCTGGAGGCGGAGTGCGGCTGCGGCGCCTGGGACCACTGCGGTCATACGGCGGCCCTGTGCTACCAGGTGGCGCGGCTGCTCGATCAGGACCCGTTCGTCCTTCTGCTCCTGCGCGGACGGGCCGAGGAGTCTGTCCTCGCCGACCTACAGGCCCGCGGCACCGCGGCGCCGGCCGAGGCCGCGCCCGCGCCGCAGCAGGGCGTGGACGCGGTGGAGGCGTACCTCGCGGGGCAGGTCCTGCCTCCGCTGCCCGCCGTGCCGGAGCTGCCCGAAGTGCCCGGCGTGCCGCCGTCATTGGACACCGAGGCTCCGCCTCCCGGCGAGGTGGAACCGGCGGCCCTGGAACTACTGGCCGCCCGCACGGCCGCGCATGCCCATGCCCTGCTCGCGGAAGCGCTGCGCGGCGGGGCCGAGCGGCGGGCTCCGGCGAGGGCGCTGACGGTCACTGAGGACGCGGTGCGGCTGGCGGCGGGCCGTCCAGGAGACGCCGACACGGCGCAGTCCGTACTGGACCGGCTCGCCGCCGGCTCGGGTCGCGGCCGTGAGCAACTGGCGCTGGCCGTCCGGGCCTGGCGCACGGGGGGTGCGTCCGCCGTTGCGGTGCTCGAGGAGGAATGGGCCGTCGAGGGCGAGGCACTCGCACGCGCGCGTGCGGCCCTGGACACGGCTTGGGAGGAGGACGTGCGGCCGGTGCTGCGGGCGCGGGGCAACCGGTGGACCGTGGTCGGGTCGGCCGGCCAATTGCGCCTGGGGCGGGACGGCCGCTGGTGGCCGTACCGCAAGGAGCGCGGGCGCTGGGTGCCGGCCGGGGACGCGGCCCAGGATCCGGCGACCGCCCTGGCCGCTGTCGGTTCCGATGTGGAGGAGGCGCCTTCCTGAGGTGAGAGCCGCTCCGGTGAAGCGAAGGTGACGTACGTGCGCCTGCCGAAGGGCGTGTGACACCCGGCCGGTGAGCCGTGCCGTGCGGGACGCGTGTGTGCGTGCCGCACGGCACACGACATCACGCGCGTGTGCCGCACGACGGCGCGGTCACGGCAGCAGTTCCTCCAGGGACGGCAGGAGCGATTCGAGATCGCTCGGCAGCGCGGTCGGCAGGTCGCTCGGCAGGTCGCTGGGGAACTGGGACGGCAGTTCGCTGGGCAACTGGGTGGGCAGCTCGGTCGGGAATCCGCTGGGCAGCTCGCTCGGGAGGCTGAGCGAGGGGGCGGGCGAGGATCCCGTTCCCGGCGGTGGGTCGCCGTCCGGTGAGTCGTCGTTGCCGGAGGCCAACAGCACCACGGCGATGACGACTGCGGCGGCGACGAGCAGCGCCAGTACGGCGAAAAGAGGGTTCCTGCGCCTTCTGGGGCCGTCGGGAGGTCCGGGCGGCGCAGGGGGCGGCTCGGACGGCGGCCGGTCGCCGCCTCCCGCGGCGTGGCCGGGGCCGAAGCCCGGGGAAGGCGGTCCGAAGCCGCCCGGAGGCGGCGTGTCGCCCGGCGGGCCGGGCGGCTTGGGCGGTACGGGCGGCATGGCCATGGCGTCCAGCCTGGCGCCGGGCCGGCCGAAGCGCGACCCCCGCACGGAAGTTGATACCGGCGCATGCCATGGACGGCATGATTCCGACGTACTCCGCACGGGGGCCGCTGCCGCCGGGTGTGCTCGTCACGCACACGCGTGTGCGTGACGAACGGCGCGCGCGAGTACCCGGGGGAACCCACGCGCGCGTGCCGTCAGCCGCGGGCGCCGAGCAGGTGGTCCATGGCGAGCTGGTCGAGACGCTCGAAGGCCATGCCGCGGGCGGCTGCCGTCTCGGCGTCGAAGTCCTCGAAGGCGCCACGGTCGGCGAGCAGGGCCTGAAGACCGTCGGCGGCGGTCGGCTGGGCCAGCTCGTCCAGGCGGGAGTCGCGCAGTGCCTGCTGGACCTCCGGGTCGTTGCGGAAGGCCGCCGCACGCTCCTTGAGGATCAGATAGTTGCGCATGCAGCCCGCGGCGGACGCCCACACGCCGTCCAGGTCCTCGGTGCGCGGCGGCTTGAAGTCGAAGTGGAGCGGGCCGCTGTAGCCGGCGGTCTCCAGCAGGTCGACCAGCCAGAACGCCGAGCGCAGGTCGCCGGCACCGAAGCGGAGGTCCTGGTCGTACTTGATGCCGGACTGGCCGTTGAGGTCGATGTGGAAGAGCTTGCCCGCCCACAGGGCCTGGGCGATGCCGTGCGGGAAGTTCAGGCCCGCCATCTGCTCGTGGCCGACCTCGGGGTTGACGCCGTACATCTCCGGGCGCTCGAGGCGCTCGATGAACGCCAGCGCGTGGCCGACGGTGGGCAGCAGGATGTCGCCGCGCGGCTCGTTCGGCTTGGGCTCGATGGCGAAGCGCAGGTCGTAGCCCTGCTCGACGACGTACTCGCCGAGGAGGTCGAAGGCCTCCTTCATGCGGTCGAGGGCCACGCGCACGTCCTTGGCGGCGCCGGACTCCGCGCCCTCACGCCCGCCCCAGGCGACGTAGGTCTTCGCACCCAGCTCGGCGGCCAGGTCGATGTTGCGGATCGTCTTGCGCAGGGCGTATCGCCGCACGTCGCGGTCGTTCGCGGTGAAGGCGCCGTCCTTGAAGACGGGGTGCGTGAAGAGGTTGGTGGTGGCCATCGGCACCTTCATGCCGGTGGTGTCCAAGGCCTGGCGGAAGCGCTTGATGTGCTCCTCGCGCTCGCTGTCGGAGGACCCGAAGGGGATCAGGTCGTCGTCGTGGAAAGTCACACCGTGCGCGCCCAGCTCGGCCAGGCGCTGCACCGTCTCGACCGGGTCCAGGGCGCGGCGTGTGGCGTCACCGAACGGGTCGCGTCCCTGCCAGCCGACGGTCCACAGACCGAAAGTGAACCTGTCGTCGGGGGTGGGCTGGTAGCTCATTGCCGCGGCTCCTTGCTTGCAGACTATTTCGTCATGGCCGTTTACAAATTAGTATGCGGAGGCATCTCTGGGAAGTCAGATCCCGCGGAGCCGCGGAAAAAGTTAGGGAGATCCCGATGTCAGCAGCCGAGGGTCCGCTCGTCGTCGGCGTGGACACGTCCACCCAGTCCACCAAGGTGCTGGTGGTCGACGCGGCCACCGGTCAGGTCGTCGCGAGCGGCCAGGCGCCGCACACGGTGTCCTCCGGTGCCGGCCGGGAGAGCGACCCGCGCCAGTGGTGGGACGCCCTGCACGAGGCCCTGCGCCAGTGCGGTGACGCGGCGCACGAGGCGGCGGCCGTGTCGATCGGCGGACAGCAGCACGGGCTCGTGACGCTGGACGAGCGCGGTGAACCGGTGCGCCCTGCGCTGCTGTGGAACGACGTGCGCTCGGCCCCGCAGGCCCGCCGGCTGACGGAGGAACTGGGCGGCGCGAAGTTCTGGGCGGAGCGCACCGGACTGGTGCCGGCCGCCTCCTTCACGGTGACGAAGTGGGCCTGGCTCGCCGAGCACGAGCCGGAGGCCCTGCGCGCGACGAAGGCCGTACGCCTCCCCCACGACTACCTCACCGAACGCCTCACGGGCGAGGGCACGACCGACCGCGGTGACGTCTCCGGCACCGGCTGGTGGGCGTCCGGGACCGAGGCGTACGACGAGGAGATCCTGGCTCACGTGGGCCTCGACCCGGCGCTGCTGCCGCGCGTGGTACGGCCCGGCGAGGTCGCGGGCACCGTGCGGGACAGTCACGACCTGCCGTTCTCCAAGGGCACCCTGGTCGCCGCGGGCACCGGCGACAACGCTGCGGCGGCGCTCGGCCTCGGCCTGCGCCCCGGCACTCCGGTGCTGAGCCTCGGCACCTCCGGCACGGTGTACGCCGTGTCGAGGCGCCGCCCGACCGACCCGACGGGCACGGTGGCCGGTTTCGCCGACGCGCACGGCGACTGGCTGCCGCTGGCCTGCACGCTGAACTGCACCCTCGCCGTCGACCGGGTCGCCACACTGCTGGGCCTGGACCGTGAGGCCGTCGAGCCCACCACCGGCCTCACGTTCCTGCCCTACCTCGACGGCGAGCGCACCCCGAACCTGCCGAACGCCTCCGGTCTCCTGCACGGCCTGCGCCACGACACCACCGCCGGCCAGCTGCTCCAGGCCGCCTACGACGGTGCGGTGCACTCCCTGCTCGGCGCGCTGGACCTGGTCCTCGACGAGGACGCGGACCGCTCGGCTCCGCTGCTGCTGATCGGCGGCGGTGCCCGCGGCACGGCCTGGCAGCGGACCGTGCGCCGGCTGTCCGGGCGGCCCGTGCAGATCCCGGACGCCAAGGAACTCGTCGCGCTGGGCGCCGCGGCGCAGGCGGCCGGCCTGCTGACCGGGGAGGACCCGGCCTCCGTCGCCCGGCGCTGGAACACCGCACGGGGCCCGGTGCTCGACGCGGTCGAGCGGGACGAGGCGACCCTGGCCAGGATCGCCGGGGTACTCTCCGACGCGGCCCCGCTGCTGGAGCGGGACACGGACACCCACTGAGGATCGACGGAGGCATGAGCGCACCGCCGCACGAGGCCCGCCCGACCGGCCCCGGGCGAGCGCTGCCCGACACCCAGCAGGGCATGCGCCGCCGCAACCTCGCCCGCGTGATGCACGCCGTCAGCGCCGAGGGACCGCTGTCACGGGCAGCGGTCGCCTCGCACATCGGCCTGACCCGTGCGGCGGTCTCGACGCTCGTCGACGAGCTGATAGGCACCGGCCTGATCGAGGAACTGGGCCCCGAACGACCCGGCAGGGTGGGCAGGCCCGGGTCGGCGCTCGCGGTCAGCGGGCGCGGCCCGGCGGGGATCGGCGCGGAGATCGGCGTCGACCACCTCGCCGTCTGCGCCGTCGACCTGCGCGGCGAGGTGCGGGCACGTGCCGTACGGCACGGCACGAACCGGGGCCGTGCTCCCGAACCGGTACTCCGGGAACTCACCGGACTGGTGCGCCGGGTCGTGGCCGACGGGGAGCGCGAGGGGCTGTGGCCGGCGGGGCTCGCGGTGGCCGTCCCGGGCCTGGTGGGCCGAGACGCCCGCACCGTCGTCCGCGCCCCGAACCTCGACTGGCACGACGTCGACCTCGGCGACCTGCTTCCCGGCGAGTTCCCGCTGACCGTGGACAACGAGGCCAACTTCGGCGGCCTCGCGGAACTCTGGCTCGGCGCGGACACCCCCCGCGACTTTCTGCACGTCTCGGCGGAGATCGGCATCGGTGCCGCGCTCGTCGTCGACGGCAGCCTGCTGCGCGGCACCCGCGGCTTCGCCGGCGAACTCGGGCATGTGCCGGTCCATCCCGACGGTCCGGACTGTGGGTGCGGCAGCCGGGGCTGTCTGGAGCAGTACGCCGGTGAGGAGGCGGTCCTGCGCGCGGCCGGCCTGGAACTCGGCGAGGACCGCGTGGGACTGCTGGCCCGACGCGCGGCGGACGGCGACGAGGACGTACGGCGGGCACTGCGCGAGGCGGGGACGGCGCTGGGCGTCGCCCTGACCGGAGCGCTCAATCTGCTGGACCCCGAGGCTGTCGTGCTGGGCGGTGCGCTCGCCGGACTCGCCCCGTGGCTGCTGCCGTCCCTGGAGTCCGAACTCGCCCGCCGCACAGCCGGCCCGCCCTGCCCGGTGTCCGTCTCCCGGCTGGGCCCCGAGGGCCCGCTGCTCGGCGCGGCGCACTCGGTGGTGCGGACGGTGCTTGACGACCCGGCGGGTGTGGCGGGGCGGGGTTGAGGGCCGGCGGCGCCGGCGGCCACCACTGCCGGCGGTCGTGCGACGGGGCTGTGGTGTGCCGACAGGGGCGGGCCGGACTGAGCCCGCTCGGGGTGGGTGAGGTCTGATCCCCGGCAGGCACGCCGAGCGACCTCCCGCAGACGTTTCCTCTCCGTACGGCCGTGTGCGGCCCGACCGGGTCAAAGCCCTCTGCCGGCGCTGGGCAGGCGGCCTCGCGTCGCAGTTGTCGACCCGTCCGACGCCCCCGTCCGCATCCGGACGCATCTCGCCGCCCCGGACCGGAGCGCCCCGGAACTCCCCCTTCGGGTGAGCGAGTTGTCCACAGTGCCGCGGTCGTCCACCGATCCCGGCGGTTTCCGGCCGCGCAGGCACAGGGCGCCGTAACGTGATCCACGCGGGCGCAGCCGGCGACCCCGTCCCGGCACGTCACCGCAACCACCCTCGTCCGCCCGGACGTCACCACCTTCATCGGCCCTGCCCAGAACGGAGCTGTGCACCATGACCGACCCCCGGATCCTCACCGTGCGGCCTGAACCGGGCGAGTACGCCTGGACGTTCGGCGGCGCGCCGCCCGTGGCGCGCATCGCGCCGGGGACGGTCCTGGACCTGTACACGGAGGACTGCTTCGCCGGCCGGGTGCGCTCCGAGAAGGACCTCGTGTCCGAGGTGTGCCAGTTTCCCTTCCTCAACCCGCAGACCGGTCCCTTCCACATCGAGGGCGCCGAGCCGGGGGACACCGTCGCCGTCCACTTCGTGTCGATCGAACCGGCCCGCGACTGGGCGGCCTCCACCACGGTCCCCCTGTTCGGCGCGCTGACGTCGACACACACCACGGCCACCCTCCAGCCGCCGCTCCCCGAGAAGGTGTGGATCTGGCAGCTCGACCGGACCCGCCGCACGGCGTTGTTCCGCGCGCACGACAACGACATCGAACTCGAACTGCCCCTGGACCCGATGCACGGCACGGTGGGAGTCGCGCCGGCCAACCTCGAAGTGCGCTCGGCCCTGGTGCCCGACGCGCACGGCGGGAACATGGACACCCCCGAGATGCGGGCGGGCGTCACCTGCTACCTCGGGGTGAACGTCGAGGGGGCGCTGCTGAGCCTCGGCGACGGGCACGCCCGGCAGGGCGAGGGCGAGACCTGCGGGGTGGCCGTGGAGTGCGCGATGAACACCGTGGTGATCGTCGAACTGCTCAAGGGGGTGGCCACGCCCTGGCCGCGCATCGAGTCGGACACCCACATCGTCTCGACCGGGTCGGCGCGCCCGCTGGAGGACGCGTTCCGCATATCCCAGCTCGACCTGGTCCAGTGGCTGGTGCGGGACTACGGATTCGCTGAGCTGGACGCGTACCAGTTCGCAACCCAGGCCGTCGAGTCCCCGTTGGCCAACGTGTGCGACACCAACTACACGTGCGTGGCCAAGATCCGCAAGGAATGGCTGCCGGCACGCGAGACGCACCGCGGACTGCACGCGCGGCTGCGCGAGACGGCCGCGACACTCCGGAGCTGACGCGCGCCCCCGTACCGAGCCGGTGCCGAGTCCTGCCCGCCCCGTCCCCCGAAAGGCAGCATCCGTGGAACGAACCAGGCCACTCCCCCTCCCCGGCAGGCGCCGGATCCTGAAGGGCGCCGCCCTCGCCGCCGTACCGTACGTGCTGCTCTCCGAGACGCGGGCCGGTGCGCAGACGCGGTCCGTCGACCACCCGCCGGCCGAGTGGCAGCCCGCGACACCCTCCAACTACACGGCGTCCAGCCGTCCCACGACGTACCCCGTCGACCGGGTCGTCATCCATGTCACGCAGACCACGTACGCCCAGGCCCTGTCCATTTTCCAGAATCCGCGGAAGAGGGTTTCCGCGCACTACGTGGTGCGTTCCGCCGACGGTCATGTGGCGCAGTGCGTGCGGGAGTCGGACGTCGCCTGGCACGCGGGGAACTGGGACCACAACACACGGAGCATCGGCATCGAGCACGAAGGGTGGGTGGACCGGCCGGCCTACTTCACCGACGTCCTCTACGAGCGGTCCGCCCGGCTCACGGCGTCCGTCTGCGACCGGTACGGCATCCCCAAGGACCGGGCCCACATCATCGGCCACCACGAGGTACCCGGCACCGACCACACCGACCCCGGCCCCGACTGGGACTGGGTCCGCTACGTCAGACTCGTCAACGTCGCCTGACCGGAGGCGGCGGGATCTCCCCATCCCCTCTTTCGGGTGGCCGCGGTCCAAACGGTTGTCGGGGCGCACACCCGGCGTGACGATGTCCCCAGCCACTTCGCCTGCCGGGAGGCCGACTTGACCGATCCCTGGGTGGCCCTGGAACCGGGGGCCGACCCTGTCGAGCGTGTACGGGTCCTGCGGCGGGCGCACGACGCGTTCACCGAGGCCGGCACGGTGCCGCGACCGGTGCGGTCCGTGGTGGCCGACTCGTGGCGGCGCTCGGCGCGGGCGGGCGTCGGGCCGGATGGCACCGCGAGCGTGGAGCTGACCGACGGGGATCTCGGCGCCTACCGGGCCGAGCATCCGCTGGCGCGGGTGATGCCGCTTTTCCGGGAGCTGATGGGCACGTTCGCCGCCGATGGAAAGCATCTCCTGGCGGTGTGCGACGCGCACGGCCGGCTGCTGTGGGTCGAGGGCCACCCGGCGACGCGGCGGCAGGCGGAACGGATGAACTTCGTGCCGGGCGCGCGGTGGGCGGAGACCGCGGTGGGGACGAACGCGCCGGGGACGGCGGTCGCCCTGGACCGGCCGGTGCAGGTGTTCGCGGCCGAGCACTTCATCCGGCGGGTGCAGCCGTGGACGTGCGCCGCGGCGCCGGTGCACGATCCGCGGACCGGACGGGTGCTGGGCGCGGTCGACATCACCGGCGGGGACGGGCTGGCGCATCCGCACAGTCTGGCCTTCGTCCAGGCGGTCGCGCGGGCCGCCGAGTCGCACCTCGCGCTGCTCGCCCCCGCGCGGCCGGAGACCGACCCGCCCCAGCTGACCGTGTTGGGCCGGGACGAGGCGTGGCTCGCTGCCGGCGGGCGACGGATCAGGCTCAGTCGGCGGCACAGCGAGATCCTGATGCTGCTGGCCCGCCATCCGGAGGGCCTGACCGGGGACGAGCTGCTGTGCGCGGTGTACGAGGACGAGTCGGTGACTCCGGTGACCCTGCGGGCCGAGCTCGCCCGGCTGCGCGGGGTGCTCGGCCCCGGGTTGGTGGCCTCGCGGCCGTACCGGCTCACCGTTCCCGTCGAGTCGGACATCGCCGTCGTAGAGCGGCGTCTGGCGGCCGGGGCGGTCACGGCCGCGGTCACGGCGTACACCGGTCCGCCCTTGCCGGCGTCGCAGGCGCCGGCGGTGGTGCGGGTCCGGAACAGGCTGGCCGACGGTCTGCGTGCCGCCCTGATCGCCGGCCGGGACCCCGACCTGCTCGCGGACTGGGCGCACGCGCCGTGGGGCGAGGAGGACCTGGGCGTATGGCGGGCACTGGCATCGGCACGGCCGACGGCGGCGGTACGGGCTCGGCTGGCCGCGCTGGAGTCGGAGTTGGCGGCGCCGGCGTCGTGGAAGCGCAGCTGACAACACCGGTCGGCTGCAAGGGCGTCAGGGTCGGCACGACCCGACGCGACGGTCACGCGACCCGCTTCAGGGGCCCCACGCACCACCCGCACTCCGCAACCTGGATGCAACGTCGACGTCCCTAGCCTCGCGCGCAGAGCTGCCCAACGGCGGGCAGCGCTGCTCAGGGAGGCAATCCACGATGACCCGTTACGCGGCGCCCGGAACCGAAGGCTCGATCGTCTCCTACCAGGCGCGTTACGACCACTTCATCGGCGGCGAGTACGTTCCTCCGGCCCGTGGCCAGTACTTCGAGAACCCGTCCCCGGTGAACGGGCAGCCGTTCGCCGAGGTGGCGCGCGGCACGGCGGAGGACGTGGACCGGGCGCTCGACGCGGCGCACGCGGCCGCGCCGGGCTGGGGCCGGACGTCAGCGACCGAGCGCTCCGACATCCTGCTGAAGATCGCGGACCGCATGGAGGCGTACCTGGAGCCGCTGGCGGTCGCGGAGAGCTGGGAGAACGGCAAGCCGGTCCGCGAGACGCTGGCGGCGGACATCCCGCTGGCCATCGACCACTTCCGCTACTTCGCGGGGGCGGTCCGCGGGCAGGAGGGGGCGCTCAGCGAGATCGACGAGGACACCGTGGCGTACCACTTCCACGAGCCGCTCGGGGTGGTCGCGCAGATCATCCCATGGAACTTTCCCATCCTGATGGCGACATGGAAGCTCGCGCCGGCCCTCGCCGCGGGCAACGCGGTCGTCATCAAGCCGGCCGAGCAGACGCCGGTCTCGCTGCACTACTGGATGAGCCTGGTCGCCGACCTGTTGCCGCCTGGCGTGGTGAACATCGTCAACGGCTTCGGCGAGGAGGCGGGCAAACCGCTCGCGTCCAGCCCGCGCGTGGCGAAGATCGCGTTCACCGGTGAGACGTCGACCGGTCGGCTGATCATGCAGTATGCCGCGGAGAACCTGAAGCCGGTGACGCTGGAGCTGGGCGGCAAGTCGCCGAACATCTTCTTCGACGACGTCTGGGAGAAGGACGACGATCTGCGCGACAAGGCCCTGGAGGGCTTCACGATGTTCGCGCTGAACCAGGGTGAGGTGTGCACCTGCCCGTCGCGCGGGCTGATCCAGCGCGGCAACTACTCCGAGTTCATGGCGGCCGCGGTCGCCCGCACCGAGCTGATCAGGCCCGGACACCCCCTCGACACCGACACGATGATCGGCGCCCAGGCCTCCGGCGACCAGCTGACGAAGATCCTCTCCTACATCGACATCGGCCGACAGGAGGGCGCCAAGATCCTCACCGGCGGCGAACGCGCCGATCACGACGGCGAGTTGAAGGGCGGTTACTACGTGCAGCCGACCATCTTCGAGGGCGACAACCGTATGCGGATCTTCCAGGAGGAGATCTTCGGCCCGGTCGTCTCGGTGGCCTCGTTCGACGACTTCGACGACGCCGTGAAGATCGCCAACGACACCTCGTACGGCCTCGGCGCCGGGGTGTGGACGCGGGACATCAACACGGCGTACCGCGCGGGCCGGGCGATCCAGGCCGGCCGCGTCTGGACGAACTGCTACCACGCCTACCCGGCCCACGCGGCGTTCGGCGGCTACAAGCAGTCGGGCATCGGCCGCGAGACGCACAAGATGATACTGGAGCACTACCAGCAGACGAAGAATCTGCTGGTGTCGTACTCGCCGAAGAAGCTGGGCTTCTTCTAGACGCGCGAAAGGGCGCCTGACGAGGCACGATGTCGTCAGGCGCCCGCCGCGGCGCACGGCCAAGGGGTAAGTCGAAATGCACCCTCGTCCCGGTGCGTCCCACTGGCGTTCCAGCGAGGTGATCACGGCACGTACCGACGCGAGGCTGGCGGCCGACCCTCTCTCCGCGGCCTGCTGAGCCGCGTCCCCACGCCGTCACAGGAAGCTGCAGCAGCGCGTCCCCGTACGATGAAGCCCACCCAGCAGCACCCGAGGCCCGGTCCTGCTCGGAACCTCCGCGACGACGACGGCCGGCGACCGTGCGGCGCCGATGTGATGCTTGGCCTCGAAGAGCGGCCGGGCGCGTGCCCGGCACGCGTCTTCACGCCGACTTGAGTGCGGCCAGCTGTTGTTCGAACGGCGCGATGGTCCCGGGGGTCCCGGCAACGTCCGGGCGGCCGGCCATGAGCCCCGCCGGTTCGCCGCCGGCCCGGCCGATCCGGGCGGCGAGACCGTCACTGCGCTCGTCCCCGGCCGAGCCCCAGTCCTCGGACGTCCCGTACACGGCGGTGGGTACGACGATCGCGCGCAGGTAGGCGAAGAGCGGGCGCAGCGCGTGTTCCAGGACGAGCGAATGCCGGGAGCTGCCGCCGGTGGCGGCGATCAGCACCGGTTTGCCGACGAGGGCGGCGTTGTCCAGCACGTCGAAGAACGACTTGAACAGCCCGCTGTACGAGGCGGAGAAGACCGGCGTGACCACGATGACGGCCTCCAGCGCCTCGCTCAGGGTGGGCCCCGGGAAGCCGTTGACCAGGTTGTGGCTGATGTCCGTGGCCAGCTCGCGCAGTTCGATCACGTGCACGCCCACCTCATGTCCCGCCTCCGCCAGGTTCTGACGGGTGGCGTCGGCGAGCCGGTCGGCGAGCAGCCGAGTGGAGGAGGGCAGGCTCAGCCCCGCCGAGACGACCACCAGCTTCAGGGGTTCGTCGTCAGGTCCTTTCGTGTGGTCTCAGGCCGCCGGTCAGGCGGTCGCCGGGCGCTCTGCGTCGCGCGCGGCGAGCAGGGAGGCGTGGGTGGGGGCGTCGGGCACATCGGTCGGCCGGTTCCTGGCGAACTCCTTGCGCAGGACCGGTACGACTTCCTCGCCCAGCATCTCGATCTGCTCCAGCGCGGTCTCCAGCGGGACTCCCCCGCCGTCCACGATGAACAGCTGGCGCTGGTAGTCACCGGCGTACTCACGGAAGGTGAGCGTCTTCTCGATGACCTGATCGGGCGTGCCGACGGTCAGCGGAGTCTGCTGCATGTACTCCTCCAGGGAGATGCCGCCGCCCATCACCGGTGAACGGTCGAAGAACGGGCGGAACTCACGTACGGCGTCCTGGGAGTTGCGTCGCATGTAGACGTGACCGCCGAGGCCGACGATGGCCTGCTCGGGAGTGCCGTGTCCGTAGTGTGCATACCGCTCCCGGTACAGCTCGATCATCCGCTGGGTGTGTTCCTTGGGCCAGAAGATGTTGTTGTGGAAGAAGCCGTCGCCGTAGAACGCGGCCTGCTCGGCGATCTCCGGGGAGCGGATGGAGCCGTGCCAGACGAAGGGCGGTACGTCGTCCAGGGGCCGGGGCGTGGAGGTGAAGCCCTGGAGCGGCGTACGGAACTTCCCCTGCCAGTCCACGACGTCCTCGCGCCACAGGCGGCGCAGCAGGGCGTAGTTCTCGACGGCGAGGTTGATGCCCTCGCGGATGTCCTTGCCGAACCAGGGGTAGACCGGTCCGGTGTTGCCGCGGCCCATCATCAGGTCGACGCGCCCCTCGGCCAGGTGCTGGAGCATCGCGAAGTCCTCGGCGATCTTCACCGGGTCATTGGTGGTGATCAGGGTGGTCGCCGTGGACAGGATGATCCGCTCGGTGCGCGCGGCGATCCAGCCCAGCATCGTGGTCGGCGACGACGGCACGAACGGCCGGTTGTGGTGCTCACCGGTCGCAAAGACGTCGAGACCGACCTCTTCGGCCTTCTGCGCGATGGTGACCATCGCCTTGATCCGCTCGTGCTCGGTCGGGGTGCGACCCGTGGTCGGGTCGGTGGCCACATCGCCGATGGTGAAGATGCCGAACTGCATCGTCTTCGGCCTTTCCGTGAGTTGATACATCAACTATAACCCTACAACGGCCCCCGCACATCCCCATTACGACCACTAGGGCTGCTCCTCGATGCGCTCGACCACCCGATTCGCCACACTGGCACACAGGCGAAGCTCCTCCGGCGTCAGGAGGTCGACGAACAGTCGGCGGACGGCCTCTACATGGCGGGGCGCGGTCGCCGCGATCGTTTCCAGGCCCGTCGGGGTGATGACCACGAACGCGCCGCGCCCATCCTCGGGGCACTCCCGCAGGAGCACCAGCCCACGCTTCGCCATACGGGAGATCTGATGAGACATCCTGCTTTTCTCCCACTCCAGGCACTTCGTGAGATCCGCGTGACGCTTGCGGCCGGCCGGGGCCTCACCGAAGTCGACGAGCACCGCGAAGTCGGCGGCGGACAGACGGGACTCCGACTGCGGACAGCGGGACAGCCGGCCACCAAGCTGCTCCTGCACGCAAACGAAGCTGCGCCAGGCCGCCCTGCTCCTCCGGGGTGAGCCATGGGGTTGCTGAGCCATGCACCGATGGTAGCCGGTGGTTGATTCATCATCTATCTCTGGGCATGTGTCCCCGCCGACCCGGAGTTCCGCCTCTGCGGTCAGTTCGGCTCACACTCGCCATGCTGCGCCGACGAGGCCCGGCCGCCCCGGACACCGTGGCGAAGGAGCCCGCGGGAACGACGGCCGACTGACGACTACGGCTCCTCGCTGCGGCCGCACGGTTGTGCTCAAGGCCCGTGCCGGGCCACCGTCAGGTAGAGCGCCAGACCGTTCTCGGTGAAAACGTACTCGTGCCGCGGTGGACTGGTCTGGTGGGTGCGCCGTGTGAGCGCGTCGAGATCGATCAGCCGACCGAGCCGCTGGAGGAGGATGCGCTCCACGAGCACCACCGGTCACCGACGACCTGGAGGATGCGCTCCACGAGCACCACCCGTCGCCGACGACCTGGAGGGTGCGGCGATCGAGCACGGCCGACGGCGTTCAGCAGGGCTCAGGTGTGCGGATCCGTGACCGGGGCGGTTGGCGACGGCTCCGAAAGCAGACTGAGTGCCGATCTGATCCGCTTCATGCGGCTGAACCCAGCCGGCCGCCACGGTGGGCCTGGTCGTGGGCTCCTCCTGGCAGCCTCTGGGCATCCCCGCCGCCATCGGCTTCACCATCCTGATGGCCTGCGCCGTGGACTTCCTTGCCCGGTTCGGCGACTACACCAACCCCGCGACCCGCCGGAAAGCCATGGCCCACATCGCCCTCATGACCCTCTCCGTGGCCACCGCCATGACCCTGGGACCGGCCATGTGAGCCCAGACCTCAGACCCGGCGCCGACCGGCGGAATCTGCCGCTCCGCAGAGCGACTGCGCCCTCACGTCCAGTTCAGGACGCGTCCTCGTCCAGTTTCGCAACCACTCGCTCGGAGATCTGACCCAGCGTCCGCAGCTCCGCCGGAGTGACATGGTCGAGGAACAACGCACGCACGGCCTCCACATGGAGAGGAGACGCCGCCTCGATCGCCGCACGCCCCTGCTCCGTGATCACCACGAACGCACCCCGCCCGTCCTCCAGACACTCCTCCCGCACCACCAACCCCCGCCCGGCCATCCGCGCGATGTGATGGGACATCCGGCTCTTCTCCCACTCCAGCGACCGGGCCAGATCCTGATAACGCTGCCGCCCCTCCGGCACGTCCGTCAGATTGACCAACACAGCGAAGTCGGCAGCCGACAGGTTCGACTCCGACTGCAGCAAGCGGGACAGACGACCCACGAGCTTCTCATGCAGCCGGACGAAACTCCGCCACGCGTGCTGTTCCTCCGCCGTCAACCAACGCACCGTTTCCTCCATGGAGAAAGCATAAACGTAGTTGATAGCTCACCGACTGGGCGCTCACGCAGTCGCCCGATGTCGCTCGATGCCACCACTACTTCGGGGGCACGGCGCGACCTGTCCTGCCCTGACCGCCTCGGGGCCGCACCTCCGGGCCTGCCAGGACGTCGTTCGGCTGGGGAAGCCGAGGTCGTCGAGCCTCAGCAGGCGCAGGCCGACGTCGACGTCGGCGCCGCCATTTAGCTGACACGTCGATTAATTCAGCAATGATTGATGCGTCAACCAGAGAGGGGTGGTGCCCGGCCACCTACTAGCTCGGCAGGAGGGCCCATGACGGCCACAGGTTTCGAACTGGGACTGAACTCGTTCGGAGAGGTCGCGACCCACGGCGGCCGCACGCTGAGCGATGCCGAGACCGTCCGCCCGCTCATCGAGGAGGCCCGGCTCGCGAGGAGGTAGGGCTCGACGTGTTCAGCGTCGGCGAGCACTACCGCCCCGGCCACAACGACAGCTCCACTCCGGTGCTGCTTGCCGCGATCGCCACGGCGACCGAACACATCCGGCTCGGCACCTCGGTGACCGTACTGAGCACGAACGATCCGGTTCGGCTGTACCACGAGTTTTCCACCCTGGACGCCGTCTCGAACGGGCGGGCCCAGCTGGTACTCGGGCGGCCATCGGCCACCGAATCGTTTCCCCTGTTCGGCTACGACCTCGCGGACTACGAGGAGCTGTTCGAGGAGAAGCTCGACCTGTTCATGCGTCTCCAGCGCAAGGAGACGGTGACCTGGTCCGGGAAGTTCCGGCCTCCGCTCGTCGATCAGCAGTTGCGTCCCCGGATGCCACCCGGCGGCATCCCCACCTGGATCGGTGTGGGAGGCAGCCCGAACTCCGTGATCCGCGCGGCCCGTTACGGCCTGCCTCTCATGCTGACCATCATCGGCGGACGCCCCCAGCGCTTCAGCCCCCTCGTCGAGCTCTACCACCGCTCCCTCGACCAACTCGGACACCCCCGGCTCCCGGTCGCCCAGCACTCGCTCGGGCTCGTCGCGGACACCGACGAAGAGGCGATCGAGACCTGGTGGCAGTACTGGCAGCCGGCCGTGACCCGACTCGCCGAGGAAGGCGGGTTCTGCAAGCCGGCGAACGCTACGAGGCGGAGGTCAAGACGGGCGCACTCTTCGTCGGCTCCCCCGAGACCATCGCCCGGAAAATCGCCACGATGGCCCGCGACCTGCACCTGAACCGCTTCGACCTCAAGTACGACGTCATGAACCTGCCCCGCGAATCCCGTACCGCACGATCGAGCTACTGGGCCGCGAAGTGGCTCCGCGAGTGAAGCAACTGCTCACGAAGGAGCCCACCCATGCCTGATCTCGTTGTCGGCCTGGACACGGCCATCCGGCAGGTCGCCGAAGAGGCCGTTCCCGCGGAACAGACATGCGTCGAGGTCATCGCCCTGGGGGAGCACCATCGCCCGGAGTTCGCGATCTCGACTCCGGAGACCGTGCTCGCCGGCATCGCCACCGCACCAGCCGTATCCGGCTCTCCTCCGGCGGCACCGGCCTCAGCTCCGACGACCAGGTCTTCTAACAAGAGGCCGCGGAGAACATCGCCGCATTCGTCGCAGGCAAGCCGATCCGGGTCATCAAGTGACGCGTGCCCCTCTGTCGGGGCACGTCTCTCGCCCTCGGCTCGCCTCACGGGCCACCGAAGCCCACCGCGCCGAGCACGAGCATCCCGCGCTTCCGGCGCCCGTGTGCAAGCCGTGACGCCCGGGTCCACCGGCCACGCCTCCCTCATTTACTTGATGTGTCACCCGTCCGCCCTCTATGGTGGCTGATGCATCAACTAAATCCGCAGCGGGCTCAGCCAGACGGTCCGCTGCCCCACGCCAAGAGGTATCCATGAACGTCGCCCTGTGGGCCGTCGCAGCCCTGCTTGCCCTCGTCTTCCTCGGTGCCGGCGCCATGAAGCTCACCAGGTCGAAGGAACAGCTCCTCGCCTCGGGACCGACCATGACCTGGGCCGAGGACTTCTCGCCCGGACTGATCAAGACGATCGGTCTCCTGGAGGTTCTCGGCGCGATCGGGCTGCTTCTGCCTGCGGCGGTGGACATCGCCCCGGTCTTCGTTCCCCTGGCCGCCACCGGCCTGGCGCTGGTCATGGTCGGCGCCGCGATCACGCACGGCCGACGCGGCGAGTACCAGTCGATCATCGTGAACGTGGTCCTCCTCGCCATGACCGTCTTCGTGGCCTGGGGCCGTTTCGGTCCGCACGCCTTCTGACAGCAGCGGAGAGAGCGGAGGAAACACCTGCCTGCGATCACCGTGGACGACGTCCTGGTCCTGCCGCGTCTACCGGAGCTGGACCCGGTCGGCACGGTCTACCGGCCCGTCCGCCGCCTGACGGCGGCGCAGCAGCACGGTTTCGAGGGTGAGGGCTTCCCGGTGCGCCGTGCCTTCGCCGGGGTGCCGTTGCCCGAGCTGGATCCCTTCGTGCACATGGACCACCTCGGGGTGGTCGAGCAGGCGCCGGGCGAGGCCCAGGGCACCCCGTGGCATCCGCACCGCGGCTTCGAGACGGTCACCTACCTCATCGACGGAGCCGTGGAGCACCAGGACTCCAAGGGCGGCGGCGGGCAGCTCACGGACGGCGACACCCAGTGGATGACCGCGGGCGCCGGCATCCTGCACATCGAGAAGCCGCTGGAGCATCTGGTCAGGAGCGGCGGGGTGTTCCACGGTGTGCAGCTGTGGGTCAACCTGCCCCGTGCCAAGAAGATGAGCCCGCCGCGCTACCAGGACATCCGCGGCAAGCACACCGGACTGCTCACCACCCCCGACGGCGGCGCGCTGATCCGCGTGATCGCCGGAGACATCGCCGGCCACACCGGCCCGGGAGTGACCCACACTCCGATCACCGTCGCCCACCTCACCGTCGAACCCGGTGCCCAGGTCGATCTGCCCTGGGACCCGGCCCACAACGCGATGGTCTACGCCCTGGCGGGCCACGGCGCCGTCGGTACCGAAGCCCGCCCGATCCAGGAGGGCCGGCTCGCCACCTTCGGCGCGGGTGACGCCCTGCGCCTGACCGCAGACCGCGTGCAGGAGGCCCGCTCCCCCAAGCTGGAACTCTTCGTGCTGGGTGGCCTCCCGATCCGCGAACCCGTCGTCCAGTACGGCCCGTTCGTGATGAACACCCCCGAAGAAGTCCAGCAGGCCTTCCAGGACTACCAAGCAGGCCGCCTCGGCGTCATCCCCGCCCAACACCTCCCGCACACCTCCTGAACCTCCGCTCAGGTCGGCCCCACCACGCGACACAGTCAGAGAAGAGTTCCATGACCAGGATCGGCATCATCCTCGGCAGTACCCGGCCCAACCGCAACGGCGAGCAGGTGGCCACGTGGGTGTACGACATCGCCTCACGCCGCACCGACGCCGAGTTCGAGCTCGTCGACCTGCGCGACTTCCCGCTGCCGCACCTGGACGAGCCGCTGCCCCCGTCGATGGGCCAGTACCAGAACGACCACACCAAGAAGTGGGCGGAGAAGATCGCGTCCTTCGACGGCTTCGTCTTCGTCACCCCCGAGTACAACCACAGCACCTCCGGCGTACTCAAGAACGCCATCGACTACCTCTACACG
Organism: Streptomyces sp. NPDC058335; assembly: GCF_042723915.1. Classification (NCBI taxonomy): domain Bacteria; kingdom Bacillati; phylum Actinomycetota; class Actinomycetes; order Kitasatosporales; family Streptomycetaceae; genus Streptomyces; species Streptomyces sp. NPDC058335. The sequence goes on along the minus strand of NZ_JBHXHX010000017.1, from coordinate 153,174 downwards.
GAGTGGAACAACAAAGCGGCCGGCTTCGTGTCGTACGGCGGCGTCGGCGGCGCCCGCGCCGTCGAACACCTGCGCCTGGTCGCCGGCGAACTGCAGATGGCCGACGTGCGCCAGCAGGTGGCACTGTCGATGATGACCGAGTTCGAGAACTTCAGCGTCCTCAAGCCCGGCGACTACAACGTGCAAGCCGTCGGCACCCTGCTCGACCAGGTCGTCGCCTGGAGCGGAGCCCTGGCCCCGCTGCGCACCCCCGCCGCCTGAACCGCAGCTCCTGCCGACGCCGGGCCCGATGTTCCACCACCGGGCCCGGCTTCCCGTTTCCCGCTCCCGCATGGCTTGATGCGACCCGTCAGTGATGCCGCGCACATGCCTGCGACGGCCGTGTGACCACGTGTTAGCGTCCGGCCGTGACTTCCCCGGTTCTGAACGCATCCGTGCCCGGTGCGGACGACGCGGGTGATCCGCTCGAGCTGCTCGATCTCTTCAGCGACACCTTTGTCCGCAACCCCTACCCTTCCCTGGACGCGCTGCGCGTACAGGCCCCGGTACATCTGGATCCGGGCACAGGGTTCTGGCTGGTCAGCCGCCACCGGGACGTACGTCAGGTGCTGCTAGACCCGGACGCCTTCCGTCCGGACAACGCCCAGCACGCCGTCACCCCGCTGCCGGTCGGCGTACTGCGCACGCTCACCCGGGCCGGTTTCAACCTCCCACCGGCGTTGGCGAACAACGGCACCCCGAGCCATCCCGGACTGCGCAGGTTGGTCAACCGGTTCTTCAAAGCCCAGCGTGTCACGGCCGCCGTACCTGTGATCGAGCGCATCGCCGACGAACTGCTCGTTGCGGCACGGGAGCGGATCGACACCTCGGGCGGCGACGACCTGTTCACGTCCTTCGCCCAGATCCTGCCGTGCCGGGTACTGATGGAGCTCCTGGGCATCGACGGCGTCTCCCCGGCCACGATGATCCGCTGGAGCGACGCCTCGCTGGAGCTGTTCTGGGGCCGGCCTACACCGCAACGCCAGCGGGAACTGGCGACGCTCGTGGCCGAGTTCCACCAGTGGCTGACCCAGACCGTGACCAGCGGCACAGCCTCGCCCGACTCCTTCGTGGGAGCCCTGGCGCACCATCGTCTGCCCGACGGCGAGCCGCTCGACGTGAGGACGGCGGTCGCCGCATGCTTCTTCGTCTTCATCGCCGGGCAGTCCACCACAGGGCAGCTCATCGCCACCGTGCTCCGCCGGGCCCTGGCCGAGCCCGATGTGTGGTCCCTCGTCGCCTCCGAGGAGGGCCTGGCCGAGGCGTGGGTGGAGGAGGTACTGCGGCGTGAGCCGCCGGTGACCACTTGGCGAAGGGTCACCGCGCGCCCCGTCGAGCTGGGTGGGGTGCACCTTCCTGCTGGTGCGCAGCTTCTTGTGATGCTCATGGGCAGCGGATCGGACCCCGAGGTCTTCACTTCTCCCGAGCGAATGTGCCCCCACCGGGCCAACGTCCGGCAGCATCTGGCTTTCGGTGCTGGCCGCCATCGCTGCCCGGGTGCGTCCCTGGCGCGTACGGAGGCGGCCGTGGCGCTCCGGGCGGCGGCTCGCCACCTGCCACGCGTGCGGTTGGCGGCGGGAGCGGCGGACGCACCGATGCTCGGACTGCTGTCCTTCCGGGCGCCCTTGCGGGTGGCAGTGGAACAGCCATAGTGGCACCGCAGCCGCGCCCGCCGACGCACACAGCGAGCTTCCCCCGTGGCGATCGAGGTGGTTCCGCCACGCAGGCCACTCCGACGACGGCGGGGGTGTGTGCTCACGCGTCGCTGCGGCCAGTCGTCGCACTCGTGTGAGGTCGAGGCCGATCGGCTGACCTCGGTGCTTGACGACGCGGCCGTTGAGCGCGAACGGTGTCGATGTCCACGCGCCCGGCCGAGAACGCCAGGTACTCGACCGGGTTGTGCACCGGAGTCATCGACGGAGTGTCCGGCCTCCGGCCAAAAGCACGGGCAAGGCGAGCAGCGTCCGCGATGCCATGACGCCGACGCGTAACCGTGGCAACACCGCGACAACAGCAAGGTGTTGGCTGCTTCACCAGCCCGAGCGGTACCCGTGGCCGGGGCTCCCTTCCAGCGGTGCCGTACGCGCCAGTGTGCTCACGGCACGCCGCGAAACGTCATCGCGTCGCGATCGGTGTGCGGGCCGCTCCGGTCAGGCCGACGAACGCGCCGGTGCAGCCGAGGGAGCGGACTGGGATGCACACCGGCACCGGTTGTTCACGGCCGGACGACCGGGAGGACGATGCGGGAGGGCCGTGGCGCCGACCTCGTGGGCGATCTCCTGGCGGACCGGGCGGAAGTCCGTTCCGGTGTCGAGGGGTTCGCCGGTGTCGAGGTTGCGGTCCCAGCGGGGGAAGTTGCTGGAGGTGACCTGGACGCGCAGGCGGTGACCGGTACGGAACACGTAGCTGGTCGACCACAGGTCCACGGCGTGCTCGGTGGACTCGCCCGGTGTGGTGTGCGCCCGGACGATCCCGTCGACGACGTTGCGGGACACGCCGTCGGGGCCGGCGTCGCAGAGCCGGACCACCCAGTCCGTCGTCGGGGCGTCGGTGGCGGCGTCGACGAAGGCACGGACGCGCCCGGTGACCTCCACGTCCTCGGCCAGGGGCTCGGTGGTGTACACGAGCACGTCCGGCCGGGCTTCGACCCGGACCTGGTCGAGCGGGCCCGGCGTGCCAACTCTTGGACCCCACTTAGTAATGGATCCCATTTTCATGTAGCGTCGTGTGGCACCCACCACCCCACCGGCCGAGGAGAGACTCATGGCTGTCCCCAAGCGGAAGATGTCCCGCAGCAACACCCGCCACCGCCGCGCCCAGTGGAAGGCCACCACCCCACAACTCGTGCCGATCACGATCGACGGCTCCACCTACCTCGTCCCCCAGCGGCTGGCCAAGGCGTACGAGCGCGGTCTGCTGCACCCCGAAGGCTGACCGGCGATGGCGTACGAGCGACTGCCCGTCACCGTCCTGTCCGGGTTCCTCGGCGCGGGCAAGACCACCCTCCTCAATCACGTCCTCGGCAACCGCGAGGGCATGCGCGTCGCCGTCATCGTCAACGACATGAGCGAGGTCAACATCGACGCCGCCCTCGTGCGCGGCGGCGAGGCCGCCCTCTCGCGCACCGAGGAACGCCTGGTCGAGATGACCAACGGCTGCATCTGCTGCACCCTTCGTGACGATCTCCTCGAAGAGGTCGACCGGCTGGCCCGCGAGGGCCGCTTCGACTATCTCCTCATCGAGTCCAGCGGCATCTCCGAACCCATGCCCGTGGCCGCCACCTTCGCCTTCGCCCGCGACGACGGCGCCACCCTCGACGAGCTGGCCCGCCTGGACACCATGGTCACGGTCGTCGACGCGGCGAACTTCCTGCCGGAGCTGGCCGGCGGGGACGAACTCGTCGAGCGCGGCCTGGACCAGTACGAGGATGACGAACGCACCGTCAGCGACCTGCTGATGGACCAGATCGAGTTCGCCGACGTCATCGTGCTCAGCAAACTCGATCTGGTCGACGCCGACACCGCCGACCGGCTGCGGGCGACTCTCACCCGCCTCAATCCCGTCGCCCGGATCGTCTCCGCCGTCCACGGCCGGATCGCTGTCCGGGATGTCCTCGGCACTCGGCTGTTCGATCTGGAACGTGCCCAACAGGCCCCCGGCTGGGTCATGGAACTCAACGGCGAGCATGTTCCGGAGACCGAGGAGTACGGCATCTCCTCGACCGTCTTCCGTTCCGAAGCGCCTTTCCACCCAGGCCGGTTGTGGACTTTCGTCACCAAGGAGCTGGACAGCGGCGCGTACGGGCAGATCCTGCGCTCGAAGGGCTTCTTCACTCTCGCCAGCCGCCCCCACGTGACCGGCCTGTGGTCGCAGGCGGGCTCCGTCGCCCGCTTCGAGCCGTCCGCCGCCCGCGACGACGACAGCCCCGGCGGTCAGGAACTCGTCTTCATCGGCACGCACTTGCACGCCGAGGCGCTCCATTCCGCCCTGAACGACTGCCTTGTGGCGGACGGCGAGAGCGGCCCGCCGGTCGATCCGTTCCCAGCATGGGACACCTACGGCATCGATGACACCTGCGCGCACGAGCACCTGGAGCAGGCGCCGATGCCGATGGGGCAGGTCTGAAGACTCCGGGTCGGGCGGGGGCTCGCAGCCACGGCGCCGCCCGGCCCGGGTACGCACGCGAGTGAGGGGGGCCACGATGACAGAACGGGGTGTACACCTGGGCACAGTCCAGGAGACTCGTCATCCCGCCGTACGGCCGGGCAGTGGAGAGCCGTAAACCGGATCCAGCCCTTCACGACCCCCGGGCCGAGGAGATCATCGCGTCGATCGACGCCCTGCCGACACCGTCGTCGAGATCGGTGTCGGACTCACCACGTTTTACGAACGCGTCGACAACCGCCGGGCACGTTGGTTCGACCTCGCCTCGACCTCGACGTGCCCGACGGATCGACCTGCGCCGGACCTTCTTCAAGCGACACCCCGCGCCGCACGGCGATCACCGCGTCGGTGACGGACGAGGCATTGACCACGTCCCCCGCCCGACCCGCAGACGAGCCGCCACAGGACCTGTAGGCCGACAGTGACCCGCTGCGCGCCCTGCCGGCGGGAAGCACGTCCACGAACTGGTGACCGCACTCGGAGTGAGCCAGTCACTGGTCTCCCAGCACTTGAGGGGGCTGCGCACCTCCCGGATCTGATCGCCCGGCGTCAGGCCCGCGAGAAGCGGTACAGCCTCACCGACGAGCACGTCGCCCACATCCTGCTGGACGCGATCCGGCACGCGCAGGTGGAGTAACCCGCACCCGAGATGCGGCGCCATCCCGACGGCCGCGCGGCCCACCGCCGGGCGGCCGTCGGCGTCACCCCCCGGCCCCTGCCACCGGCCACCCGCCTCCCCGGCTGCGCATGGATCACGCGACCCATTGCCAACTCTTGATGAAAATGATTATCATGTGCCTTATTCGTGCCCGCTCCTTTGCGTGCACCTTCTGATCCAGGGGGGATCTACTTTGCGCACTCACACCCGCACTCTGACCATCACCGGCTCTCTCGCCGCAGCCCTCGCCCTCGTCGGCCTCGCCGCCACTCCGGCGGCCGCCGCCACCACGCTCAGCAGCGGACACGTCGACGTCCTTGACGCCGACTGGGACGGCAACGACCTGAGCCTGCACGTCCACGACGAAGAGACCGACACCGAACACGAGCCCGCCGACGTGACGCTGTCGGTACCGGCCGCGGCGAAGACGGCCAACCCGGGCCACAGCTTCCTCGGCAGCGGCAGCCAGGTATGGCTGCTGCCCGAGGACGAGGCCCTGGCGAACAGCAGAGGCGTGCTGTACCCCGGCATCTCGACCGAGCACCTCTCCACCGGCGTCTTCGCGAACAACACCGTGACCTACACCCTCGTCAGCGCCACCCGCAACGGCGCCACCACCGAGGACTTCAGCGTCTACAAGGGCAGCGCCACCCGCTGGTTCGACAGCGACACCACCACCGCCAACTTCAAGTCCAGGACCTTCGGCGTCGGCACCCACAACCACGCCAGCTGGGCGTTCGAGGAGGCCGGCACCTACCAGCTGACGTTCCGCGTGCGGGGCACGGTGAGCGGTACCACCGAGTCGGACACCGAGGTCTTCACCGTCGTCGTCTCCAACTGATCCAGCCCCCGGTGTGGCCCGCCGTCCCCGCTCGCGAGGACGGCGGGCCACACCCGTGGAAGAGAGGCCGGACCATGAGGGAGAGCGGACCATGAAGATTCTGGCGCGCGGCAGAGGCGCCTTCACCGCCGCGGTGTTCACCGCCGCGGCCGCCGTACTGATGGGCGCGGCGGGCCTGGTCGCCGGCAGCGGCCCCACCGCGCGGGCCGCAGCGCAGGCCGTCGTACTCAGCGAGGGCGATATCGATCTGACGCCCCGACTGGTCGACGGGAAACCGCAGTTGCAGATCGACGACCGGACCGGGGCGCAGCCGGTCGTCCGCGAACCCTCCCAGGTCGTCTGGCATGTCGTGCCCGAGGCCATGGCCGACAACTACAGCCCCCTCTACCCGCTCATCGGCGAGGGACTGTACGCCTGGTTCCTCAACCATCTGTGGACCACGGACATCTTCGCGTTGGAGCCCGGCTGGAACGGCACCCAGGCGGGCGGCGACACGGAGGTGCGGCTGGCGGGCTTCGAAGGACCCGGCGCCTTCGCCCTCTACACGTACACGCGGGAGATGGACGACAGCAACGGGAATCCCACGCCGCATCTCAGCAGCACCGACCCCGCGTACGCGTCGTTCACTCTGGGCAAGGACGCCCAACGGACCCAGCCCTCCTGGGCGTTCACCGCCGAAGGCGTCTACCGGCTGACCTTCGCCATCACCAGCGGAGGCGCCACCGACACCGAGACGCTGGCCGTCGTGGTCGGCGACGACGTCGATCCGGCCACCGTGCTGCCCGGTGACGGGACCGCGCCCACCGCCTCACCCACCGACAGCGGTTCGGCCACGCCCACCGGCAGCCCCACGAGCACCGCTCCGGGCGCGCTCGTCATCGACGACGGGCACGTGGATCTCGCCGCACGGAAGGCCGACGGCGAACTCTCCTTCCAGGTCAAGGAAGGCAGCGAGCTCGACCACGCGTGGCACGAGCCCGACGAGGTCGTCATGCACGTCGTGCCCGCGGCACGGCGGAAGATCACAAGCGGTACGACCTTCCTCGGCAAGGAAGGCGATCCCGTCTGGTGGCTGCCCAGCAGCTACATCAGCGGCATCGTCTGGCCCGGCTGGAACACCCAGGAATGGAAGGAATCCGAACTCGACGGCAGGGTCACCCACCGGCTCGACTCCGTACAGGGTCCGGGGAACCTTTACGTGTTCAACAACGGCGGCCTGGGATCGCACACCATGTGGTTCAACAGCGCCGACGGCCTGCCCGACCCCCACGAGCACAGCGTGGGCTCGCACTCCCACACCGAGTGGGTCTTCACCCAGGAAGGCGTCTACCGCACGGCGTTCACGGTGAGCGCCACACTCGCCGACGGCACGAAGGTCAGCGACACGGCGACCCTCGCCTGGGTGGTCGGTGACGATGTGGACCCGAAGACGGTGACGCCGGGTGCGGGTGACGAGCCGACGGCGTCGCCCACGGCCACCGCCTCCGCCTCCGTTCCGGCTTCACCGTCCGCATCGGCGTCGGCCCCGGTGACCACGGCCCCGACCGCGTCCGGCTCGGCGACGGCGACCGCGACCGCGACCGCGTCAGCGTCCGCTCCGCCGGCCGGTACGCCGGGCGGCAGCGGAGGTTCGTCCACCGCCGGCGGCACGGTCACCACCGGCGGGCTCGCCTCCACCGGCGCCGGCGTGACCGTGATCGCGGCCGTCGCCACGCTCGCGCTGCTCGCGGGCGGCGGCGCGGTGTTCGCGGTACGACGACGGCGTACCGCCCAGTGAAAGCGCCGCGTACGGCGGACCGGGCCAGACAGCCCCCAGTCCGCCGTGCGCGGCTCAGCCATGTCCAGCAAAGGAGGAGCCCCATGCGGGGCCACCCCAGACGCACCACCGCCACCGCGCTCGCCATGGCCTGCGCCGCTCTGATCGCCGGATGCAGTGGCCTTCAACCGGCTTCGTCCGACGCCGCGTTGACGGTCTCGACGACCACCGCGATCATCGCGGACCTGGTCGAGCAGGTCGGCGGCGACCGCGTGGACGTCACATCGATCGTGCCGCGCAACGGCGACCCTCACTCCTACGAGCCGAGCCCCGGCGACGCGGCGAAGGTCACTGAGGCCGACGTCGTGTTCAGCAACGGCCTGCTGCTCGAGGAGCCCGGGATCATGAAGATGATCCACAACAACGCCCCCAAGTCCGCGCCGAAGATCGAGATCGCCGACAAGCTGGAGCAGTACGGCGGCACTGTCATGAAGCTGGAGGAGGACCTGGGCCTCGACGTGCTCTGGCTCGGCTGGGCCGTCGAGGGCGAGGTGGCGGGGGACGGCTCCCAAGTACGTACGACAGCCACGAAGCTGGACGGCCCCGGCGAACTCCGCGTGTACCTCACGGACATGCTCGGCAGGCCGAAGGTGTACGTGGACTCGGCCGACGGCTTCGACGAGGAGGACTCCTTCACCCTGCCCCCCGAGGCCCACACCCACGTCAACTGGGCGTTCAGCGAACCGGGCACGTACAGGCTGACCGTCGAGGGCCGGACCGAGACGCTGGACGGAAGGGCCGAGAAGTTCGGCAGCGGCACCTTCACCTTCACCGTCGGCGACGCGACCGCACCCCCGAAGGGGGCGACCGTGCTCGACGGCGGGCACGCCGACGTCGCGCTCAACGCCGAGACCGGCAAGGTGTACGTCCGCGCTGACGCGGAGCAGAGCGGCGGTCGCACCCGCCATCCCGCCGAAGACGTCGTACTCAACGTGCCCGACCGGGCGAAGGAGTCGGTGCCCAAGGAGAAGCCCTACGGCTTCCTCGGCACGGCGGGCGACGAACTGTGGGTCCTCCCCCAGGCCGTCATCGGCAAGCACGTGCACGGTGACCTCGACCCGCACGCCTGGGAGGACGTCGCCAACGCGGAGGCGTACGTCCGGCGTATCGAGGCCGAACTGATCAAGGCGGACCCGGAGGGGAAGGTGACGTACGAGAAGAACACCGAGACGTATCTCAAGACGCTCGGCGCGCTCGACGCGGAGGTCGCCAGGAAACTCGCGACCGTCCCGGAGCGGAACCGCAAGCTGATCACCACCCACGACGCCTTCGGCTATCTGGCGAAGGCGTACGGCATGGAGATCGCCGGCTTCGTCGTGCCGGTGCCCAACCGGGAGCCGAGCGCCGCCGAGGTGGAGGAACTCGGCGACACCATCCGCGAGAAGCAGGTCCCGTCCGTGTTCCTGGAACCGAATCTCGCGGCGCGCGCGGACGTACTGAAGCGGGTTGCCCAGGACGAGGGAGTCGGCATCTGCACGATCTACGGCGACTCGTTCGGCGACAAGGTCCACGACTACGTATCGATGATGCGGCACAACGCGAACGAGCTCGCGAAGTGCCTTGGGGAGGGCGCCTGATGAAGGGCATGCGAAGGCTGGGCAGGGAGCGGATCGCGGTCGCGGTGGTGCTCGCGGCCACACTGTCGGGGGGCGGGGCCGCAGTCGCGGACGACGCCGGGACGGAGCGGCCCGAGCTGGGCCGGATCGCCTACACGGACGGGGAGCTGAGCCTGGACGGTGCCGGCGACGCGGACGCCCGCGTCATCACGATCGACGACGCGCACCTGGCGGACGGCCCGGCGCCCGGGTGGGACACCACCGCCATCCCGGAGGGCACCGCTGCGGGGGAGAGTGTGCGGTGGTCGCTGAGCGGGGTCGACGGGCCGGGCGATCTGCGGGTGTACGCGGAGGCGGACCGCGACGGGGGCGAGGAGGCACTGCTGTTCGACAGCGCGGACGGGCTGCCCGACGTGTACGAGCTGCCGGTGGGCGAAACGGGCGCCACGCGGTGGGTGTTCACCGCCGAGGGCACGTACCAGGTCATCTTCACTGCCGAGGCCACCACGCCCGACGGCCGGTCCCTGTTCACCGGAACCGCCTACACCGTGCTGGTCGGGGACGAGGCGATCGCTCGGGCGGCCGAAGCCGCGGAGGCAGAGGGCACAGGCATGGGCGGGACGCCGTCGGGTGAGGCGGAGGAAACCGGCGACGAGGCCGCGCCCGGAAGCGGAGACGGTGGGGCGGGATCCGTGGGCGGGCAGGCCAGCCCGCTCACCGCGGCCGCGGGGTCGGCCGCCACGGCCACCTCGCCCGCCACCTCGTCCGCCGCCGCGGCTTCGGACGTCGTCTCCACCACGAAGGTTCTCGATGAAGGTCACATCGACTTCGCCGCCAGGGCCGTGGACGGCAAACTGCAGATCCACATCAAGGACGGCACGGTCTCCGGCAGGACCACCTGGCGCGAGCCCTCCTCCGTGATCCTGCACGTCAAGCCCGCCGCCAAGAACACCCTTCCGGACGGCGACGAGTTCGCGTTCCTCGGCAAGGGCGGCGCCCCCGTGTGGCTCCTCGACCAGGTGCAGCAGGAAGGGCTGCTGTGGCCCGGCTGGTCCACCGACAACATCACGGCGGGTGCCACCGAGGGAGGAGTGAAGTTTTCGCTCTCCCGCGTCGCGGGCCCCGGCACGTACGCGCTGTACACCTACGACGCGATGTCGGGCGCGAACGTGCTGTTCAACAGCAAGGACGGCGTCCCCGACTCCTTCGACGTCGCGGCGAACACGCACGCCCACGGTGGCTGGGCCTTCACCGAGGAGGGCACCTACCGGCTGACGTTCACGATGAGCGGCAAGCTCGCCGACGGCACGGCGGTCAGTGACACGGAGACCGTGACGTTCGTGGTCGGCGACCAGGATCCCGGCGCGGTCAAGCCCGGTGACGGGTCGGGCGGCGGCGCCACCTCCGGCGCGGACGGCGGAACGTCGGAATCCGGTTCGGGCGAGGAAACGGGAACGGGAGCCGCAACGGGAACAGGATCCGGTGATGACCAGCCGAAGTCCGACGACGACGGCTCCATGGCCTCCACCGGTGCCGGGAACCCGGCCCTGCTGGGCGGGACCGCGGCAGCCCTCGCGGCGCTCGGCACCGCGGCCGTCGTGATCACCCGCCGCAGAAGCCGCACCGCAGGGAGGAACACCGCGTGAAGGAGTTCCCCACGCCCGAACCAGCCCTGCTCCGCGTCGACGAGGTGACGGTCGCGCTCGGTGGCCGACCGGCCGTCCAGAAGGTGCAGCTGTCCTTGCACCAGGGTGAGTTGCTGGGCCTGCTCGGCCCGAACGGGGCGGGCAAGACCACGCTGCTGCGTGCCGTGCTCGGCCTGATCCCGCTCACCGGCGGCCATGTCCTCATCGACGAGGTGCCGCCGGCCCGAGCCCGGCACCTGATCGGATACGTGCCGCAGCGCCACGAGTTCGCCTGGGACTTCCCCATCGACATCACCGGAGCCGTGCTGTCCGGCCGCACCCGCTCCATGGGCTGGCTGCGCCGGGCCCGGCCCGCCGACCGGGCCGCCGTCGAGGAGGCACTGGAACTGGTCGACCTCAGTGACCTGCGCCGCCGCCCGATCGGCGAACTCTCCGGCGGTCAGCGCCAGCGGGTCCTGGTGGCCCGCGCACTGGCGAGCAAACCCCGGCTCCTGCTGCTGGACGAGCCGTTCACCGGCGTCGACGTCCCCACCCAGGAACTCCTCAACGAACTCTTCGCGCACCTGGCCGCCGACGGCCGTGCCCTGCTGATGACCACCCACGACCTCGCGGCCGCCGCCCGCACCTGCTCACGCGTCGCCCTGCTCAACCGCACGATCGTCGCCCAGGGCGGCCCCGAACTGCTGACCGATCCCGAGCAGATGCTGCGGGCCTTCGGCCTCGACACCGCGATCGGAGCCGCCGCGTGACGCTCCTGGAGTTCCTCACAGACCCCTGGCAACTCCCCTTCATGCAACGGGCGTTCGCCGTCGCCATCATCACCGGCCTGGTCTGCGGGGTGGTGGGCGTGTACGTCGTACTGCGGGGCATGGCCTTCATCGGCGAGGCCGTCTCCCACTCGGCGTTCCCGGGAGTCGCCCTCGCCTACGCCTTCAACGGCAACCTGCTCCTCGGCGGTGCGCTCGCCGGGCTCACCACGTCGCTGCTGATCGCGCTGGTGTCGCAGAACCGCCGGCTGAAGGAGGACACCGTCATCGGGGTCTTCTTCTCCTGCGCCTTCGGACTCGGCATCGTCCTGGTGTCCACGCAGGACAGCTGGTCCACGGACCTGTCGTCGTTCCTGTTCGGGCAGGTCCTCGCGGTCGGCCCGGAGGACGTGTGGACGGCGGCGGGCGTCGGCGCGCTCCTGGTGGCGGTCGTCCTGCTGCTGAGCAAGGAACTCGTCGCCGTCAGCCTCGACCGCGAGACCGCACGGGCGGCGGGACTGCCGGTGATGCGCCTCGACCTGATCCTCTACACCGTGGTGACCGCCACGATCGTGATGTCCCTGGAGGCAGTCGGCAACATCCTCGTCCTGTCACTGCTCATCACGCCGGCCGCCACAGCCCGGATGCTCACCGAACGGCTGTGGGCGATGACCTTGCTGGCGTCGGCCTTCGGCGGCACGGGCGCGCTTGCGGGCCTGTATGTGTCGTACGCCTACGACCTGGCCGCGGGCGGCTCCATCGTCTGCGTCCTGACCGCCCTGTTCGCCGCGACCTGGTGCCTGGCCCCACGCCACGGGCTGCTGGCCCGCGCGCTGCAGCGTGGCCGGCAGGGGCGGCGGACGGCCGAGGAGCAGATGGCCACGGCATGACAGCCCCTCCCTGCCGCCACAGGCACCTCCTCGCGGGATGGCGAGCTGCTCGCCCCGCTCACCGCCACCGGCGAGGAACCGGCCGCCGTGCCGAGAGTTCTCGCACTCCACACGCGGACCGAAGAGGCGGCCGGGCGACCCGCTCCCACCCGCCTTCGCGTGCACCGGGCCGACCGTGCCCCGGTGGACGCCCTTCCAGGAACCTGAACCCGCTGCGCGTGCAGGCCGCCGGCAATTGCGGCGGCGCCCGGCCCCTGAGACACGTCAGCGGGACCGAAAATCTCGTCGCTGAGTGGGGGAGACCGGCGGTTCGGCCTCCGCGGAGACCACCTCGCCCGTATCGCCCGTACCCTTGAGGGTGTCTACGGCGTCACATAGCGGGCGCCAAACCACTGGAGGCAACACCCCGTGCTGATTGCTCAGCGTCCGTCATTGACCGAAGAGGTCGTCGACGAGTTCCGCTCCCGGTTCGTGATCGAGCCGCTGGAGCCGGGCTTCGGCTACACCCTCGGCAACTCCCTGCGTCGCACCCTCCTGTCCTCGATCCCGGGTGCGGCTGTCACGTCCATCCGCGTCGACGGTGTCCTGCACGAGTTCACCACCGTGCCGGGCGTCAAGGAGGATGTCACCGACCTGATCCTCAACATCAAGCAGCTGGTCGTCTCCTCGGAGCACGACGAGCCGGTCGTGATGTACCTGCGCAAGCAGGGTCCGGGTCTGGTCACCGCCGCCGACATCGCGCCCCCGGCCGGTGTCGAGGTGCACAACCCCGACCTGGTCCTCGCCACGCTCAACGGCAAGGGCAAGCTGGAGATGGAGCTGACGGTCGAGCGTGGCCGCGGTTACGTCTCCGCCGTGCAGAACAAGCAGCTCGGTCAGGAGATCGGGCGCATCCCGGTCGACTCGATCTACTCGCCGGTTCTCAAGGTCACGTACAAGGTCGAGGCGACGCGTGTCGAGCAGCGCACCGACTTCGACAAGCTGATCGTCGACGTCGAGACCAAGCAGTCGATGCGCCCCCGTGACGCCATGGCCTCCGCGGGCAAGACCCTGGTCGAGCTGTTCGGTCTCGCCCGCGAGCTGAACATCGACGCCGAGGGCATCGACATGGGCCCGTCCCCCACGGACGCCGCTCTCGCCGCTGACCTGGTCCTGCCGATCGAGGACCTGGAGCTCACCGTTCGGTCGTACAACTGCCTCAAGCGTGAGGGCGTCCACTCCGTGGGTGAGCTCGTGGCCCGCTCCGAGGCCGACCTGCTCGACATCCGCAACTTCGGTGCGAAGTCGATCGACGAGGTCAAGGCGAAGCTGGCCGGCATGGGCCTGGGCCTCAAGGACAGCCCGCCCGGATTCGACCCCACGGCCGCTGCCGACGCCCTCGGCGCCGACGACGACGTGGACGCGGGTTTCGTGGAGACCGAGCAGTACTGACCGCTGCCCTGCGCCGGTCGTAGAGCACTTCACGTACGGGGACAGGGAACCTCACCCTGTCCCCGGCCTGCTCCTCACGGTCGCGGATCTGGGCTCCGGCCGCCTGGAAGGACCCGGTCCCGAACCGCCTCGGTCGCTGGAGTCCGGTCGGCCGGTCGGCCGGTCGGCCTGCTGGTGCGGGCGTGTGCGGTGGTACACGCCCCTGGGGCCGACCGGAGGCGGTCGTCGCGGTCCCGGCTGCCGCCATGGTGCCCAGGACGGGCACGGCAACAGGCGGGCGGGCTGCACAGCGATCGGTCCGGCTCCTCAGAGGGCTTCGTCCTCCGCGTGGGCTGTGGCGCCTACGCGGAGGACGAACGTCTGTCTCGCCCCGCAGCCGCCGGTGAGGCCATCAGAGGTCGGAGCGCACCACGGTGACCGGGCAGTGGGCATGATGGAGGGCGGCCTGGCTGACCGAGCCCAGGAGCAGGCCGGTGAAGCCACCGTGGCCACGCGCGCCGACCACCAGCAACTGGGCGTGCGCGCTCGCTTCGATCAGTGCCGGGCGCGTGCGCCCGCGGACCAGGCGGGGCCGTACGCTGACGCCCGGGTACTGGTCACGGTGTGCTGAGAGGGCCTCGGTCAGCTCCCGCTCTTCCTCCTGCCCGAGCCGGTCCGCGTCGCCCACCAGCTCCACGAGGTCCACCGGGCGGCCGAGCGCGTGCTCGCGGTGATCGGCCCAGGTGCTCCAGGCGTGGAGCGCGACCAGGTCTGTGCCCCGCAGCGCTGCCTCGGCGAAGGCGAAGGCGATGGCGGGCTGTCCTCGGGGAGAACCGTCGACGGCCACCAGCACCGGACCGGCTGGGTCGGGGCGTCCCCTGACGACCATCACCGGGCAGTGGCCGTGCGCGCTCAGATGTACGGCGGTGGACCCCAGAAGCAACTCGGCGAGGCTCTCGGAGCCTCTGTGGCCGACCACGATGAGCTGCGCCGTGCGCGACTGTGTCTGCAGGACCGTCGCTGCCTCCCCTGCGATCACGGCATGTTCGACGCGCAGGCCCGCAGCCTGGCTCCGCGCGCGTTCGACGGCGTCCGCCACGATCCGTTCGACCGTTTCGTGCAGGGCAGCGGTGGGGGGTCCGAGCAGTGACGAATCGGGCGGGGCGTGCATGGCGGGCCACTGAAAGGCGTGCACCACGCGCAGTTCCACACCTCGCAGTGACGCGGCTCGGGCCGCGGCGGCTACGGCTGCCAGGGCTGAGGCCGAGCCGTCCACTCCCACTACCACCGGCCCGTTCATGGCTTGCTGCTCCCCTCGATGGCGCCCGGAGCAAGGCGCCCTGCCGCCTCGGGCGCCGCCGTTGCCGGAGCCCGGACGGCGTGGGGCCCTGCCGTCCCGTTCTTTCTCTCCAGTTCACCTCTCCCCGGCCCTGACCCGGGGCTACGGCGCACTCCGACAACCGGTGCTGCGACCTCCGCGCCCGCAACCGGGGGCACCTGGGCTCAGAACGCCCGCGGGAGCATCACCGTCTCCGTCCCGTCGAGCACGGCGGTACAGCGGGGCGCGCCGCCCGGCACCGGCGTGATGCGGACGCTCATGGGTCGTGGAGGCTCGGTGGGCAGCTCACCGGTGAGGGTCAGGGGACGGCTTCCGTGCATCTCGGCGCGGCCGGTCTCCTTGCCGTCGACCAGCAACTCTGCGGCACCGTGACGGCCGTGATCGACGTTCACGGTCACCGAGTGCCCGCCGACGTCAAGGTGGAAGTGGTGACTCCGCCCCATCACAAGTCTCCCTGGGGATCCGCAGCCTCTGTCCGAAGTATCCCGCCGCTCGCTCGTCCCCGCCTCTGCAGAACGGGGGGCACCCGTCGGGGTCCGGCCTGCCCCCCGCGTTCTCCTGATTCTGGTGTCGCCCTGCGGCGGCGGAACGGCGGTGACTCCCGCAGAGGAGTCTGCACGTGCCGACCGTGCCGAGCGCATCCTGACGTCCCTCACGGACGGGATGCCGGCCGCGGGGGAAGACGTCGGTGGGCCGGCCGGCCAGCCGACCGGCCCGCTGAACGCCTCGGATCAGGCCGCCGTGGTGGCGGTCCGTCGCGGAAGGCGCCGTGCGACCGCCGGCGGGGAGCATCCGACGGCCTTCGCCACTCCTGCGGCGAACGTGCCCGGATTCTCCGCGGGGAACAGGGCAGCCCACCACCAGCCGTGACCGCCGCACCAGGCCGCCGTCGGGGGGGGGACCGTAGGGCCGCGGCGGCCACCACACCCCATCAGCGGGTCGCCGCGCGCCGAGAAAGGCTGGCGCACCGCGTGGTCGCCCGCGGTGTGGTCGACGTTCTGCGTCCGGGACAGGGCCCGTGGGAGGGAACGCGGTCGTCGCGGCGGCCGGCGCGGCAGGGCGGGCGGGGCCATCTCCCCGAGGCGGCACTCGCCGCTCGCATCGGGAGGGGCGGGAGCATGTCCGCGCTGCCGCTGATGATGGCCGAGTGACTCCGGACGCGAGATTTCGCGGTCCGACCGCCCCGGACTTCCGACATACCCCCTAGGGGTATATAGTCGATCTCGTCGGGAGGGGCTGACGCAGCTCCCCCGGAAGCGACCCACGCATCGACAGCCGAGGAAGTAGCCATGACCGACCTCAAGAACTCCGACGTGACCGACGTGCAGAACTCCGGCTCCTGCTGCTCCGCCGACGGCTCGTGCCACTCCGGCGCCGCGGCCGACACCCAGGGCGGCGCGGTCACCACCGTCTACAAGGTGTCCGGCATGACCTGCGGGCACTGCGAGGGTGCGGTCTCGCAGGAGATCTCCGCGCTGGACGGCGTCACCGCGGTCACGGCGGTCGCCAAGACCGGTGAGGTGACCGTCGCCTCCACCGCCCCGCTCGACGAGGAGGCCGTCCGCGCCGCCGTCGACGAGGCGGGTTACGAGCTCGTCGGCACGGCGTGAGCCCGTCCGGGGCCGGACGGCCCCGGACCACGCGTATTCCTCCCCGCCGGGGCGTGCCGCTCCGCTGATACGGACGCCGTACGTCCCGGCCTTCCCCAGGAGTATCTCCATGACCAGCACGGCTTCCGAGAAGACGCTTCCCGACAGGGCACCCGCGCCCGTCTCCGAGGTCGAGCTCTCCATCGGCGGGATGACCTGCGCCTCCTGCGCGGCCCGCATCGAGAAGAAGCTCAACCGGATCGACGGCGTCACGGCGACCGTCAACTACGCCACCGAGAAGGCGAAGATCTCCTACCCGGACGGCATCGGGGTCGCCGACCTCATCACCACCGTCGAGAAGACCGGCTATACGGCCGCGGAGCCGCCCCCGCCGACTCCCCCGGGCGACGACGGCGGCGTACGGAGCGCCCCGCCCGCCGCGGACCACGAGCTGGTCACCCTGCGGCAGCGCCTGTTCGGGTCGCTGGCGCTGTCGGTGCCCGTGGTGCTGATGGCGATGGTGCCTGCCCTCCAGTTCGACAACTGGCAGTGGCTGTCGCTGACGTTGGCCGCTCCGGTCGTGATCTGGGGTGCGTTCCCCTTCCACCGGGCCGCCTGGACGAACGCCCGGCACGGCGCCGCGACCATGGACACGCTGGTGTCGATCGGCACGCTCGCCGCCCTCGGCTGGTCGCTGTGGGCCCTGTTCTTCGGAGACGCCGGCATGCCGGGCATGCGACACGGCTTCGAGTTCACCATCTCCCGTTCCGACGGCTCGTCCTCCATCTATCTGGAGGCCGCGGCCGGTGTGACCACGTTCATCCTCGCGGGGCGCTACCTGGAGGCGAGGTCCAAGCGCAAGGCCGGTGCGGCGCTGCGGGCGCTGCTGGAGCTGGGCGCGAAGGATGTCGCGGTACTGCGCGGCGGCACGGAAGTACGCATCCCGGTCGCCCAATTGACGGTCGGCGACCGCTTCGTCGTACGCCCCGGCGAGAAGATCGCGACCGACGGGACCGTCGTGGAGGGTGCTTCCGCGGTCGACGCCGCCATGCTGACCGGCGAATCCGTACCGGTGGACGTGGGCGTCGGTGACGCCGTGACCGGGGCGACGGTGAACGCCGGTGGCCGGCTCGTCGTCGAGGCCACCCGGGTCGGCGCCGACACCCAGCTCGCCCGGATGGCGAGGCTCGTCGAGGACGCCCAGAACGGCAAGGCCGACGTGCAACGCCTCGCCGACCGGATCTCCGGCGTCTTCGTCCCCGCGGTCCTGCTCATCACCGCCGCCACCCTCGGCGCCTGGCTCGGCCTCACGGGTGACACCACCGCCGCCTTCACCGCCGCCGTGGCCGTCCTGATCATCGCCTGCCCGTGCGCGCTGGGCCTCGCGACACCGACCGCCCTCATGGTCGGCACCGGCCGCGGCGCCCAGCTCGGCATCCTGATCAAGGGACCTGAGGTCCTGGAGTCCACCCGTCGTGTCGACACGATCGTCCTCGACAAGACCGGCACCGTCACCACCGGCCGGATGCGGCTCCAGGACGTGTTCACCGCGCCGGGCGTGGACGAAGGCGAACTGCTGCGCCTCGCGGGCTCGTTGGAACACGCCTCCGAGCACCCGATCGCCCGGGCCATCGCGGCCGGCGCCGTGGACCGGGCGGGAAGCCTGCCGGTACCCGAGAACTTCGAGAACGTCGCCGGTCTCGGCGTCCAGGGCGTCGTCGAGGGACACGCCGTACTGGTCGGCCGCGAGCAGCTCCTCAAGGAGTGGTCCATCGAGCTGCCCCACGAGCTGGCCGAGGCCAAGGCCGCCGCGGAGGCCGAGGGGCGTACCGCGGTCGCCGTGGCCTGGGACGGCGAGGCACGCGGTGTCCTGACCGTCGCGGACGCGGTCAAGGAGACAAGTGCCCAGGCGGTGGCCGAGCTGCGCGCGCTGGGGCTGAAGCCGGTCCTGCTGACCGGGGACAACCGGCTCGTCGCCGAGTCGGTCGCCCGTGCCGTCGGCATCGACGAGGTCATCGCCGAGGTGCTGCCGCAGGACAAGGTCGACGTCGTCAAGCGGCTCCAGGCGGAGGGCCGTACGGTCGCCATGGTCGGCGACGGTGTCAACGACGCGGCCGCCCTCGCCACCGCCGACCTCGGTCTGGCCATGGGCACCGGCACGGACGCGGCGATCGAGGCCGGCGACCTGACCCTCGTACGCGGCGATTTGCGGGTGGCGGCGGACGCGATCCGTCTCTCCCGCAAGACCCTCGCCACCATCAAGGGCAACCTCTTCTGGGCCTTCGGCTACAACATCGCCGCGCTGCCGCTGGCCGCCTTCGGGATGCTCAACCCGATGATCGCCGGCGCCGCGATGGCCTTCTCGTCGGTCTTCGTCGTCACCAACAGCCTTCGCCTGCGCTCCTTCGAGTAGCACCGCCCCTCACTCACCCCGACGCACCGCGCAGCGCCGCCCGGTCGCCGTCCGCGAGGACAGCGACCGGGCGGCGGCGCACGTCGACGGTGGCGGGGTCGGTGCCCGCACGCCCCCAGCAGGGGCAGCAACGGTGCCGTGGCGGTCACCGCCAGCCGCTCCAGCCGGGTGGCGCCGTACGGCCGGGGCTGCGGGGTGAGGACGCGCCGGAGCCGGATCGGGGCGCCGGTCCCGCCCGCCCAGGGCCACCGGCGGCAC
The DNA here is from genome assembly GCF_042723915.1 of Streptomyces sp. NPDC058335. NCBI lineage: Bacteria > Bacillati > Actinomycetota > Actinomycetes > Kitasatosporales > Streptomycetaceae > Streptomyces > Streptomyces sp. NPDC058335. The sequence goes on along the minus strand of NZ_JBHXHX010000017.1, from coordinate 133,809 downwards.
CTGGCCGGTCGCGACTCGTCTGCTCCTTGGTGTGGCGGCCCGGCGGCAGTCCGGCGACTCCGCCAGCAGGCGACGTACATGGTGTCCGCGTCGATGTGCGCTCGCTCGTGTTCCCGAACGCGGCAGGGCCCGTTGCTCCCGTTGCCCTTGGGTACTGACGGCGTCACGGCCTTACGGCCTCAGGAAGTGCCCCGGTCGTCGAGCGGGAAATACTGCCTCGGCGTGACCCCCACCAGCCGGTGGAATGCGGCCGTGAAGGAGCTGGCCGTGGCGTAGCCGACCCGGCGGGCCACGGCCTCGATCGGCAGGCCCGCCGCTAGGTGCGGCATCGCGGCCTGCATCCGGAGCCGTTCACGCCACTGGCCGAAGGCGAGGCCCGTCTCGGCGACGAAGAGGCGGGCCAGGGTACGGGCGCTCGTGCCTGCCTCGGTGCCCCAGGACGCCAGGGTCCGGCCGTCGGCGGGGTCGGCGGTGAGCCGCTCGGCCACCGTCCGGGCATGTGGATCGCGGGGAGCGGGCGCCGAGACGCTGGTCACCGGCACGGGGTGCAGTTCGTCGAGCAGGACGGCCTCGGCGCGCGTACGGGCGCCTGCGGCGAGGTCGGTGCGGGCCAGGTGGTCGATGAGGGCACGCAGCAGGGGCGTGACCGCCAGCACGGTCGGCTCCGGCCAGTCGATGTGCGGGCAGCAGGCCGGAGCGACGTAGGCGCTGCGCATGACGGCGTCGCCCGCCGACTCGGTGGCGTGCGGAAGGGCGGCGGGGATCCACAGGGCGAGCGACGGGGGCAGCAGCCACACGCCCCGGTCGCTGCGCACGCGCAGCAACCCCTTGGGCGACCAGGCGAGTTGGTGGTGCACCTCCAGGACGTCCTCCCCGAGGCGGTAGGTGAAGCCGCCCATCATGCCGACCACCCGGAAGACGATCTGCACGGCCGGTCCCTCGGTCAGCGGGGACAGCGGCGGCAGCAGGTGCTCGATCTCCTCGAAGCAGCGGCCGGTCCGCTCCCGCAGCAGCGCGTGGAAGTGCTGTTCCAGCACATCCGGAGGGGCCGGGAGCGGCCGCACCACGACCGGCTCCAGAAGCTCCAGCAGATCCGTGTGCCCCCGCTCGCGCGCGATGTCCAGGGCGCGCCGACCGTCCCGGGTGCGCTGGGTGCGCCAGGCGCCGTGCGCGATCAGCCGGAACGTGTTCAGCCTTCATCGCCGAGAACCTCCGTGCCGAGGGCGCCCATCCGCAGGTTCCAGCGACCGCTCCGGCCGGTGAGGCGCACCACGGACAGCGGCGGGACGTCCACACGCCAGAACGACGACAACGGCGCGTCCAGTGCACGCAGTACCGCGGCCCGCGCCACGGCCTGCTCCACCACGGCCAGCACCCGTCCCGCGTCCGGCGACAGCGTGTCCAGCCAGGCGGCGACCCGGCCGCAGGCGTCCGACACGGATTCACCACCGTGCGGTGCGGCTGCGGGATCCGTCATCCAGGCGGCCAGCCCGGCACCGTCACCGGCCGCGACCTCGTCGAGTGTCCGGCCCCGCCAGTCGCCCATGTCCAGGTCCCGCAGCGACGGTTCGACGACGGGAACGTCCCAGCCCAGGGCCTGTGCCGTCCGCCGGCAGCGCTCCGACGGCGCCGTACGGCAGGCGGCCCCCTCGGGCAGGGCTCCGGCGACGGTCGCCGCCACCGCTCGCGCTCGGCGCAACGCCCGCTCGTCGAGGTGGGTGTCTCCGAAGCGCACGTCGCGCTCCGCGGGGGCGGCGGCGCACAGCAGGGTGAGCCGGACGGTCATGACGGTCCCTTCGCCGGATCCCGCCGGTGGGCGGTTCATCGTAGGTGGCGTACGCCATGTTGGCCGACGCCGCCGGTGCCCCTACCATCGGGGGCGACAAGGACGACGGCGCCACGGAAGCCGGTGCAAGCCCGGCACGGTCGCGCCACTGTGTGCCGTCCCTCCCCGGAGGTGACGGTGAGTCAGACCCAACGCCGTCGTCGCGTGCTCCACACGATGCGGGACGCGATGTTCCCGAGGAGGTCTCGCCATGGCGCAGTCCACTGCCGCCCCCACCCCCACCACCCAGACCCTCACCCCGCTGCCGTTGCGGGCGATCGCCCCCTGGGCCGTCTTCGTCGGCGTCCTGATGCTCGTCCTGCTGTACTTCGTCGGCGCCGAGCAGGGCGTCACGTCGCTGGTCTCCGGTGAGGGCGTGCACGAGTGGGTGCACGACGCCCGCCACCTCCTCGGCTTCCCCTGCCACTAGACGGGGCGCCCCCTCCATGAACTCCACCACCGTACGCACCCTGCTGGTGCGTGGCATGCTCGCCGGCCTCGGCGCCGGCGTGCTCGCCTTCGTCTTCGCCTACTTCGTCGGAGAGGGCTCCGTGGACGCGGCCATCGCGTTCGAGGAGTCCGGCGCCCATGAGCACGGCGAGGAACTGGTCAGCAGGTCCCTCCAGTCGACGGCCGGCCTCGCCACGGGCGTGCTCGTCTTCGGCGTCGCCATCGGCGGCATCGCAGCGCTCGCGTTCTGCTTCGCGCTGGGCCGCATCGGCCGGTTCGGCTCGCGGGCGACCGCCGCGCTGACCGCGCTCGCCGGTTTCCTGCTCGTCTACCTGGTTCCGATCCTGAAGTACCCGGCGAACCCGCCTGCCGTCGGCGACCCGGACACCCTCGGCAAGCGCACCAGCCTGTTCGTGCTGATGATCGCCCTGAGCGTGCTGCTGGGCACGGCCGCCGTCCTGCTGGGCCGCAGGCTCGCCCCGGCCTGGGGCGACTGGAACGCCTCCATCACCGCCGGTACCGCGTTCGTGGCGGTGGTCGGGGTCGCCATGGCGGTCCTGCCGCAGGGGGACGCCATCCCCAAGGGCTTCCCCGCCGCCGACCTCTGGGAGTTCCGCCTGGCGTCGATCGGTATCCAGGCCGTGCTGTGGTCCGCCTTCGGGCTCCTGTTCGGCTACCTGGCCGAACGCGTCCTAGAACCGAGAGCCGCACGCGGCCGGGTCGCCACACTGGCGGCCTGAACAACGACCCCGCGCGGGGGCTGCCCGGGGGCGCGCCCGGCAGCCCCCGCCGCGCATGTTTCCCGCCCCGGTCCGGCAACGGCCCACGGTGCCCGTCATGGTGCCGCCTCATCCCCTACGACCCGTTCGACCGGCGACTCGCCCCGCACCGGCCCTCACCCCGGCCTCCCACGGGTGCACCCCGACGACGCCGCCCACCCGGCCCGCGGCCCCGTCGCGCGACCGCCATCACCGCTTCCGCGAAGTCCCGGGGGCGGGCGCCGAATCCGCCCCACCCCCTCGGGCTGGAGGAGCCGAGCCGAACCGGTCCATCGCAGGTGCCGCGCGTCGCCGGCCGGCGGGATGCCCTCAGTGTCGTGACGCGTCCAGCCCCCGCTGCCCGCCTTCCACTGACCGGGACAGAGCCGCTCCGGCGGGTGCCGGCGCGACGGAAACGCGCCGAAGGACGCGCGGTCGCGCCCGTGTTCGCGTGTGATGCCGACCGGGCGGGGCGACGGCCGAGCGCCCGTCCACCGGCCCCGCTGCTGCATCCGGGTGGATCCGGTGGCGCGGTGGAACCGGCGCCAGGGGCGGCGGAGTCACTCCCGGCAACCTCTGCACACCATGCAGGAGAGGAATCAGTCCATGGCCCACACCACCACGACGCACCGCCGGCCCTCCTGGGCGAGCGAGGACTTCCCGCTCGCGCCGCCGGACCCCGCCCAGCGTTTCGAGCTGACGCTCGACCCCCGCGACGTGCGCCGCCTGGAGCTGCACGCGGCTCTCACCGCCGCCGGCATCGCCCCCATGCCCGGCGACCGCGAAGCCATCGACCAGCTCAGCGGGCTCCCCCAGGGCGTCCAGTCGGCGCTGCACCGCTGGCTCACCCACACCCTGACCTGAGCCCCCCCCGCACTTCTGGTACCGGCGGCCCTCCTCGATGCGAGGAGGGCCGCCGGACTCAGTCCGCCACGCGCGCCACGGGGGTCTCACCGTCGTGCGCGGACGCCGGCACCGACTGGTGGGGCAGGAGCGGTTTGCGGATCAGGAGCAGCGCCGCGTCGTCGTGCAGACGGCCGCCCACATGGGCCAGCAGGTCGTCGTGGAGCGCGGTGAGGGTGCTCGCCGGCTCGTCGGTCAGCGTGCGCGCCAGCCCGTCGTGGAGGGGGTAGAACTCGCGGTCGCGGTCACGTGCCTCCGTGACGCCGTCGGTGTAGAGCAGCAGTTGGTCGCCGTCGGTGAACGGCAGCACATGGAGGTCGGGGGTCTGGTCCGTGAGGGCGCGCAGGCCGAGCGGCGGGGCCGGATGCGGGGGATCCACCAGGACGACGCCTCCCGTCGCACGGACCAGCAGCGGGGGCGCGTGTCCGCAGTTCACGACCTCCAGGTAGCCGGGGCGCGGGTATCCGGCGACCACGGCGGTCACGAAGTCGTCGGGGCCGAGGTTGCGCGCCAGACTGCGTTCGATCCGGTCGACGACGGCCAGGAGGTCGGGTTCGTCGTGGGCGGCCTCCCGGAAGACGCCGAGCACCAGCGCGGCGGTGCCCACGGCCGGCAGCCCCTTGCCCCGCACATCGCCGACGATCAGCCGGACGCCGTACGGGGTGGACACCAGGGCGTAGAGATCCCCGCCGATGCGGGCCTCGGCCGCGGCGGCGCTGTAGCGGACGGCGACCTGGAACGGGCCGACCGTCGGCGGCACGGGCACGAGCAGGGCGTGCTGGGCGGTCTCCGCGACGGAGCGGACGGCGGCAAGAACCCGTTCCCGGCGTCCGCGCAGCACACTGGCCAGGCCGCTCGCCAGGGTGACGGCCACCAGGACGGACAGTACGGCGGCCAGCTCACGGCCCGGAACGCCGTGCCGCATGCCGTGGACGACACCGAACGCCGCGGCGAGCAGTCCGACGCACAGGACACCGCGCGGGCCGTTGGTGGTGGCGGCCAGCGCCGGCCCGGCCGCGAGCAGCGGCAGCCAGATCACCCCGGCTCCGCCGACGAGGTCCACGGCCAGCACGACGACGGCCACGAGCAGCACGGGCAGTACGGCCGTCCCGGCGCCCGGCCGTGCCGCGGCCCGCCTGACCGCCGACGCCCAGGGAAAGTCCATCCGGTTCCTGAAGCGCCGCACGGTCCGGCGGCCGTCACGACGGTCTCGGGCCTCACTCATGGTGTGTCCGCAGTCCTCATCTGTGCACGGGGGAACGCCCCTGAAACGCCTGTTTCATCCAGGAATACGGGTTCGACCCGGCTGCCACAAGGAGCGGGTTTTCAGATAGTGAGCGACAGGCCCCTGGTCACGCGGTTCGCGGTCGGGATGAGCCGCTCCCGGATCTCCCGCAGCCGGGGCAGCCGGTCCACCGGCAGGGACACCCCGAGCGAGCCGAGCGTGTCCCCGCTGTGGACCGGCACGGCGACACAGACCGTGCCGAGGGCGTACTCCTCCATGTCGGTGACGGCCGGCGCCATCGGCGCGGAGTCCAGGCGCCGCAGCAGCTCGGGCGGGCTGGTGATCGTCCGCGGGGTGAGGTCGGAGAGGTGGTGGCGGGAGAGGTAGTCCCGGCGGGCCTCGTCGTCCAGCTCGCGCAGGACGGACTTGCCGAGCGCGGTGGCGTGGCCGGCGTCCTCGAAGCCCACCCAGAGGTCGACGCGCGGCGCCCGGGGGCCGTCGACGATCTCGGCGACCCTGATCTCGCCCTCCTCGTAGAAGGTGAGGTAGGCGGCGGTCGCCAGCTCGTCCCGGAGCGCGGCGAGCGTGGGACGGACCCGGCTGAGCAGCGCCTGACCGCGGCCCGTCGAGCGCAGTGTCTGGATCTTGTCGCCCATGACGAAGCCGCCGTCCTCCAGCTTGCGCACGTAACCGTCGTGGACCAGCGTCCGCAGCAGGTGGTAGGCGGTGGCCAGGGGCAGGCCCGTCTCGCGCGCCAGTTGCTTCGCCGGGGCACCGTTCTCGTGCGCGCCGACCGCCTCCAGCAGGCGGAAGGCCCGCTGGACGGACGTGATCAGCGTCGGGCCGCCCTGCGCACCCATGCGTACAGCGTGCGTCAGGCACCCGGAACGGGCAAGGCAGGCGGAAGACGTGCCCGTTTCGGGGCACCCGGTCCGCATGAACGACACGAACGCCGAGAACGCTACGGACCACATGAACGGCAAGGGCGCGGGACGTTCCTCCCCACCCGAGGAGCGCCACACCAAGGAACGCCACACCGAGGAGCGCCACACCGTGGAACGACTGGTCCCGGCCTGGCTCGCGGAGACCGAGCGGCACGATCCGGCCGCGGCCCGGGAGGCCCGCACCGGGTGGGAGCGCGGTTCCCTCTCGGCCCGCGCCGCCCAGGACCTCGCCACCTGGGTCACCGCGAGGGTCACCGACACCGGCTTCAACGAGGACGAGGGCCCGCGCGTCGAGGGGCCCACCCGGATCACCCCGGCCGACAAGGACGCCGTACACCGCTGGCTGGCGGGGCAGGGCCACCGGATCTGAGGCCGGTCCCACGGGGCGCCCGGTGTCGGGAGCGTCCCGCCGGGTACTCGGAGATTTCGCCGTCAGGATCCTTCGCACCGGCCCGCCGGGCGCGCCGGGCGACGGACCGTCCAGGAAAGGGGGCAGCAATGACGCAGCACGCGGACGACGACGCTCTCGAGCAGGCCGCGGGCGTCGCGGAACTGCGGCTGGCGACGGGGGACCCGGATCTCGGCCCGCCGATCGACGTGCCCGCGGGGGATCTGCCGTTGGACCGCAATCAGGCGATCCTCCAGGCCACCAAGCAGGTGGCTTCGATCCTGAAACGCAAGGGGCACCTGTTCGCCCTGGCGGGCAGCGTCGCCGTCTACGCCCACGGCGGCACCCAGAACCTCCAGCACGACGTCGACTTCGCCATCCGTCCGGAGGACGCGGAGGCCGTCGCCGAGACCCTGCGCGAGGCGGGGCTCGTGGTGTACGAGCCGCCGGAGGACTGGCTGCTGAAGGCCGGCTGTCTCGGCCAGCAGGTCGACCTGATCTTCGAGCTGGCCCATCAGCCCGTCAGCGCGGAACTGCTGGAGCGGGCGGAGAGGCTCTCCGTCGACTCGGTCTTCATGCCGGTCCTGTCGCCGACCGACCTGGTGAACAGTCTGATCGCCGCGTTCTCCGAGCATCACTGCGACTTCGGGGCGGTCCTGCCGATCGCCCGCACGCTGCGGGAGAAGGTCGACTGGGACCGGGTGCGCCGCGCCCGCGGCGACGAGCCGATGCCGGACGCGTTCTTCTACTTCCTGGAACGGCTGGACGTCATTCCGCCGAGGCCGAAGGAGGACCGGCGATGAGGCCTTTCGCGCAGCCCGCGAGCGGCGGCACGGGCACCGGCGGGGCCGACCGGCCCGCCGGGAACGCCGGGACAGGAAACGCCGGGCACATCGAGTACCGCGTCGCCCATCTGCACGACCGGCTCGCCGCCGAGGAACTGGCCGAGCTGGGCGTGCGCGCCGAGGTGCGGGCCGGGTCGGTCGTGGTGACCGGCACCGTGCCCTCGGCGGAGTGCCGCGAGACGCTGCTGCGGACCGTCCACGAGGAGCTGGCCGGGCTCGCCGTGCACACCGATGTCGTGGTGGCGGAGACCGCCTCCCCCGACCATGCGGAGGACCTGCCATGATCCGTGTCGCCGCCGTCGGGGACATCCACATGGGCCCCGACAGCCAGGGCCTGCTGCGGCCCGCCTTCGACACCCTGGACGAGTGCGCCGACCTGCTGCTGCTGGCGGGCGACCTGACCCGCCACGGCACGCCCGAGGAGGCGCGGGTGGTGGCCCGGGAGGTGCGCGGTCTGCCGGTGCCGGTGGTCGCGGTCCTCGGCAACCACGACCACCACGACGAGCAGCCCGAGAAGGTCACCGGCATCCTCCAGGAGGCGGGTGTGACGGTCCTGGAGGGCGAGGGAACCGTCGTGGAGTGCGCGGGGAGGCGCGTCGGCATCGCCGGCACCAAGGGCTTCTGCGGCGGGTTCGTCGGCCGCAGCGCCGGGGAGTTCGGGGAACCGCTGATGAAGGAGTTCGTCCGCTACACGCGGCGCAGCGCGGACGCGCTGCACGGCGCCCTGGAGGACCTCGGCCGGGACGGCTGCGACATGCGGATCGCGCTCACCCACTTCTCCCCCGTCGCCGACACCCTCGCCGGTGAGCCGCCGGAGATCTACCCGTTCCTCGGCAGCTATCTGCTGGCCGAGGCGATCGACACGGCCGGCGCCGACCTCTCCGTCCACGGGCACGCCCACATGGGCACCGAGCACGGGATGACGGCCGGCGGGGTCCGGGTGCGGAACGTGGCCCAGCCGGTGATCCGGCGGGCGTTCAACGTGTACCAGCTGCACGCGGCCTGACCCGAGGACTCACCCGCAGGCCCCGGTCCTGGGGGCTCATCCGCCCAAACCCGTGACGGCCTCCTTTCGGTTGCGCGGGGAGCATGCCGTTGCGCGCGGTCCGTTCCGAGGCACGGGCCGGTGCGGGTGCACGCCGTGGCGCTGCCACGTTCAGGTGGTGATCACCGTGGATCGCCGCACCGGCCCCGTGCCCGCCCGTATCCAGGGCACATGGACAATCTCCACGGCTCCGACGAACCCCGCTCCCTCTCCCGCAGGCACTTCACCGCGACCGCCACCGCCGGTACGGCCGCCGCGGCACTCCTCGCCGCAGCGCCCGGCGCGACCGCCGCGCCGGCGGCCCTACCGCAGGCCCGGCCCGCGTCCACCGCCGACTGGGCCACCTGTCTGGCGGTCGCACGGGCCCTGCTGGTGGTCGACGCACAGGACGAGCCGCTCGTCCCCGGCTATCGGAAGATCCTCGGCGGCGGGCTGCCCCGCGCCGGGACGAAGACCGCGAAGAAGGTGCTCGTCGTCGGCGCGGGACCCGCCGGACTGGTGGCCGCCTGGCTGCTGAAGCGGGCCGGGCACCACGTCACCCTCGTGGAGGCCAACGGCAACCGCGTCGGCGGCCGGGTCAAGACCTTCCGCACCGGCGGGCACGAGAACGCGCCCCGGGCGTTCGCCGACGCCCGCCAGTACGCGGAGGCGGGCGCCATGCGGATCCCCGGCAGCCATCCGCTGGTGATGAGCCTGATCGACCAGCTCGACGTGGAGCGGCGCCCGTTCCACCTCGTGGACGTCGACGGCCAGGGCAAGCCCGTCAACCACGCCTGGCTGCACGTCAACGGCGTCCGCGTGCGCCGCTCCGCGTACGCGAGGTCACCCCGCAGGATCAACCGGTCGTTCGGAGTTCCGCGAGAATACTGGGACACTCCCTCCTCGACGATCCTGCGCGAGGCACTCGACCCGGTCCGCGACGAGTTCAGCACGGTCGGCCCCGACGGCAAGCGCGTCGACAAACCGATGCCGGAGCGGGTGCGGGGCTGGGCGCGGGTCGTGCAGCGGTTCGGCGACTGGTCGATGTACCGCTTCCTGACCGAGGAGGCCGGCCTCGACGAGCGCACCATCGATCTGATCGGCACCCTGGAGAACCTCACCTCGCGGCTGCCGCTCTCCTTCATCCACAGCTTCATCAGCGCCTCGCTGATCAGCCCGGACACCGCGTTCTGGGAGCTGGTCGGCGGTACGGCGACGCTGCCGGACGCGCTGCTGCGGGAGGTGTCCGACGTGCTGCGCCTCGACCGGCGTGCCACCCGCATCGAGTACTGGTCGCCGGACCGGACCGGCACCGACGACACTCCGCACGTCCGGGCGGACGGCCCGCACGTGTGGATCGACACCGTGTCCGAGGGCCGCGACGGCACGGTGGTGCGCGAGCAGTTCACCGGTGACGTCGCGATCGTCACCGTGCCGTTCTCGGGGCTGCGCCAGGTGCAGGTCAGCCCGCTGATGTCGTACAAGAAGCGGCGGGCCGTCGCCGAGCTGCACTACGACAGCGCGACCAAGGTGCTGCTGGAGTTCAGCCGGCGCTGGTGGGAGTTCACGGAGGCCGACTGGAAGCGGGAGCTGGACGCCGTACGGGCGGGGCTGTACGACGAGTACCGGGCGGGGAAGGCGCCGGCCGACGGAAGTCTGCTCGGGGTGCACCCGTCCGTGCCGCCGGGGCACATCACGGCGGGGCAGCGGATCCACTACGCGGCCAACCGGTGGGCCGGCCGGGACCAGCCGGAGGCGGCGCACATCGTCGGCGGGGCCTCCGTCTCGGACAACTCCAACCGCTTCATGATCAACCCGTCCCATCCGGTCGAGGGCAGCCGGGGCGGGGTCGTCCTCGCCTCCTACAGCTGGGCCGACGACGCCTCCCGCTGGGACTCCCTCGACGACGACGCCCGCTACCCGCACGCCCTGCGCGGCCTCCAGCAGGTCTACGGCCGGCGGATCGAGGTCTTCTACACCGGCGCCGGCCGCACCCAGAGCTGGCTGCGGGACCCCTACGCCTACGGGGAGGCGTCCGTCCTGCTCCCCGGCCAGCACACGGAACTGCTCGCCGCGATCCGCTCCCCCGAGGGTCCGCTGCATTTCGCGGGCGACCACACCTCGGTCAAGCCGTCCTGGATCGAGGGGGCGGTGGAGTCCGCCGTGCGGGCGGCGCTGGAGGTGCACCGGGGGTGAGGACAACCCCGCCGAGCCATTTTTGAACGCGTTCAAATATCAGGTAGGCTCCCCTTCGGACAACGGACACGAGGGAGGGGAGCCTCACCATGAAGATCGTCGTACCCGGCGGGACCGGGCAGGTGGGCACGGTCCTGCGCCGGGCGCTCAGCGCGGCCGGACACGAGGTCGTGGTGCTGAGCAGGCGCCCGGAGCGGCCCGGCGACCTGGCCTGGGACGGCAGGACCCTCGGGCCCTGGACGGATGCCGTCGACGGCAGTGACGTCGTGATCAACCTGGCCGGGCGGAGCGTCAGCTGCCGCTACACCCCGGCCAACCTGCGGGAGATGATGGACTCGCGGGTGGACTCGGCGCGGGTCGTCGGCGAGGCGATCGCCGGGGCCGACCGGCCTCCCCGGCTCTGGCTCCAGATGAGCACCGCCACGATCTACGCCCACCGCTTCGACGCACCCAACGACGAGGCCACGGGGATCGTCGGAGGCGCCGAGCCCGACGTCCCCGGCTACTGGTCCTACAGCGTCGACATCGCCCGGAACTGGGAGCGGGAGCAGGAGGCGGCCGACACCCCGCACACCCGCAAGGTCGCCCTGCGGTCGGCCATGGTGATGAGTCCCGACCGGGGCGGGGTGTTCGACGTGCTGTCGAAGCTGACCCGCCTCGGGCTCGGCGGTCCGGTCGCCGGCGGCGCGCAGTACGTGTCCTGGATCCACGAGCGTGACTTCGTGCGCGCGGTCGGCTTCCTGATCGACCGGGAGGACCTCGCCGGACCCGTGAACCTCGCGGCCCCGGCACCGCTGCCGCACCGCGCGTTCATGCGCGCGCTGCGGGGAGCATGGGGCGTCCCGGTGGGCCTCCCGGCGACGAGATCGATGGCCGCGCTGGGTGCCTTCGCCCTCCGCTCGGACACGGAACTCCTGCTCAAGAGCCGCCGCGTCGTCCCCGGCCGCCTCCTCGAAGCGGGCTTCGCCTTCGACCACCCCGAATGGCCGGAAGCGGCCGGGGACCTGGTACGGCGGAGGCGCGGCGGGGCCGAGACCTCCTCGGCGGAAAGCGCGGGGGCCGCGCGGACCTGATACGGGGGACGCGTCCGCGCGGCTGCTCATGAGGGGGTCAGCTCGTCGCGCGGACCGCCGTACGGATCAGGTCCGCGACCTCCTTCGGCCGGGACACGGCGACGGCGTGCGAGGCGCCCTCGAGTTCGACGATCGTCGCGTCGGCACGCTTGGCGCCGAAGCGCTCGACCTCGGGGTTGATGGCGTTGTCCGCGGCGGCGATCAGCGCCCAGGACGGCTTGGTCCTCCAGGCGGCCGCGGCAGCGGTCTCCTCGAACGCGGCGGCCGCCAGCGGGCGCTGGGCGGCGGCGAGGATCTTGGTGACCTCGGCCGGCACATCGGCGGCGAACACCGACGGGAAGGCGTCCTCGGCGATGGTGACCTCGGCGGCGGGCTCGCCGCCCGGCACCGGGTACGTCCACTGCTTGAGGTTGCTTACCAGCGGGGACAGCGGGAAGCGGCCCTGTAGCTCGCCGAGGCTCTCGCCCTCCTCCAGGACGTAGGCGGCGACGTACACGAGGCCGACGACGTTCTCGGTGACGCCGGCCACGGTGATGAGGGCGCCGCCGTAGGAGTGACCGACGAGGACGACGGGGCCGTCGATCTGGGCGGCGACGGAGGCGACGTACGCCGCGTCGGAGGCAAGGCCGCGCAGCGGGTTCGGCGGGGCGATCACGGGGATGCCGTCGCGCTGGAGCTCGGCGATGACGCCGGACCAGCCGGCCGCGTCCGCGAACGCGCCGTGGACGAGGAGGACGGTGGGAGTGGTGCTCATGCGGGGTTTCTCTCCTCCATCAGGCCGTGTGCAGGGCGGCGCGCAGGGTGCCGACGGCCTGGGTGATGGCGGCTTCGGCGGCGTGCGTCCCGCGCAGGGCGTTGAGCATGACGAAGTCGTGGATGATGCCCTGGTAGCGGACGGCGGTGACGGGGACGCCGGCCTGGCGGAGCTTGTTGGCGTAGGCCTCGCCCTCGTCGCGCAGGACGTCGGCCTCGCCGGTGATGATCAGGGCCGGGGGCAGCCCGGTGAGCTGCTCGGTGGTGGCCCGCAGCGGGGACGCGGTGATCTGGGCGCGGTCGGCCTCGTCGGTCGTGTACTGGTCCCAGAACCACTGCATGCCGTCGCGGCGCAGGAAGTAGCCGGTGGCGAACTGGTGGTAGGAACCGGTGTCGAAACTCGCGTCGGTCACCGGGTAGAACAGCACCTGCTGCACCAGCGGCACATCGCCGCGTTCCTTGGCCATCAGGGTGAGGGCGGCGGTCATGTTGCCGCCGACGGAGTCGCCTGCGGCGGCGATGCGGGTGGCGTCCAGGCCCTTGGTGGCGCCCTGTTCGACGATCCAGCGGGCGACGGCGTAGTTCTGCTCGATGGCGACGGGGTAGCGGGCCTCGGGCGAGAGGTCGTACTCGGGGAAGACGACGGCCGCCCCGGCGCCGACGGCGAGTTCACGCACGAGGCGGTCGTGGGTGTGGGCGTTGCCGAAGACCCAGCCGGCGCCGTGGATGTAGAGGATGACGGGCAGGGTGCCCTGGCTGCCGGCGGGCTTGACGATGCGGGCGCGGACACTGCCCGTGGGACCGCCGGAGACGGTGATCCACTCCTCGTCCACGGCGGGCTTGTCGATCTCGCCGGACTGGACCTCGTCGACGGCCTTGCGTCCCTCGGCCGGTGCCAGATCGAACAGGTACGGCGGGTTCGCGGTCGCCTCCACGAACGCCTGAGCGGCGGGTTCCAGCACCGGCGCGGCCGGCTCGACGACGTCGGACATGAGAATCTCCTGCTGTTGGCGGTGTGCGTTGTTCTGCTCATTCACGTTAAACGCGCCGCACGGCCGGACATTGTCCGCGCGTGCACCGGCAGTGTGCTCAGAGCGCACAGCGTGCGGTGCACGGTGGAAAATCATTCGGTGCACTCAGGGAACACACCGTAGTCCCCCCACCCGTTTGAGTTGTCGGCGAAGCGACCGTAGCCCGTCCGCCGGACGCAATTCCGGGAATTCCAGGAGGGGTTCACACCGTGTCGACCATGCCGGTTGGCGGGCTGGTTCCGCAGGCCGCCGAGAATGCCGCGGAACTCGTCGTCCGCAATGCGCGGATCCATACCCAGGACCCGCGCCGCCCGCAGGCCGGGGCGCTCGCCGTGCGCGGCGGTGTCGTCACCGCCGTCGGCGACGACCGGGACACGGCCGGGCACATCGGTCCGGACACGCGGGTCGTCGACGCGCTCGGCCGGCGGGTGGCGCCGGGCCTCAACGACGCCCCTCTGCACGTCATCCGCGGCGGGCTCAACTACGTGCTGGAGCCGCGCTGGGACGGTGTGCGCACGCTGCGCCAGGGGCTGGCGATACTGCGCGAGCAGGCCGCCCGCACACCGAAGGGCCAGTGGGTGCGCGTGGTCGGCGGCTGGTCGGCGGAGCAGTTCGCCGAGCGGCGGCTGCCGACGGTCGCGGAGCTGAACGCCGCCGCGCCGGACACCCCGGTGTTCGTCCTGCACCTCTACCAGTCAGCCGTGCTCAACCGGGCCGCCCTGAAGGCCGCGGGCTACGACCGGGGCACACCGGACCCGAAGGGCGGGCAGATCGTCCGCGGCGGGGACGGCGAACCGACGGGCATGCTGCTGGCCGCGCCCGGCGCCCTCATCCTGTCCTCGACGCTCGCCAAGGCGCCACCGCCGGCGGGCGAGGACCGCAGGACCTCGACCCGGCACTGCCTGCGCGAACTCAATCGGTTCGGGCTGACCTCGGCCATCGACGCCGCCGACGGATTCCAGAACTTCCCCGAGAACTACTCGACCGTCGTGGACCTGGCAAAATCGGGCCAGTTGTCGCTGCGCATCGCCTACCATCCTTTTCCGCAGACTCCGGGACAGGAGGTCGACGATCTCACCCGCTGGATGGAAATGGCCGACCCGGACGACGGTGACGCCTGGCTGTGCCTCAACGGCGCGGGCGAGAACCTCACCTGGGCGGCGACCGATTTCGAGAACTTCGCCCAGCCGCGGCCAGAACTCGCCGATTACGAACCGGAATCGAGAAGGCGGTTCGTCTTCTCATGGAGAACGGCTGGGGATTCCGGCTGCGCGCCACCTGCGACGAGACCATCCGGCGCGATCTCGCGGTGTTCGAGAAACTCGCCGCCGAGGGCCTCTTCCCGGCCGGCAACCGCTGGCTGTTCGACCACGCCGAGACGGTCTCCCTCGGGGAGCCTCGACCGCATCGCGGCCCTCGGCGGCGCCGTCTCCGTGCAGAACCGCCTGTCCTTCCAGGGCGAGGCGTTCCTCCGGCGCTACGGCGTCGGCGCCGCCGCCGACGCCCCGCCGGTCACCGCCGTGCTGGAGCGCGGACTGACCGTCGCCGCCGGCACGGACGCCACCCGGGTCTCCACGTACAACCCCTGGGTCGCCCTGCACTGGCTGGTCAGCGGCCGCACATGACGGGCAACGTGGTGTTCCCGGGCTTCGCGCTCGCCGGTGCGGGGAACCTGTCGGCGCTCGCCTCCGTCGTCTCGCTGGCGTCCTTCCTCACGGGGGCGCTGGCGGGCGGCGGGCTCGGCACCCGGTTCGCGGATCACCGCGGACACCTGCTGCGGGCGGCCACGGTCGTGCAGACGGTGCTGGTCGCCGGGACGGTGGTGGTCGCCGCGGTCACCGACGGGCGGGTGGGCACCGGTGTCCAGTACACGCTGATCGTGCTGATGGGGCACGCCATGGGTCTCCGGAACGCGGTGGCCCGGCGGCTGGGCGTCCCCGATCTCACCACGACGGTGCTGACGCTGACCCTGACGGGTCTGGCCGCCGGCTCCGGTCCGGCCGGCGGGGAGGCCCCGCGGCCGGGCCGACGGATCCTGTCCGTGCTGGCGATGTTCCTCGGCGCCCTGGTCGGCGCGGTGCTGCTGCACGGCCACCTCGTCCTCACGCTGGGACTGGCCCTGCTGCTGCTCGCGGTCACGGCCGTGGCCGCGCACCGGCTGTCCGCCCCGGACGCACCGTGGGCACGGCTCCGGAGCTGAACCAGGGGGTCGGAATCAGTCGGAGTCAGAGGGCCGGAGCCGTCAGCCCCGGCCCGCGCTGTCCCGCCACTCGCGGGGGGACATGCCGTAGGCGGTGCGGAAGACGCGGCTGAAGTGCGTGGCGCTCGTGAAGCCCCACCGGCCCGCCACGGCGGCGATGGTGCGGCTTCGGCGGCCCTCCCGCAGCAGGTCGCGGCGGCACTCCTCCAGCCGGCGGCGCAGGATCCAGCGGCCGAGAGTGGTGCCCTCCTGCTGGAACAGCTTGTGCAGGTAGCGCACGGAGATGTGGTGGGCGCGGGCGAGGGTCTCCGGGGAGAGGTCCGGTTCGGTCAGGTGCAGCTCGATGAACTCCAGGATGCGGGCCAGCACCGGCGGTGCCTGGCCGTCCGGCGGGCCCGCGGCGTGGCTGCCGAGCCGTTCGGCGGCGAGGGTCGCCAGGAGGTTCACGGCGTTCCCGGCGAGCATGTCGCCCACCGGCGGCCTGGCCCGCGCCGCGGTGCGGGCCAGGTCGGACAGCAGCGGTGAGAGCAGCGCGCCGAGCCGGGAGGTCCGGGCGACCGGGGTGCGGGTGATCCGGCCGGCGTCGGCGGGGGTGATTCCCAGCAGGTCGGCCGGCACCAGGAAGACCGTGGCGCGGAACCGCTCGGGGAAGTCCAGTGCGGGCGGCCGGTGTGCGTCGTAGAAGCAGATGTCGCCGGGGGCGAGGCGCACGCTCACCGGGTCGGTGTCCGGGAGGCGGGTGGCGCCTCGCAGTCCCACGAAGAGGTACTCGCCGGCCTCCCGCGCGTGCGGCCGGTGCTCCGGCTGCGGTGCCCGCTCGCCCGGCAGTCGGCCGGGGCCGGTCTCGGCGGTCATGATGTCGACGCCCAGGGGCGTCCTGCAGATGGGTGCGTCGATCGTGCTGGTGGTGGACATCTTCCGCCGTTGCCTCCTGAGCGAGCGACTGTCGGTCTCGTCGCCCGGACCGTAGGCCGGGGGGTGTGCAAAAAGAGTGACAACGCAGTGACGACGGCCGGGCGCCTCACGCGTCGGGCGCTTCGGCGGCGAAGGCCCGCAGCAGGCGGTGCAGGGTGTAGTGGCCGGGCGTGTGCTCGGTGATCAGGTGGGTGTCGGCGAGTTCGCCGAGGAGCCGGCGGGCCCCGCGGACCGGCTGCCCGGTGAGTGCCGCCGCCGACGCAGGGGTGAGGTCGGGCCCCGCGTGGCGGGGCAGGAGCCGGAACAGCCGGGCGGCCTCCGGGGACAGCAGCCGGTAGGAACCCAGGAAGGCGGCGCGGACGTCGGCCGTTCCGCCGCCGGTGAAGGCGTCCAGGGTGCCTTCCGTCTCACGCAGGTACGCGGCGGTGTCCGCGAGGGGAATCTCGCGGTGGGCGGCGGCCCGTACGGCGACGGCGGTCAGCGCGAGGGGCAGCCGGCCGCTCCGGATGAGGATCTCGTCGGCGGCCACGGGTTCGGCCGCGGTGCGGTCGGCGCCGATCAACCGGGCCAGCATCTCGCGCGCGTCCGCGGCCGGGGGCGGCTCCAGGCGCAGTGGGCGGGCGCCCGAGGCGATCAGGCCGGGCAGGGCGTGGCGGCTGGTGACCAGGGCCAGGCAGCCCGGCGCGGCGGGCAGCAGCGGACGCAGTTGTTCCGTGCCGGCCGCGTCGTCGAGGACCACGAGGACGCGCCGGCCTGCCAGCAGGGTGCGGTACAGGCCGGTCAGGCCCGCTGCCCCGGCCGGCATCCGGGCCGCGGACACACCGAGGGCGGTGAGCATCGCGCGCAGCGCCTCCTCGGGCTCGGCCGCGGGCCTGGCCGGGTCGCTGCCGCGCAGCGCGACGTACAGGTGTCCGTCGGGGAAACGGTCGGCGGCCCGGTGCGCCCAGTGCACGGCGAGGGCGGTCTTGCCGACGCCCGCCATGCCCCCGATCCATACGGCCGCCGGGGTGCCGGCGGTCCCGGTGACCGCCTCCCGGGTCGCCGTCAGCCACTCCAGCTCGGCCTCCCGGCCGGTGAAGCCGTGGATGTCCGGAGGCAGTCGGGTGTGCCCCGTGGACGCCGTCCGGTCCGGTACGGCGGGGGCGGTACCCGGCGCGCCGTCGTCGCCCCGCGGCTCCGCACCGATCCGTACGACCGGGGTCTGCCGGCCGAGGTCCACCCGTGGCCCCGATGTCAGCCGGCGCACGTCCTGGCGCAGCACGCGCGTGTGCGCCGCCGCCAGTTCGGCGCCGGGCGTGATGCCGAGTTCGGTGGCCAGCCGGCGGCGGACGTCCTCGTACGCCGTGAGGGCCTCCGCCTGGAGGCCGCAGGCGGCGAGGGAGAGGATCAGCCGGGCGTGCAGCGGTTCGTCGAGCGGGTCGAGGGCGGTGGCCCGGCGCAGTGCGGGCAGGACCTGGGCGGTCCGGCCGCAGAGCAGGGCGGCGTCGGCCGCCAGCCGGGCCGTCCGCAGGAGTTCGCGGCCGACGGCCGTGAACTGGACGTGTTCGCGCGCGGCGGCCGCGATGCCCATCGCCACCGGACCGCGCCACTCCGCCAGGGCCTCGGTGAAGCGCAGCGCGGCCGTCTCGGCCCGCCCGGTGACGGCCGCCCGCTTGCCCTGCCGGGTCAGCTCACGGAAGCGCAGCAGGTCGACCTCGTCCGGGCTCACCTCCAGGAGGTAGCCGCCGGGACGGCGCAGCAGCCGTCGGCCGGGGGCGCGGGGCGGCAGTCCCGGTTCCAGGAGGCGTCGCAGCGCGCCGACGTAACGGCGCACCACGTTCAGCGCGCTGGCCGGCGGGTGTCCCGGCCAGAGCAGGTCGAGCAGCTCGCCGGTCGGCACCGGACGGCCCGCGTAGGCCAGGAGCAGGGCGAGCAGGGCGCGCTGCTGGGGAAATCCGAGGTCGAGTTCCGCCGCATCGCGGCACACCCGGACCGGTCCCAGCAGTTCGAACCGCATCACCGCGCCCTGTGCCTTCCGGCGGGCGGGGTCAGCACACATCGGCGTGCCCGTCGCGTCCGGTCAGGCGGGCGCGGACCCGCTCGGCGTCGGGGTGGTCCAGGGTCCTGAGGAGACGGAGGGCGTCGGTCCAGGCGGTGCGGGCGCTGTCCTCGTCGCCCATGGCGCGGTGGGTGTCACCGACCCGGGCGAGGATGTCGGCCTCCGCGTAGGGCGCGCCGAGGTCGCGGAGGAGGGTGAGGGCGTTGCGGTAGGCGAGGAGGGCCTGCGGGTGGCGGCCGAGGTGCTGGTGGGCGTAGCCGATGCTGTCCCAGGTGGCTGCCTGGCCGTAGCGGTCGCCGAGGTCCTGCAGCATGGTCAGGGCGTCGGAGCAGTGCGTCAGGGCCTGCCGGTGGTCGCCGAGCCGGGCGTGGTACCAGCCGACCGAGTTCAGGACGCTGGCCTGCGCGGCCCGGTCGCCGAGCGCGCGGAACAGGGCGAGGGCGAGCTGATTGTGGCGCAGGGCGCCGGGCAGGTCGTCGCGCTGCTCGCTCTCCCAGCCGAGGCTGCGGTGGGTGTGCGCGCGGCCGGTGTCGTCGCCCAGGCGGGTGAACAGCTCCAGGGCGTGTTCGAGGCGGGGCACGGACTGGTCGTGGAGGCCGAGCCGGCCCTCGATGCGGCCGAGTCCGCGCAGTCCGCGGGCCTCGAGGGCGGGTTCGGCGAGCCGTCGGGCGGCGTCGAGGGCGGTGCGCTGGACGGTGAGCGCGTCGTGCCAGTGGCCCCGGCGGTCGAAGAACGGTTCCAGGGACCAGGCCAGATGGCAGGCGAGACGTTCCTGCCCGGTGGCGGCGGCGGTGTCGACGACGGCGAGGAGCACCGCGTGTTCCGCGGTGAGCCAGGCCAGGGCCCGGTCGTCGTCGGCGAGCGGTTCGGGACGTACCCCGTCGGGCGCGGGCGGCGGGGGCAGCGGGTCGGCGTTGGGGGCGAGCAGCCGGTCGGCGGCGTGGGCGGTGTGCAGGTAGTGGTGGTACAGCCGGTGCAGGGCCGCCCGCTGTTCGGCTTCGGTGTGCCGTTCCTCGAGGAGTTCGCCGGCGTGGGCGCGGAGCAGGTCGTGGAAGGCGTGCCGGCCGGGGCTGTGTTCGGTGACGAGGTGCAGGCCGGTCAGTTCGGCCAGCAGTGGTCGGGTCCGGCGCACCGGCAGTCCGGCCAGGGCGGCGGCGGCCGGCAGGGTGAAGTCGGGGCCGGGGTGCAGGGCGAGCAGCCGGAACAGCCGGGCGGCGGCGCCGGAGATCTGACGGGAGGACCAGGAGAAGACGGTGCCGACGTCGACGGAGGCGTCGGAGCGGGCGAACGCGTCGAGGCTGCCGTGGGCCTCGCGCAGTTCGGCGGCGACCGCGGAGAGCGGGAAGTGGGGATGGGCGGCGGCGCGGGCGGCGACGCAGGCGAGCGCGAGGGGCAGTCCGGCGCAGAGTTCGGTGATCTCGTCGGCGGCGCGCGGTTCGGCCCCTACGCGTTCGGCGCCCAGGCGTCGGACCAGGAGGTCGCGCGCCTGCTCGGTGTCGAAGGGCCGCAGCGTCAGGGAGTGGGCGCCGTGCGCGGCGACCAGCCCGGACAGGGCGTCGCGGCTGGTGACGAGGGTGAGGCAGCCGGGCGAGCCGGGCAGCAGCGGCCGTACGTGGTCGCTGTCGCGGGCGTTGTCCAGGACGACGAGGATCCGCCGCCCGGCCAGCACACTGCGGTAGAGGGCGGCCTGCGCGTCCACGCCGTTCGGTATCCGGCCGGGCGGTACGCCGAGCGCGTCCAGGAAGCCGCGGACGGCCTCGCCCGCCTCCATGACGGCGCCGGAGGGGTCGTAGCCGCGCAGGTTGACGTAGAGCTGCCCGTCGGGGAAGCGGTCGGCGACGCGGTGCGCCCAGTGCACGGCGAGGGTGGTCTTGCCGATGCCGGCCATGCCACCGATGGCGCTGATCACCACGGTGTGGGGCGCGCCGGCTTCGCCGCCCGGCAGGGCGGGCATCTCGTCGAGTTCGCCGCCCCGGCCGGTGAACGCCGGTATGTCGTGCGGAAGTTGGGCGGGTGCCGGGAAGGAGGGGAGACCGGCGGCGGGCTCCTCGCGGGCCGGGGCCGGGGGTTCGTCGGTCTCCGTGAGCGGGGCGTCGGCGGCCGTCGCCTCTCCCCCGGCCCCGCCGGGCCCCCCTCGCAGCACGGTCTCCCGGGCCCCGCGCAGTTCCGCCCCGGGGTCGATCCCCAGCTCCTCGGCGAGCCGGGCCCGTACGGCGTCGTACACGCCGAGGGCCTGGGAGCGGTGGCCCGCCGCCGCGAGGGCGAGGATCAGGCCGGCCTGTACGGGTTCGTCCAGGGGGTGTTCGGCGGCGGCGCGGTGCAGTTCGGGCAGGACGGTCCCGGAAAGGCCGGCGCGCAGGGCGGCGTCGGCCGCTTCGCGCACGGCGGCGAGGCGTTCGCGGTCCACGGCCTCGAACGCGGGGCGGGCGCGCGCCGCCGCGGGCAGCCCGGCCGCGACCGGCCCGCGCCACAGGGAGAGCGCCTCGGTGAACAGCCCGAGGGCGTGCGCGGGCGACTCCCGCACGGTCCGCTGCCCGGCCTCCCGCAGGGCGCGGAACCGGACGAGGTCCAGCGAGTCACCGTCGGTCACGAGCCGGTAGCCGCCCGCGTCGCGCACCAGCCGGCCCTCCGCGCGGGCGGGGAGGCCGGGCTCGAGCAGCCGCCGCAGTGAACCCACGTGCCGGCGGACCACGTTGACCGCGCTGCGGGGCGGGTCGGTTCCCCACAGGGTGTCGACTATCTCGTCCATGCTGACCGGCTGGCCCGCCTTGACCAGCAGCAGCGCCAGGAAGGCCCGCTCCTGCGGGGCGCCCGGCTCCAGCTCCGTGTTCCCCCGGCGCACCCTCACGGGCCCCAGAACCGCGAACCGCACGGACTCCAGCGGCACGTCTTCCCCCTCCGGTGTCACTCCCCAGAGGTCGACCCTACGTCACTGAGGGGGTTACCGAGAGTTAGGGCCACGCGTGTGGATCATGCCGACCGGGCGCGGGCCAGCGCGGCCGACAGCGCCTGGTGGATCTCGTCGGGGAGCCAGCGGCAGTGGGCGCCCTGCACCACGTACTCGGCGACCTCGCGAAGTTTGGTGTTGGTGCGCTGGGAGATCTCCAGCAGAACCTGCCAGCCCTGCTCGGGACGCAGTCGGCCCACGGCGACGACCACCCCGATCGCCTGGTCGACCACGGCGTGGGAGGCGACGGCCTGCCGCAGCTGGGCCACCTCCTGCCGCAAGGCGGCGACACGCGCCTCGACGTCCTCCTCCACAGCCATGCCCCGCTCCACTGTCCTTCTCTCTCCTCGCCAAGGGCCGGCGAAGCAGCAGGCCCCGCCGGTGTCGATGTGCCGTCCCCGTCCAGCCTGCACAGAAAGGACCGGTACGGCCGCACGCAGGACGAACAACATCGCCGGGGCCGATCCGGAAAACGAATGCGCAACGGGATGCGGGGAAAGTGTGCGGAGCGGACGGACGTCGGTCCGGCGACCGCCCGGCCCGCGGAACGCGGGGCCGCCCGACCCACCGGACGAAGGTTTCATGGAGACGCTGTTCTTCGACAGTGACGACCTCGGCCTGACCGAGGACTTCCTCAGCCGGGCCTACGCCGGCATGCACATCGGCAGCAGCGACCCGAGGGCCGGCCGGGCGCGCATCAGCCGTGCCGCGATGCCCTCGGTGAGCGTCGACGAGCTCGACGTCGGCTTCGAGATGACCTACTCCGTCACCCCGCTGGGCCGGATCTGTCTGTGCCTCGTCCACGAGGGCACCATCCAGGACCACACCTTCGACGGTGTCCAGGACGCCTTCGGGCCGGGCGACGTGGTGTCCTTGGCCCCGCCGGAGCTGCCGTACTCGGGTCGGATCTGCAACGCCCGCTACAACATCACCATGCTCGACACCGACCTGCTCGCCCAGGTGGCCGCCGGCGCCCCGGGCCGCGGGCCGGGACCGGTCCGGCTGACCGGTCACCGGCCGCACTCCCCGGCCGCGGCCCGTCAGCTGCGGCAGACCGTCGGCTATGTCCGTGACCATGTGCTGGCCGCGCCCGGCCTCGCCGACCAGCCGCTCGTCGCCTCCACCGCCGCCCAGCACCTGGCGGCGGGAGTGCTCGCCGCGTTCCCCAACACGGCGCTCACCGATCCCACCGCGACCGACCGCAACGACGCCCGGCCGGCCACGCTGCGCCGCGCGCTGGCCTACATCGACGACCACGCCGGCGAACCGATCACGGTCGCCGACATCGCCGCGGCCGCGCATGTCACCGTGCGGGCCGTCCAGTACGCGTTCCGCCGGCACCTCGACACCACACCGCTGGCGCAGCTGCGCCGGGTCCGGCTCGCCCACGCCCACGACGACCTGCGGGCCGCGGACCCGCTCGACGGCACCACGGTCACCGACGTCGCGGCCCGCTGGGGCTTCTTCCATCCCGGCCGCTTCGCCACCCTGTACCGCTCGGCGTACGGCCACCCGCCGCACCGCACGCTGGCTGGTTGACCGGGGTTCGACCAGCGGTCGGGGCGTCGACGATGTTCCCCTGCTCGTCGAGGGTGTGGGTGCTCCAGTAGGTGTCCCACTTGTCGCCGACGTGCTCTGCGACCTTCCCCTCCGGGTGGCGTGCGTAGCCCGCCGGGGGCGCCTCGCCGTTCGGGACACAGTCGCCGCCCGTGCTGCCCACCGTCGGCACCGGGTACTCGCCGCCACCACAGATCGCCTCCTCGATCTGGAAGGAGCAGCCGGTCAGGACCGCGGCGGTCACCCCGGCCGGCACGAAGGCCCAGACCGATCTCGTGGTCCCGCGGCGGGTGGCGGACGGGTGCTGCACCCGGTGGCTCGTCTGCACGGCCGGCTCCTGCTCGGCTTCTCGACGGCTCGTCGATGGTCTCGACGACTCGACTTCTCGGCGGCTGACACGACCAGCCTGCGCGAGCCGAGCGGATCGCTCATGTGTTCGACTACTCAGGTGCGCGGGCGCGACCACCCGACTTCACGGGCTCGTCAGGTCAGTGCCGCGCGGGCGGCCAGCCGGGGAGCGCGGTGGGTCAGCGCGGCGGCGGACAGGCCGATCAGCGCGCCGGCGGCGACGTCCGAGGGGTAGTGGGCACCGGTGTAGACCCGTTCGCCCGCCACCATCACCGCCGGCACCGCGCAGAGCGCGCCGGCCAGGGGCCAGACCCCGGCGACGGCGGCGGTGAAGCCGACGGCGGCCGCCGTGTGCCCGGAGGGGAACGAGGAGGAGTCGGGCCGGTCTTGGACCTGCTCGTGCGAGACCCACTCCTGCGGCGGCCTGCGCCGCTCCCAGAGGTGCTTGACCAGGCCGTTGGACACCGCCTCCGCCACGGCCATGCTGACCACTCCCGCCGCGGCGGCCCGGCGTCCCCGCCACCCGCCGGCCGTCGCCATCAGGAAGGCGGCGCCGCACCAGAGCTTGGTGTGCTGCGCCGCCTCCTCCACCGCCGGCAGCGCCCGCCGCGCGCCAGCCGACCGCCATGACGCCACCCGCCTGGTGAGCCGCCGGTCGCCGTCCCTGAGATCCGCCCAAACCCTCATGGCCTGCGACTTCCCCTCCCTGCCGGGTCCCTAACGGGGAGATCACCGGGCGTCTCTCACGTCATACGGCGCTGATCCTCCTCGCTCCAGGCGCGGGTGTCCCGGGGCGCCACGTACGGTTCCTCGTCCGGCGGCAGTCCGCCCGCGACGGCCCGCTGACGGGCCAGCTCCGCGTCGAACTCCAGGCCGAGCAGGATGGCGATGTTGCTGATCCACAGCCACACCAGGAACACGATGACGCCGGCGAGCGTGCCGTAGGTCTTGTTGTACGAGCCGAAGTTGGCCACGTAGAAGGCGAAGCCTGCCGAGGCGATCAGCCAGATCACCAGGGCCAGCACGCTGCCCGGGGTGATCCACCGGAAACCGCGGCCCTTCACGTTGGGGGTCGCCCAGTACAGCAGCGCGATCATGATGGTGACCAGGACGACCAGGACCGGCCACTTGGCGATCGACCACACCGTCAGGGCGGTGTCGCCGATGCCGAGCGCCGTGCCGGCCCGGCGTGCGAGGTCACCGGTGAACACCACGATCAGGGCACTGATCACGGCCAGCACCAGCAGCAGCACCGTCACGCCGACGCGGACCGGCAGCACCTTCCACACGGGCCGGCCCTCCGGCACGTCGTACACGGCGTTCGCGCTGCGGATGAAGGCGGCGACATAGCCGGAGGCCGACCACACGGCCAGCACGATGCCGACCAGCGCCATGATCGAGCCGATCCCACCGCGGCCCTGGAGCTGGGTGACCGCGTCGCTGAGGATGTCCCGGGCCGACCCCGGGGCGAGTTTCTGGATGTTCTCCAGGATCTCGTCGGTCGCCGACTTGCCGGCGAGGCCCAGCAGTGACACCAGGACCAGCAGGGCGGGGAACAGCGACAGCACCCCGTAGTAGGTGAGGGCGGCGGCGCGATCGGTGAGTTCGTCGTCCTTGAACTCCTTGATCGTGCCCTTCAGAACCGCCAGCCAGGAACGCTTGGGCAGCCCGCTCGGTCCATCCGGCTCCCGACGCTCCACCTGCTCGTCCGGTCGGTTTCTCGATGTCCGTGCCATAGCGACGGAGTAACCCCGGCGGACCGTTCCATGCGCCTTTTCGGAGACCTCGGCCACAGCCGGTACAGGTTGGCGCCGGCTGGGGGTAACAGTGCCTCTGTGTGTGTCTCGTGCGCAGTTCTCGGGTGGGCCACGGCCCCGCGCGCCGGCTCCCGGTTCCGGGAGGTGCCGGTGCCGCCGCTGACGCGGTCCGCCGGTCAGGCCGTACGGCTGCCGGAATCCGGCACCCCGTCGCGGGACCGGGCCGCCGCCGCGTCGCAGAACGCGTCGAGCCCCTCCAGCAGCGCGACCCGCTTCCCCGCGGGCATCCCGGCCAGCACCGCCCGCAGCTCCGCCTCCCGGCGCTTCCGGAGGTCGGCGAGGAAGGCCCGCCCCCGGCCGCTGAGGCGCAGCCGCAGCTCACGCCGGTCGGAGGGGCTCACCACCCGTTCCACGAACCCGGCCGCCTGGAGCCGGTCGCACAGCCGGCTGGTCGACGGAGGGGTCGAGGCCAGCGCGTCGGCGAGGGTCCGCAGGTTGATGCCCTCCTGGTGCTCCAGGACGAACAGCACGCGCAGCTGGGACGCGGACGCGGGTGCCGTCGAGGCCCGTCCCCACAGCACTTCCAGCAGTTCCGCGGCCGTCGCTGTCACCCGTGCGACCTCGTCGGGGTCCGGGCGATGGCGGAAGGCAGTCACGGTCACACTTTCGCAGGCACTGGGACGACCGCCAGCGTACTAGCGGCTCCCCCGGCGCCTCAGAACCTTTCGAAGCCGCGGCGCCGTCCGAGCGCCCGCGGGACACCCGGCCGGCAGTCCGGCCACAGAGCGAAGGATCGGTGTAACTCCCATCGTGGTATCTCCCGTCACGAACAGATTCGCCACCGCCGAACGCGCCCTGCGGACGGCGGCACCGCACGAGCTGGTGGACGCCGTCCGCCGGGCCCTCGTCGAGCAGTACGCGGCGGTCGCCGTCGAGCTGCTCATGGCCGACTACGGCCTCACCGTGCTGCAACCGGTCTGCGGCCCGCACGGCCGGGAGGCCCTGTCGGTGTACGACAGCGTGGCCGGGCGGGCGTTCGGCGCGCAGGAGCCGTACGTCGAGCCGGCCGGCGGCGGGCGGGTGCGGGCGCATCTGCCGGTCACGGTGCGCGGCGACCGGCTCGGGGTGCTGTCGGTGACGCTGCCCGGGGACGGCGAGGTGCCCGAGGTGCTGGGCGAGCTGACGGAGGTCGCCCAGGTGCTCGGGCACGAGGTGGTGGTGGCCGACCGGGCCACCGACCTGTACCTCCGGGCCCGGCGCAGGGACCGGCTCACCCTGGCCGCCGAGATGCAGTGGCAGCTCCTCCCGGCCCGCTCGTGCACCGGCCCCGAGTACGCGCTCGGCGCCCAACTGGAGCCCGCCTACGCCGTCCACGGCGACAACTTCGACTGGTCCGCGACGGCCGACCGCCTCACCCTGTACGTCAGCAACGGCATGGGCGAGGGCACGGAAGCGGCCCTGCTGACGAACCTCGCGGTCAACGCGCTGCGCAACGCCCGGCGGGCCGGCCTCCCCATCGCCGACCAGGCCGCGCTGGCCGACCAGGCGGTGCACGCCCACTACGGCGGCCGCAGCTATCTGTCGGTGCTGATGCTGGACGTCGAACTCGCCACGGGGCGGGCCGAGGTGGTGGACGCCGGCTCGCCCCGACTGCTGCGGCTGCGCGCGGGCACCGTCGAACGGGTCGACTTCGAGGCCCAGTTGCCGTTGGGCATGTTCGAGGAGACCGACTATGCGGCGCAGCCGTTCCGGGTGGAGCCCGGTGACCGGCTGGTCTTCGTCAGCGACGGCGTCCACGCGGTCGCCTCGCCCGGCGGAGAGGCGTACGGGGACGCCGCCCTGGCGCGGGCGATCTCCTCGACCCGGCTGCTGCCGGCGGCCGAGGTCCCACGGGCCGTGCTGCGCGAACTGACGGGCCACCGCGCCGGATCCGTGCCGGCGGACGACGCGCTGGTGGTGTGCCTGGACTGGCACGGCCGCTGACCGGAGCGCGTACGGCCCCGGCGCGGCGGGTGCGGGGGCGGGAGATCCACCGTGACGCCTGTGGCGTCAGCCCTCGACGCCGGTGGCGTCGTGTGCCGCGCCGACCGGCTTGGACTCCGGTGAGCCCCGCTGGCGCAGGTAGATCGACAGCACCGCCATGGAGGCGACGGCCAGGAGTTCGGACTGCCAGTTCTGGAGCGTGCGGTTCCAGAAGTCGGCGGCACCGAGGTAGTCGGCCCAGCTCATCGGGGCCTGCAACCGGCGCAGCCGCTGCTCGTTGTAGGCGGCCACCCCGGTGATCGACTGCACCAGCCAGGACAGCACGAAGATGGTGCCCATGACCAGCAGCAGGGAGTGCGAGTACACCGTGCGCCGCCAGCCGGAGGCCGCCGCCCACCTGGGCGAGGTCTTCACCGCGTGCTCGCCCACCATCTGGTCCTTGTCGGACTCGGTGCCGGACTTGCCGGGTTCCTTGGACTCCGGGGAACCGCGCTGGAGCAGCCAGACGGTCACCCCGATGAAGAGGAAGAACTGGAGGTACTCCGACTGCCAGTTCTCCGCCACGTCGACCGCGAAGTCGGACGAGGTGACATAGGCGAGGAAGCCGACGGGCTGGAGCTGGTCGGCCGCCATCTGGTTGTTGAAGTCGGCCTGTCCGGCGAACGCCTGCCCGACCACGGTCAGCAGGAACGCGAGGGTGAAGAACAGCCCCAGCCCGTTGTCCTTGACGAAGGCCCGGAAGCTGCCGCGTTCGGTGGGACGGGCTTCGGTGGCGTCCCCGCTCATCGCTGCATCAGTCCCAGCGTGGCGAGGTAGGCGAGGCCGACCCCGACGATCAGCAGGATGGTGACGAACATGGTTCTCACGGGCTCACCCACCTTTGACCTGGCACTGGTACGGGGTGCCGGGGCGAGGTGTGCAGCCGGCGGCCACGACCTTCCATCCGGCGGAGAAGTGGGAGAGGAACAGGGTGTCCTCGGCCAGTACCGCCCGCGCCTGGTTGCCGTACACGTCCACCACGCGCACGGCGCCGCCCGGCTTCAGGGACTCCTCGCCGAGCGCCTGTGCGCACGGGGCGCCGGCCGACTGCTCCAGTTCCTCGACGGTCGCCGGAGCCAGGCCCCTGCACACGCGCGCGTAGTCGCGCGCGCCGAGCGCCTTCTCGAAGGCGACCGTGGCGGCGCGTACGTCGTCGCGCCGTTCCGACACCGCGCCGCACCCACTGAGGGCGACGGCGATCACGATGACGACCGCAGTGCCACGCAGCCGTCCGGCCATCCGCCCCACCTCCACGCCCACGCCCACGACCTGCCCCGGCATTAGACAGCACGGGTGCGCTCCTGGACGGATTCCACGCCCGGGATTCGCCCTGTCGATTCAGAGGTGATGCGTGGGCGTCACCGGCCGTCTGGCATTCTGGCGCCGTGCAGCAGCCCGCCTCCGTCACCCCCGACG
Organism: Streptomyces sp. NPDC058335; assembly: GCF_042723915.1. NCBI lineage: Bacteria > Bacillati > Actinomycetota > Actinomycetes > Kitasatosporales > Streptomycetaceae > Streptomyces > Streptomyces sp. NPDC058335. The sequence goes on along the minus strand of NZ_JBHXHX010000017.1, from coordinate 105,194 downwards.
CCCCCGACCCCGTCGGGATGCCCTTGCTGACCCAGCAGTGGCTCGACCTCTGCTTCGTCCACTGGGCGGTGGCGCCGGAGACAGTGGCGGGGCTCCTGCCACCGGGCACCGTTCCCGACGTCCACGAGGGGTCGACGTACGTCGGTCTCGTCGCCTTCCGGATGCACCGGGTGGGCTGGCTGCGACTGCCCGGGGTGCCGTATCTCGGGTCGTTCCCGGAGACCAACGTGCGGCTGTACTCGGCGGACGGGCACGGGCGGCGCGGGGTGGTGTTCCGGTCGATGGACGCGGCGCGGCTGATCCCGGTGGTGATGGGGCGCGTCGGCTTCCGGCTGCCGTATCTGTGGTCGCGGATGCGGGTGCGCGCGGACGGCGACACCGTCGCGTACACGAGTTCGCGCCGGTGGCCGGGGCCACGCGGTGCGTCGAGCCGGATCGTGGTGCGCCGGGGCGAGCGCATCGAGGAGCCCACGGAGCTGGAGCATTTCCTCACCGCCCGCTGGGGGATGCACAACGCGTTCTTCGGCGGCGCCGCCTATCTGCCCAACGACCATCCGCGATGGCCCCTGCACCGGGCGGAGCTGCTCGTCTGCGACGAGGATCTGGTCGCCGCGGCCGGACTGCCGGCGCCTCGGGAGGCGCCGGTCAGTGTCCTGTACTCGCCGGGCGTACCCGTGCGCCTGGGCCGCCCGGCACGCCCGGCCGGAATCCCGACCCCCTGACGCCCGTCACGGCCGCGTCGCCGCCCCCAGACGTGCCGTGGTCTCCATCAGCGAGACGGTGAAGGGGTGTCGGGGAGATGTCAGAATCCGCTCCGCCGGTCCCTGTTCGACCAGTTCGCCCGCTTCCAGTACGGCGATGCGGTGGGCGAGGCGTGCGGTGTCCAGGTCGTGGGTGATGAGGACGAGGGCGAGGTCGTCACCGTCGCTCAGGAGGCCGGCCAGGAGGTCGAGGATGCCGCGCCGGGTGACCGTGTCGAGGCCGGAGGTGATCTCGTCGCAGATCAGGACGCGGGGCCGGGCGAGCAGGGCGCGGGCGAGGGCGGCCCGCTGGAGTTCGCCGCCGGAGAGGGCGCCGGGCGGACGGTGGGCCAGCTCCTCCGGCAGGCCCAGGCGGGCCAGGGTTGCCGTCGCCTCGTCGGTCGCCGCCTGTTCGCCTGCGCCGCGCAGCCGGACCGCCGTGCGGGCGACCTGCGCGAGGACGGGACGGAACTCGTCGAACGCGGCGCGGGCGTCCTGGAACACGTACTGCACGGCGGCGAGCCGGTCCCGGTCGCGGCGTCGCAGGCTGCGCGGGAGGGCCGTCCCGTCGAGCAGGATCTCGCCGGTGTGGTCGCGGTGCAGCCCGGCCAGGCAGCGGGCGAGGGTGGTCTTGCCGCTGCCCGACCGGCCGACGACGGCCAGGCATTCCCCGGCGCCCAGGGTGAGGTGCGGGGCGCGCAGCACCGTGGTGGTGCCGTGTACGGCGGTCAGGTCGCGGACTGTCAGCACGGGCCGGGCGGCGTCGGGGCCGGTGTCCCCCGGTGGGTCGGCCCGGTGTTCGTCGAGGAGCCGGCGGGTCCACTCGTGCCGGGGCGCCAGCCACAGCCGTTCGGCCGGGCCTGACTCCACGACCCGGCCCGCGCGCATCACCAGGACCTCGTCGGCGAGGGCGCGCACCACGTCCAGGTCGTGGCTGAGCAGGACGACCGCGATGCCGCCGGCCGCGACCGCCGCCAGCTGGTCGACGATCCGGCTCTTGGTCAACGCGTCCTGTCCGGTGGTGGGTTCGTCGGCGACGACGACACGGGCGCCGAGCAGCAGGGCCTGGGCGAGGACGACCCGCTGCTGCTGGCCACCGGAGAGCTGATGCGGATAACGGCGCAACAGGGCCGCCCCGTCGGCGAGCTGGGCGTCGTCCAGGGCGCGCAGGACCAGTTGGCGGGCGGCCGTGCGGCGTTCGGCGCGTGGCAGGTGACGTACCTGGGGGCGGGCGATGTCGTGGAGGAGGGCGCTGACGCGGCGGGCCGGGTTGAGGACGGCGGCGGGCTGCTGGGGCACGTAGCCGACCGGCCCGTCACCGGGGCGGCGCACCTCCCCCGTGACGCGGGCGCCGGGCGGGTACTCCCCCAGCAGCGCGAGGCCGGTCGTGGTCTTGCCGCTGCCTGAGGCCCCGACCAGGGCGGTCACCCGGCCGGGCGGCACGCGCAGGTTCACCCCGTCGACGATGGCCCTTCCGTCGATCTCGACGCGCAGATCGCGGATCTCCGCCGCGAGGGCGGTCTCGCCGGTCTTCGGCGCCGGCTGGTGGCTCACGGACGTCGTCCCTTCCGTCGCGGGTTCTTCTCCAGGGCGGCGTCGAAGACGAGGTTCGTGCCCGTCGTCAGGGCCACGATCAGCAGGGCGGGCACCACGACCGCCCAGGGCTGCACGAACAGTCCGGTGCGGTTGCGGTCGACCATGACCGCCCAGTCGGCGGCGTCCGGCGCGACGCCCACGCCGAGGAAGGCGGCCGTGGACACCAGGTACAGCACGCCGGTCAGCCGGATCCCGGCGTCGGCGGCGAGGGTGCGCAGGGTGGCCCGGCCGACGTAGCCCACGGCGATGCGCCACCAGGTCTCGCCCTGCATGCGCAGCGCCTCGACCGCCGGACGGGCCGCGGCCTCGCCGGCCGCCGCGCGCACGATCCGGGCCGCGTCGGGCACGTTCACCATCGCGACGAGCAGGGCGAGCCCGGTCGCGCCCGGCGAGAACACGGACGCCACGAGCAGGATCAGCAGCAGCGACGGTACGGCGAGCAGCACGTCCAGCGGCCGCATCAGCAGCTCCTCCAGACGCCGTACGTGGGTGAGCGCGGCGGTCAGTCCCACCGGCAGCGCGACCAGGTAGGCCAGGGCGGTCGCGGCGAGGGCGGTCAGCACGACCGTACGGCCGCCGTGCAGGACCTGCCGCCAGACGTCCCGGCCGACGAAGTCGGTGCCGAGCAGCGGGTGGCCTTCGCCGAGGGCGAAGGACAGGGAGCGGGGGCCGGGTTCGCCGGCGAACAGGGGGCCCAGGAGGGCGAGGCCGAGCGGGACGGCGACGACCGCGAGGCCGAGGGCGAAGCGGCTGCGGGTCACGCGGCCACCTCCGAGCGGGGCGTCAGCCGGTGCGCCACCAGGTCCGCGCCCAGGTTGAGGACGACGGTCAGCACCCCGAAGACCACGGCCAGCCCCTGCACCACCGGTACGTCCCGTTCGGCGACGGCATTGAGCAGGACCGTGCCGAGGCCCGGGATGACGAACAGCGCCTCCACGACGATGACCCCGCACAGCAGCCAGTCGGCGGTACGGGCCAGTTGCTGGACGGCCGGGGCGAGGGCGTTGGGCAGGGCGTGGGCGTAGCGGACGCGGGCGCCGGGGACGCCGCACCGGCGGGCGTGGGCGGCGTAGGGCGCGGCGAGGGCGTCCACCATGCCGGCCCGGACCAGGCGGGACAGCGAACAGACCGGCCGGGAGAGGAGGACGAGCACCGGCAGGACCAGGGCGGCCGGATGGGCGAGCAGGTCGGAGCCGTAGCCGACGGCGGTCGGCGGCAGCCAGGCCAGCTTCAGCGCGACGACCGTCACCAGCAGCACCCCGAGGGCGAACTCGGGGACCGCGTACACCGCGAGGGTGACGGAACTGACCAGCCGGTCCACCAGTCGCCCCTCGTGGCGGGCGGCGAGCACGCCCAGGCCGAGACCGAGCGGGACGAGCAGCGCCAGGGTGAGGGAGGCCAGCAGCAGCGTGGGTCCGAAACCGTCGCCGAGGTACTGGGACACCGGGCGGCCGGAGGCCAGGGAGGTGCCGAAGTCGCCGTGCGTCAGACCCGCGGCCCAGTCCGCGAGCCGCTCGTACGCGGGCCGGTCGAGGTCCATCGCCTCGCGGATGGCGGCGATGCGCGCCGGGTCGGGCTGGTCGCCTGCGAGGGCGACGGCCGCGTCGCCCGGCAGCGCCTCGGTGAGCGCGAAGACCAGCAGCACGACGGCCACGGTCTGTGCGACACCCAGGAGCAGCCGCCGGGCGACGAACGAGCGCAGGCCACTCGTCCTCAGGCTCTCCGTCACGCCAGCCAGACCTTGTCGAAGCGGGCCCAGTCGAGCGTGTTGGCGGGCGCCTCGGTCTCGACCCCCTTCACGGTGCGGGCCGTTCCGATGATCCAGTCGGCGAACCCCCAGATCAGGAAACCGCCCTCGGCGTACAGGCGGCGCTGCATGCGCTCGTAGACCGCCGCTCGTTCGGTCTTGTCGCGGGTGGCCTGCGCCTGCTGGTAGAGGGCGTCGAAGTCCTTGTGCTTCCACTTGGTGGCGTTGGTGGTGGAGTCGGTGAGCAGGCGCTGCGAGATGTGCGCCTCGATGGGCATGGCGCCGGAGCGATAGCAGCACAGGGAGCCGTTGTCGAGGATGTCGCTCCAGTAGGAGTCCTTGCTGCCCACCTTCACGTCGACGGTGACCCCTGCCTGGGCGGCCTGGTCGCGGAAGATGCCGGCGGCCTCCGTGAATCCGGCGGCGACGGCCGAGGTGTCCAGGGTGACCTTCAGTTTCTCGGCGCCGGCCTGCTTCAGCAGGGCACGGGCCCTGTCGAGGTCCTGGGCGCGCTGCGGGAGGCCGTCGGCGTAGTACTCGTAGCCCTTGCCGAACAGGTCGTTGCCGACGACGCCCGCGCCGGACAGGGCGCCGTCGACGAGTTCCTGGCGGTCGGCGATGAGGAAGAACGCCTCGCGCACCCGCTTGTCGTCGAAGGGAGCGCGGTCGGTCTTCATGCAGAAGGCCTGCATGGAGCTGCCCCGCAGCCGCACGATCTCGATCTGGCCCTTGCCCTCGTGGGCGCGGGCGGTCGTCGGGGCGAGCTCGTGGGCGTACTCGATCTGGCCCCCGAGGAGGGCGTTCACGCGGGCCGACTCCTCGTTGACGACGACGAGTTCCAGCTCGTCGAGATGCGGGGCGCCGTCCCAGTAGGCGTCGTTGCGGCGGAAGACGGCGGAGCGGCCCGGCGCGAAGGAGACGAACCGGAAGGGCCCGGAGCCGATCGGCTTCCTGTCGAAGTCGGTGGCGTTCTCGGGGACGATGTACGCGCCGAACGCGGCGAGCACGTTGGGGAACTCGGCCGTCGGCCGCTTGAGCACGAACTCGATGACCCGGTCGCCGGTGGCGCGGCTCGCGTCGAGGTCGATGGGTTCCAGGGACGCCTTCGCGCGGTAGGCCTGCTTCGGGTCGGCGATACGGCGGTAGCTGTACAGGACGTCCTTGGCGGTGACCGGCCTGCCGTCGTGGAAGGTGGCCCGGCGCAGGGTGACCTTCCAGCGGGCGAGGGTCTTGTCGGGCTCCCATGACGCGGCGAGGCGGGGTCGTGCCGAGAGGTCGGCGCCGTAGTCGGCGAGCTTGTCGTAGAGGGCCTTGGCGCGGGCGGCGTCGCCGAACAGGTTGGCCAGGTGCGGGTCGAGGGTCTCGCTCGCGCCGCCGCCGGCGAACGCGGCGCGCAGCCGCCCGCCCTTGGCGGGCTTGCCGTCACCGCTGCCGGCCGGGTCGTCGCCGGTGCCGCTGCCGCTGCCGCAGCCGACGAGGGCGAGGGCGGCGGCCCCGGTGCCGGCGGCGAGGAAGCCGCGTCGGCGCAGCCCGGAGAAACGTTCGTCATGCATGGCTGTTCCTTGGAATGAAGTGGAGCCGAGTGGAGCGGAGCGTTGGCGGGTCAGGGGGTGGTGTTCAGGCGGGCCACGAGGTGCAGGCGGTCCCCGTCGGCCGTGGTGCCGGGCGATTCGCCCTCCCGCCATGGGGGTTGGGTGCGCGGGCCGGGGCCGTCGTGCAGTTCGAGGACCTCGAATCCGTGCGCGGCGAGGAAGTGCCGCAGTTCCTGCGGGAACAGCAGCCGCCAGGCGGAGTGCTGTTCGACCGGTGGTGTGCCGTCGTCGGCGGTCCATACGCGGATTCGGCGCAGGAGTTGGGCGTCTCGGTCGACGAACAGGTTGGTGGCGGAGCGGTAGTTGACGTCCCGCCAGGTGAAGGAGTCGACCTTCGGGGTGTCCAGGAGGTCCGTACGACCCAGGAAATAGGCCCCGTTGCGCATCTCCGCGACCAGCAGCCCGCCGGGCGTGAGGGCGTGGCGGCAGGAGGCGAGGAAGCCGTCGAGCTGGTCGTTGGTGTGGCAGTACAGCAGGGAGCTGTCCAGGCAGACCACCGCGTCGAAGGCGGCCCGGCCCAGGTCGAAGCCGTGCAGGTCGGCCCGGAGGTAGGCAGGTCCGGGATGGTGGGCGCGGGCGTGGCCGAGCATCGCCTCGGAGAGGTCGGCGCCGGTCACCGTACGGCCGGCCCGGTGCAGGTGGGCGGCGTCGCGGCCGGTGCCGCAGCCCATGTCGAGGACGCGCGGGCCGGCTCCGTGACGGCGCAGCCGGTCCTCGGCCCAGCGTCCGGCGAGCCGGTCGGGGTCGGGGAAACGGGCCTCGTAGAGGGCGGGGTTGTCGGTGAGCAGGTTTCCGCCGGTGTGGACCGTCACGCGTTGCTCCTCTCGTCGGCCTGAGCGGCGGACGCGGCGGACGCCCCCGAAGCGGCCGGGGCGGCCTGGCCCGTCAGGTCAGCCGGGCCGGCCGGGCCGGGCACCGGGGTTCCGGGCAGCGCTCCCCGCCGGTGCAGCCACGCCACCCCGGCCGCCGACGCGAGCCCGAACACCACGCAGCACATCCACGGCAGCCACTCGGCACCGATCCGCTCGCCCGTGTCCATCGCCCAGCCGACGACCGTGTTGCCGATGGCGGCGGCGACGCCCGAGACGACGTAGAAGATCCCGAAGTAGGTGCCGGTCAGCCCGGGGCGGCCGAAGCCGGGGATGAGTTCCATGACGAACGGCGAGGCGATCATGACGCCGAGATGCAGCAGCAGGGCGCCGAGCAGCACGGGCACGGCGGCCATCCATCCCTCGGACGACGATCCGGCCACCGCCGCCGGGGGCAGGAACGCCAGGCCCATCAGGGTGAGTCCGGTGGCTATCCAACGGGCCCGGTGGCCGCGGGACTTGAGGACCCGGGTGACGCGCAGCTGGAGCGCCAGGTTGGCGAGCGTGCCGACGAGGAAGACGAGGCCTGCCGCGCCGTCCCAGCCGGTGGCCCGCCGGGCGCCGTCGGGCAGCAGCAGGTAGAGCTGGTTCTCCAGGGTGAACATGCCGACCATGGCGAGGGCGAAGCCGAGGAAGGCCCGGTTGCCGGCCACCTCGCGCCAGTCCGCGAGGACGCTCCCCTGGCTGGGCGGCACCTTCCGGGCGGGCAGCACCAGCGCCTGCGCCACGGTGAGGACGGCGAAGATGCCGGCGGCGGTCAGCGCGGAGGCGCGGAAGTCGACGAGGAGGAGGACGCTGCCCAGCAGCGGGCCGATCAGGGCGCCGGTGGTGGCGAACACGTTGAACAGGGCGAACGCCTCCGCCTTGCGCTCTCCGGCCTCCTGGGAGAGGTAGGTGCGCACGGCCGGGTTGAACAGGGCGCCCGCGAGTCCGCTCAGCACCGACGCGGCGAGCAGCACGGGCAGCCCGTCGCCCAGCGCGAACAGCGCGAACCCGACCGTCCGCAGGGCGCACCCGGCGATGATCACGCCGCGCGCGCCGAGCCGGTCGGCCGCGGAGCCGCCGATGAGGAACAGGCCCTGCTGGCTGAGGTTGCGCACGCCGAGGACGATGCCGACGACGGCCGCCGACATGCCCAGGTTCTCGCCGAGGTGGACGGCGAGGTAGGGGATGAGGAGATAGAAGCCGGTGTTGACGCCGAGCTGGTTGACCAGCAGCAGCCGGACGGCGACCGGGAAGCCGCGTATCTCACGCCAGGTCCGCATGCGTCACCCCCAGTCCCGGCCGGTCGCTCGCGCGGACGAGGCCGTCGGCGCCGCCGATGCCGCTCCACGGGTCGTCGGCGAGGAGCAGGTGTCCGTCGAGGTCGGTCCAGCGGGCGCGGTCGGCGAGGTGGACGGCGGGCGCGAGGCCCAGGCTGCTGGCGGTGAGGCAGCCGAGCATCAGCGCGGTGCCGCTGCCCTCGACGGCCTCGGCGATGCGCAGGGCCGCGTGGACGCCGCCGCACTTGGCGAGCTTGACGTTGACGCCGTGCACGCGTCCGGCGAGGCGGCGGGCGTCCTCCAGGCCGACGGCGTCCTCGTCGGCGATGACGGGCAGCGGTGACCGCTCGGCGAGGGCGGCCAGCGTCTCCGGGTCGCCGGGGGCGAGGGGCTGTTCGACGGCCTCGACGCCGAGTTCGGCGTAGCGGGGGAGGAGTTTCTCGGCCTGACGGAGCGTCCAGGCCCCGTTGGGATCCAGGAGCACACGCACTCCGGGGGCCGCGTCGCGCACGACGCGGACGCGTTCCACGTCGTCCTCGGGGTCGGGGCTGCCCGCCTTCACCTTCAGGACCTGGAAGCCGCTCGCGGCGAGCCGGCGGGCCTCCGCCGCCGCATGGGTGAGCGAGATGATGCCGAGGGTGCGGGCGGTGGCGGCCACGGGGGGCGCGGGCGCGCCGAGGAGCCGGTGGACGGGAGCGTTCGCGCGCTTGCCCACGAGGTCGAGGAGCGCGGCCTCGACGGCGGCGGTCACGGCCGGCGGCGAGAGGGGTCCGTCCTCGCGCAGGGCTTCCAGGGCGCTCTCCGGATCCGCGAAGCGGCCCAGGTCGACGTCGGCGAGGAGGCGTTGCAGCGTGTCGGTGTCGAGGCCGTAGTACACGCTGGTGACGGCCTCGCCATGGCCGCACAGTCCGTCGTGCTCGACGGTCAGCCACACGGCGTCGCGGGCGGCCATGGTGGAACGGGAGATGCGCAGCGGCTCGGCGAGGACGAGGCGTACGGTGCGCAGGCGGGTCTTCACCGGTTCGCCTCCCCGCCTCGGAGGGCGCCGAGCGGGTCGGTGACCCGGGTGCAGCGCGCCCAGCCGGTCGCCTCGGCGGTGTGCGGGTGCGGTATCTCCACGGGCCGGGTGGCCGCGGTGGCGGGGTCGACGCCGTGCGCGGCGGTGAAGTCGTCGTCGTAGACGGTGCCGAGGTAGCGGTGCGGGCCGTCGGGGAAGACGGTCGCGACGACCGCGCCGGGGTGCACACGGGCCGCCCAGGCGGAGACACGGGCGACCGCGCCGGTGCTCCAGCCACCGGTGACGAAGCTGCCGCGGGCGAGTCTGCGGCAGCTGTCGACGGCCTCGGCGGGGCCGATCCAGTGGACCTCGTCGAAGGCGTCGTAGGCCACGTTGCGCGGGTGGATGCTGCTGCCGAGGCCGCGCATCAGGCGGGGGCGGGCGGGCTGGCCGAAGATGGTGGAGCCGGTGGCGTCGACGCCGATCAGCCGCAGCGCGGGCCAGTGGCGGCGCAGCGGTCCGACGACGCCGGCGCTGTGGCCGCCGGTGCCGACGCTGCACACCAGGATGTCCAGGTGGTCGAGCTGGGTGGCGAGTTCGGCGGCGAGGGAGGCGTAACCGGCGGTGTTGTCGGGGTTGTTGTACTGGTCGGGCCAGTAGGCGCCGGGGAGTTCGGCGAGGAGTTCGCGGAGGCGGGCGAGGCGGGCGGCCTGCCAGCCGCCCTGGAGCGCGGGGCGGTCGGCGATCTCCAGGCGGACGCCGTGGGCGCGCAGCAACTGCCGCATCGACGGTTCCAGTTCACGGTCGCCGACCAGCACGACCGGATGGCCGAGGGCCTGCCCGGCGAAGGCCAGGCCGATGCCGAGGGTGCCCGAGGTGGACTCCACCACGGGGGCGCCGGGCCGCAGTTCGCCGCGTTCGCGGGCGCCGAGCAGCATGGACACCGCGGCCCGTGCCTTCATCCCGCCGGCCGAGAGCGCCTCGAGCTTGGCCCAGAACCCGGGGTGGGCGCCGGGCAGGTCGGCGGTGACACGCACCACGGGCGTACGGCCGAGGAGCGCGAGGAGTTCGCGGCGGGCGTCGGGGAGAACGGCGGTCGTGGTCATCGCACGCCTCCCGGACAGCCGTAGCGGTGGACGGTTCCTGGTCCGCCGTCGAGCCAGAAGAAGGGGTAGGGCTCGGCGCACACGGCGCTCACCCCGTGGCCGAGGAGGCGGGGCAGCACGGCGCTGCCGGTCTGGGCGAACGCGACCAGTTGTTTGCCGTGCGTCTGCGCGTGCCGGCGCAGGGGTTCGAAGGTTCCGTTGCCGAGGGTCATACCGGAGACGAGCAGGGCGTCGCAGCGGTCGGCGGCGGCGAGCGCGTCGGTGAGGACCGGCTCGCCCCACTCGGTGGTGCCGCCCTTGAGGTCGCTCGGCAGGTAGCGGAGTCCGCGGGAACGGAGCGCTTCGAGGAGGGAGTTGACGACGCCCACGACGAGGACCGTCGCCCCGGCGGGCAGGTCGAGCAGTTCGACGACGGCGCGGGCGCGGGCGCGGGACTTCTCCAGCGAGGACCCGGCGGGCAGCGGGACCGGAAGGGCGCCGTGCTCGGGAATGTGCGGGGTGACGTGCAGGAGGTAGGCGTCGAGCGCCGCGACCCGCACCGGCAGCAGAGGGTGCTCCAGGAGCCCGGCCACGTCGGCGCCGACGCAGTCGTCGAGCGCGCTGTCCGGCAGTTCCCCGGGTTCGACGGCGCAGGAACCGACGGCCTCGGCGAGGCGCAGGCTGAGCACCTCGTTGCGGTAGCCGGTGCCGCGCCCGTCGTGGCGTACGGCCTGCCGGGTGGTGAAGGCGACGGCGATCCGCCGCGTGGCCGGGTCGGGGCCGAGGGCGCCGGCCCGGACGCGGTCGACGAGATCGTCGTAGGCGTGGAAGGTCGCGGTGGTCATCGGACGACCAGTCCCGCGCGCAGCCCGGACAGCAGGTCCTCGACGCGGGCGCGGGCGCCGGGGCCGCCGGTGTCCGCGGTCATGACGTGCCCCAGGTACTCGTTGTTGCTGCCCGCCGCCTTCACCGCCCGGCCGGGTTCGGCGAGTTCCACCTCCAGCACGCCGTCCGCGTCCCGTACGCCGCTTCCGTCGAGCGCCTCCAGGGTGCCGGCGCGCTCCGGGACGAGGAAGCCGATCGCGGCGCTGCGCACCCCGGTGTCGGTGCGCCGCAGGTCGGGCGCGCGGCCGAGGGCGACGTCCACGAAGGCGGCGGCGAGGTCGACGCCGGTGACATGGCGGACCAGCTCGGTGATGCGGTTTCCGGCCGGGCGGGGGTTGACCTCGACGACGCGCGGTCCGGCGGAGGTCAGCTTGATCTCGGTGTGCGCCACGACCCCGTCGGTCAGGCCGAGGGCCTTGAGCGCGCTCAGCGCGGTCTGTTCGGCGGCCTCGGTGTCGGCGGGCGTCAGGTCGGCGGGGAACATGTGGCCGGTCTCGATGAAGGCGGGTGCCCCGCCGACGCTCTTGTCGGTCACACCGACCACATGGACCGCGCCCGCGTGCGACACCGTCTCGACGCTCACCTCGGGCCCGTCCAGCAGTTCCTCCAGCAGGACGGCGGGCGACCGGCGCTGCCCGCGCGCGTTCACCGGGAATCCAGCCATCGCCCGTACGGCGTCGGCGAGTTGGCGTTCGTCGTCCACGCGGCGCACGTACATGCCGGCGCACAGGTCGACCGGCTTGGCGACCAGCGGGTAACCGATCTCCCGCGCGGACCGGGCGAGGTCGGCCCACTCCTCGTGCAGGGCGAAGCGGGGGCCGGGCACCGCGGCCTCGCCGAGGACGCGGCGGGTGGCGTCCTTGCGGCAGGCGTTCCCGACCGCTTCGGGGCCGGGGCCGGGCAGGCCGAGGCGGTCGGCGATCAGGGCCACGGCCGGCAGGTAGTAGTCGCAGGAGGTGAGGACGCCGTCGAAGCCCAGCGCCGCGTGCAGCCGCTCTGCTTCGGGGAGCAGGGTGTCGACGTCGTTGGTGTCCGCCGTGACGACGTTGCGGGCGCCGAGCAGCGGGTGTGCCGTCCCTTCGGGGGCCGACCGCAGGTAGTGGTGCAGGTCGCGGGTGAGGAAGGTGAACGTGTGCCCGCCCTCCCCGATCGCCCGGGGCAGCAGCCTGCTCATCGATCCGACCCAGCTCTCGACCATCAGCAGATGAGCCACAATTCCCCTTTTCGAGCCGCGAGTTCGGGCGCGCCAGGGCAGCCCGGCGAACCCTCGCCGGAAGCGAGGATGCCGGGCTGCGCGCATCCACACGCTAGCGATAACCATTTTCATTTTCCAGCCCCTGTCGCACTCCGTTCCGTTCCGGAGGACCGCATGCCGGAGGGCCGGGACGAAGCCGTCCCGGCCCTCCGCACCGCCACCGCTCCGGTCAGCAGGTGCGCCCGGTGTAGTAGGCGCCCTGGATCTCACCGGCGGAGCCCAGCCAGGTCTTGCCGGGCGCGACGCACCGCTCGTAGTCGGGCGCCCACGCCACCTCCACCTTGACGATCACGCGCGAGCCGTCGGAGGTGCAGTGGTTGTAGTAGGCGTCGGAGCCGGTCTCGTAGAAGCCGCAGGGGTCCGCGGCGGCGGGGCTCGCGGTGACGGCGGTCACCGCACCCAGGGACGCGAGAACGAGAGCGGCGGAACCGAGGGTGCTGAGCACCGTACGAGGAAAACGCACAGCGGAACTCCTTGAGGAAGAGTCATGGAAAGGCCTGCGCCAGCATCACCGGGCGCTCCCCCGCCGGGTCGGACGTCGCACCCGTTTCACCCAGCGAATCGATTCGTCGCTGGGCCGAAGGGGTGATCCCGCCGCACGTCGGGCATGATCGGGCGAACGGGGGGATCGGTACCCGCCGCCTCTGTCAGCCGTGCATCGGCGCCCGTAGACTGACAAGTCACCGAAGTTCGGGCGCTGTTGATGGGGGAGGACAGCCATGTCCGGGGATCCGTACGGCATGCAGGACCACAGTTTCCACGTGCCACCCATGCCGTCGGGGCCGCCGCCGGCCCCGCCCGCGCCGCCGGACGGCGCGCGGGCCGTCGCGGTCGCGGTGCTCAACCTCAGCGGCCTGGGGCTCGGGTACGCGCTGCTGCGCCGCTGGGTGCTCATGCTGCTGTGCTGGACCGCCACCGCCGTGCTGCTCCTCGTGGCGCTGCCGGCCGACCCGGACGGCGTCCCGGTGGCGGCCCTCCTGCTGTACGCCGTGTTCCTCGCCGGGGCCGCGGCGCACGGCGCGCTCGTCGGCCTGCGCTCCCGCACGGCCATCCTCCGACGGGCGCCCGTCGCCCTGCTGCTGGGTCTGGTCCTGCTCGCCGTACCGGCCGGTGGTGTCGTCCTGTACGACGACGCGCGCAAGGAGGCGACGGAGCAGATGCTCCTCGACCGGCTCGACGAGGCCGACAAGCTGGTCACCGCGTCCGGCAAGAAGGAGTTCGGCAGCGGCCAGGCCGGCTACCGCGAGGCGCTGAAGGCCTACGAGGACCTCAGATCCGACCACCCCGACTCGCGGGCGGCCGAGCGGGTGCCGACCCGGATGAAGACCTTCTACACCACGATCGCCGCCCCCTACGAGGACGCCGACTACTGCACGGCCATAGCGCCCCTCACCTATCTGCGCACCGTCCCCGAGGACATGCCGTCCACGGACCTCGGGAGCCTGGAGAAGTGGCCCGACGACCGGCTGGCCACGTCCCTGTACGAGTGCGCCTCGCGGGGCCTCGCCTCCGACCAGTCCACCTGGGCGGCACAGTTCGGCGAGCTGCTGACCACCTTCCCCGACTCCGACCAGGCCGCCAAGGTCCAGCCGGCCGTGGCCGCCGCCGTCACCCGCGAGGTCAAGGGCCTCTCCGGAGCCGAACCCTGCACGGCGGTCGAGCGGCTGAACGACCTCGGCTCCCGCATCGCGGACCTGCCGGGAGACGAGGCGGGCATCGAGGCCGCCCTCACCGCGGACGCCGGGCGCGCCACGAGCAGCGCCGACGCGGGCACGTACACCTGCGGGGTGGACCAGTACCGGGACGGTGACTTCGAGGCCGCGCAGAAGACGATGAACGAGTACGTCTCGGCGCACAGGACGGCCAAGAACGCGGCCCGCGCGAAGAAGATCGCGATCGGGGCGGAGATCGCCCAGACCCTGCCCGCCGCGGGCAAGACCCTGCCCACGACCCGGTCCGGCGGCAGCATCTCCGTCACGGTGAAGAACGACAGCCCCGACGAGGTCACCGTCCTCTACACCGGTCCGGTGACGGGCAGCCTCACCCTCAAGGGCTGCGGCAGCTGCAAGGCATACTCCCTGTCCAGCACCCTCAACCCCTCGTTCGAGCCGTGCAGCGGCAGCAAGAGCTACCCGCAGCGCACGATCAGCCTGCCGCCCGGCACCACCTACTTCGTGCACAAGTCGACCTCGGACTCCATCTCCACCCCGGCCACGGACACCGCGAAGCTGGAGTCCGGCTACATCTACACCGAGTGCGCCTACACGACGAGGTCTCTGGGTTCGGGCATCTGAGAGGCCCGAACCAGCCCTGAGGGCCGTCGCCGCTGCCGGTCCGTGCTCCATGGCTCACCGGCGCGTGCGGCGGCCCTCGCGCGCGCCAGGACCCCAGCCGCGGCGGCCGCTCCGGCTGCGCAGGGTCAGGTGGGTGAAGCCTGAGCCGCCGTTCGTCGTGTGGGGCATGCATGAGAGTCCCGGCCGTCCCGGCCGCACCGGCCGAGTCGGCGGACACGACGTGCTGGAGACACATCATGAACCAAAGAACCGACCAACCGGGCGGCGCGATCCACAGGGTCCCCGTCCTGATCGTCGGCGGCTCCCTCGTGGGCCTGTCGACCTCACTGTTCCTGGGCCGTCTGGGGGTACGGCACACCCTGGTGGAGCGCCATTCCGGCACCTCCCGCCACCCCCGCGGACGCGGCAACAACGTCCGCACGATGGAGCTGTTCCGGGTGGCCGGCGTCGAGCCGGCGATCCATCGGGCCGCGGCCACCCTGGCCGACAACCACGGCATCCTCCAGGCCCGCGACCTGGTCGGCGACCCGGGTGAGTGGCTGGTCAAGGACATCGACCCGGGCGGCGGGTTGGCCCGCTTCAGCCCGAGTTCCTGGTGCCTGTGCAGCCAGAACGACCTGGAGCCGGTCCTGCTCGACCACGCCACCGGGCTTGGCGGCGACCTGCGGTACTCCACCGAACTGCTGTCGTTCGACACCGACTCCGACGGTGTCACCGCGATCGTCAAGAGCCGGGACACGGGCGAGCACACCAAGATCCGCGCCGACTACCTGGTCGCCGCCGACGGCCCCCGCAGCCCCGTCCGCGAGCAGCTCGGCATCGGCCAGAGCGGCCCCGGCGAGCTGTTCAGCAATGTCAGCATCACCTTCCGGTCCCGCCTCCTCGCCGACGTGGTGGGCGAGCGCCGGTTCATCGTCTGCTACCTCACCGGTCCCGACGGCGACGGTGCGCTGCTGCCCGTGGACAACCGGGAGAACTGGGTCTTCCACGCCCCCTGGCACCCCGAACGCGGGGAGACGCTGGAGGACTTCACCGACGAGCGCTGCGCGGAGCACATCCGCCGTGCGGTCGGCCGGGCGGACCTGGACATCGAGATCACCGGGCGGGCGCCCTGGCACGCCGCCCAGCGGGTGGCCCGCGGCTACCGCTCGGGCCGCGTCCTGCTCGCCGGGGACTCGGCCCACGAGATGTCCCCCACCGGGGCCTTCGGCTCCAACACCGGCATCCAGGACGCGCACAACCTGGCGTGGAAGCTGGCGGCGGTGCTCGGGGGCTGGGCGGGACACGGACTGCTGGACTCCTACGACCTCGAACGCCGCCCGGTGGCGGAGGCGACCAGTGCCCGCGCCGCCGTCCGGTCGGCCGAGCACAGCCACCCCGGCTTCGCCCCGCCGGCGGGCGGGGGCGGTGGTGCGCCCGGAGGCGGGCCGCAGCGCGGCATCCTCAACGTGGCCCTCGGCTACCGCTACCCGCAGGGCGCCGTCGTCGGCACCGACCCCACCTCGCCGGTCGTGCCGGAGAAACTCGGCCTGAACGGCGACCCCGGCACCCGGGCGCCCCACCTGTGGGTCCGCCACGAGGGCAGGCGGCTGTCCACGCTCGACCTGTACGAGCGGTCCCTGGTCCTGCTGAGCGACGGCGACGCCGGAGCGGACGCCGACGGGCCGAGCGGATGGCACGAGGCCGCCGTCCGCCTCGCCGGTGAACTGTCCGTCCCCCTGGTGTCGTACCGCGTGGGAGCGGGACCGGACGCCGAATTGGTGCCCGAGGACGGCGCGGACTGGCGGGAGCGCCACGGCACGGCGCACGGCGGAGCCGTCCTGGTGCGGCCCGACGGGTTCGTCGCCTGGCGCTCACCCGGCCCGGTCCCGGAGGCCGAAGGCGTGCTGCGGCGGGTCCTGACCACGGTGCTGGCGCTGACCTGACCTGACCGGTCGTCGGACGCCGTACGGGCGTCCGCGGGGCCTGTGGCGGCCGTCCCTCGGGGAGGCCGGCACAGGCCCTTCGGCATTCCCCCGGGTGCCGCCCGCCCTCACCCGGCTGAGCGCCTTGAGTGGTGGAAGTCCGCGGGGTGACTGACGGTGGATCACGTCGGGGCCGGGTCACCTCAGCTGACCAACCGCCAGCTGCCCGGCCGACGGAAGGACCCACATATGCGCTCAGCACGCATGATCCTGGCCACCGCGGCGGCCTCGGCCGCCCTCGCCCTCGCCGCGCCCGGCGCGTACGCGGCGGGCGGTGACTGGGAGCACGAAGACTCCTCCTACAGCAAGGAGAAGGAGCAGGACAACGGGAGCAAGCACGACGCGCCGCGCGGTGGAATGCACACGGGTGGCGGTGCGCTGGCCTCGGTCACGGCGGACGACTGGGGCACCGCGCGGGACCCGAAGCACGACCCGGAGACGTACAAGAAGGACAGCGAGCAGAGCAAGGACTCCTCCTGGACCAAGGACAGCGAGCAGAAGGAGTCCTGGAGCGGCGAGGAGAAGCCGCGCGGCGGCATGCACACCGGTGGCGGCGCGCTCGACGCGCCCACCGCGACCGCGGGCGGCATCGCCGTCCTCGCCGTCGCCGCGACCGGCCTGTACGCCGCGCGCCGTAAGAAGTCGGCCCACGGCCTGGCCTGACCCATGCCGGGCGACATAGCAGCCGTGGCCGCCACCTGAGCTCCATGTGGCGGCCCGGCTCGCTTTCCGCCCCCTCCCGCTGCCGTGAACCAGCTAGTGAGGTCACCTCAGATGGCTGTCCACTCCTCCGACTCCTCCGCCTCCGACTCCTCCGCAGACGGGCCGGCGTCGGCCCGGCAGCCCCGCCGGGGGCTGACCATGCTGTGTGCCGGGGCGTTGCTGCTGCTGGCGGTGCGCCTGCTCGGCGACGACACCCCGCAGGCCGGCGCGCCCAGTCCGCCGCCCGACGCGCAGTCCGCCCCGCGGGCCGCCCCGCGGGCCGCCGCACCGGCCTCGCCCGACGCCCGGCCGGTGGCAGAGCACCTGCCACGGTCCAGCCCCGTGCGCCTGCTCATCCCGAAGATCTCCGTCGACGCCCCCTTCACCGACCTCGCCATCGGCGCCAACGGGCAGCTCCAGGCCCCGCCGCCGCACAACACCAACCTCGTCGGGTGGTACGCCAAGGGCGCCTCCCCCGGCGAGACGGGCACCTCGATCATCGCCGGGCACGTCGACACCGCCACCTCCGCCGCCGTCTTCGCCGAACTGGGCGAACTGAAGAAGGGCGACGTCTTCCGCGTGCGGCGGGCCGACGGACGCGCGCCCGTCTTCGTCGTCGACAGTGTGGAGACGTTCGACAAGGACCGCTTCCCCAGCCGACGGGTGTACGCCGACACCGCCGACGCCCAGGTGCGCCTCATCACCTGCGCGGGGGACTACGACCGCACGGTCAAGGACTACACGGAGAACCTCGTGGTCTTCGCGCACCTCAGGTGACGCGACATCACACGGACGAGGGGAGCAGGTCACCCGCGTAGTCCCTCCCGGTCGCGCACCGGTCTGGACCGCCACAGGATCAAGTCACGCTCACGTCGCTTCACCGCAGCCGAGGTTCCGTCTCGCTCCCCGAAGGAGATTTCCCACGATGACCACCACTTCCGCCCCCGTTTCGGAAGCGCTGACACGTCAGGTGTCGCAGCGCGTCTCCCAGTCCGTCTTCGACGGCTCCCACCTCCGGGTCGTCCTTCTGGTGGACGTCTACGACGGAGCCCAGCAGCAGTTCCTGGAGGCGTACGAGCAGCTCTGCAACCAGGTCGCGTCGGTCCCCGGACACGTCAGCGACCAGTTGTGCCAGTCGATCGAGAACCCCTCGCAGTGGCTCATCACCAGTGAGTGGGAGAGTGCCCCGCCGTTCCTGACCTGGGTCAACAGCGAGGAGCACGTCCGGATGGTGGAGCCGCTGCACAGCTGCGTGCGCGACACCCGGTCGCTGCGGTTCCACGTCGTCCGCGAGACCGGCGGCCCGGCCGCGCACGCCGAGCCCGGCGAGCGCAGGCTCCAGTCGTCGCCCCGGATCGGCGACGGCGTGATCCGTCACGCGCTCACCTTCACGGTCAAGCCGGGCAGTGAGGAGGCCGTCGCGAAGATCCTCGCCGACTACGCCTCGCCCGAACCCCGGGTCGACGACACGACCCGGCTGATCCGCACCTCCCTCTTCATGCACGGCAACCGCGTGGTGCGGGCCATCGAGGTGCGGGGCGACCTGCTCGCGGCGCTGCGGCACGTCGCCCGGCAGCCCGAGGTGCGGGCCGTCGAGGAGGCCATCAACCCCTATCTGGAGCAGGACCGGGACCTCGACGACCCCGAGTCGGCCCGCGTCTTCTTCACCCGCGCGGCACTGCCGGCCGTCCACCATGTGACGGCGGGCGAGGCGAAGCCGGACGCCGTACGGCACGCGCTGTACTACCCGGCGCGGGACGGCGGCGGTCTGCGGCTGGCCCAACTCCTCTCCCAGCAGGACGAGAAGGCGGCGGACGACCCGCACAGCCCGGTGCTGCGCAGCACGATCTTCCAGCGCGACGACGTCGTCGTGCGCCTGGTCGACGTACGCGGCGGCGACACCGACCCCGGTCAGGTGCTCGGTCTGACGGACCGGGCCCGGACGGCCGAGGTGACGGCCCTGCTGGACACCGACGCCCTCGGTGTGGACGCCTCCGCACTGCGGGAGGGCGCGGCCGCCCGGCTCCTCACGCTCGCCCGCATGGAACTCGTCACCGACCGCCGCTCGCCCGACGCCTGAGCCGTCCGGCAGGCGGGGCGCCGGTCGCCCACGCCGACACAGCACACGAAACGGAGCAACGTCGTGATCACATCCCGTCCCAGAATCGTGGACCTCAGCGAGGTCGAGCCCAACACCCGGCGCGGCGGTGACCTGCGCGCCATGCTCACGCCCACCACGTCCGGCGCCACCAGCGGCTTCATGGGCGTGGCCATCGTCCAGCCGGGTGACCGCATCGGTGAGCACTACCACCCGTACTCCGAGGAGTTCGTGTACGTCGTGTGCGGGCAGCTGGAGGTCGACCTCGACGGCGAACCGCACCCGCTCCGGCCCGAGCAGGGGCTGATGATCCCGATGCACATGCGGCACCGGTTCCGCAATGTGGGCAAGGTGGAGGCGCGCCTCGTCTTCCACCTCGGTCCGCTGGCGCCGAGCCCGCCGCTCGGGCACGTCGACACCGAGGAGACCGAGCCCGTCGCCGTCGCGGCGGAGGGGGCCCACGGCGGCGCGGTCCGAACGGCCGAGCGTCGGCAGGCCGGTTCATGACCCGGCGGGTGGCCGTCACGGGCATAGGCGTCGTCGCTCCGGGAGGCATAGGCGTGCCGGCGTTCTGGGACCAGCTGTCCCACGGGCGCACCGCGACGCGGGGCATCACCTTCTTCGACCCGACGGGGCTGCGGTCGCGGATCGCGGCCGAGTGCGACTTCGACCCGGCGGCGCACGGGCTGGACGCGGAGCAGGTCGCCCGGTGCGACCGGTACATCCAGTTCGCCCTGGTCGCCGGGGAGGAGGCGGTCCGGGACTCCGGTCTCGACCTCGGCCGGGAGAACCCCTGGCGGGTCGGGGTGTCGCTGGGCACCGCGGTCGGCGGAACCACCCGGCTGGAACAGGACTATGTGCTGGTCAGCCACGGTGGACAGCGCTGGGACGTGGACCACGACCGGGCTCGGCCGCAGCTGCACCGTGCCTTCTCCCCCAGCACGCTGGCCTCCACGGTGGCGGAGCGGTTCGAGGCGCGGGGGCCGGTGCAGACGGTGTCGACGGGCTGCACCTCCGGGCTCGACGCGGTCGGGTACGCCTTCCACACCATCGAGGAGGGCCGGGCCGACGTCTGCATCGCCGGCGCCTCGGACTCGCCGATCTCCCCGATCACCATGGCCTGCTTCGACGCCATCAAGGCCACCTCGTGCAACAACGACGATCCGGCGCACGCCTCGCGTCCCTTCGACGCCAACCGTGACGGCTTCGTCATGGGCGAGGGCGGTGCGGTGCTCGTCCTGGAGGAACTGGAGCACGCCAGGGCCCGCGGTGCGCACGTCTACTGCGAGCTGGGCGGCTACGCGACCTTCGGCAACGCGTACCACATGACCGGTCTGACCAGCGAGGGCCTGGAGATGGCGCGGGCCATCGAGGAGGCCCTCGACCACGCCCGGGTCGATCCCACGGCGGTCGACTACGTCAACGCGCACGGCTCGGGAACCAAGCAGAACGACCGGCACGAGACCGCCGCCGTGAAGCGGACCCTGGGGCAGCACGCCTATGACACGCCGATGAGTTCCATCAAGTCGATGGTGGGGCACTCCCTGGGCGCGATCGGCGCGATAGAGGTCGTCGCCTGTGTGCTGGCCCTGGCCCACCAGGTGGTGCCGCCCACCGCGAACTACGAGACCCCGGACCCCGAGTGCGACCTGGACTACGTGCCGCGTGACGCGCGCGAGCGGAAGCTGAACAGCGTGCTCTCCGTGGGCAGCGGCTTCGGCGGATTCCAGTCGGCGGTGGTCCTGAACCGGCCGAGGGAGAGGGAAAGATGACCGAACCCCATCCGAGGCGCGCCGCCGTCACCGGTATCGGTGTGGTCGCGCCCAACGGAGCCAGCACCGAGTCCTTCTGGAAGTCCACCCAGGAGGGCCTCAGCGCCCTCGGCCCGGTCACCCGCGAGGGCTGTGAGCACCTGCCGCTGCGGGTGGCGGGCGAAGTGCGGGAGTTCGAACCGTCGGCGGCGGTCGAGGAGCGTTACGTCGTCCAGACCGACCGGTTCACGCACTTCGCGCTGGCCGCGACCGACCTCGCGCTGGAGGACGCCCGCCTCGGGCAGGCCGACACCGGTGCCGCGCCGTACTCCGTGGGCGTGGTCACCGCGGCCGGTTCCGGCGGCGGCGAGTTCGGCCAGCGGGAGCTCCAGCGCCTGTGGGGCAAGGGCAGCCGTTTCGTCGGGCCGTACCAGTCGATCGCCTGGTTCTACGCCGCCAGCACCGGCCAGATCTCCATCCGGCGCGGCTTCAAGGGGCCCTGCTCGGTGGTCGCCTCCGACGAGGCCGGCGGACTGGACGCCCTGGCCCACGCGGCGCGGGCGGTACGGCGCGGCACCGACGTGATCGTGGCCGGTGCGACCGAGGCGCCGCTCGCCCCCTACTCGGTGGTCTGCCAGCTCGGGTACGAGGAGCTGAGCACCTGCGACGACCCGGAGCGCGCCTACCGTCCCTTCACGGAGGGGGCCTGCGGGTTCGTCCCGGCCGAGGGCGGCGCCATGTTCGTCGTCGAGGAGGAGTCGGTGGCCCGGGAGCGCGGCGCGCGGGTGCGGGCCAGGATCGCCGGGCACGCGGCGACCTTCACCGGCGCCTCCCGCTGGGAGCAGTCCCGGGAGGGTCTCGCGGAAGCCGTCCGCGCGGCCCTGGCGGACGCCGACTGTGCGCCGGAGGAGATCGACGTGGTCTTCGCCGACGCGCTCGGTGTGCCTGCGGCGGACCGTGCCGAGGCGCTGGCCATCGCCGACGCCCTCGGTGCGCACGGCAGGCGAGTGCCGGTCACCGCGCCGAAGACCGGGATCGGGCGGGGCTACGGCGCGGCGCCGGTGCTGGACAGCGCGGCGGCGGTGCTCGCCATGGAGCACGGCCTGATCCCGCCAACCCCGCATGTCTTCGACGTCTGCCACGACCTCGACCTCGTGACCGGCCGGGCCCGCCCCGCCGAACTGCGCACGGCACTGGTGCTCAGCAGGGGCCTCATGGGGTCGAACTCGGCGCTGGTGCTGCGGCACGGCGCCACCGACGCCTCATGACGGGGCGCGGAACAAGAGGCGCAGGACAACCAGAGGAACAGAGCAAAGGGAGAGGTACCGCATGAGTGACCGCATCACCGTCGAGGAACTGGCCGAGCTGATGAAGAAGTCCGCCGGCATCACCGTCGCCTCGGACGACCTCCAGCGGCAGTACGACATCGGCTTCGACGCCCTCGGCATCGACTCGCTCGGACTGCTCGGCATCGTGGGCGAGCTGGAGAACCGCTACGGCACGCCGATGCCACCGGACGCGGAGCGCAGCAAGACGCCCCGGCAGTTCCTCGACCAGGTCAACAGTGCTCTCATGGCAGGGGCGTGACATGTCCGCACACACCGAGAACGAGATCGTGATCGCCGCTCCGCTGGACCTGGTCTGGGACATGACCAACGACGTGGCGAACTGGCCGCAGTTGTTCACCGAGTACGCCTCGGCCGAGATCCTGCGGCAGGAGGGCGAGAAGACCACCTTCCGGCTCACCATGCACCCCGACGAGAACGGCAAGGTGTGGAGCTGGGTCTCCGAGCGGGAGGCGGACCGCGACACGCTCACCGTGCGGGCCCGCCGCGTCGAGACCGGCCCGTTCGCCTTCATGAACATCCGGTGGCGGTACGAGGAGGTGCCGCAGGGCACCCGGATGGTGTGGACCCAGGACTTCGAGATGAAGCCCGAGGCCCCGGTGGACGACGCCTGGATGACCGACAACATCAACCGGAACTCCAAGGTCCAGATGGCCCTGATCCGGGACCGCATCGAGCAGGCGGCCACGGAGCACCGGCCCGTGCCGAGCCTGGCCGACTGAACCGGACGGAGGACAGGATGACGCACCAAGCCCTGATCGTCGCCCGGATGGCCCCGGGGTCCGCCCCGGACATCGCGAAGCTGTTCGAGGAGTCGGACCGTGGGGAGCTGCCGCACCTCGTGGGCGTCTCCCGACGCAGTCTCTTCCAGTTCGACGACGTGTACCTGCATCTCATCGAGTCCGAGCAGGACCCGGGACCCGCGATCGCCAAGGTGGCCGGGCACCCCGAGTTCCGGGACATCAGCGAGCGGCTGACCGCGTACGTCAGCGCGTACGACCCCGCGACCTGGCGTTCGCCGAAGGACGCGATGGCGCACTGCTTCTACCGCTGGGAGCGGGACTCCACGGCCTGAGACGCCGGTGGCCACCGGTGGCCGGGTCCGCGTTCGTCGCGGGCCCGGCCACCGGTGGTCCGGGGTGTCACGCGGGCACGGTGCAGTCGAACGCGTGCAGGTAGGGATTGACCGGCCGGATGTCGTCGATGACCAGGCCCGCCCCGGTCAGCCGGCCCACCATGCTCTCGGTGGTGTGCTTCGCGCCGCCCACGTTGAGGAGCAGCAGCAGGTCCATCGCGGTGCTGAAGCGCATCGAGGGCGAGTCGTCGACGAGGTTCTCGATGACGACGACCCGTGCGCCGGGCCCGCCGGCCGCCATGACGTTGCGCAGGGTCCTGGCGGTGCTGTCGTCGTCCCACTCCAGGATGTTCTTGATGATGTACACATCGGCCTGGACGGGGATGGCCTCGCGGCAGTCGCCGGGCACGATGCGCATCCGGTCCGCGAGCACGCCGCCCGGACGCAGCCGCGGGTCGGCGTTCTCCACCACGCGGGGCAGGTCGAGCAGCGTCCCGTGGAGCGTGGGGTACTTCTCCAGCAGGCTCGCCACCACATGCCCCTGACCGCCGCCGATGTCGGCGACGGAGGCGCTCCCCGACAGGTCGAGGAGCTGCGCGACGTCCCGTGCGGACTGCGCGCTGGACGTCGTCATGGCGCGGTTGAAGACGAGCGCGGATTCGGGCGCGTCCTCGTTGAGGTAGGTGAAGAACTCCTTGCCGTACAGGTCCTGGACGACGTTGTGGCCGGTGCGCACGGCCTCGTCGAGCTTGGGCCAGGCGTCCCAGGTCCACGGCTCGGTGCACCACAGGGTGATGTAGCGCAGGCTGTTCGGGTCGTCCTCGCGCAGCAGGCGCGACATCTCCGTGTGCGCGAAGGTTCCGTCGCCCTGTTCGGCGAAGACGCCGTAGCAGGACATGGCCCGCAACAGCCGTCGCAGGGGCTTGGGTTCGGTCTTCACCGCGGCCGCGAGGTCCTCCACGGCCATGGGGCTGTCGCCGAGGGCGTCGGCGACGCCCAGGCGGGCCGTCGCACGGAGGGCGGCGGCACAGGCCGCCCCGAACACCAGCTCCCGCAGCCGCATGGACGGCGCCGGGGCAGTTTCTGCGGTCGTCATGTGCCGCCTTTCCTCTTTCGTCGTGTTCACGGGTGGCTACGGCCGGTCAGCACAGGCCCGCGGGCCTGGACACCTGGCAGGTGTTGGCCTCGAAGGTGTTGGTCTTGCCGGTCTCCTGGTCGACGAGGTCGGCCGGGGAGTTGCCGCTCAGTTCGTTGTCGGTGATCCGGTTCCGCTCGCTGGCCGTGCCGACGAAGCTCTTGAACAGCACGATGCCGCCGGACAGCGGGGACTCGCCGGCGTTGTCCCGGATGACGTTCCGCGTGATCAGCGTGTCCTCGGTGCCGGTCAGGACGATGCCGGAACCCTGGAGGGCGTCCAGCCGCGCGGTCTTGGGGCAGGACTTGTTGTTGCGCACGATGCGGTTCTCGGCGACGGTCACGGCGCCGGCCCTGGGCTTGTTCTCGTCGCCGACGACGAACACTCCCGCACAGTTGCCGGTGAGGTGGTTGCCGGCGACGGTGAGGTTGCGCAGCCGGCGGACGGTGACGCCGATCCGGTTGCCCTCCAGCCGGTTGCGCTCGACGAGCGTGCCGCCGGAGTCGGTGGCGCCCTGTTCGGCGCTGATGGTGTTGGCGAGGAAGAGACCGGCGTCGCCGTTGTCCCGGGCGGTGTTGGCGCGGAACACACCGCGGACCGACCCTTCCTGGGCGATGCCCCACACCCCGTTCTTCACCGCGGTGACGTTGCGCACGGTCAGCCCGTCGGTGGCGACGGCGTACACCCCACTGCGGGTGAAGCCGGTGACGGTGAGGGAGGCGAGGGTGACGTCCTCGACCTTGTGGTCCTTCGTCCCGACCACACAGATGCCGTTGCCGCCCGCGGCGCAGGTGCCGGTGGCCTTGCCGGCGGCCGGTTCGATCACCACGCCCCGGCCCACGCCGCGCAGGGTCAGTCCGGGCGTGGTCACCGTGACGCTCTCCCGGTAGGTGCCCGGGGTGATCAGCACCGTGTCTCCGGACGCGGCGGCGTCCACCGTCTTCTGGATCGACTGTCCCGCGTGGACCACATGGGTCATGTGGCCGGCGGACGCCGGAGCGGCGCCGAGGCCCGCCCCCACGACCGCGGCGGTGCACGCGAGATACACGAAATGGCATTTCTTCATATTCCGGACAATAGGCTCGAGGGGTCGGCGGCCCGGCGGTATCGGCCGTCCGGTGGCGTGTTGCGGGGCGACCGGTCGCCCGCGTGGCCCACAGCGCGCCCCTCCGGGCCGACGGGCCGCTGTCGGTGGCCCGCGCTAGTCTGCCCGGATCTGACCGTTCAGCCCGTTTCGTGGAGGTGGTCATGGCCTCGCGCCTCAACCCGTACATCAGCTTCGGCGGCAATGCCCGGCAGGCTATGGAGTTCTACAAGGACGTCTTCGGCGGCACCCTGGCCCTCAACACCTACGGGGAGTCGGGGCAGCAGGACACGCCGGAGGCCGACCAGATCATGCACGCGATGCTGGAGACCCCGAGCGGCTTCACCCTGATGGGTGCGGACACCCCGCCCGGCATGAGCGTCACGCAGGGCGACAACTTCTCCGTCAGCCTCAGCGGCGACGACGACGCCGAGCTGCGCGGCTACTGGGAGAAGCTGTCCGCCGACGGCTCGGTGGCCGTCCCGCTGGAGAAGCAGATGTGGGGCGACGTGTTCGGCATGTGCACCGACCGCTTCGGCATCCCCTGGATGGTGAACATCAGCGAGCCCCAGGGCTGACCGGAGCGGCCCGGCGCCGTCATCCGCGACCTCGGCCGGACCCGACGTAGCGTGGCCCGCACAGCGGGGCTGAGGCTCACGACGGTCGACTCGATGGTGGCGCGATGTGTTGGAGTGCGACGGCCGATCTGGTGGCGGGCGCCGGTGTCACCGCCGTCGGACTGGTCTGTGTCACGCGGGTGCGTGGCGTGCGGGACCTGCCGCTCGCCGCGCTGCCGCTCCTGCTCGGCGCCCATCAGATCGTCGAGGCGATGGTCTGGGACGCGGGCGGTGGCGGCGGGCCCGCCACCGTCGTCTGGGCCGTCATCGCGCTGCCGTTGCTGGCGGTGTGGGTGCCCGCGGGAGTGTGGTGCGCCGCCCCGCCGCACGCCCGGCGTCGGCTGGGCGCCGTTCTCGCGGTCGGTGTCGTGACGGCCGCGGGGCTCGCGTACGGGCTGGCCGTCGGCCCGGTCACCGCTGAGATCCGGGGACACACGATCGGCTACGTGACCGACCTGTCCCACCCCGTTCTCCTCATCGCGGGCTACCTCCTGGCCACGGTGGGCTCCTTGTTGCTGTCCGGCGACCGGCGGCTGCTGACGCTGGGCGTCTTCGTCGCCGGGGGCGCGCTGGTCTGCTGGGCGCTGTGGCGGCTGGAGTTCGTGTCCACCTGGTGTGCGTTCGCGGCGGTGTGCTCGGTGCTGCTGCTCGGCTGGGTCCGCGCCCGGCCTGCCCCTCGGTGAGCACGGCTCCGGCCGCCCCGAGCCGCGTAGGGCCTGTCCGGAGTCTCCCGGCTGCCTCTTCGGGCGACGACGGGAAACTCCGGGCAGCCCCTGCCGCCTGCTCGAACTCCGCCTCCCAGTGAGGCGATCAGGCCTCGCGCCGGACCGCGTAGGGTAGGGCCCCGCAGGCGCTTCGGCGGGCAGCGCCGGGGATCGGAGTCGATCGTTCCTGCCCCCGCTGGTCAAACCCCCTGCGCCACATGTGCCATACTCGGCGCCGCTTATAGCAAGATCTGACCGGGGGGATCCACCTGCACGCCATAGCCTTGGACGCTCCCTATCTGGACACGGACGCGGACCAGCTCTGCTTCTCCCTGGACCTGGACGAGCGGCCGGCCCTGGCCGAGCACGAGACGACCGTGGGCGGGCTCGACGTACGCCTGCGGCTGCTCGGCGCCTCGCACCAGGTCTTCGCCGGCCCCGTACGGGAGACCGTGGCGTGTCTGCTGGGCTCCGTGAAGGGTCTGCCCGGGACGTTCACCCGCCAACTGCCGGGCTGGAACTACGACTTCACGGCCGACACCCGGCGACTGGACCCCGCGAGCTTCAGCGACCGGGTGGCGGGGATCCGCCGTGAGGTCGCCGCGAACCCCGACAGCCTGTGCGGGATCTTCCCCGGTTCACCGGACGCGCTGACGGCCGTCCTCGTCGAGGCCGCCGACGGACCGCACGGCGTCCGCGGCGGCTCCGGCGGGCTGGTCTGGCGCACCTGGCACACCTATCCGCAGCACGGCCAGATCGTATCGACGTACACACGGCTGGAGGCCCGATGAAGAGCGCCCGACTCGTCCGCGCGACGGTGGCGGCCGTGCTGGCCGTGGCCCTGCTCACCGCCTGCTCCTCCGACGGCAAGGACGGGGTACCGCGCGGCTGGATCCGCGACAAGTACACCGAGAGCGGCGCGGACTGGGTCGTCCCGAGCAAGTCCCCGACCCAGGTCGCCGACGCCATCCACGGCCACCGTCAGGCGCTCGACCGCTCGTCCGGCGAGAGCATGGAGTTCCTGCGCTACGGCGACGACATGGTCACGGTGTCGCCGTACCGGAGCGGCAGCCGGATCGAGATCGAGGACTACCGCAACGGCTATCACCGGCACAGCCGGCACCTCACGTACTGGCCCAACCCGGACAGCGACAGCTTCCGCGGCGGCGGCCCCGGCGAAGGCAAGTGACACCGGCGGACCTGCCCCACGTGTGACTCACCACCAGACCCTGACGACGCCGTCAAGAAAGGCAACACAGTGACCGAGATCTTCGAGTCGACGGGCCAGGCCCTGCTCTACGGAGTGGTGGGCGTCGCCGTGATGGCCGTCGGCTTCATCGCCCTCGACCTCGTCACGCCCGGCAAGCTGTTCCACGTGGTCTGGGTGGACCGCAACCGCGGCGCGGCCGTTCTGCTGGGCAGTCAGTCGATCGCCGTCGGCCTCGTCATCATGGAGGCCATCCGGGCCAGCGAGTCCGAAGAGGGCCTCGGCTACGGCCTGATGAGCACGCTTCTCTACGGGCTCGCCGGAGTGCTGGTGATGACGCTGGTCGGCATCGTGATCGGGCACCTCACGCCGGGCCAGATGGGCGCGGTCGCCCTCGACGACAGCAGCGACGGCCGTCCGCACCCGGCCGCCTGGGTGCAGGCCGGGATGTACCTCGGCACCGCCTTCATGGTCGGCGCGGCACTGTCATAAGCACCGCACCCGTGAGCACCACCGCACTCCGGGGCCGCGACACCGCGGCACCCTCCCGCCCCCCGGCCGTCCGGCACACCCGGGGGGCGCGCTTCCTCCTGCTGCTCGCCGTCTTCCTCTGTGCCGCCTGCGGCCTCGTCTACGAGCTGGCGCTCACCGCACTGGGCAGCTACCTGATCGGCAACTCCGTCCTCCAGACCTCCGTGGTCATCTCCGTGATGGTCTTCGCGATGGGGCTCGGCTCGCTCGCCGCCAAACCGCTGCGCCGCCGCGCGGTCGGCGCCTTCGCCGTCGTCGAGGGCGTACTCGCGCTGGTCGGCGGGCTGTCCGTGCTGGTGCTGTACGCCGCGTTCGCCTGGCTCCAGCTCTACACCCCGGCGATGATCGTGATCACGCTGGTGGTCGGTCTCCTGATCGGGGCCGAGATCCCGCTGCTGATGACGCTGCTGCAACGGATCCGGCGGCAGGAGGCGGGCAGTGCCGTCGCCGACATGTTCGCCGTCGACTACATCGGGGCGCTGGTCGGCGGGCTGTGCTTCCCGCTGCTGCTCCTGCCGACGTTCGGACAGCTGCGGGGCGCGCTGGTGGTCGGGGCGGTCAACGCGGTGGCCGGCGTCGTCGTGGTCCTGTTCATCTTCCGCAGGCAGACCCGGCGTTTCGTCCAGGTCGGCCTCCTCTCCGGCGCGACGGCCGTACTGGCCGTGCTCGGTACGGCGTACGTGCTCGCGGACGACCTGGAGGTCACCGCGCGCCAGCAGATGTACCAGGACCCGATCGTGCACGCCGAGACGACGCCCTACCAGGACATCGTCGTCACCCGCTCCACCGCCTTCACCGGCGGTGACGACACGCGCCTCTTCCTCAACGGCGACCTCCAGTTCAGCTCCGTCGACGAGTACCGCTACCACGAGTCGCTCGTCCACCCCGCGCTGTCCGGACGACGCGGCGAGGTGCTGATCCTGGGCGGCGGTGACGGGCTCGCCCTGCGCGAGGTCCTGCGGTACGACGACGTGCGGCGGGTGACGCTCGTCGAGCTGGACCCGGCGATGACCAAGCTCGCCCGTGACTTCGAGCCGCTGCGCAAGCTGAACGACGGGGCGTTCGCCGACCCGAGGGTCCAGGTGGTCAACGCCGACGCCTTCAACTGGCTGCGCACCGCCCGGCAGCGGTACGATGCGGTGATCATCGACTTCCCGGACCCGGACACGGCCGCGTTGGCCAAGCTGTACTCGGTGGAGTTCTACACCCTGCTCGGCCACGTCCTGACGCCGCGGAGCCAGGTCGTGGTGCAGAGCGGGTCGCCGTTCTTCGCGCCGAAGACGTTCTGGTCGATCGCCGCGACCGTCGAGGCGGCCGGGTACACGACCACCGAGTTCCAGGTCGACGTGCCGAGCTTCGGCAACTGGGGCTTCGTGCTGGCCACCCGCGGCGGCACCACTGCCCCGCCGCTGAGCCTGGCCAAGGACGCCCCGCGCCTGCGCTACCTGGACGACTCGGTCCTACAGGCGGCCACGGTGTTCCCCGTCGACCGCCGCCGCGAGGACGTACGGCCGAGCACGCTGATGGAGCCGACCGTGCTGGAGTACGTGCTCGACGAGTGGAAGAACTACTGAACCCGCCGGACAGAGCCGGGTGAGCCCGGCTCCGCCGGGGCGGTCGCGGTCAGCCGATGAGGTCGGCGACGAGGACGGCGAACTCGTCGGGGGTGGCCAGGCGCACGCCGAGGGTCTCCGCCTTGGCGCGCTTGGAGCCGGCGCCCTCCCCGGCGACGACCAGGCTGGTCTTCTTGGAGACGCTGGAGGAGGAGCGGCCGCCCGCGCGCTCGACGAGTTCGTTCATCTCGTTGCGGCTGAGCTTCTCCAGTGGGCCCGTCATCGCGCCGGTGACCACCACCGTCATCCCGGCCAGCGGCCCGCCGGCCGGCGCGGTTGATCCGGTGGCCTCGGCGGGTTCGGTGGTGCCGTCGGTCTCCTCGGCCACAGGGGCGACAGGAGTGGCGCCGGGCTCGGTCATGTTGACGCCGGCCGCGGCCAGCTTGTCGATGAGCGGTGCGAGTTCGGCCAGTTCCGCGACGATGGACGGGGCCTTCTCGGTGCCGATGCCGTCCACCCGCTGGACCGCTTCCGCGTCGGCCGCGCGCAGATGGTCCATGGTGGCGAAGTGGCGGGCGATACGGCGGGACATGGAGCGGCCCGTGCCGCGCACGCCGAGCGCGCACAGCACCCTCGCCAACGGCCGGCCCTTGGCCGTGTCGAGCGCGGCGAGGAGGTTGTCGGTGCTGGTCTCGCCCATCCGGTCCAGGCCGAGGAGCTGCTCGCGGGTCAGGGTGAACAGGTCGGCGAGATCGGCGACCAGACCCGCCTCGACGAGCTGCACGACGCGGGTGTGGCCGAGGCCCTCGATGTCGAGCTGATCGCGGCCCGCGGCGTAGGAGAGGGAGGCGACGAGGTGGCAGTTGCGGCCGCTCTCACAGCGCCAGCGCTGCTCGCTGGCGTCGATGGCCGATCCGCAGCGCGGGCAGACCTCGGGGAAGACGATCGGCTGTTCCTCGCCGGTGCGCAGGTGGGCGACCGGGGCCTCGATGCGGGGGATGACGTCCCCGGCCCGGTGGACCATGACGTGGTCGCCCAGGCGCAGGTCGCGGCGGGTGATGTCGGCCGGGTTGTGGAGGGTGGCGTAGGTGATGGTGGAGCCGTCGATCTCCACCGGGGCGAGGACGGCGCGGGGCGCGATGATGCCGGTACGGCCCACGTTCCACTCCACCGCCAGGAGGCGGGTGATCTTCTCCACGGCCGGCAGCTTGTAGGCGATCGCCCAGCGTGGTGCTCTGGAGCCCGATCCGGCGGCCTGCTGGTCGGCGGCAAGATCGGCCTTGACGACGATCCCGTCGATGCCGAACGGCAGCTCGGGGCGGAGTCCGGCGATCTCCCGCACCCGGGCCAGGACGTCCCCCACGGTGTCCGCGGTGACGCCGGGCACGGCGGTCGTGGCGGTCGTGTTCACGCCGAGCACCGCTGCGCGGGCCATCAGGTCGCTGTGGGCGGCCTCGCCGAGGGCGGCGGCGAGGCCCGCCCCGGTGTCGGCGAGGGGCAGCAGGCCGTAGCCGAAGAAGGTCATCGGCACGGTGTAGGCGCGGTCCTTGGCGCGCAGGGTGCCCGCGGCGGCGTTGCGCGGGTTGGCGAACGGCTGGCCGCCGTGCGCGGTGCGGACCTCGTTGGCGTGCTCGAACTGGGCGGTCGTCATGAGGACTTCGCCGCGCACCTCCACCGTGACCGGCTCGGTCAGCTGCTCGGGCAGGCCCTCGACGGTGCCGGCGGCGTGCGTGACGTCCTCGCCGGCCGTCCCGTCGCCCCGCGTGATCAGCCGGGTCAGACGGCCCCGGGTGTAGCGGGCCGCGATCGCCAGGCCGTCCAGCTTCGGCTCGACGCTGTACCGCTCCGCCTCGTGGCCGACGCGCCGGGCCAGTGACGCGGCCCAGGCGGTGAACTCCTCCGGCGAGAACACGTTGTCCAGGCTGAGCATCGCGACCGTGTGCGGGACGTCGCCCTCCACGGCACCGCCGGCCACCTTGCCGGTCGGCGAGTCGGGCAGCACCTGCTCGGGATGGGTGGCCTCCCAGGCGGCGATACCCCGCACCAGGCGGTCGTAGGCGTCGTCGTCCAGCGCCGAGGTGCCCCCGGTGTAATAGGCGGCGGACGCCCTCACGGCGTCCTCGACCGCCTGCGCGTAGGCGGCGGCATCCACGATCTGTGCGGCAGGTGTCGTCATACCCGCCATCCTGCCTCCCACCACTGACAACGCCCTTCGGGCGAGGCCGGGGTGGCGGTCGGTCCTGGAGGGTGCGCGGGACGATCTCGCACCGGAGGCGGGAGAGGGTGGCGCCGACGCGGTGACGGATGCGGTGACCCGCCCGACGTGGCCGCACCGCCACCGGGCTGCCGCCCCCACCCGCACCCGGGGGCCGCCCGGCGGCACGTCAGGCGGGGGTGAGAACCTCGTCCTTGCTCACTGTGCGCCACCTCTCGCCCGGTCCATCCCCGACCCTCCCAAGAATGTTTTATATTCAACTATGACTCGACGGATCTTCATCGACAAGCAGAGCCCCAAGGCCTACCACGCACTCCTCCAGACCTCCGAGGCCGTGCGCACGACCGCCGCCGAGGCGGGCCTGGAGCGCACCGTCGTCGAACTGGTCAATCTACGGGTCTCGCAGCTCAACGGCTGCGCGTTCTGCCTCGACCTGCACACCAAGGCCGCCCTGCGCGCAGGCGACTCGCCCCGGCGGCTCGGCGTGCTCGCCGCGTGGCGGGACACCGGACTGTTCAGCCCACTGGAGCGCGCCGCCCTGGCGCTGGCGGAGGCGACCACCTTCCCGGCCGACGCCGCCGCGCAGGAGGCCGCGTACGCCGACGCCCGGGAGGCCCTCACCGAGGACCAGATCTCGGCGGTGATCTGGGTGGCGGTCACCATCAACGCCTTCAACCGGGTGTCCGTCATGAGCAGGCACCCCGTGCGCTGACAGGGAGGGGTCAGCGCAGGGCCGCCAGTGCCGGTTCCACGGCGCGGTGGAACGTGGGGTACGTGTAGATCATGTGCTGGAGCGTGGCCACCGGCACCTCGGCGTGCACGGCGACGTTCAGGCCGTACAGCAGCTCCCCGCCGGCCGGCCCCGCCGAGGTCGCGCCGACCAGGACACCCCGGTCGGCGTCCTCGACCAGCTTGAGGAAGCCTTCGCCGCCGGGGCCGTGGATCCACCCGCGGGTGGAGGCGGACAGCGGTACCAGGGACGTACGGACCCGCAGTCCCCGCTCCCGCGCCTGCCGCTCGGTCAGGCCCACGGCCGCGATCTCCGGGTCGGTGAACGTCACACGGGGCAGCGCGCGGTAGTCCGCCTCGGGGCCCGGGTGGCCCAGGATGTCCCGGACGGCGATCTGCGCCTGGTACATGGAGACATGGGTGAAGGCCCCGCGGCCGGTGATGTCGCCGACCGCCCACAGCCCGTCCGCCGCCCGCATCCGCCCGTCCGTCGGCACCGCGCGGGCCGCCGGATCGAGCCCGACCGTGTCCACGCCGAGCGCGCCGAGGTCGGCGTACCGCCCGGTGGCGACGAGCAGCCGCTCGGCCCGCAGCGGCTCACCGGCGCCGACGTCGACCCCGAACTCCCGCCCGTCGTACGTCACTTGACGCGTCCGTACGCCGGTCAGGACCGTCACTCCGTCGGCCCGCAGCGCCTCGGCGGCCAGCTCACCGGCCTCCGGCTCCTCCTGGGACAGCAGCCGCTCCTGCCCCTCGACGACGGTGACGCGGCAGCTGAACCGGGCGAAGACCTGGGCGAGTTCGGCCCCGATGGCGCCCCCGCCGAGGACGATCATCGACGCGGGCAGCTCCTTGGCGGCCATCGCGTCCCGGTTGGTCCAGTACGGCGTGCCGGCCAGACCCTCCACCGGAGGGATCCGGGGCCGGCCGCCCGTCGCGAGCACGACACCGCGGCGGGCCTCGAAGGTACGGTCGCCGACCGTCACCCGACGCGGGCCCGCGAGCCGCCCCACCCCCCGGACCAGCCGGCCGCCCTTGCCCTCCAGCCGGTCCGCGGCGACCTGGTCGTTCCAGTCGTCGGTGGCCTCGCGGCGGATGCGGTCGGCGACCTTCGTCCAGTCCGGGACCACCGACACCGCCCCCGCCAGGGCGGGGGCGCGCCGCGCCTCGGCCAGCGCGTTGGCGGCCCGGATCATCATCTTGCTCGGCACACAGCCCCAGTACGGGCACTCCCCGCCGACGAGTTCCGCCTCGACGCCGACGACCTCGAGCCCCGCCTCGGCGACCGTGCCCGCGACCTGCTCGCCGCCGGGTCCCAGGCCTACGACGACCACGTCCACCTGCTCGTTCATGCCCGCGCCCTCTCCTTCGTGCGTACGGCCGTCGTACCGGCCGCGGGCCGCCGACGCTAGGGCCGCCGACGGCACCCGCCGTGCCCCTGAGCGCACGGACCCCGGCCCGACAGCGCACGGCCGTCCACCGCCGACGACCCGGTGCGCTCAGGGACGCGGGCGCGTGCGCCGACGGACAACTCGCGCGCCGCCGGCCGGCCTAGCGTCGGCTCGTACGTTCGGCACCGCACCGCAGGAGGCACCCGTGAGCACCGATTCCCACCCCCTGAGCAGTCAGCCGTGGCTGCACCAGAAGGGCGAGGTCATCCAGGAGTTCGGGACCGTCAAGCAGTTCCCGCTGGGCCTGGCCCACGACGCGCGCATGTACTCCTGCCAGCGTCTGAACAGGATCCTCGCGGACACGCAGATCCTCTACGGCCTCTACAAGAAGCACCACTGGCTGCTGCGCGGCGCGACCTTCTACCAGCTGCATCTGCTGCTGGACAAGCACGCGGACGAACAGCTGGCCCTCGTGGACACCCTCGCCGAGCGGGTGCAGACCCTCGGCGGGGTCGCGCTGGGCGACACCCGGCACGTCGCGGAGATCACCTCGATCCCGCGTCCCCCGGACGGCGTGGAGGAGGTCCCGGCGATGCTGTCGCGGCTGCTGGCGGCCCACGAGACGATCCTGACCGACGCCCATGACGCGGCCTCCCGCACCGGCGAGCTGGGCGACGACGGCACCAACGACCTTCTGGTCTCCCAGGTGATCCGCACCGGCGAACTCCAGGCCTGGTTCCTCGCCGAGCACCTGGTGGACACGCCGCTCGTCCGGTCCTGAACCCCGGTCGCGGCACCGGCTAGCGGCGCGGGACGTCCTTGACGAACACGATCCCGTCGCTGTCCGCCAGGTGGGCCGGGTCGAGCGGGGCGTAGCCGAACCAGGTTGAGACGCGGGGCGCGGGGAGCGGGTCGCCGAGGGCGTCGTCCAGCCTGGCGGCGTCGACGAGGCAGCGGTCCTGCGGGAGCGCGTACAGGAGTCCTTCGACGGTGTCCGGCGGCGGGGTGTCCACCCCCTGGTGCCGGATCGTGCCGAGGGCCGTGGCCAGGAAGGCGTACTCGCGGCCCAGATGGGCGCTCACGATCGCGCCCGCGCTCCACCACTCCAGCGGCATCCCGCCCATCCGCATCGAACTCCTCTCCCGCTGGAGATGGGAGTTGTGGGCGTGGACCAGCACCGGGCCCCGTTCGACGAGGGCGAGGAGGTTGCCGGCCATCATCAGGTCCCGCAGGCCGACCAGCCGGTTCAGGCGGCTCGGTGAGGGGTCGGCCATCCAGTAGTGGTAGCGCAGCAGGCCGGTGGCCGTACGCCCGTACAGGCGCGCCCGGTCCCGTTCGTCCCGGGAGTCCGCCGCGATCAGGTGCGGTGTCTGCATGTCGGACAGTGCCACCAAGTCGTCGGCGAGCAGCCGCAGTTCCCTGGCCTGCGCCGACCTCCCCACCGACCGCGCCGGGTCCGTCATCGCGGCGGGCTCGGTCCACCGGTCGTCGGCGCCGAGCAGGCGGTCGAGTGTCTCCGCGGTACAGGGCAGCAGGTCCGGGTCCACCCGGGCCGCGACATGGCCGTGCAGGGCGGTGAGGGACTGCCGGGGGCTCGCGGCGGCGGCGATCTCCAGGGGGCCGTCGAAGCCGGCGAAGCGGACCTGCTCGGACGCGGGCCTGCCTTCGTTGTGGGCGCGCATCCAGCGCACGAGTTCGCGGTTGGCCGCGGAGGTGCCCCAGCCGTGGCTGAACCCGCGCTCCATTACCTCGTCGAGGGCGCCCGTGCCCGAGGTGACGTGGTCGTCCACGAGCAGGCCCGCCAGACAGTCGCTCTCGACGGCGATCGTCCGGTAGCCCTCCTGCTCGACGAGCTGCCGGAAGAGGTCGTTGCGGAGGTCGAGGAGCGTGTCCTCGCCGTGGGTGGGCTCGCCCAGGGCGAGCAGCCGGGGCAGGGCCGGGAGCAGCTCCCTGACAGCCGCGGCCTCGACAGCACGCACGGTGTCCTTGATGTCGGTAACCATGGCTTCAACGGTATCTTTGAACCTTCGGTGGAAACTTTCCCGCGATATCGGCAGGACCATGGGGCGGAACCTTCAAAGCGGTGAGCGGCTCCGGCCGGTCGACCTGGCTCGCGCGCACGGTCTGTCCACCCAGGCCGTCAGGAACTACGAGGAGGCCGGCATCCTCCCGGCCGCCGGACGCACCCCGTACGGCTACCGCACCTATACGCCGCTGCACGCGCGGGCCCTGAGCGCCTTCCTCGCCCTGGTGCCCGGCCACGGCCACCGGGCGGCGGCGTCGATCATGCGGGCGGTGAACGAGGGCGCGGCCGACGAGGCGTTCCGCCTCGTCGACGAGAGCCACGCCCAGCTCCTGGAGGACCGGCGGACGCTGCGAGCCGTGGAGAACGCCCTCCGCGACCTGGAACCCGACACCGCGCCGTCCACACCGTCCGGCACCTTCATCGGGCCGCTGGCGCACCAGCTCGGCGTCCGCCCGGCCACCCTCCGCAAGTGGGAGCGCGCCGGGCTGGTGCGCCCCCGCCGCGACCCGCGGACCGGGTACCGCGTCTTCGACGAGGCCGACGTACGGGACGCCCGGCTGGCCCACCAACTCCGGCGCGGCGGCTATCTGCCGGAGCAGATCGCCCCGCTGATCGCCCAGGTGCGGTCGGCCGGCGGACTTCAGCCGCTGGAGGCCGCGCTGACCGACTGGCGTGCCCGGCTGTCCGCCCGCGGCCGGGTGATGCTGACCGGGGCCGCCGAGCTGGAGGGGTACCTCCGCGCTCGGGGATGAGCCGCCGGCAGCCGCTCGCTCCGTCGCGTCGCCCGCAATCCCGTGGCTCCGTGGCGCGGCGCCGTGCTTGCATACGGCGGTGACCTCCGACTCCGCCGCATCCCCGGCCCTCTCCGTCCGGCTCCGGGTGCCGGCCGACCTGGACGCCTGTGTGGGCGCTCTCGCGCTGGTGCACGCGCACAGCGGCTACCCGGTCAACTGGCCCGCCGAGCCCGCCGACTGGCTCACCCCGCCGACCCTCCTGACGGCCTGGGTGGCCGAACGGGACGGACGGATCGTCGGACACGCGGCGCTGTGCCGGGGCGAGGAGGGCGATCCCGCACCGGAGTTGTGGGCGACGCGCGGCGGCGGAACGCCGTCGGTCTGCGTCAACCGGCTGTTCTTGGCGCCCGAGGCACGCGGACTCGGCGGCGGAGCGGCCCTCATGGAGCGGGCCGTCGGGGAGGCCCGGTCGCGCGGGCTGCACCCGGTGCTGGATGTGGTGGCTGCCGACCCGGCCGCGGCCTTCTACGCCCGGCTCGGCTGGCAGGACCTGGGCCTCGTGAACCAGCGATGGGGTCCCGACCAGGTGGTTCCCCTGCGCTGCTTCGCCGCGCCGCTGTCGGCGGAGCCGACCGACTAGCACGGAACCGGGCCCCGTACGGGCCGGGATGACGGGAAGACACCCGGATTCGCGCCTTTCCTCACCCGTTCTTGTGGCGTTCACGCCCACCCCGCCGCAGCCCTCCCCCACCTGCGTGAGAAAGTTGCCGCCCACACGAGACAGGGGGGTATGTGACACCGAGTCAAAGACGGTCCCGCACGCGCAGAGCGTCGCTGACGCTGCTGACGGCACTCGGCACGCTGGCCGGTTCGGCCCTGACGGGGGCGGCACCGGCCGGCGCGGCGACGGGGACCACCATCGCGGCCGGCGTGGTGTACCGGCAGTACGACCTGACGGCGGGGGCGGGCGTGACGCACGTGCACGTGCTCAGCGTCGACCTGGCCAACACCCGCGTACGGCTGGGCCTGCTGCATCCGGGGAAGGTCGCGTCCCGCGCGACCATCACCCAGCAGGCCACCGCCCAGAAGGCCGTCGCCGGCATCAACGGGGACTTCTTCAACATCACCGAGACGCAGCATCCGGGCGTCGCCGCGACCGGGGCGAGCGTGGGTCCGGCGATCGCGAACGGCAGGGTGCTCAAGGCCGCCGTCCCGACGGGGCAGCGGTTCGGCCCCGAACTGCCGCCGGGCACGGACACCGACGACGTGCTCGGGGTGAGCGGTGACGGGCGGGCCCGGCTGGACAGCCTGGCCCTGACCGGCACGGTCACCACCTTCGGCCGGCGGCTGCCGCTGCGCGGGCTCAACCAGTACGCGCTGGCGGAGAACTCCATCGGCGCGTACACGTCCGACTGGGGCAGCGTCTCGCGGGCGCGGGCCACCTGCGGCACCGACACCGAACGGGCCGCGCCGTGCAGCACCAGCACCTACGAGGTGACGGTGAGGCAGGGCCGGGTGGTGTCGGCGTCGGCCACGCCGGGCAGCGGCGCCGTCGCGGCGGGCACGACGGTGCTCGTCGGCCGGGAGGCGGGCGCGCAGCGCCTGCGGACGCTGGTCAAGGGGCAACGGGTGTCGGTGCGGTACGGCCTGACGGCCGCCTCGCAGCGCGCCTACCGCTTCGCCCTCGGCGGCTATCCGGTGCTCACCGGCGGGAAGCCGCTGCCGGGCCTGGACACGCGGACCTCGGCGGTGCGCACCGCGGTGGGCATCGCGAACGGCGGACAGCGCGTCCTGCTGTTCGCGGTCGACGGCGCGCCCGCGTACCGCAAGGGACTGACGATCGCCGAGGTCGCGGCCACCCTCAAGAGCCTCGGTGC
Source organism: Streptomyces sp. NPDC058335 (assembly GCF_042723915.1). Lineage (NCBI taxonomy): Bacteria > Bacillati > Actinomycetota > Actinomycetes > Kitasatosporales > Streptomycetaceae > Streptomyces > Streptomyces sp. NPDC058335. Next base: position 66,133 of record NZ_JBHXHX010000017.1, on the reverse strand, counting down.
GACCGAGGGCTTCAGCCTGGACGGCGGCGGTTCCTCGACCCTGGTGGCGCGCGCGCCGGGCGCGGCCAGGGTGTCGGTGCGCAACCACCCCTCCGACGGGACGGAACGCGCCGTGCCGAACGGCATCGGCGTGTTCACACAGTGAACCCTGCCCGCAGGGGGCCGTTCAGCCGATGAGCCCGCAGGGCCTCACGGACGCAGGCTGCTGACGATGTCGGCGGTCGCCGTGAGGCCGCTGTGGATGGTGGGGGCCATGCTCGTGCCCGCCAGGAAGAAGCCGAGCAGCAGGCAGACCAACGCGTGCGAGACCTTGAGCCCGCCGTTGCGCAGGAAGATCACCGCCAGGATCAGCAGCAACAGCACCACGGAAATGGAAACGGCCACGTCAACCTCCTCCGCCACGTCCGCTTTCGCGGCATTCGGCCGCAAGTGTGGCGTAGCGGAGGCTTCGTCCGTGCGGCTGACCTGTCCGCCGAACGAGTGGTTCCCGGATTCGGCCGGGGAGAGCGGCCTGGGCGATCGGTCGCGGTTACGCCGTCCCGCGGGCGTCCAGGAAGGCCTCCAGGCCGGCCAGGTCGTCGGTGTTGAGGTAGTCGACACCGGCGTCGAGCAGTTCGCCCCACAGTGCGTCCCGGGCGGGGCCCGCCAGGTCGGGCGTGGCCCAGAAGCGCACCTTCTGTCCGCGGTCGTGCGCGGCCCGGACGATGGCGCGCAGCTTCTGCCGTTCCGCCTCCGGGAAGGCGCCGACGCCCAGCCAGGTGAAGTTGAGCGCCCAGTTGTCGCTGATCAGCGAGGCGAAGGAGACGTCGGTGCTGCCGAGGTCGGCGAGGCGGCCGTCGTAGAAGGCGCGGCGGACGGTCTGTGCCGTCATCGGCACCCGGGCCGCTCGGTCGCCGGAGATGACGGCGGTGACCGGTCCGCGGCGCACCCGGCCGTGGTCGTAGGTGGTGAACAGATGCTTGTAGCGGCGCAGTTGACGGTCGAGTTCGAGGTACGTGGAGGAGCCCTCGGTCTTGATGTCGATCAGCAGTTGCAGCGGGGTGCGCGAATGCCGGTAGACGTTACCGCCGTTGGCCCTGACGCGGGCGGCGAGCGGGGCGAGGTAGAGGGATTCGAGGGTGCGGGCCGGGTCGAGGTCCACCGGGTCGTGGGCGACGAGCAGTTGGCCGTCGACGAGGAAGATGTCGGCCTCGACGCTGCCGAAGCGGTGGCCGAGGGCGTCGAGCAGGGGGCGGGGATGCTCGTAGTCGTTGTGGGCGTGGGCGTGCCACAACGGGTGCGGACGGTGCTTCTGTTCGTCGGCGAAGGCGCTGCCGGCGGGCGACGCGAGCACTGCCGTGAGGGCGGCGCCGACCGTGGTGAGGGCTCTGCGGCGGGTGATGAGGGCCATGCTCTGCCTCCCTGTGGGACGGGTGTGAACCACAGGGAGTATGAGTCCGGCCGGGCCGCGATGAACCTGTGCATGCCAGTAGTTGGCCGGACTGCCGCCGGGTGTTCACTCCTTCCGCGCGAGCGCACGGAAAAGCCCGCCCCAGGTGGGGCGGGCTTCACCGAGGGTCCGTCAGGGGGCCCGCAGGTCGACGAGTTCGGCCAGGGCGTCGCGGTGGGCGCCCGCGGTGCCGTAGGCGATCGAGTCGGCCTTCGCGCGCTTCAGGTACAGATGGGCCGGGTGCTCCCAGGTCATCCCGAGGCCGCCGTGCAACTGGACCGCCTCCTCGGCGGCGTGGACGGCGACCGACGCCGCGTACGCCTGCGCCACGGCGACCGCCACGTCGACGTCCTCGCCGGTCGTGAGCGCGTCGGCCGCGCCCCGGGCGGCGGCGCGCAGATTGACGACCTCCAGCCACAGCTGGGCGAGCCGGTGCTTGAGCGCCTGGAAACCACCGACGGGCCGGTTGAACTGCTTGCGTTCCTTCAGATAGCCCACGGTCTCGGTCAGCGCCCATTCGGCGACGCCGAGTTGCTCGGAGGCGAGCAGTCCGGCACCGGCGCGCAGGGCCCGGCGCACGGCGGGTGCGGCGTCCCCGAGCCGGCGGCCTGGCGCCGCGGCGAGGGCGACCGTGGCGAGCGGCCGGGTCAGGTCCAGGGACACCTGTGGGGTGACGGTCGCGGCGGCGGCGTCGACCGCGTACAGCCCGCCGTCGTCCGCGGGCACGAGCAGCAGGTCGGCGAAGGCCGCGTCGGCGACGCCGGTCAGTTCCCCGTGCAGGGCGCCGTTCTCCAGACGTACGGCCGGGAAGGCGGCGCCCGGCGCGGTGTGCAGCCCGACGGCGAGCGCGGCGACCGTCGTGCCCTCCGACAGTCCGCCGAGCAGGTCGTCGGCGATGGGGGTCCCCCCGCTCGAGCGAAGCCGGGAGTGGGGGAATGCGAGCAGCGCCTCGGTGGCGACGACCGCGCTCGTCAGGTACGGAACGGGGGCGACCGCGCGGCCCAGTTCCTCCAGGACGACGGCGGCCTCCCGGTGGGTGGCGCCCTGGCCGCCCAGTTCCTCGGGCACCAGCAGACCGGCGAGGCCCATCTTGTCGGTGAGGGCCTTCCACAGCCGGAGGTCGTGCGGGGCGTCCGACTCGGTGCGAGTGATCACGCCGGCCGCGTCGGAGTGGTCGCCGAGCAGGTCGCGGACCGCTGCGCGGAGGGCCTCTTCCTCCTCGGTGTAGAGAAGATCTGTCATCGGGCCAGGTCCTTCCAGGCGACGTCCTTGTCGGTGCGCGGCTCGGTGGGCAGGCCCAGGACGCGCTCGGCGACGATGTTGAGCAGCACCTCGGTGGTCCCGCCCTCGATGCTGTTGCCCTTGGACCGGAGGTAGCGGTAGCCCGCCTCGCGGCCGGTGAAGTCGACGTGTTCGGGCCGGCGCATGGTCCAGTCGTCGTACAACAGGCCCTCTTCGCCGAGGAGTTCTACCTCCAGGCCGCTGATCTCCTGGTTGAGGCGGGCGAAGGAGAGTTTCATGCCGGCGCCCTCGGGTCCGGGCTGGCCGGCGACGAGCTGCTGGCGCAGCCGCTCGGCGGTGAGCCGGGAGACCTCGGCCTCCACCCACAGCTTCAGGAGTCGCTGGTGCAGGTCGTGGGTGCGCAGTTCGGGACGCTCGCGCCAGGTCCTGGCGGCGGGGCCGATCATGCCGCCCTCGCGGGGCAGCCGCATGCCGCCGATGGCGACGCGTTCGTTGTTCAGGGTGGTCTGCGCGACTCGCCAGCCGTCGCCGACCTCGCCGAGCCGGTGGGCGTCGGGGATGCGGACGCCGGTGAGGAAGACCTCGTTGAACTCGGCCTCGCCGGTGATCTGCCGCAGCGGGCGGACCTCGACGCCGGGGTCGGTCATGTCGCACACGAAGTACGTGATGCCCCGGTGCTTGGGCACGTCCGGGTCGGTGCGGGCGATGAGGATGGCCCAGCGGGCGACATGGGCGCTGGACGTCCACACCTTCTGCCCGTTGACGACCCAGTCCTCGCCCTCCCGGACGGCCCGGGTGCCCAGGGCGGCCAGGTCGGAGCCGGCGCCGGGCTCGCTGAACAGCTGGCACCAGACCTCCTCCCCGGTCCACAGGGGCCGCAGGAAGCGCCGCTTCTGCTCCTCGGTGCCGTACTGGAGGATCGTCGGCGCGGCCATGCCCAGGCCGATGCCGATGCGCCGGGGATCGTTGTCGGGGGCGCCCGCGGCCTCCAGCTCGGCGTCCACGACGGCCTGGAGGGAGCGCGGGGCACCGAGTCCGCCGAGTCCCTCGGGGTAGTGCACCCAGGCGAGGCCGGCGTCGAAGCGGGCCTTGAGGAAGTCGGGTCGGCCGGTAGTGGCCGGCGGGTGCTCGGCCAGCAACTCGGCGGTGCGGCGCCGGAGTTCGGCTGCGTCGGTCATACGGCGGCTCCGTTCTGCGGTACGACGGCGACCCGGCCGGTGGTGACACCGTCCGCGACCCGCTGGACGGCGGCGGCGGCCCCGTCCAGTGGCACGCGCTCGCTCACCAGCGGCTTGATCACGCCACGGGAGGCCAGGTCGGTGAGCTGCTCGTGGCAGTGCTGCACCAGCTTCGGGTTCTTGGTGTTGTACAGGCCCCAGTGCAGGCCGAGGATCGAGTAGTTCTTCACCAGGGCGTGGTTGAGCGAGGGGCTGGGGATCGTCCCGCTCGCGAAGCCGACGACCACGATGCGGCCCTCGAAGGCGACGACCTTGGCGGACTGGGTGTAGGCCTCGCCGCCGACCGGGTCGTAGATCACGTCGGCGCCCCGGCCGCCGGTGGCCTCCTTGACGGCGCCGACCACGTCCTCGGCGCGCCGGTCGATCACCACGTCGCAGCCCAGCTCACGGGCGACGGCCGCCTTGCCGGGCCCGCCGACGACCCCGATGACGGTGGCACCGGCGGCCTTGCCGAGCTGTACGGCGGCGCTGCCGACCCCGCCCGCCGCGGCGTGCACGAGGAGCGTCTCACCGGCCTCCAGGCGGGCCCGGCGGTGCAGGCCGAACCAGCCCGTCTGGTAGCCGATGTGCAGCGCGGCGGCCTCGGCGTCGTCCAGCGAGTCCGGGGCGGGCAGCAGAGCGGCGGCGTCCGCGACGGCGTACTCGGCGAAACCACCGTACGGCAGCGCGGGGTTGGCGATGACGCGGCGGCCGTCCTCGGTCTCGCCGCAGATCTCCACGCCCGGTGTGAACGGCAGCGGCGGCCTGACCTGGTAGTGGCCGCGGACCATGAGCACGTCCGGAAAGTTGATGTTCGCGGCGCGCACCCTGAGCAGGATCCGGCCGTCGCCGGGCGTGGGCCGCTCGATGTCCGAGAGCCGCATCACCTCGCTCGGCTCGCCGTTCTCGTGCACCTGCCATGCCTGCATGCGGAGCCTCCACGGGACTGCGTCGTCTGACCGGGGTCGATCGCATACTAAGCGGTCGCTTGCCGATCAGGGAACAGTCGGCGGGCAACAGCCCCGCACGGGGCGCGTCGGATGCGTCACGCTCCCTTGGGCCGCGCCCGCACATGCATCCGCTCCCCCTGCGGCCCGAAGAGGCTGAGGAACTCCACCGGCCCCTCCCCCGTCGACCCGAACCAGTGCGGCACCCGCGTGTCGAACTCGGCGGCCTCCCCCGCCGACAGCACCACGTCGTGTTCGCCCAGCACCAGCCGCAGCCGCCCGGACAGCACGTACAGCCACTCGTACCCCTCGTGCGTACGCGGGTCCGGGTCGAGTCTGCGCTGCGGCTCCAGCACCTTGAACGCCTGGAGGCCGCCGGGCTGACGGGTCAGCGGCCAGTGCGTGCGGCCGTAACGCACGACCGGCTGCGCCCGGACCCGCGGGTCGCGCACCGACGGGGCGCCCACCAGTTCGTCGAGTGCCACCTCATGGGCCCGCGCGATCGGCAGCAGCAGCTCCAGGCTGGGCTTGCGCAGCCCCGACTCCAGCCGGGACAGGGTGCTCACCGAGATGCCGGTCGCCTCGGACAGCCCCGCCAGCGTGGCGCCGCGCTCCTTGCGGATCCGGCGCAGCCGGGGCCCGACCTCGGCGAGCACGGTGCCCATGTCGTCGTCCATGTCGTCCACGTCGTCGGTCCTGCCGTCGTCACTCATGGATCCCATTGCAGTTTCGGCAAACTTGTTTGTCAATGTGGCAGTGGTCGCGCGACGGTCGGACGTGGAGGTGGTCAGACATGACCGAGAACACCGCGCGGGCGGACAGCTACGAAGTGATCGTCATCGGCGGCGGCGCCGCGGGCCTGTCCGCGGGCCTGGTGCTGGGCCGGGCCCGGCGCCGCACCCTGGTCGTCGACGCGGGCGAGCCGCGCAACGCGCCCGCCGCCCACATGCAGGGCTACCTGTCGCGGGACGGGATGTCCCCGGCGGAGTTCCTGGCGACCGGGCGGGAGGAGGTCGCCCGGTACGGCGTGGAGCTGGTCCGGGACCGGGCGGTGGACGCCACCCGGGACCAGGGTTTCACGGTGACGCTGGCGGGCGGGCGGACCGTGCGGGCCCGCCAGGTCGTCGTCGCCACCGGCCTGAAGGACGAGCTGCCCCCGGTCGAGGGCCTCGCCGAGCGGTTCGGGCGGGACGTCCTGCACTGCCCGTACTGCCACGGCTGGGAGGTCCGCGACCAGGCCTTCGGGGTCCTCGCCACCAGCCCGATGAGCGTGCACCAGGCGCTGATCGTGACCCAGTGGTCGAAGGACGTGACGCTGTTCCTGCACACGGTCACCGAGGCGGAGCTGTCCACCGAGGACCTGCGCCGGCTCGCCGCGGCCGGTGTCCACGTGGTCCCCGGAGAGGTGGCCGGGCTGGTCGTCGAGGACGACCGGCTCACCGGCGTCCGGCTGGGGGACGGGACCGTACACGCCCGCGAGGCGCTGTTCGTCGCACCGAGGGCGGTTCCGCAGACCGACCTCCTGGCACGGCTGGGCGCCGAGATGACCGAGACACCGTTCGGCGTCTACCCCGTGGTGGACGGCCGGGGACTGACCACCGTGCCGGGCCTGTGGGCGGCGGGCAACGCCTCCGGCTTCGCCGAACAGGTGATCAACGCGGCGAGCCGCGGCTACCGGGCCGGCGCCGCGATCAACGGGGAGCTGCTGATGAGCGATCTGGACGCGGCCGTCCAGGTGTAGTCGTCACGCCGGCGTTGCACCATGGCTGCATGCTGCTGACCCGGCTCGCCGACGTGTCCCGGGAGGTCGCCGCCACCTCGGCGCGCTCCCGCAAGATCGCTCTGCTCGCCGCACTGTTCCGGGACGCGCAGGCGGACGACGTGCCGATCGTGATCCCCTATCTCGCCGGGCGGCTCCCGCAGGGGCGGCTCGGCATCGGCTGGAAGGCGCTGAGCCGACCCGTCGCCCCGGCCGCCGCGCCGACGCTGACCGTACGCGAGGTGGACGCCCGGCTCACCGCGCTGGGCGGGCTGTCGGGCCCCGGCTCGCAGGCCGAACGGGCCCGGCTCGTCGGCGAGTTGATGGGCGCGGCCACCGAGGACGAGCAGCGCTTCCTGATCGCCCTGATCACCGGCGAGGTCCGGCAGGGCGCCCTGGACGCGGTGGCGGTGGAGGGCCTCGCGGAGGCGACCGACGCTCCCCCGGCGGACGTGCGGCGGGCGGTGATGCTGGCCGGCTCGCTCCAGACCGTGGCCCAGGCGCTGCTCACGGACGGGCCCCCGGCACTGGAACGGTTCCGGCTCACCGTCGGCCGCCCGGTGCTGCCGATGCTCGCGCACACCGCGTCCTCCGTGGCCGAGGCCGTCGGCAAGCTGGGCGCCTGCGCGGTGGAGGAGAAGCTGGACGGCATCCGCGTCCAGGTCCACCGGGACGGCGACACCGTACGGGTCTACACCCGCACCCTCGACGACATCACCGACCGGCTGCCCGAACTCACCTCGGCAGCCCTGGAGTTGAACGGCGAGCGGTTCATCCTGGACGGCGAGGTCATCGCCCTCGACGACTCCGGCCGGCCCCGCTCCTTCCAGGAGACCGCGGGCCGCGTCGGCTCCCGGGTGGACGTGGCCACGGCCGCCGCGGCGGTTCCGGTCTCCCCCGTCTTCTTCGACGCGCTGTCGGTCGACGGCCGGGACCTGCTCGACCTGCCCTTCTTCGAGCGGCACGCCGAGCTGGCCGGGCTGGTACCCGAGCCGATGCGGGTACGCCGGACGGTCCTGGCGGGCGAGGCGGACCTCCAGGCGGCCGAGGACTTCCTGGAGGAGACCCTGGCCCGGGGGCATGAGGGCGTGGTCGTGAAGTCCCTCGACGCCCCCTACAGCGCGGGCCGGCGCGGCGCGTCCTGGCTGAAGTTCAAGCCCGTGCACACGCTCGACCTGGTGGTCCTGGCCGCCGAGTGGGGCCACGGCCGGCGCACCGGCAGGCTCTCCAACCTCCACCTGGGCGCCCGCACCGCCGACGGCGGCTTCGCGATGCTCGGCAAGACCTTCAAGGGGATGACCGACGCCATGCTCACCTGGCAGACCGACCGTCTCCAGGAGCTGGCCGTCGAGGACGACGGCTGGGTGGTGACCGTACGGCCCGAACTCGTCGTCGAGATCGCCTACGACGGCCTCCAGCGCTCCACCCGCTACCCGGCGGGCGTCACCCTCCGCTTCGCCCGCGTGGTCCGCTACCGCGAGGACAAGCGCGCGGAGGAGGCGGACACGGTGGAGACACTGCTCGCCGCGCACCCGGAGGTACGTCCGTGACGGCACGGCGCAGCGCGGGTCTGCTGTTGTTCCGGCACACTGCCGACGGTCCGCAGGTGTTGCTGGGGCACATGGGCGGCCCGTACTTCGCGAAGAAGGACGCCGGCGCCTGGACCGTCCCGAAGGGCGAGTACGAGCCCGACGAGCCGGCCTGGGAGGCCGCCCGCCGCGAGTTCCGGGAGGAGCTGGGGGTGGCCCCGCCGGACGGCCAGGCGTTCCCGCTCGGCGACGTCCGGCAGACCAACGGCAAGATCGTGACGGCCTGGGCGATCGAGGCGGACCTCGACCCGGCGGCGATCGAGCCCGGCACCTTCGTGATGGAGTGGCCGCCGCGCTCCGGGCGGACGCAGGAGTTCCCCGAGCTGGACCGGGTCGCCTGGTACGGCCTGGACCGGGCGCGCGAGCTGATCGTGAGGGCGCAGGCCGCGTTTCTCGACCGGCTGGCGGAGCACTCGGGCTGAGCGGACGCGCACGCGTTGCGGGGTCCACCGCGACGCGCGAAGGTCGAAGCACAGCCAGCACTCCAGGAGGTCGGTCATGCCCATCGCGACGGTGAACCCGGCGAACGGCGAGACGCTCAGGACGTACGAGGCGATGGACGAGGAGGAGCTGGAACGACGGATCCAGCTCGCCGAGGCCACGTTCCGCACGTACCGCACGACGGCGTTCGCCGACCGCGCCCGGCTGCTGAACCGGGCCGCCGACCTCCTCGACGAGGACCAGGCGGAGATCGGCCGTGTGATGACCACCGAGATGGGCAAGCCGGTGAAGCAGGCCCGCGCGGAGGCCGCGAAGTGCGCGAAGGCGATGCGCTGGTACGCCGAGCGCGCGCCGGAACTCCTCGCCGACGAGCGGCCCGCCGAGTCCGACGTCAAGGACTCGGGCGCCTCCCACGCCCTGGTCCGTTACCGGCCGCTGGGCCCGGTGCTCGCCGTGATGCCGTGGAACTTCCCGCTGTGGCAGGTCGTCCGCTTCGCCGCGCCCGCGCTGATGGCGGGCAACGTCGGCCTGCTCAAGCACGCGTCGAACGTTCCGCAGACCGCCCTCTACCTGGAGGACCTCTTCCACCGGGCGGGCTTCACCGAGGGCTGTTTCCAGACCCTGCTGATCGGCTCCGGCGCGGTCGACGAGATCCTGCGCGACGAGCGGATCAAGGCGGCCACCCTGACCGGCAGCGAGCCCGCGGGCCGCGCGGTCGCCTCCACCGCCGGCGAGATGGTCAAGAAGACGGTGCTGGAGCTGGGCGGCAGCGACCCGTTCGTCGTCATGCCCTCCGCGGACGTCGACCGGGCCGCCGAGGTCGCGGTGACCGCGCGCGTGCAGAACAACGGGCAGTCGTGCATCGCCGCCAAGCGGTTCATCGTCCACTCGGACGTGTACGACCGCTTCGCCGAACGCTTCACCGATGGGATGAAGGCGCTGAAGGTCGGCGACCCGCTGGAGGAGGGGACGGAGGTCGGGCCCCTCGCGAGCGAGCGGGGCCGCGCCGACCTGGAGGAACTGGTGGACGACGCCCGGCGCAGCGGCGCCACGGTCCTGTGCGGGGGCGAACGTCCCGACGGGCCCGGCTGGTACTACCCGCCGACCGTCCTGGCCGGCATCGACCGCGAGATGCGCATCCACCGCGAGGAGGCCTTCGGGCCGGTGGCGACCCTGTACCGGGCGGCCGACCTGGACGAGGCGGTGCTCATCGCCAACGACTCCCCCTTCGGGCTGAGTTCCAACGTATGGACCCGGGAGGCGTCCGAGGTGGACCGTTTCGTACGGGATCTGGAGGCGGGCGGGGTGTACGTCAACGGGATGACCGCGTCCCATCCGGCGTTCCCGTTCGGCGGGGTCAAGCGGTCCGGGTACGGGCGTGAGCTGTCCGGGCACGGAATCCGCGAGTTCTGCAACATCACGACGGTTTGGCACGGTGCGTGAGCGCCGCGCGGCTACGATCCCGGTTGTGAACCGCGAAGTGACTCTGCCTCTGATCGTCGATGACCGCGGGACCCTCCAGGTGGCCGCGGCCGACGTGAGCAAGCTGCTCCGCACGTTGGGCGGTCGGTGGCTGCATCTCGTCGAGGCCGGGGCGGAGGGGCTGGACGAGGACACGGTCGCCGCGCTGACCATCGAACTCGCGAAGCTGGCCGACCGCATCGATGTGGCGTGCATCGCGCACAGCAGCGGAGGCGCGCCGTAGGTGTCCAGGGGCGCGGGAAACCGCGCGACCGGCCCGCCACAACCCGCGGACCACGTCGCACCGTTCCCGCCCCCGGCGGCTACCGGATCGGCATCCCCGACAAGGTCCTGGCGATCACCAGTCGCTGAATCTCGCTCGTGCCCTCGAAGATCGTGTAGATCGCGCTGTCGCGGTGCATCCGCTCCACCGGGTACTCCCGCGTGTAGCCGTTGCCGCCGAGAATCTGGACGGCCTGCGCCGTCACCGTCTTCGCCGTCTCGCTGGCGTACAGCTTCGACATGGAACCCTCGGCCGCGGTGAACGGCCGGCCGTTGACCGCCATCCACGACGCGCGCCACACCAGCAGCCGCGCCGCGTCGATCTGCGTGCGCATGTCCGCGAGCTGGAAGGCGACACCCTGGTTGTCGATGATCGGGCGGCCGAACTGCTCGCGCGTCTTCGCGTAGTCGAGGGCGACCTCGTACGCCGCGCGGGCCGTGCCGACGGCCATCGCGCCAACCGCCGGACGCGAGGCCTCGAACGTCGCCATGGCGGCGTTCTTCACCCTCTCGCCGCCGCCCGCCCTGGCCCGCTCGCGAGCCCGCGCCAGCCGCTCGTCGAGCTTCTGCTTGCCGCCGAGCAGGCAGGAGCCGGGGACGCGCACGTTGTCGAGGATCACCTCGGCGGTGTGCGAGGCGCGGATGCCGTGCTTCTTGAACTTCTGGCCCTGGGCGAGACCGGGCGTGCCCGGCGGGACGATGAAGGAGGCGTGCCCCTTGGAGCCCAGGTCCGGGTCGACGACCGCGACGACCACGTGGACGTTGGCGATGCCGCCATTGGTCGCCCAGGTCTTCGTGCCGTTGATCACCCACTCGTCCTTGGCCTCGTCGTACACGGCACGCGTGCGCATGGAGGCGACGTCGGAGCCGGCGTCGGGCTCGGAGGAGCAGAAGGCGGCGACCTTGACGTCGGCCGGGTCGCCGTACATCTGGGGGATCCAGGTGCCGATCTGCTCCTCGGTGCCGTTGGCGAGGACGCCCACGGCGGCGAGGCCGGTGCCGACGATGGAGAGGGCGATGCCCGCGTCTCCCCAGAACAGCTCCTCCATCGCCATCGGGATGCCGAGGCCCGTAGGGTCGAAGTACTGCTGGGCGTAGAAGTCGAGGGAGTAGATGCCCACCTTCGCGGCCTCCTGGATGACCGGCCAGGGAGTCTCCTCACGCTCGTCCCATTCGGCGGCCGCGGGGCGGATGACATCGGCCGCGAAGCCGTGCAGCCAGTCCCGGACCTCCTTCTGTTCGTCGTTGAGCTCCATGGTGAACTCGGCCATGTCCCCTCCAGCGGCGGAACGTGTGTGTTACTAGCGGTAACGCGAGTCTGTTACCGGTCGGTAGGAAAAGTCAACTCCTGATGACAGCTCGGCAGCCCGTTCGATGTCGGGCCGCCGCCAGGTGTTAGTTTGCGCAGGCGTCACCGAATCAGCACGGGTGGGGAGAGCACATGGACACCACGCAGCGGACCGAGCAGCAGAGGTCCGCCGACCGCCGACGGCGCGAGCTGCTGGAGGCCGCCGACAGAGTGGTGCTCCGAGACGGGCCCCAGGCCTCCATGAACGCCATCGCGGCGGAGGCCGGCATCACCAAGCCGATCCTCTACCGCCACTTCGGCGACAAGGGCGGACTGTACGCCGCTCTCGCCAAGCGGCACACCGACGCACTGCTCGCCTCGCTGCGGGCCGCGCTGGACGCTCCCGCCGAACGCCGGGAACGGGTCGAGGCCACGCTGGACACCTACCTCGCGGCCATCGAGGCCCGCCCACAGGTCTACCGCTTCCTGATGCACCCGTCGGACGGTGCCCCCGGCGAGCAGGGCTTCGACGTCGGCAAGCACTCGGCTCCCGTACTGCGGCGGATGGGCGAGGAGCTGGCCCAGGTCATCGAGGAGCGGCTGGACCTCGGACCCGGGACCCAGCAGCTCGCCCGCGTCTGGGGGCACGGGATCGTCGGCATGATGCACGCGGCCGGTGACTGGTGGCTGGGTGAACGGCCCTGCTCCCGGGCCGAACTGGTGCGCGGCCTCGCCGACCTGTTGTGGGGCCGCCTCGCGGCTGCGGGCGACAAGGTGGGCGGTCCCGGGTTCTGACCCGGCCGCCCCGCGCCCCCGGTACGTCCGCTCACCCACCCCAGGACGCCCGCGTCACCTGGCGCATCAGCCGCCTCTTGCGCCAGCCCTGAACGCGGTCCGCGTACACCCGCCCCTCCAGGTGGTCGCACTCGTGCTGCAAGCATCTGGCAAAGAATCCCGTGCCGTGGACGGTGACCGGCTCGCCCGTCACCGTGAAACCCTCGACCAGCGCGTGGTCGTGGCGCTCCGTCCCCGCTTCCAGGCCCGGCAGGGACAGGCAGCCCTCCGGGCCGCGGATCACCACACCGTCGGCCTCCACCAGGCGTGGGTTCACGAGATGGCCGAGGTGGCGGACGTCCTCGTCGTCGGGGCAGTCGTAGACGAACACCCGCAAGGACTCTCCGACTTGGTTGGCGGCGAGGCCGACGCCCTCCGCCGCGTACATCGTGGCGAAGAGGTCCTCGACGAGGCGGGCCAGTTCCGGACCGAACTCGGTGACCTCCGCGCAGGGTTGCCGCAGGACCGGATCGCCGAGCAGGGTGAGGGGCCGGACGCGCCCGTGGGCGCCCGGGATGGAACCTTGTCGCATGGCGGCAAGGGTACGGTCCTTTCTGACACGCGCATGCCGTGCGCAGCGTGAGACGGTGCCGGGATTCGGGACTGCGAATGGATCTCGATAGGCTGACCACCTACCACGTTGCCGTCAGGCTTCAGGCGCGGCGCGTACGCAAGGAGGATCGAGAACTGATGGCAGGCAACTCGGACCCGCTCACGCCGCGGGCCAAGATCGCCGTGACCGCGGGCAAGGCGGTCGCTGCGGCATCGCGTGCCGCGGGACGCGGCAGCGGTTCGGTGATCGGCGGCCGGGTGGCGCTGAAACTCGACCCCGACCTCCTTGCCCGGCTCGCCCAGAACCTGGACGTCATCCTCGTCTCGGCGACCAACGGCAAGACCACGACCACCCGTCTCATCGCGGAGGCCCTGCGGGCCGCGGGCCCGGTCGTGTCCAACGCGCTCGGCGCGAACATGCCCGCCGGCATCACCTCGGCGCTCGCGGGCGGCTCGGACGCCAAGTACGCCGTGATCGAGGTCGACGAGAAGTACCTCGCCGGTGTCGCCCGCGACACCGCCCCCAAGTGCATCGCGCTGCTCAACCTCTCCCGCGACCAGCTGGACCGCGCCGCCGAGACCCGCATGCTCGCCGAGAACTGGCGCGAGGGACTGGCCGGTTCCAAGGCCGTCGTCATCGCCAACGCCGACGATCCGCTGGTGGTGTGGGCCGCGTCCTCCTCCCCCAACGTGATCTGGGTCGCCGCCGGGCAGATGTGGAAGGACGACGCCTGGTCCTGCCCGTCCTGCGGCGGTGTGATGCAGCGCCCCGGGGACGACTGGTTCTGCGGCGAGTGCGGGTTCCGGCGGCCGACGCCGAGCTGGGCGCTCTCCGGCGACCACGTCCTCGACCCGCACGGCTCCGCCTGGCCGATCCACCTCCAGCTGCCGGGCCGCGCCAACAAGGCCAACGCCGCCTCCTCGGCCGCCGTCGCCGCCGTCTTCGGCGTGCCGCCGCAGGTCGCGCTGGAGCGGATGTACCAGGTGCAGGCGGTCGCCGGACGCTACGACGTGGTCCAGTTCATGCAGCGCGACCTGCGGCTGCTGCTGGCGAAGAATCCGGCGGGCTGGCTGGAGACGTTCAGCCTGATCGATCCGCCGCCCACGCCGGTCATCCTCTCGGTGAACGCGCGCGGCGCCGACGGCACCGACACGTCCTGGCTGTGGGACGTCGACTACACCCGGCTGACCGGCCACCCGATCTTCGTCGTGGGTGACCGCAAGCTGGACCTCGCGGTGCGCCTGGAGGTCGCCAACCAGCACTTCCAGGTGTGCGAGAACGTCGACCAGGCCGTGCAGCTGGCGCCGCCCGGCCGTATCGAGGTCATCGCGAACTACACCGCATTCCAGGACCTGCGCCGCCGCGTCGGCAACTGACCCGAGGAACCTTCACGTGATGAGTGACAACCAACTGCGGGTCGTCTGGATCTACCCGGACCTGCTCAGCACCTACGGCGACCAGGGCAACGTCCTGGTCGTGGAGCGGCGGGCGCGGCAACGCGGGCTCGACGTGGCCCGGCTGGACGTGCGCAGCGACCAGCCGATCCCGACCTCCGGCGACATCTACCTGATCGGCGGCGGTGAGGACCGGCCGCAGCGGCTCGCCGCCGAGCGGCTGCGCCGTGACGGGCACCTGTACCAGGCGGTGCAGAACGGCGCGATCGTGTTCGCGGTGTGCGCCGGCTACCAGATCCTGGGCCACGAGTTCGTCAACGACCTCGGTCAGCGCGAGCCCGGCCTCGGTCTGCTGGACGTCACCACGACCCGCGGTGAGGGCGAGCGGTGCGTCGGCGACGTCCTGGCGGACATCGACCCGCGCCTCGGTCTGCCCTCGCTCACCGGCTTCGAGAACCACCAGGGCATCACCCACCTCGGCCCGACCGCCCGCCCGCTCGCCCGCGTCCAGATCGGCAAGGGCAACGGCACCGGCGACGGCACCGAGGGCGCGTACAACGACACCGTCTTCGGCACCTACATGCACGGTCCGGTGCTGGCCCGCAACCCGCTCATCGCGGACCTGCTGCTGAAGCTGGCGCTCGATGTGAACGCGCTCCCGCCGACCGACGACCGCTGGTACGAGGCCCTGCGCAACGAGCGCATCGCGTCCGCGCAGCAGCCCGCCTAGCAGGCTCTGCGCGGCAGCCCGCGTGACCTGTGTGTTCACCCGATCTTCGGGGTGCCGTCAGCAGCCCGAATGACGGTACGTCCGCACAGGTGAGCAGGCACGTCCAGCAGGCGGACGTGTGCTTCGGCCCCGCCCCCTCCTGCCGCTAGGGTGGCGGGGTTCGAGCCGGACAATGCGGTCCGGATCCGGCCCACGTGGAGAAGGTTGTTCGGGCTATGCGCATTGGTGTCCTCACGTCCGGCGGCGACTGCCCCGGCCTGAACGCCGTCATCCGGTCCGTCGTGCACCGTGCCGTCGTGGACCACGGCGACGAGGTCATCGGCTTCCGGGACGGCTGGAAGGGCCTCCTGGAGTGCGACTACCTCAAGCTCGACCTCGACGCGGTGGGCGGCATCCTCGCCCGCGGCGGCACGATCCTCGGCTCCTCCCGCGTCCAGCCCTCGCAACTGCGGGACGGCGTGGAGCGGGCCCGCGGACACGTCGAGGAACTCGGCCTCGACGCCATCATCCCGATCGGCGGTGAGGGCACCCTCAAGGCGGCCCGGCTGATGTCGGACAGCGGCCTGCCCATCGTCGGCGTGCCGAAGACCATCGACAACGACATCGCCGTCACCGACGTCACCTTCGGCTTCGACACGGCCGTGGGCGTCGCCACCGAGGCGCTCGACCGGCTCAAGACCACCGCCGAGTCCCACCAGCGGGTCCTCGTCGTGGAGGTCATGGGGCGGCACACCGGCTGGATAGCGCTGCACTCCGGCATGGCGGCCGGCGCCCACGCCATCGTCGTACCGGAGCGCCCCTTCGACATCGAGGAGCTGGCCCGGCGGGTCGGCGAGCGGTTCGAGGCGGGGAAGCGGTTCGCGATCGTCGTCGTCGCGGAGGGGGCCAAGCCGGCGCCCGGCTCCATGGCCTTCGACGAGGGCGGCAAGGACATCTACGGGCACGAGCGGTTCGCCGGGATCGCCCGGCAGCTCTCCATCGAGCTGGAGCAGCGGCTCGGCAAGGAGGCCCGGCCGGTGATCCTCGGGCATGTCCAGCGGGGTGGCACGCCCACCGCGTACGACCGGGTGCTCGCCACCCGGTTCGGGTGGCACGCGGTGGAGGCCGTGCACCGGGGCGAGTTCGGGAAGATGACGGCCCTGCGGGGGACGGACATCGTGATGGTGGAACTGGCGGAAGCCGTCGAAACGCTGAAGACGGTGCCCGAGGACCGGTACGCCGAAGCGGAGTGCGTGCTCTAGCCGTCCGGGCTCCCGGTGGGTGCCCCTGTCTCTGCCCCCGGTGACGTGCGTCGCCGGGGGCGGTTCTAGTCTTGGGGCGCAGGAAACGTACAACCCCCCACGAATCAGGAGCCGGCGGATGGATCACAGCGGGCACGGCATGACCATGGATCTGCCGCCGTTCACGCTGGGGCGGGGTCTTCAGTGGTCACCGGACCCGTTCTTCCTCGTCGCCTGTCTGGCCGCGCTCGGGCTGTACGCCTGGGGTGTCGTCCGGCTGCGGCGGCGCGGGGACGCGTGGTCCGCGGGGCGGACGGTGGCGTACGTCACCGGTGTGCTGACGATCATGCTGGTGATGTGCACGAAGCTGAACGACTACGGCATGGTCATGTTCAGCGTGCACATGGTGCAGCACATGGTGATCAGCATGCTGACGCCGATCCTGATCCTGCTCGGCGCCCCGGTCACCCTGGCGCTGCGCGCCCTGCCCACCGCAGGCAAGGGCCGCAAGGGACCGCGTGAGCTGCTGTTGATGCTGCTGCACAGCTGGTACATGCGGATCGTCACACACCCCGCGTTCACCATTCCGCTGTTCATCGCGAGCCTGTACGCGCTGTACTTCACGCCGATCTTCGACTTCCTGATGGGCTCGGGCATCGGGCACGCGGCGATGATGGTGCACTTCCTCGCCGTCGGTGTGGTCTTCTTCTGGCCGATCATGGGCGTGGACCCGGGGCCGAACCGGCCGGGCTACCTGATGCGGATGCTGGAGCTGTTCGCCGGGATGCCGTTCCACGCGTTCTTCGGCATCGCGCTGATGATGGCGTCCACGCCGATGGTGAAGACGTTCGAGAACCCGCCCGCCTCCCTCGGCATCGACGCCCTCGCCGACCAGAACGCGGCCGGCGGTATCGCCTGGGCGTTCAGCGAGATCCCCTCGGTACTGGTACTGATCGCACTGCTGTTCCAGTGGTACCGCTCCGAGCAGCGGCAGGCCAAGCGCCAGGACCGGGCGGCCGACCGGGACGGCGACAAGGAGCTGGAGGCGTACAACGCCTACCTGGCCTCGCTGAGCGGACGCCGTTGAACGGACGATGTCGAGCGTTCGCCGGGGCTGAAGGACCGGAACCAGGGCACCATGGAGGGGGACACACCCTGTGGGGGGTGTGCCGGAGGAGGGTGTCACGATGCCCGGTTCCATGAACGGTTCGGCGGACGGTTCCACGAGGACCATGGGGGTGCTCACCATCGGCGGCCTCGTCGTGGTGACCGCCTACACGGTGGCGCTCGGCAGCAACGGCTGGCTGTGGTTCGGCTGGGTCGTGCTCGGACTGATCACGCTCGCGATGGTCGCCACACGCACGACGTGAGCGACTGAGCGACGTGATCGGCGGGCGGCTCACCCCGGTGTGAGGCGGGCCGCCGAGTGGACGCCCGGCTGGTACTTCGGCAGCCGGGCGCTGATCTTCATGCCCGCTCCCGGCGCGGTCTCGATCACGAGGCCGTGGTCGTCGCCGTACACCTGGCGGAGCCGGTCGTCGACGTTGGACAGCCCGATGCCGCCGGACGGGCTGACCTCGCCGGCCAGGATGCGACGCAGCAGGGCCGGGTCCATGCCCGCGCCGTCGTCCTCGATGACGACCAGGGCCTCGGCGCCGGCGTCCTGCGCGGTGATCTGGATATGGCATTTGTCCGACTTGCCCTCCAGGCCGTGCTTGACGGCGTTCTCCACCAGCGGCTGGAGGCAGAGGAAGGGCAGGGCCACCGGGAGGACCTCCGGGGCTATCTGGAGGGTGACCGAGAGCCGGTCGCCGAAGCGGGCCCGGACCAGCGCCAGATAGTGGTCGATGGCGTGCAGCTCGTCGGCGAGGGTGGTGAAGTCGCCGTGCCTGCGGAACGAGTAGCGGGTGAAGTCGGCGAACTCCAGGAGCAGCTCGCGGGCCCGCTCCGGGTCGGTGCGGACGAACGAGGCGATCACCGCGAGCGAGTTGAAGATGAAGTGCGGGGAGATCTGGGCGCGCAGGGCCTTGATCTCGGCCTCGATGAGGCGGGTGCGCGAGTCGTCGAGGTCGGCCAGCTCCAACTGGACGCTCACCCAGCGGGCCACCTCCCCCGCGGCCCGGACCAGCACGGCCGACTCGCGGGGCGCGCAGACGACGAGGGCGCCGTGCACCCGGTCGTCGACGGTGAGCGGGGTGAGCACGGCCCAGCGGACCGGGCAGTCGGGGGCGTCGCAGGTGAGCGGGAAGGCCTCGCCGCGGCCGGTGTCCAGCGGGCCGGCCAGCCGGGCCATGATCTCCGTACGGTGGTGGGCGCCCACGCCGTCCCAGGCCAGGAGCTGTTCGCGGTCCGTCAGGCAGAGGGCGTCCGTGCCGAGCAGGGTGCGCAGCCGGCCGGCGGACTTGCGGGCCGTCTCCTCGGTGAGGCCGGCCCGCAGCGGTGGGGCGGCGAGGGAGGCGGTGTGCAGGGTCTGGAAGGTGGCGTGCTCGACGGGGGTGCCGAGGTCGCCGAGGCTCTGCGGGCGGGCGGTGCGCCGGCCCAGCCAGAAGCCGACGGCGAGGCAGGGGAGGATCGCGATGCACAGGCCCGCCAGGAAGCCGCTCATGCCTTGACCTCCGCCGCGCGCAGTTCCTCCGGCAGATGGAAGCGGGCCAGGATCGACGCCGTACCGGGCGGGACGCGGCCCGGGGTCGCCAGGGACACCAGGATCATGGTGAGGAAGCCCAGCGGGACCGACCACAGCGCCGGCCAGGCCAGCAGGGCGTGCAGGCCGCCCGTGACGGGCAGGCCCGCCATGGTCGCGGCGACGGCGACGAAGGCCGAGCCGCCGCCCACGAGCATCCCGGCGGCCGCGCCCGGCGGGGTCAGCCGGCGCCACCAGATGCCGAGGACGAGCAGCGGGCAGAACGAGGACGCGGACACCGCGAAGGCGAGTCCCACCGCGTCGGCCACCGGCAGCCCGCCCACCAGCAGGCTCGCGGCGAGCGGTACGGCCATGGCGAGGCCGGTGCCCAGCCGGAAGTGCCGTACGCCGCGGGTGGGCAGGACGTCCTGGGTGAGGACGCCCGCGACGGCCATGGTCAGGCCCGACGCGGTGGACAGGAACGCCGCGAAGGCGCCGCCCGCGACCAGCGCGCCGAGCAGGTCGCCGCCGAGGCCGCCGATCATGCGGTCGGGCAGCAGCAGGACGGCGGCGTCGGCGTCGCCGGTGAGGGCGAGTTCCGGGGCGTAGAGCCGGCCGAGGGCGCCGTAGACGGGCGGCAGCAGGTAGAAGGCGCCGATCAGGCCGAGGACGGCGACGGTGGTGCGGCGGGCGGCGACGCCGTGCGGGCTGGTGTAGAAGCGGACGACGACGTGCGGCAGACCCATCGTGCCGAGGAAGGTGGCGAGGATCAGGCCGTACGTCGCGTACAGGGGGCGTTCCTCGCGGCCCGCGGCGAGGGTGGTGGACATGCCGCCGTTGCTGCCGCGCTCGGCGGTGGGGACGGGGGTGCCAGGGGTGAAGGTGAGGCGCGCGCCCTGTTCGATGCGGTGGGTGCCGGCGGGGAGGCGCAGGGCGGCCTGCTCGTGCCGGTGGCCGTCGACCGTGCCGGTCACCGTCACGGTCAGGGGCCGGTCCAGCTTCAGGTCGAGGGTGGTGTCGACGCGGACGGCCCGCTGGTCACGGAAGGCGGGCGGCTCCTCGAAGACGTGCCGGGGCGCACCGTCGGCCTGCCAGGCGAGGATTAGGAAGAGGGCGGGGACGAGGAGGGCGGTGAGCTTGAGCCAGTACTGGAAGGCCTGCACGAAGGTGATGCTGCGCATGCCGCCGGCGGCGACGGTCGCGGTGACGACGACGGCGACGATCAGTCCGCCGAGGGAGTCGGGCGCCCCGGTCAGCACGGTCAGGGTCAGTCCGGCGCCCTGGAGCTGGGGCAGCAGGTAGAGCCAGCCGACGCCGACGACGAAGGCGCCCGCGAGCCGTCGTACCGCTTGGGAGGCGAGGCGGGCCTCGGCGAAGTCGGGGAGGGTGTAGGCGCCGGAGCGGCGCAGCGGGGCGGCGACGAAGAGGAGCAGGACCAGGTAGCCGGCGGTGTAGCCGACCGGGTACCAGAGCATGTCCGGGCCCTGCACGAGGACCAGTCCGGCGATGCCGAGGAAGGAGGCCGCGGAGAGGTACTCGCCGCTGATGGCGGCCGCGTTGAGGCGGGGGCCGACGGTGCGGGAGGCGACGTAGAAGTCGGAGGTCGTGCGGGAGATGCGCAGGCCGAAGGCGCCGACGAGGACGGTCGCCACGACGACCAGGGCAACCGCGGGGACGGCGAACGTGGAGTTCATCGGTCCTCGACCAGGCGCACGAGGTCGCGTTCGTTGCGTTCGGCGCGGCGGACGTACCAGCGGGCGAGCAGCACCAGCGGGGCGTACAGGCCGAAGCCGAGGACCGCCCATTCCAGGCGGCGGGCGTCCGGCATCGCCGCGAACAGCAGGGGCAGCGGGCCGACCAGGAGGACGAGCACGGCGAACACGGTGAGGGCGGCGCGCAGTTGGGTGCGCATCAGGGAGCGGACGTAGGTGTGGCCGAGGGTGGTCTGCTCGTCGATCTCGGTGCGCGGGCGGTAGTAGCCGGAGGTACGGCGGGTGCGGCGGGGCGGGCCGGTGACGACGACGCGGCGCTCGGCGGGGTCCTGGTGGGGCACCGTCACGGCCTCCTCATCAGCAGGTCCCGCAGTTCGCGGGCGTGGCGGCGGCTGACCTGGAGTTCCTCGCCGCCGACGACGACGCTGACGGTGCCCGCGTCCAGGCGGAGTTCGCCTATGTGGCGCAGGGCGACGAGGTGGCGGCGGTGGATGCGGACGAAGCCGCGGGCGCGCCAGCGCTCCTCCAGGGTGGACAGCGGGATGCGGACGAGGTGGCTGCCGCGGTCGGTGTGCAGGCGGGCGTAGTCGCCCTGGGCCTCCACGTGGGTGATGTCGTCGACGGAGACGAACCGGGTGACCCCGCCCAGCTCGACGGGTATCTGGTCGGGGTCGGGCTCGTGGACGGGGATGCGCGGGGCGGTGCCGCGCAGTTCGGCGGCTCGGCGGACGGCCTCGGCGAGGCGTTCCTTGCGGACCGGTTTGAGGACGTAGTCGACGGCCTTCAGGTCGAAGGCCTGGACGGCGAAGTCCTCGTGGGCGGTGACGAACACGACCAGGGGCGGGCGGGCGAAACCGGTGAGCAGCCGGGCCAGGTCCAGGCCGTCGAGGCCGGGCATCTGTATGTCGAGGAAGACGACGTCGATGGCCTCCGGGCCGTCGGGGCCGGACTCCAGGGCCCTGTTGATCCGGCGCAGCGCCTCCGTCGCGTCACCGGCGCCCTCCACGCTCCCTATCCGGGGATCCGCGGTGAGCAGGTACAGCAGCTCCTCCAGCGAGGGGCGTTCGTCGTCGACGGCGAGGGCGCGCAGCATGAAGGTGGAGTGTAGGGGCGATCCGTACGGCTGGACATGTACCGGGGTGCGGACGTATCCGCTGGATACAGTGCCCGCATGAACAGCGGCCCCGCCCCTTTCGACGAACTCGACCGGAAGATCCTCACCGCGCTGATGGCGAACGCCAGGACGAGCTTCGCCGAGATCGGCACGGCGATCGGGCTGTCGGCGACGGCGGTCAAACGCCGGGTGGACCGGCTGCGGGACAGCGGCGTGATCACCGGGTTCACGGCGACGGTGCAGCCGTCGGCGCTGGGCTGGCGTACGGAGGCGTACGTGGAGGTGTACTGCGAGGGGGCGGCGCCGCCTCGGCGGCTCACGGAGGTGGTGCGCAACCATCCCGAGATCACCGCGGCGATGACGGTGACCGGCGGTGCGGACGCGCTGCTGCATGTGCGGGCGCGGGACGTGGGGCACTTCGAGGAGGTGCTGGAACGCATCCGGGTGGAGCCGTTCATCCGCAAGACGATCAGTGTGATGGTGCTGTCGCACCTGCTGCCGGAGAGCCCGGAGGCGGGCGCGACCCACGCGGCACCCAGCGCCGACCCGGACGACGCAGCAGACATGCGCTGAGCGCGCGAAACACGCAGCATTCCTGCGCGAACACGCAGCCCTTCTTCCTTGTCGGGCGTCGCGGTCGCTTTCTACCGTGGTGTCACCCCAAGTCGACAGCGCAGGAACAGCGGAGGAACCCCTCTGTGACCGTCAGCCGTGTGCCGAGCCTTCGGCGCTTCCTCGTCTGTGAACCCAGACATTTCGCCGTGCAGTACGCGATCAATCCCTGGATGCGTCCCGACTCCCCCGTCGACATCGACCTGGCGCACGAGCAGTGGCAGGCGCTGATCCGCGCCTACCGTGCGCACGGCCACACCGTCGACACCGTCGAGCCCGCCCCCGGGCTGCCCGACATGGTCTTCGCCGCGAACTCCGCGGTCGTCGTCGGGGGCCGCGTCTTCGGCTCCCTCTTCCACGCGCCCGAACGGCGCCCCGAGTCCGGCCACTACGACACGTGGTTCAGGACGGCGGGCTTCGACGTCCACCGGCCGGAGTCCGTCTGCGAGGGCGAGGGCGACCTGGTGTGGACCGGCCGGTACATGCTGGCCGGCACCGGATTCCGTACGACCCGGGAGGCGCACCGGGAGGTGCAGGAGTTCTTCGGGCACCCGGTGGTCAGCCTGACGCTGGTGGACCCGCACTTCTACCACCTGGACACCGCGCTGTTCGTGCTCGACGATCAGAACATCGCGTACTACCCGGAGGCGTTCTCGCCCGGCAGCCGTGAGGTGCTCGCCCGGCTCTACCCGGACGCGGTGCTCGCCACCCGTGACGACGCGATGACGTTCGGGCTGAACTCCGTCTCCGACGGCCGCAACGTCTTCATCGCCCCGCGCGCCGAGGCGCTCGCCGGCCGGCTCGCCGAGCGCGGCTATGTCCCCGTCCCCGTCGACCTCTCCGAGTTCCAGAAGGCCGGCGGTGGCATCAAGTGCTGCACCCAGGAGATCCGTTCATGACCGCACCCGCTCGTACGCGTACGTCCACCGACCTGATCCGGGCCGAGGAGCCCGTCCTCGCGCACAACTACCACCCACTGCCCGTGGTCGTCGCGCGCGCGGAGGGGACGTGGGTGGAGGACGTCGAGGGCCGCCGCTACCTCGACATGCTGGCCGGATACTCGGCGCTGAACTTCGGGCACCGGCACCCGGCGCTGGTCGAGGCCGCGCACCGGCAGCTCGACCGGCTGACGCTCACCTCGCGCGCCTTCCACAACGACCGGCTCGCCGAGTTCGCGGAACGGCTCGCCGCGCTGACCGGGCTCGACATGGTGCTGCCCATGAACACCGGCGCCGAGGCCGTCGAGAGCGCGATCAAGGTGGCCCGCAAGTGGGCCTACGAGGTGAAGGGGGTGCCGGCCGACCGGGCGACGATCGTCGTCGCCGCGGAGAACTTCCACGGCCGTACGACGACGATCGTCAGCTTCTCCACCGACGAGACGGCGCGGGCCGGGTTCGGGCCCTTCACGCCGGGGTTCCGGATCGTGCCGTACAACGACCTCGCGGCGCTGGAGGCGGCTGTCGACGAGACGACCGCGGCCGTCCTGATCGAGCCGATCCAGGGCGAGGCCGGGGTCGTCATCCCGGACGACGGCTACCTGGCCGGGGTGCGGGAACTGACCCGGCGCCGGGGGTGCCTCCTCATCGCCGACGAGATCCAGTCCGGGCTGGGCCGTACCGGCCGGACGCTGGCCGTCGAACACGAGGAGGTCGTGCCCGACGTGCTGCTGCTCGGCAAGGCGCTGGGCGGGGGGATCGTGCCGGTGTCCGCCGTCGTGGCACGGCGGGACGTGCTGGCCGTGCTGCAACCGGGTTCGCACGGGTCGACGTTCGGCGGGAACCCGCTGGCGGCGGCGGTGGGGACGGCGGTGGTGTCGCTCCTGGAGACCGGTGAGTTCCAGGAGCGGGCGGCCACACTCGGGGGTGTCCTGCGGGACGGGCTGACCGGGCTGGTCGGCCGGGGTGTCGTCGGGTTCCGCGCGCGTGGGCTGTGGGCGGGGGTCGACGTGGACCCGGCGATCGGAAGCGGCCGGGAGATCGGGGAACGGCTGCTGGCGGAGGGCGTCCTGGTCAAGGACACCCACGGCTCGACCATCCGGCTGGCCCCGCCCCTGACGATCACGGAGGAGGAGCTGGGGATGGCGCTGGGGGCGTTGGGGAGGGTGTTGGGGGGGTAGGCGAGGGCTCGCGGGGCGGCTCCCTCGCGGGTTCTTCGCCCCCGCCGCCCCTGCCCATTCCCGTCTCCCAGGGGCTCCGCCCCTTCGGCCCCGAGGGCTGCGCCCGGTGGGCGGGAGTGGAGGGGGTGCGGCTGCGCCGCGGGATCGCCTGCGGCGGGCGTGCCGGCTTGGATCGCCGCCCCTCACCTCCGCAGGCGCACCACCCCAGGAGCCCCAACGGCTATGCCCGGTGCGCGGCAGCCCGGCTGCGTGTGGCTGCGCCGTGATGACGGATACGCGCGGCGCACGCCGACGGCAGGCATGCCGACGGGGATCGCCGCCCCTCACCTCCGCAGGCACACCACCCCCAGGAGCCCCAACGGCTATGCCCGGTGCGCGGCAGCCCGGCTGCGTGTGGCTGCGCCGCGATGACGGATACGCGCGGCGCACGCCGACGGCGGGCGTGCCGACGGGGATCGCCGCCCCTCACCTCCGCAGGCACACCACCCCCAGTAACCGGAAGGGCTACGCGGACCGCGCGGCAGCCCGGCTGCGGCGGGATGGGTTGCGCGCGGCGCACGGCTGCGGCGGGAGGGGCAGCGAGGTCGCCTGACCTTCGCCGCTGGGGCTTCGCCCCATCGGCCACGAAGGGCTGCGCCCACTGCGGCGCCATGGGGTTGTGTGCGCACGCCCCCGGCGGGCGTGACACGCGGAAGCCGTTCGGCAATCACCTCGGGAGCGCCGGCCCTTCGGCCCCGCCGGGGCCCGCGCCCCGGCCGTGCGCGCCGTACCCCGCTCTCCGCCGGAGGCAGATGCGCTGCCCCCCACCGGCCGCTCATCGTGGTGTTCCGCTGACCGCCGGAGGGCCCTCCTGCGGGTGCAGGGTGAAGATGGAGTCGAGAGGTGGTAGAGGACTCTCAGGACTCTCAGCGACGGAGAGGGCGGCCGTGGGCGGTCACGACGTGGGCGATGATGCCCGTCGGTGGTTCGATGTGGCGGATGCCGTGCCGCTGCTGCTCGACGCGCGGGGTGTGGTGACCAGCTGGACCAGGGACGCCGAGCGGCTGTTCGGTTATACGGCCGCGGAGGCGGTGGGCAAGGATCTGGCCGGGCTGCTGACCGTCGGGGACGCCGCGCGGGTGCCGGACGTACTGGAGCTGTGCCGTCGGTCCGGCGGGTGGGCCGGACTGCTGTCGGCCCGCCGCAAGGACCAGCATCCGGTGCCGGTGATGGCGCGGATCACGTCGGCGGACGAGCCCGGCGGGCCGGGGCGCTGGCTGGTCCTGGTGAACGAGATGGGCGAAGCCCACGGCTGGAGCATGAGCCGCTCCGTGCTGGAGCAGATGGTCGCCGGTTCGCCGATCGGTATCGCGATCGTGGACACGGACCTGCGGTTCGTGTGGTCGAACGCGACCTTGGCCCAGTTCGGCGGCGGCGCGCCCGAGAGCCGGCTGGGGCTGCGGCTGGCGGACGTCCAGCCGGGCTTCGACGCGGACGCGGTCGAGGCACGGATGCGGCAGGTGCTGGAGACCGGCGAGCCCGTCGTCGGCTACGAGCACGTCGGGCGCCTGCGGGCCGCGCCGTTCCGGGAGACGGCACACATGCTGTCGTTCACCCGCCTCGACGACGACCGCCGCCGGCCGATGGGCGTCTACTACACGGTCGTGGACATCACCGACCGGCACCGCGCACGGCAGCGCCTCGCCCTCCTGGACCGGGCCGGCCGGCACATCGGCCGCAGCCTGGACATCGCCCGGACCGCGCAGGAGCTCGCCGACGTGGTGGTGCCGGGTTTCGCCGACGCCGTAGCCGTGGATCTGCTGGAGTCGGTGCTGCGGGGTGCCGAGCCCGTGGTGGGGCGGGCCGAGGGGCCGGACGGGTCCGTGGAGCTGCGCCGGGCGGGGCTGCGGTCGGCGGGCGGTGGTACGGGCGCCGGCGCCGATGTCGTCGTGTCCCATCCGGCCGGGTCACCCGCGGCACGCTGTCTGGTCACCGGGCGGGCCTGGCGCGCGGACCGGCTCGGGCCGGAAGCCGCGGAGTGGAGTCCCGACCTGCCCCCGGTGGGCACCGGGGCGGGGCCGCCCAGCGTGCTGGTCGTGCCCGTGCGGGCGCGCGGCGCCATCCTGGGCGTGACCACGTTCCTGCGCCGTTCCACGCAGGAGCCCTTCGACGAGGACGATGTGACGCTGGCCGAGGATCTCGTCTCGCGCGCCGCCGTCTGCGTGGACAACGCCCGCCGCTACACCCGCGAGCGCGACGCGGCGCTGGTGCTCCAGCGCAGTCTGCTCCCGCACCGGCTGCCCGAGCAGGAGGCGGTCGAGGTGGCCGCCTGCTACCGGCCGGCCGACGTACTGACGGGTCTCGGCGGCGACTGGTACGACCTCATCCCGCTGTCGGGAGCCCGGGTGGCCCTCGTCGTGGGCGAGGTGCAGGGGCACGGCATCGACGCCGCCGCGGCCATGGGGCGGCTGCGCACCGCCGTCCGCACCCTGGCCGCCCTGGAGCTGCCGCCCGACGAGGTCCTCGCCCACCTCGACGACCTGGTGTCCCGCACGGCCCAGGAGGACGAAGGAGGATCGGAGGACGGCGACGGGGAGCCGGCGCGGGCCGTGGGGGCCGGGTGTCTCTATGTGGTGTACGACCCCGTGGACGGGCGGTGTGCCATGGCCGCCGCCGGACATCCCGCCCCGGCGGTCGTCCTGCCCGACGGCACGATCACGTTCGTCGACCTGCCGCAGGGGCCGCCGCTCGGGGCGGGCGGACCGCCGTTCGAGTCGGCCGAGCTGCTGCTGCCGGAGGGCAGCACGCTGGCGCTGCACACGGACGGGTTGCTGTCCCAGGGTGATCAGTGGACGCCGGACGCCGGACGGGAGCGGCTGGTGCGGGCGCTGGCGGCGAGGACGGACTCCCTCGAGCTGCGCTGCCGGACGGTGATCGACGTGCTGGTCCCGGACCGCCCGCACGACGACGTGGCCCTGCTGATGGCCCGCACGCGTCGGCTGCCCCCGGACCGGGTCGCGCAGTGGGAGCTGCCCGCCGATCCGGCCGCGGTCGCCGAGGCCCGCAAGGCCGCGGCCCGCCGGCTCGCGGAGTGGGACCTGGCGGAGCTGTCGTTCACCACCGAGCTGGTCGTCAGCGAGCTGGTCACCAACGCCATCCGGTACGCCAGCGGCCCGATCCGGCTGCGCCTGATCCGCGAGCGCACCCTGGTCTGCGAGGTCCACGACGGCGGTGCCACGACCCCGCACGTGCGCCATCCCCGCACCACCGACGAGGGCGGCCGCGGTCTGCTGCTGGTCTCGCAGGTCACGCGGCGCTGGGGCACGCGTTTCGTCCCCGACGGCAAGATCATCTGGGCCGAGCAGTCACTCACCGACCCCGGCGTCTGACGGAGCTTCCGCAGCACAGCGTACGAACATGGCGCAGTGCCGGCAGACGGGGCGCGGCCATGGACGACTCGGCGATCGACTACACGGCGGTGTTCCAGGCCCTGCCCAGGCACTGGACGCCTGGGCCGCTACGCCCACGTCGTGGACGGCGCCGGGTCCGCGACGCGGCAATCCCCGGCCCCCGTGCGGCAGCAGCTCCAGCAGGACGGCGTCGGCGAGTTCCTCCGGGGCGGCGTCCCGGTGCCGGGTGGGGGAGTCGGCGAGGCGGGCGAGGCCGGTGTCCTCGCGCCG
This sequence comes from Streptomyces sp. NPDC058335, assembly GCF_042723915.1. Lineage (NCBI taxonomy): Bacteria > Bacillati > Actinomycetota > Actinomycetes > Kitasatosporales > Streptomycetaceae > Streptomyces > Streptomyces sp. NPDC058335. The sequence goes on along the minus strand of NZ_JBHXHX010000017.1, from coordinate 37,911 downwards.
CCGTCCCACCAGGCCGTCGGTGTACAGGGTCAGCAGCGAGCCCGAGGTGTAGGCGGTGACCGCCTGCGGCCGGGGGGCGGGGCGGGCGTCGAACGGGGGGACCGATCCAGGAACTCCACGCGGCCGTCGGGGTGCACCAGGCGCGACCGACGACACGTCCCTGGTCATCGTCCGGCGGTGAGAGCCGACAGCGGGGTGCGGCACGGCTCGTGACGTCGCCGCGCGCGGGTTCCGGCCGCACCGGGCCCCGCCTAGACTTGCACCCCACACCATGCCGGTTGACCTGCTGGAACACGGCGGTTGAGCCGATCCGCCGGATTGAGGAGCCACCCGTTGTTCTACTACCTCCTGAAATACGTGGTGCTGGGACCGCTGCTGCGCCTGGTGTTCCGGCCCCGCATCGAGGGACTCGAACATGTGCCGGCGTCGGGAGCGGCGATCATCGCGGGCAACCACCTGTCCTTCTCCGACCACTTCCTGATGCCGGCGATCCTCAAGCGGCGCATCACGTTCCTGGCGAAGGCCGAGTACTTCACGGGCCCCGGCGTCAAGGGCCGGCTGACCGCGGCCTTCTTCCGCAGCGCGGGGCAGATCCCGGTCGACCGCTCCGGCAAGGACGCGGGCCAGGCCGCCATCCGTGAGGGCCTCGGCGTGCTGAGCGGGGACGACTTGCTCGGCATCTACCCGGAGGGCACGCGCTCGCACGACGGCCGCCTCTACAAGGGCAAGGTCGGCGTCGCGGTGATGGCCCTGCGGGCCGGGGTGCCCGTCGTGCCCTGCGCGATGATCGGCACCTTCGAGGCCCAGCCGCCCGGCAAGAAGATCCCGAACATCCACCCCGTGACGATCCGCTTCGGCGAGCCCCTCGACTTCTCCCGCTACGCCGGCATGGAAGGGGAGAAGGCGGTCCTGCGCGCGATCACCGACGAGATCATGTACGCGATCCTGACGCTGTCGGGACAGGAGTACGTCGACCGGTACGCGGCCGAGGTGAAGGCGGAGGAAGCGGCGGCGGCGAAGGAGAAGGCGCGCAGGTTCCCCCGGCTGCCGAGGCGTTGACGCCGGACGGACGGTAGGGCGGCACAGCGGTACGGGTGAGGGGCGGCCGGGATGATCCGGCCGCCCCTCACTGTCGTGTCAGCCGCTGCTCACGGCTTGGGCGTGGCGTGCGGGGCGCAGGTCACGTCCGCGGTGTCCAGCTTGCCCGTGAGGAGGTAGGTGTCCACCCGGGTGTTGATGCAGGAGTTGGCCAGGCTGGTGACGCCGTGGGAGCCGGCGTCCGTCTCGGTGATCAGGCGTGAGCCCTTGAAGCGCTCGTGCAGTTCGACGGCGCCCTCGTAGGGCGTGGCCGCGTCCCGCTCGGACTGCACGATGAGCACGGGAGGCAGGTTCTTGTGGCTCTTGACGTTCACCGGCGTCTGCTGCTTGACCGGCCAGGTGGCGCACGGCAGGTTCATCCAGGCGTTGGCCCAGGTCATGAACGGGTGGTCCTTGTGCAGACGCGTGTTGTCGCGGTCCCACCTGGTCCAACTGGTGGGCCACTTGGCGTCGGCGCACTCGACGGCCGTGTAGACGGCGTTGCCGTTCTCCGAACTTGCGTTGCCTGCCGTGTCCGACAGGTCGGGGGCGGCGGCGTCGATGAGGGCCTGGGTGTCACCGGCGACGTACTTGCTGAAGACGGTGGCGACCGGCACCCACGAGGAGTCGTAGTAAGGGGCGCTCTGGAAGAAGGAGATCAGCTCGGCGGGGCCGACGACGCCGCCGAGGGGGTTCTTCTTGGCGGTGGCGCGCAGGTCGAGCCACTTGGCCTGGACGGCGGCGCGGGTGGTGCCGAGGTGGAAGGTGGCGTCGTTGGCGGCGACCCAGTCCTGCCAGTCCTTCCAGCGGCCCTCGAAGGCGACGTCCTGGTCGAGGTTGGCCTGGTACCAGATCTTCTCGCGCGAGGGGTTCACCACGCTGTCGACGACCATCCGGCGCACGTGCCCCGGGAACAGGGTGCCGTAGACGGCGCCGAGGTAGGTGCCGTAGGAGACGCCGAGGAAGTTCAGCTTCTTCTCGCCGAGGGCGGCCCGGACGACGTCGAGGTCGCGCACGGTGTTCGGCGTGGTCATGTACGGCAGCATGTCGCCGCTGCGCTCGTAGCAGCCCTCGGCGTACTCGCGGGCGAGCTTGCGCTGGGCGCGCTTGTCGGCCTCGGTGTCCGGGACCGGGTCGGCCTTGGGCGCCTTGACGAACTCCTGCGGGTCGACGCAGGAGATGGGCGCGGAGTGGCCGACACCGCGCGGGTCGAAGCCCACGAAGTCGTAGGCCTTGGCGATGTTGGCCCAGACGGGGGCCTTGGTGGTGACCCGGCGCGGGAAGCGCAGGCCGGAGCCGCCGGGGCCGCCGGGGTTGTAGACGAGGGCGCCCTGGCGCTCCTCCTCGGTGCCGGTGTTGCCGATGCGGTCGACGGCGATCCGGATCTGCTTGCCGTTGGGCTTGGCGTAGTCGAGCGGCACGGTCACATAGCCGCACTGGATGGGCTTCTCCAGCCCCCAGTCGGCCGGACAGTCCTGCCAGTCGATGCCGGCCTTCGCGGCCCGCTCGGCGGCGATCGCGGCGCCGCGCATCTCGCGGTCCTGCCCCGACCGGTCGCTGGTCGCGCTCGCGGTCGGTGCCATGACGGCGCCGGCGACCAGCGTCGCGGCGACGAGTGCGCCGGCCGAGCCGAGCGCCGCCGTCCGTCTGGTCGGTCGTATGTCCCTCAAGTGGGCCCTCCCCGTATCTCAGTTCGTCGGTTTCAGAACGTCAGTACGGGGATCCTTGCTGCTGTGAGGTGCCTGAGAACAGGTGTCGTTGACCTTCTTTGCCAATCCGATAACCGGAGAAGCGGGTCCCGCTCACCGGATGAACGGCGGGGTCAGCTCAGGGACTTGAGGGCCTCGTCCAGAACACGCCGCAGCCGCAGGCCGTCCGGCGCGACCGCGGTGACCAGGGCGGCGGGCCCGGCCAGCGGCACGAGCGTGGCGCTCTCGCCCAGCATCCGGGCGGTGACGGGCCCGTCGGTGAACTCCGGCCGTACGACGACGATCTGTCCGACGGCGCGATGTCCCGCGAGGACGGCGGGGCCGTCCCAGCCGCCGGGAGCGCCCGGCCCGCTGCTGAGTTCCTGGTCGAGGACGGCGCGCCCGCCGACCCGGACGACCAGCCGGCTGGTGAGGCGGCCGGGTTCCTCGCCCGCCCGGCCGAGCACCTGCTCCTCGCGCAGGACGAGCCGGGCGCCGGGGGCGAGGTCGGCGCGGGTGGTGACGTACAGGTCGCTGCCCCGTGCGGAGATCAACTGCTCGGGCAGCCAGTGCAGTTCGCCACCGTCGGCGACGTCGAGGCGTACGGCGTAGTGGGCCTCGTCCTTGACCTGGCCGGGCAGGGCGATGGTGGCGGCGGCCGAGCCGACGCGCAGCCGGGCGCCGCTCCCGACGTCGGCCTCGACGGCGAAGCGGTCGCCGCCGAGGGGCCCGCTCATCGCGCCGACCAGCATGACGCGGGCCTCGCCGGCGTCACCGCGGGTCCGCCGCAGTGCGAGCGGCCCGTCGCTCTCCAGCACGGGCAGGGCGGTGCCCCCGCGGCCGTCCTCGCGCGCCCGGATCCGCGCGGTGGCGTGCACACCGCTCATGTCACGCCGTCCACGCGGCGAGTTGCTCCCGCACCCACGCGGCGACTTCCCGGACCCCGTCCTCACTCCTCAACGACTGGAACACGACGGGCAGTTCGGCGCGCTGCGCCTTGGCGTCGGCGGCCATCCGGGCGAGGTCGGAGCCGACGTACGGCGCGAGGTCGGTCTTGTTGACGACGAGCAGGTCGGCGGTGGTGACGCCGGGACCGCCCTTGCGGGGGATGTCGTCCCCGCCGGCGACGTCGATGACGAAGATCTGCGCGTCCACGAGGCCCTTGGAGAAGGTGGCGGTGAGGTTGTCCCCACCGGACTCGACGAGCACCAGATCCAGCGGCCCGGCCTCGTCCTCCAGGTCCTCCACCGCTTCGAGGTTGGCGGAGATGTCGTCCCGGATGGCGGTGTGCGGACAGGCCCCTGTCTCGACGGCCGTGATCCGCTCGGGCGGCAGCACGGCCTCCCGCAACAGGAACTCGGCGTCCTCACGGGTGTAGATGTCGTTGGTGACGACAGCCAGCGAGAACTCATCACGCAACGCCCGACAGAGCGCGGCGACGGTCGCCGTCTTTCCGGACCCCACGGGCCCCCCGAGCCCCAGCCGAAGAGCCCGACGAGCCCCATCGGCCCGACGAGCGTCGGCACTGACGGCGGCGGGCCCGTGATGGGAATGATCAAGATGCATGACGACTCCTTTGTGACTGACTCGGCATTTCCAGCCCGTCCGGCGTTCGAGGACGAGGCCGTGCAGGCCGAAAGGGGGGTCCGGGGGCGCAGCCCCCGGGACGGGACGGGAAGGGGCGGCGGGGGCGAAACCCCCTCATGAAGCGAACAACCGCACCCCCCACCCCGCATGCGCCTCCGCCCCGATCTCCAACAACGGCGCGGACGCGGAAGGCAGCACACCGACGCCCTCCCCCAGCACCCCCACCCCTGCGACGACAGCCCGATCGGCGACCCGGTCCACCTCCGGAGCGACCCGCGCCAGCACGGCCGTAGCCTCGAACGGATCCAGGCTCAGCAGCCGCACCACCGCAGATGCCGACCCGCTCACACTCTCGTACGCCGCGCAGTACGCCGCGTCCGGAGCTCCGAGCCCGGCCGCACGGGCCGTCAGCCCGAGCACCACCGGCTGATGCGCCCCCTTGGGGAACTCCCGGGCCAGGGCGTCCAGTTCGGCACTCGGCCAGGTGGCCCGCGCCGCCCGCATCAGCTGTCGTCCGAGCCGGCGCGCGGCCACCCGCAGCGCGGGCGACGGCGTCCGCGCGTCGGCGGCGGCGTCCAGTTCGACCGGATCGGCGCCGGCCGCCGCGGCAGCGGCCAGCGCCGCCGCCACGAGTCCGGCCGTGTGCAGCCGGCCCCGGCAGAAGTCCTCCAGGCTCGCCGCGTCGGTGATCCGCCCCGCCTTGACGGCCTCCTCCGCCCCGCCGGAGTGTGCGTGCCCGCCGGCGGGGAAGCGGCCGTCGGCCAGGACGAGAAGCGCCGCCCTGCTCATCGGAAACTCACCGGAAGACTCACCGTACGGCTCATCGGACGGCCCATCAGAAGAGGAAGTAGCGCTGGGCCATGGGCAGTTCCGCCGCCGGTGTCGCCTCGACCAGCTCGCCGTCGATGCGCACGGCGAAGCTGTCGGGGTCGACCTCGACCCGCGGGCGGGCGTCGTTCTCCCGCATGTCGGCCTTGGTCACGGCTCGTGTGGAGTCGATGGCGAGGAACTTCTTGCCGAGCTGGAGGCGTTGCGGGAGCCCGTCCTCGATCGCCAACGGCGCGACGAAGTTGAACGAGTTGGCGGCCGGTGCCCGCCCGATCGCCCCGAACATGGGACGCGGCAGGATCGGCTGCGGGGTGGGGATGGACGCGTTGGCGTCGCCCATCTGCGCGTACGCGATCTGTCCGCCCTTGATGACGAGGTGCGGCTTGACGCCGAAGAACGCCGGTTCCCACAGGACGAGGTCGGCGAGCTTGCCGGTCTCGACGGAGCCGATCTCCCTCGCCAGGCCCTGCGCGAGCGCGGGGTTGATCGTGTACTTGGCGATGTAACGGCGCACGCGGTGATTGTCGGCGCTGCCGTCCCCGGGCAGTGCGCCCCGGCGTCGCTTCATCACATGCGCCGTCTGCCAGGTCCGCAGGATCACCTCGCCGACCCGGCCCATCGCCTGGGCGTCGGAGGAGATGATCGAGATGGCGCCGAGGTCGTGGAGGATGTCCTCCGCGCCGATCGTGGAGGGCCGGATCCGGGACTCGGCGAAGGCGAGGTCCTCCGGCACCGCCGGGTTCAGGTGGTGGCACACCATCAGCATGTCGAGGTGTTCCTCGGCGGTGTTGACGGTGTACGGCCGGGTCGGGTTCGTCGAACTCGGCAGCACGTGCGGCTGGGAGACGACGGTCATGATGTCGGGCGCGTGCCCGCCGCCCGCGCCCTCGGTGTGGTACGCGTGGATGCCCCGCCCGGCGATCGCCGCGAGGGTGTCGCCGACGAACCCTGCCTCGTTCAGCGTGTCCGTGTGGATGGCGACCTGGATGCCGGTCCGGTCGGCGACCGTGAGGGAGGCGTCGATGACGGCCGGGGTGGAGCCCCAGTCCTCGTGCAGCTTCAGACCCAGTGCGCCGCCCCGGATCTGGGAGAGCATCGCCTCGTGCGAGACGGTGTTGCCCTTGCCGAGGAAGCCGATGTTGAGCGGGTACTGCTCCATCGCCTCCATCATGCGGGCCAGGTGCCAGGGGCCGGGCGTGACGGTCGTCGCCTTCGAGCCCTCGGCCGGTCCGGTGCCGCCGCCGACCAGGGTGGTCACGCCCGAGGACAGCGCCTCGTCGGCGATCTGGGGGCAGATGAAGTGGACGTGCGCGTCGACCGCGCCGGCCGTGAGGATCCGTCCGTTGCCGGCGATGACCTCGGTCTCCGGCCCGATCACCAGGTCCGGGTGGACGCCGTCCATGGTGTCCGGGTTGCCGGCCTTGCCGATGCCGGTGACGCGGCCGTCGCGGATGCCGACGTCGGCCTTGACGATTCCCCAGTGGTCGACGATGACGGCACCGGTGATCACGGTGTCCGGGGTGCCCTCCGCGCGGGTGGCGCGGGCCTGGCCCATCGACTCGCGGATGACCTTGCCGCCGCCGAACACGGCCTCGTCCCCGGCGAGACCGGGCCCGCCGGAGCGGTCCTCCTCGATCTCGATGAGCAGATCGGTGTCGGCGAGCCGGATGCGGTCCCCGGTGGTCGGGCCGAACAGGTCGGCGTACGCGGCACGCGAGATCTCAGGCATCGAGGGCACCTCCGGTCTCCCCGCGGAGTCCGGGCACGATCCGGGCGCCGGCGAGCGGTACGAGTTCGATGTCGACGGGGATCCCGGGTTCGAAGCGGACGGCGGTGCCGGCGGCGACGTTCAGCCGCTTGCCGCGCGCGGCGGCGCGGTCGAACTCCAGTCCGGGGTTGGCCTCGGCGAAGTGGTAGTGGGAGCCGACCTGGACGGGCCGGTCGGCGGCGTTGAGGACGGTGAGCCGGGTGACCTCGCGTCCCGCGTTGTAGACGATCGGGCCCGAGGCGAACAGGAACTCTCCGGGAATCATCGACGCCCCCCTCAGACGATCGGGTCGTGGACGGTGACGAGCTTGGTGCCGTCCGGGAAGGTCGCCTCGACCTGGACGTCGTGGATCATCTCGGGGATGCCCTCCATGACGTCGTCGCGAGTGAGCAGCTTGCGGCCGGAGGCCATCAGCTCGGCGACGGTACGGCCGTCCCGCGCGCCCTCCAGGATGTGCGCCGTGATGAGGGCGACGGCCTCGGGGTGGTTGAGCCTGAGCCCACGGGCCCGGCGCTTCTCGGCGACGTCGGCCGCCACATGGATCAGCAGCCTCTCCTGCTCGTGCGGGGTCAGTTGCACGTCCCACCTCACATCCTCGCTCCGGACCGTGCGGGGCCCGGTTTGCCGCGGCCATCCGGCAAAGTGCCTGGTGGCGTGGAGGGGCAGGCTAGTTGGACCGCATTTCGACGACGTTAACCCAGCGGTGATCGCGAAGGCTGCGGCTGCTCGCCCGGCACGCTCATCAGGGCGCGCAGGCCGTCACGCAGGATGTCGACGGGGGCCGGGCCGAAGAGAGCCTGCTGGGCCAGGAAGCCCATGACGACGGCGATCATCGTCCGGGCCACGTGGTCCGGGGGGATGTCCGCGCGCATCCGGCCGGCTTCCTGGTGGTTCTCGACGATCCGCCCCCAGGCCGCGCGCACCGCGTCGTAGCCCTCGCGCAGGACGGCCGCCAGTTCGGCGTTGCGCGGGATCTCCGACCATGCCTGGACGACGAGGCGCGGGAAGGCGGGCGCGCCATCGAGGATCAGGGTGGCGCGGGTGGCGAGGGTGCGGCCGAGGACCGAGGCCACCAGGAGGTCGAGGGGCGGCGGCGGGCTCTGCCGGGCGGCCTCCTCGAAGGCCGCCCGGACCCCGCCGAGCACCTCGGAGACGATCGCGGCGATCAGTTCCTCCTTGCCGCTGAAGTAGCGGTACACCGCTCCGGCCGAGAGGTCGGCCTCCTTCAGCACGTCCTGCATGGACGTGGCGTGGAAGCCGTTGCGGGCGAAGCAGAGCGCGGCGGCGTCGAGGATCTGCCGGCGGCGGGCGTCGAGGTGGGCCTGGGATACGCGTGCCATGACTCCCAAGCTAAAACGAACGTTCCTTCTTGACAAGTCCCGCTCGCGCGGCGCACGGTGGTGGCCCATCTAAAACGAACGATCCTTCTTTATGCCTGGCCCTCCGGAGGAACCCCATGTCCACCGCTTCCGCCCCCGCCCCCAGGGGCCCCGCCCTGCGCGCGATCGCGGTCGTCGTCCTCGTCCCGCTTCTCGCCGCGCTCGCCCTGTGGGCCTTCGCGTGGCCCGCGGCGCGCACCGCGCCCCGCGACCTCCCGCTCGGCGTGGCCGGTCCGCCCGCCGCCACGGCGGGCATCGAGGAGAAGCTGACGCGACAGGAGGGCGCCTTCGAGATCCACCACTACGCCGACGAGGCCGCCGCCCGCGCCGCCGTCGAGGACCGGACCGTATACGGCGCCGTGGTCGTGACCGCCCGGGGCCCCGAACTGCTGACGGCCTCGGCCGCGAGCCCCGTCGTCGCCCAGTTGTTGCAGCAGGCGGTGACCGGGCAGGCCGCCGCCGACGGGGGTGAGGTGCGGACGGTGGACGTGGTCGCCGCGCCGGCCGCGGATCCCCGCGGCGCGGCGCTCAACGCGAGCGTGCTGCCGCTGGCGATCGCCGGTATCGCGGCGGGCGCGGTGGTGACCCTGCTCGGGCTCCGCGGATTCCGCGCCGCGCTCGCGCTCGTCGGCGCGGCTGCCCTGGTGGGCGTGGTCGCGGCGGCCCTCGCCGACAGCTGGCTCGGCGTGCTCACCGGTGACTGGTGGGCGGAGGCGGCGACCCTCGGACTGTCCACGCTGGCGGTGGGCGCGGCCGTGGCCGGGTGCGCCGCCCTTCTCGGCACGGCGGGCATCGGGGCGATGGCGTTCGTGCTGATGTTCCTCGGCAATCCCTTCTCCGGGGCGGCCTCGGCGCCGCAGATGCTGCCCGAGCCGGTCGGGGCGATCGGCCAGTGGCTGCCGCCGGGCGCGGGGAGCACGCTGCTGCGTTCCGTGGCGTTCTTCGACGGCGCGGCGGCGACCGGCCCGGCCCTGACCCTCACCTGGTGGGCCGTGCTGGGCCTGGGGGCGGTCATGCTGGGCGACGCGCTCGAGAAGCGGCGGAAGGAGGCCGGACCGGCCCCGGAGCGGGAGCCCGCGCTCGTGGGCTGACCCGCACCGCCCTCGCCCCCGCCCCCAGTACGCCACACGGACCGACCGTGCGCCTCCGCCGTAGCGAACGGAGGCGCACGGTCTTTGCGTGTGCCTGGGAGGGCGCCTAGGAGGGATCGGGCCTGCGGTGTTCCGCCGCGATCCCGAACCGCTGCCGTTCACGGGCAGCGGACGCCACCTCCCGGACGGCCGAGACGGAGCTGACCACCTGCTCCCCGGCCGAGGCCTCGAGCGCGTCCAGCGCATCGAGTCGCTCCAGGTCGGCGGCGGAGACGAGGGCGACGAGGGGCTTGCCGTGGCGCGTCACGACGACGCGCTCGCCGCCGTACACCACCCGGTTGATCAGGTCGGCGAGCTCAGCCCTGGCTTGTGTCACCGGAATCTCGTAGGCCATGACCCCATTCTAACGTCACGTACGTCCTGTACATTTTTTACAGACGCCGAAGGAGGGGCTCTCATGACCCGACCGTCCGCCCGCCCCGTGCTGCCCGAGTTCACCGAACGCACGAGCGCGGGACACAGAACGCTGGACCCCTGCGCGAAGCTTCTGGAGGAGCGGATCGTCCTCCTGGGGACGCCGATCGACGACGCGGCGGCGAACGACCTGATGGCCCGGCTCATGTACCTGGAGCACCGCGACCCGGACCGGGACATCTCCCTGTACGTCAACTCCCCCGGCGGCTCGTTCAGCGCCATGTCCGCCGTCTACGACACGCTCCGCCACATCGCCTGCGACGTGGCGACCGTCTGCCTCGGCCGGGCCGGTTCCCCCGCCGCCGTCCTGCTCGCCGCGGGCACACCGGGCAAGCGGTCCGCGCTGCCGGGCGCCCGCGTGGTGCTCCGCCGGCCCGCGCTGCCCGAGCCGGTCGAGGGGCGGACGAGCGACCTGGTCGTCCGGGCCGAGGAGCTGGCCCGCACCCGATCCCGCCTGGAGGAGATGCTCGTACGGCACACCGGGCGTGACCCCCGGCAGGTGAGCGCGGACATCGAGCGGGACCTGATCCTCGACGCGCGGGAGGCCGTGGAGTACGGCCTGGTGGACCGGGTCGCGCCCGGCCGCAGGGTCACCGGCGGCGCGCCGGACGCGAGGTGAGCCGGCGATGCTTCCCGACCTGCCGCCGCTGCCCGCGCTGACCCGCGCCGAGGCCGAACTGATCGACCGTTACCTGGAGGTGGTCGACCTGCTCGGCCGCATCAACCCCGCCCGGCGCGGAGACACCTACGGCGGGCTGCGGGCCGCCCAGGCGCTGGTGAGCCGGGCGACCGCGCTGCGGGACGCGCTGACGCTGATGCATCAGCGGGGCGAGAGCGAACTGCACGCGCCGACGCTCGCGCGGGCGCTGCGCGTGCTCGACGGGGAGCGCCGCACGGCGCGCGTCACGATGCCGCCGCTCTCCGACAGTTGACCCGTGTCCGTCCGGTCCGGACGGTCGGCGCCACGTGCGTGACGTCCGGGCCACGACTCAAACGGACCAAATGGCGTACCCCTGTTCGGAGTACCGGTGGCTGCTTCTCCGACCCCCAGAAGTTGCGCGGAGCGGGGAGGAAGTGGGCGGAATCCAGGGTTCCTGCGCTGGTCGGAGGCCTTGTGGCACCTTGACATCTGATCGAACATCAGGGTGTCCACCCGAACGGGTGAGTGGTGAGTAACCCCACAAATCCCCGGTTCCGTTGGGATTTTCGGACATCGGTGCGCCAAGATCCCTGACTGACGACAAGCCCCCGCCACAAGCGGCGGGGCGGTCCGGGCGGACGCCGAGTCCTGCCGCCGCCCGGATGCCCGAGTCGACAGAAGTGCATCGGCAGGAGTGGAGGACCCGAGCAAGACGGGTCGCCGGACCGGATCGTCCCCGAAAGGGGAGGCGCCGGGCCGAGCAGCCCTTGGGGTGAAGCCGCAGCAGCGGCCGGGCAACTTCGCCAGCCCGAATCCGACAGGTCATCCTTCACAGGCGGCTGACGAAGGGTTGCGCATGACTGCGCTCAATCGTGTCCCGTCGCTCATGGCTCGGGCCGGTACGGCCTCGGCGTTCGCCATCGCCGCCGTGGGCGGCTCGATCGTGGTCCCAGGTGTCGCCTCCGACGCGGCGGCGGCCACGCCGGCGACGAAGGCACTTCAGATCGCGGCCTCCAAGAAGGGCTCCCCGTACCGGTACGGGGCCGCCGGGCCGAACAGGTTCGACTGCTCCGGGCTGACGCTGTACTCGTTCAAGAAGGCGGGCAAGAAGCTGCCGCGCACCGCCGCCCAGCAGTACAACAAGACGCGCCACATCTCCGCAGGCAGCCGCAAGGCCGGGGATCTGGTGTTCTTCCACTCGGGGTCGAACGTCTACCACGTCGGGATCTACGCCGGTAAGGGCAAGATCTGGCACTCCCCGAAGACCGGGGACGTGGTGCGGCTCCAGAAGATCTGGACCAAGAGCGTCTGGTACGGCCGGGTCAAGTGACCTCCCGGGGCGGTGGGGGGGGGCCGCAGCGCCCCCCCCCCCCCCCCCCCCCCAACCGGCCCCCCCCCCGGCGCCCGGCCCCCCCCCG